>NZ_JBIAZE010000020.1:0-167782 GCF_042898825.1 Streptomyces sp. NPDC000345
CACCGAAGAAGAGCAGCGCTGTCACCGGCACGGCCATGATCTGAAACAGAACACAACTCACGAGGCGAAGCGAGACCTCAAGACCGGGACACTAGCCCATCCGCCCCAGGACCTCCCGTACCTTCCGGACGTCCCGCAGCCGCTGCTCGTACGTCGCCCCGAGTGCGAGCAGCAGCAGGCCGGCGAGGGCGGGAGGCAGCCAGCGGGGGAGCGCGTCGGCCACCTGGACGAGATACGGGGCCAGCTCGTGCAGCGCGTCCAGGACGAGCACCGAGCCGCCCAGCACCAGGGGCGCCTGCAGACGGTGCCGGGCACCCAGCAGGGTGAGCAGCAGGGCGGCCGCGCCCAGCAGCAGGGGGCGGGTCCACTCCGGGTCGCCCCAGGCCGCGGCCAGGCTCGGCAGGAGCGTGGCGGCGAGCCCGGGCCCGTACGCCGTCCAGGACGAGGCCTGCGGGTCGCGGCGCCGGCGCAGGACGCCGACGAGCAGCGCGGGGACCGTGACCGGCAGGGTGTACGCCTCCGGGACGGTGACCTCCCAGCCGGCCAGCCGCACCCAGGCGGCCAGGACGAAGAGCGCGGCGGCGGCGTATCCGACAGGGCGCCGCTCGGGGCGCAGGGCCGTCCCCGCGGCGATCACCGCGCACTGGGACAGCACCAGGGCGAGCAGCGGCAGGTCGAGGACCGCCAGCCCGACGGCGAGGAGACCCGCCGCGGCGCCCGCCGCCTCCACCGCGAGCGTGGTGGCGGGGTCGGTGACGCGCGGTGCGGCCAGGGCGGCGGCCGCCGGGACCACCAGCACCAGAAGCGCGATGTGCTCCGGCCGCCAGCCGGCGGAGGCGCCCACGGCGCACGCCAGGGCCGTGGCGTACCCCACGGAGGCGGCCGCGCACACCGGGGCGAGCCGCCCGCGCCGGGCGGCCACCGCGAACACGGCGGTCAGCGCCGCGAGGACGGCGAGGGTCGCCGGCTCGGCGGCCAGGGACAGGAAGGCGAGACTGACCGAGGTCGCCAGGGCGAGCGCCGTGGCCGTGCGGGCGGTGAGCCCCAGCAGCGCCAGCACTGCGAGTCCGTGCACCAGCAGGCCGGCGGTGTACGGCAGTTCCAGAGCGGCGGGCAGGACGAGCACCGCCGCCCACGCCAGGGGCAGCGCGTGCGGGCGCCACTCACCGGAGCGGACCGCGAGGACCGCGGCCACCGTGGCCAGGATCAGGGGCGCGGTGACCGCGTGCGGCGGCCAGAACGCGTCGAGGGTCGCCGCCGTACGGGCGTCAGCGGGCACCCCCGACCAGGGGCGGCCCGCCCACACGGCCGGCCCCAGCAGCGCGACGCCCACGGCGGGCACCGTCCACAGCACCGCGCACGCCTGCACCGCGCCCGAGGCCGAGACGAGTCCCCGGCGGACCGGCTCCGGGCCGCGCGCGCCGGCCAGCAGGGCGATCCCGCAGGCCAGGAAGGCCGGGACGGTCCAGTCGGCGGGCAGTGACACCCGCAGCACGCCGCCCGCACCGGCGACCAGGCACAGGCCGCCCGCCACCGCCGTGCCCGTCGCGAGACCGGGCCGCGGAGCGAACCGGGCGGCACCCAGAGCCACCACCGCCGCGAGGGAGAACAGCGCGGCCGCACGCGCCGCGGCGCCCGGACCGGCCGCGTCCAGGGAGAGCAGCCCGGCCGCCAGGGCGCCCCAGCCACCCGTGGCGAACGCGCAGACCACGGCGACGAGCCGGACGGGCCGCACGGACACCCGCAGCGCGGCCACCGTGTCCAGGGCCGCCGTCAGCAGCACGGCGGTCGTGACCGCGTACGGGCCGCCGTCCGCCGCGACCGCCCCGAGGGGGAGCGGGAGCTGGGCGGCCAGCAGGGCGGCGGGGCGGGGAAGCCGCAGGGCGGTGAGCGCGGTGCCGTACGCGGCCCAGAGCGCCGCGAGCCCCGTCGACGCCACCGCCGTGTACGTCACGCCGTCCGCCGCTCCGAACGCGGTCTCGTGCAGCGCGTACGCGTCCAGCACGGTCAGCGCCAGGCCCAGCCCCGCGACCGTCTCCGCGGTCGAGCGCAGCCCGCGCCGCAGCAGCGCCACCGGGGCGCCGAGCACGGCCACGGTGACCGCGCCCAGCACCAGGGAACGGCCGGTGATACCGAGGTGCCCCCAGCTGACCAGGGTGAACACCATCGCCGCCACGGTCAGCAGGATGCCGCCGAGCAGGAGCAGAACGTTCTGCACGCTCGGGGCGGTGGTCTCCGGCCGGGGCGCCGTGGGCGGGGCCGGGGGCAGGGGACGTACCGGCTGGAGCGTGGTGACCAGCCAGGCGCGGCGCGCCAGCAACTGGACCCTGCGGGCGTCCAGTTGGCGCAGCTCGGCGTCGAGGAGCCGCAACTCCTCGGCCGGGGGCGGAAAGTGCGTCATGCCTGGAGTGTGGTCGGCGTCACGCCGGATGCCATGAGTGCGCGTACTCAGTACGTACTCAAATGCCGTTCGCCGGACCCCGGCCCGGGCACACTCTGCCCATGGACTGGACCCACTACCGCTTCCTCAGTCTCTGGGCCCTGCCCGCGCCGCCCGCCGCCGTGTACGCCGTCCTGGAGCGGGCCGAGGACTATCCGCGCTGGTGGCGCCAGGTGCGCGAGGTGACCCGCCGCGACGGCACCAGCGGGGTGGTCCGCATCCGCTCGCTCCTGCCGTACGACATGACGTTCACCGTGCGCGAGGTGCGGCGCGATCGGGCGGCCGGGGTCCTGGAGATCGCGCTGTCCGGTGACATCGAGGGCGCGGCGCGCTGGACGGTCACCGCCGGCGGCCCCGGCGCCCTCGTCCGCTACGAGCAGGAGGTCGACGTGAACAAGCCGCTGCTCAGGCGCTTCGCCGTGCCCGGGCGCCCGCTGTTCCGCGCCAACCACCGGCTGATGATGCGGTCCGGCCGGCGCGGCCTGGCCGCGTACCTGCAAGCGGTTTGAAGGAAGCGTGCGGGGACCTGTATTGTTCACTGCGTTCCCGGGCGATTAGCTCAGTGGGAGAGCGCTTCGTTCACACCGAAGAGGTCACTGGTTCGAACCCAGTATCGCCCACCGGGAAGGAG
This sequence comes from Streptomyces sp. NPDC000345, assembly GCF_042898825.1. Lineage (NCBI taxonomy): Bacteria > Bacillati > Actinomycetota > Actinomycetes > Kitasatosporales > Streptomycetaceae > Streptomyces > Streptomyces sp. NPDC000345. The sequence continues at coordinate 3,072 of NZ_JBIAZE010000020.1, forward strand.
CCGGTCCGCGTCATGCGGGCCGGCTCTTTTCGTTCGCGGCCGTCTCTCTAGGCCGCCGCCGACAGCTCCGGGCGCACCGGCCACGACGTGTCCACCGTCTCCGGGGAACCGCTGCGGGCGAACCACGCCTGGAGGCCGCGTGCCTGTGCCGCGTGCCACGCCGTCTGGAGGGCGTGCAGTTCGGCGGGGGTCAGGCGTTCCAGCCGGGCCGCGAAGCGGCGGCCCACCGCGCGGACGACCTCCAGCGCCGCCAGCGCGTCCGCCGCCGCGTCGTGCGCGTCGGACAGCGTCACGCCGTAGTGCGCGCACAGGTCGGTGAGCGTGCGCCGGCCCTTGCGGTAGCGGTCCAGGTGCTTGTCCAGGACCCGGGGGTCCAGCACCCGCAGTGGCGCCGGCTCCAGCCAGTGCCCCAGTGTCGAGGCCCGGTGCCGGCGCAGCTCGCGGTCCAGCAGCGTCAGGTCGAACGGCGCGTTCATCACCACCAACGGCCGCCCGGCCGCGGCCTGTTCGGCCAGCAGCTCGGCTATCTCGAACATCACCGGCGCCGGCCAGCGGCCGTTGCGCTGCAGATGCTCCTCCGTCAGCCCGTGCACCGCCGTCGCCTCGGCGGGCACCGGCACCCCCGGATTCACCAGCCAGCGGCTCACCCTCGGGCGTGCCCCCGGAGCGTCCTGGACGACGAGGGCGGCCGACACTATCCGGTCGGCCTCCACGTCGACGCCCGTCGTCTCCGTGTCGAAAGCGGCCAGCGGGCCCTCGTACCAGTTGGTCATATCTGCACAACCCCTCGTTCACCCACGGCAGCTGACGCACCGTCTTCTGCCTGTTTGGTGATACCCGGGCTGTTTGCGCCGTACGCCGGAAGGACACAACAGGAGTACGGGTCTTTGCAGTTCAGCGGCCCGAGGCGGGATCTCACCCGGTTGTCACCCGGCCCGGTTTCGGGCATCTCACGCGGCTTGGAAGGCTGTTGGCCATGGCGATAGCGCAGCCCGAGCGGGGCGGGCTGCTGCCCGAACACACGGGCCCCCGTCGCGGCACGCTCGCCACCACCGCCTGCATGGAGACCTTGCAGGTGGGCTACTTGCACGCGGTCGCGGCGGCCGCGGGCTGCTCGTTGTCCCAGCCGTTCCCGGACAACGGCATCGACTGGCACGTCAGCCACAGCGCACCCGGGCACACCGTGGACGACGAGGTCACCATCAAAGTGCAGCTCAAGGCGACCTACCAGATCCCGCCCAGCCCCCCGGGCCGGTCCTTCTCCTTCACGCTCGACAACGACCATCTGCGCAAGCTCGCCCGCACCCCGGTGTCGGTGCACAAGATCCTGGTCGTGATGATCGTCCCCCGGTCGCAGGACCACTGGCTGCGCGCCGGCCACGACCGCCTCGACCTGCGGCACTGCTGCTACTGGGTCAATCTCGCCGGCCACCCGATCACCGGGCGGACCCGGACCACCGTACGGATACCGACCTCACGCATCTTCGACGACCGGGCGCTGTGCGAGATCATGACGCGGGTCGGGACGGGAGGCAGACCATGACCCACCGCCCCCACGACGAGCCCCTGAGGGCGGTCCGTCCGCACCCCGAGCCCGGCTGGGACCGGGCCCCCGAGCCCGGCGAGGTCGATCCGGCCGTCCTCGCCGCCCTGCTGCGCCGGCACGGCTGGCAGCGGCGCGGCGGTGCCGCCGGACGTTACGGCCGCTGGACCCCGCCCGGGCCCGGCGGCAGCGGCACGAGCCTGCTCGTGCCCGAGAGCCGGGCCTTCCCCGACAGCGACGACCTGCTCGGCGAGGCGCTGCAGGCCCTGACCCGCAGCGGCACGCCCTCCGCGCGCGAGGTGCTGGTCGGGCTCGCCGTGCCGAGCGACGAGATCCGCTGGTGGCGCGACACCCCCGAGGGCGCTGCCGGGCCCGCCGGGGCCATGCCCTGGACGGTCGAGGAACAGCTGCGCGGCGCCGCCCGCCAGATGCTCCTCGCCGGCGCGCTCGCCACCCGCGCGCGTGCGGGCTACTACGGCGCCCGCCACCGCCGTGCCGCCGCCGCGCTGCTCGACCAGGTCCTGGTCGGTTCCGGGGCCGGCGGCCGCCGCCTGACCGCCTTCGTGCCGGCCCACCCGGCCCGCCCCCTCGCCGTACGCCTCCACCAGGCCCTGTACGCGGTCCGTGAGGCGATCGACTACCAGCGGGCCACCGGCGGCATGGACGCCTTCGACGGCGCCGTGGAGGCCGGTGCCAGCCGTGAGCTCACCGACGCTCTGATCGCCCTGGTCCGCGGCACCGAGGGCGCCCGGGTCGCGGTGGAGTGGGCGCCCGCCGCCGGGGTGCCCGAGGGCTGCGCCGCCGGCGCCGAGCCCGTCGAGTTCTCACCCGGCGACCTGCCCGTGCTGCGCGAGGCCGGCGCCCGCTATCTGCGCGAGGAGCCCGCGGTGGCCGTGCGGATCACCGGGACCGTGGTCCGGCTGCGCAGGTCGGGGCCGCGCGGCGAGGGCAGCGTCCGGCTGCGGGTGCTCGCCGGCGCGGAGATCCCGAACGTCCGGCTCACCCTCGACGAGGAGGACTACCGCATCGCCGGGCAGGCCCACCTGGTGGGGCTGCCGGTGCGGGTGCAGGGGCGGCTGGAGAGCAGGGGCGGCTTCCGCAGGCTCACCGGCGCCTGCGGGGTCGTACCGGTGCAGGTGGACGACGCGGAGCGGGACCGGTTGATGAAGTCGCTGCAGGAACATCTCGACTTCTTCGAGGAGGCCTGCGGAGGGGAGTACGACGGGGACTGATTTCGCGGTCGGCGGGTGCGGGTCGGTACGATTCCCAATTGCGCGCGCTCCCGGTATGGCGCCGCACCCACCTGCAGTCAGGAGAGACCGGTGTCAGACGTCCGTGTGATCATCCAACGCGATTCCGAGCGGGAAGAGCGCGCGGTGACGACGGGCACCACGGCCGCCGAGCTCTTCGCCGGCGAGCGCTCCGTCATCGCCGCACGCGTGGGCGGCGAGCTCAGGGACCTGTCGTACGTGCTCTTGGACGGCGAGGAGGTCGAGGGCGTCGAGATCTCCTCCGAGGACGGCCTCAACATCCTGCGCCACTCCACCGCGCATGTGATGGCCCAGGCCGTGCAGGAGCTCTTCCCCGAGGCCAAGCTGGGCATCGGCCCGCCGGTCAAGGACGGCTTCTACTACGACTTCGACGTCGAGAAGCCGTTCACGCCCGAGGATCTCAAGGCCATCGAGAAGAAGATGCAGGAGATCCAGAAGCGGGGGCAGAGGTTCGCCCGCCGTGTCGTCACCGACGAGGCCGCCCGCGAGGAGCTCGCGGACGAGCCCTACAAGTTGGAACTGATCGGTCTCAAGGGCTCCGCGTCCAGCGACGACGGCGCGGACGTCGAGGTCGGCGCCGGCGAGCTGACGATCTACGACAACCTCGACGCCAAGACCGGCGAGCTGTGCTGGAAGGACCTCTGCCGCGGTCCCCACCTGCCCTCCACCCGCCTCATCCCGGCGTTCAAGCTGATGCGCAACGCGGCCGCCTACTGGCGCGGCAGCGAGAAGAACCCCATGCTCCAGCGCATCTACGGCACCGCCTGGCCGTCCAAGGACGAGCTGAAGGCGTACCTCGACTTCCTCGCCGAGGCCGAGAAGCGCGACCACCGCAAGCTGGGCTCCGAGCTCGACCTGTTCTCCATCCCCGAGCAGATCGGCTCCGGCCTCGCCGTCTTCCACCCCAAGGGCGGCATCGTCCGCCGCGTGATGGAGGACTACTCGCGCCGCCGCCACGAGGAGGAGGGCTACGAGTTCGTCTACACCCCGCACGCGACGAAGGGGAAGCTCTTCGAGACCTCGGGCCACCTGGACTGGTACGCCGACGGCATGTACCCGCCCATGCAGCTCGACGAGGGCGTGGACTACTACCTCAAGCCCATGAACTGCCCGATGCACAACCTGATCTTCGACGCGCGCGGCCGCTCCTACCGCGAACTGCCGCTGCGTCTCTTCGAGTTCGGGACCGTGTACCGGTACGAGAAGTCGGGCGTCGTGCACGGTCTCACCCGTGCCCGCGGCTTCACCCAGGACGACGCGCACATCTACTGCACCCGTGAACAGATGTCGGACGAGCTCGACAAGACGCTCACCTTCGTCCTCGGCCTGCTGCGCGACTACGGCCTGACCGACTTCTACCTGGAGCTGTCCACCAAGGACCCGGAGAAGTTCGTCGGTTCCGACGAGGTCTGGGAGGAGGCCACCGAGACGCTCCGCCAGGTCGCCGAGAAGCAGGGCCTGCCCCTCGTGCCCGACCCGGGCGGCGCCGCCTTCTACGGGCCGAAGATCTCCGTCCAGACCAAGGACGCCATCGGCCGCACCTGGCAGATGTCGACCATCCAGCTCGACTTCAACCTGCCCGAGCGCTTCGACCTGGAGTACACCGGCCCGGACGGCTCCAAGCAGCGTCCGGTCATGATCCACCGCGCGCTGTTCGGCTCCATCGAGCGGTTCTTCGCGGTGCTCCTGGAGCACTATGCGGGCGCCTTCCCGGCGTGGCTGGCCCCGGTCCAGGCGATCGGCATCCCGATCGGCGACGGGCACGTGGAGTACCTGGAGAAGTTCGCCGCGGCCGCGAAGAAGCAGGGGCTGCGCGTCGAGGTCGACTCCTCCTCCGACCGTATGCAGAAGAAGATCCGCAACGCCCAGAAGCAGAAGGTGCCCTTCATGGTCATCGCGGGCGACGAGGACATGTCGAACGGCTCGGTGTCCTTCCGCTACCGCGACGGCTCACAGGAGAACGGCATCCCGTTCGACGAGGCCCTCGCGAAGATCGCGAAGGTCGTCGAGGAGCGGACCCAGGTCTGACGCACCCGTGACACCGGCCCCCGGGGGAGATCACTTCCCCGGGGGCCACCCCGGGTCCTCCCCGTCCCGCGCGAACCGCTGCATCAGCCACGACGAGAACGATCCCGTCACCGCGCCCAGCAGCGCGAGGCCGCAGCCCATCAGGCCCACCGCGATCAGCCGCCCCAGCAGCGTCACCGGGACGACGTCGCCGTAGCCCACGGTCGCCAGCGTGGCGGCCGCCCACCACAGCCCGTCGCCGAACGTGCGGATCGAGGCGCCCGCGGCGTCGTGCTCGACGTGGTACTCGGACAAGGCCGCGGTGACGCCGAGCAGGCCGGAGGACAGGCCCGCGTACATCATCACCCGCGCCTGCAGTGGCAGCCGCGGCTCGCCCCGGCGGCGCGCGTCCACGCCCTCGTAGATCCGTACGATGCGCACCGGTCGCAGCAGCGGCAGCAGCACCACCAGCGAGTCCAGCCAGTGACGGTGCACGAAGGCCGGCCCCTCACCGCTGAGCCGCCAGCGCACCGCGTAGTCGACGACGAACAGGGCCCAGGACGCGTACGTCACCGCGAGACACAGATCGCGCACGGGCTCGGGCAGTCCCTCCCCCAGGACGCGCACCCCGTACGACACGAGAAACAGGACTGAGGCCACGGCGAGCGGGAGTCCCGCCCGCCGCTCCCAGCGGGCCGTACGGTCTTCGGCGTCCACCGTCCCAGCTTCGCCCGGGAGGCACTTCTCCCAACCCCGGCGACACGCCGCAAACGGGCGAAGCCATATGCTGCCTTGCATGACGAGTGAGCCGGAGCAGCAGATCGGAGTGGGGACGCAGGACGCGTTCCAGCGCCTGTGGACGCCCCACCGGATGGCCTACATCCAGGGCGAGAACAAGCCGACCGGCCCGGGTGCCGACGACGGCTGTCCCTTCTGCTCGATTCCGGCGAAGTCCGACGAGGACGGGCTGGTCGTCAAGCGGGGCGAGCACGTGTACGCGGTGCTCAACCTCTACCCGTACAACGGCGGCCATCTGATGACCGTGCCCTACCGGCACGTCGCCGACTACACCGATCTGACCGGTCCCGAGACCGTCGAGCTGGCCGAGCTGACCAAGCAGGCGATGACGGCGTTGCGCACCGCGTCCGGCGCGCACGGCTTCAACATCGGGATGAACCAGGGGACCGTGGCGGGCGCGGGCATCGCCGCCCACCTCCACCAGCACATCGTGCCCCGCTGGGGCGGCGACACCAACTTCATGCCGGTGGTCGGCCACACGCGCGTGCTGCCCCAGCTGCTGGCGGACACGAGGAAGATGCTCGCGGAGGCCTGGCCGCAGGCGTGATCGTCAGCTCGTCCGGCGGGTGAGGACGGGAGTGCGGGCCGACGGGGGCCGGGGCGCGGAGCCCCGGCCCCCGTCGGCCCGTCCGCACGCGGATCGAGCCGCCGCAGGCCTACGCGTCGTAGGTGTCGGCCTTCTTCGGGGAGACCTCCTGGACCGCACCGCTGAGGGCCGAGGCGCGCGAGCTGAACTTCTCCACGTCCACGTCGTGCTCCCTGAGCACCCGGAGCGCGGCCCTGTGCACCGCCCGCAGCACCGGTGTGGCCGCGCGCAGCGCGTCGTCGGCCATGAAGCGATGGCTCCAGGGCTGGTCGGCCCAGGCGTGCCGCAGGCCGAAGGGCTCCGGCAGGCCGATGGAGCCGCCGAGCCACTTCAGCAGCGGCGGGTACCAGCTGATCGTGGCCCGGGCGGCCAGCCGGACCACCTCGTCGGGGGTGACCAGCGGCAGCTTGACGGTCCGGGTCTCCCAGAAGCGGACGGTCTTGGCGACCTCCTTGGTGGGGGCCTCCGGCTTGGTGCTGAACAGGCCGTTGACCGGGCCCAGGGCGTGTCCGGTGACCTCGATGCGCAGGGTCTCCTTGAGCACGGTCACCGTGATCATCATGGTGAGGATCAGATCGCCGTTCCACAGATGCGGCCACTGCACGCCCAGGTAGTGCCGGTCGCCGCTGTCGAACTGCTGGTTGTTGCAGATGTCCTCGACGGCCTTCGGCTTGACCTGGTACGCCTCCACGTCGGTCCCCTCGGGCCGGGCCACCGCCTTGGCGCCCGCTCCCACATGCGTGACGATCCAGTGCCGTACCGACGGCTGGGGGAAGCCCCCGGTCTTCAGATGCTGCCGGTGCAGCACGCTCAGCTCGTCGTGGATCGCCCGGACGACCGTCCAGCTGCGGAACTCGTGGACGCCCTTGACCGGGTCGGTCGGCACCAGCTCCTCCGCGAGGTGCCAGGCGCCCCACCGCGTGCCCATGCCGAGTATGCCCTTGGGGCCGGCGTAGAAGACCGAGTTCGACTGCTGCTCGGCGCTGAGCCGCGCCAGGGACTGGCGCAGCTGCTCGGCCGCGGCCTGGTCGGGGCTGGTGGGCACCGCCTCGGGGACTTTCGCGCCGACGCTGCCGCCGGACAGCAGGCTGTCCCAGCGCTCGCGCAGATCCAGCGCCGTGCTCTCGCACACCCGCTTGGCCAGGAACCAGCCGGCCACCGGGGCAACGATGCACCCGCGCGCGTACCACCCCGCGAGGCCGGCGAACGGCATACGGACCAGGAAGATCACTGCGAGGGCGGCCACGGCGACGAGCAGGCCGGTACCGAGGCCGGAGATCCGCTTGTTGTCCGTCCTGCCCACGGTGGCCCGGAGCTGGAAGACGAGCAGCCACACCAGCAGGCCCGGCAGGAAGAGCACCCCGCACAGCAGCATGATGCCGGTCAGCTTCTGGTCGCGTTCGCGGCGGATGCGGTTGGCTGCGAGGCAGTGCTCGACGACGACCTGCGGTTCGCTGCCGAAGGACTGGATGAGCGGCTTGCGGCCGACGCCCAGCATGCGGTCGATCACCGCCTGGGAGTACGCCTCACCGAAGTTGGGCCGGAAGATCCTGGCCCACCTGCGGCCCTCGTTGACCGTCGACTGGTGCCATTCGTTGTCGGCCTTCTTTATCTCCTCCATGGGGGTGTCCCGGTAGGCCGCCGAGGCCAGGGCGTAGGTCGGGGCCTGCCCCTCGCCGCCCGTCCGCGGCACCTGTGGTCCGAAGATGTCCGCCCAACCGCTGTCAACGGTCATTCCCGCCCCCGATCGCCGCAACTCTCGCTCCTGCGGCCTTCCCGACTTCCGTACGCCGCACACCTGTTGATCAGGTCATCAGCGTATCCCCAGCCACCGGCGTCCGTCGGCGGACGGCCGAAGCCGCCCGCCGAACCGGAGGATTACCTTCCTCCCACGTCACTTGAGTGTGCCGAGGCATCAATCCCTAACTGGCCTCCGCCTGTTGGCGGACCCGCTCGGCCACCTGCGCCGGCATCGGCTCGTGCCGGGCGTAGGCGCGGTGGAAACGGGCCGTGCCGTGCGAGACCGAGCGCAGATCGACCGCGTACCGCCCGATCTCGATCTCGGGCACCTCGGCCCGCACCAAGGTGCGCCCGCCGGCCGTCTGTTCGGTGCCCAGCACCCGGCCGCGCCGCCCCGACAGGTCGCTCATCACGGCGCCCACGTAGTCGTCGCCGACCAGGACGCTCACCTCGGCCACCGGCTCGAGGAGATGGATCTTCGCGTCCGCCGCGGCCTCCCGCAGCGCCAGCGCGCCGGCCGTCTGGAACGCGGCGTCGGAGGAGTCCACCGAGTGCGCCTTGCCGTCGAGCAGGGTGATCCGCACGTCGACCAGCGGATGCCCGCTCGCGACCCCCTTGGCCGCCTGTGCCCGCACGCCCTTCTCGACGGAGGGTATGAACTGCCGCGGCACCGCGCCGCCGACGACCTTGTCCACGAACTCGATGCCGGAGCCGCCCGGCAGCGGCTCCACCTCGATCTCGCAGATGGCGTACTGCCCGTGCCCGCCGGACTGCTTCACGTGCCGCCCGCGCCCGGCCGACGGGCCGGCGAACGTCTCCCGCAGGGAGACCTTGTGCGGTACGACGTCGACCTGGACGCCGTAGCGGGAGCGCAGCCGCTCCAGGGCCACGTCCGCGTGCGCCTCGCCCAGACACCACAGCACGACCTGGTGGGTGTCCTGGTTCTGCTCCAGGCGCATCGTCGGGTCCTCGGCGACCAGCCGGGCCAGGCCCTGCGACAGCTTGTCCTCGTCGGGCTTGCTGTGCGCCTGGATGGCCAGCGGCAGCAGCGGGTCGGGCATCTGCCAGGGCTCCATGAGGAGCGGGTCGTCCTTCGCGGAGAGCGTGTCGCCGGTCTCCGCGCGGCTGAGTTTCGCCACGCACGCGAGGTCGCCCGCGATGGCGTGCGTCAGGACCCGCTGCTGCTTGCCGAAGGGAGCGGACAGGGCGCCGACGCGCTCGTCGACGTCGTGGTCCTCGTGACCCCGGTCGGTCAGCCCGTGTCCGGAGACATGGACGGTCTCGTCGGGGCGCAGGGTGCCGGAGAACACGCGCACCAGCGACACCCGCCCGACGTAGGGGTCGGACGAGGTCTTCACGACCTCCGCGACCAGCGGCCCGTCCGGGTCGCAGGGTTTCAGCTCGCGCGGCCGGCCGTCGACCGTCGTCACCCGTGGCGCCTCGCGCTCCAGGGGCGTCGGGAAACCCCTCGTGATCAGCTCCAGCAGTTCGACGGTGCCGATGCCCTGCCGGGCGCCGTCGGCGGCGGGGGCGGCCGCCAGGACGGGGAAGAACGTGCCGCGCGCGACGGCCCGCTCCAGGTCCTCGATCAGCGTCTTGACGTCGACCTGCTCGCCGCCGAGATAGCGGTCCATCAGGGTCTCGTCCTCGCTCTCGGCGATGATCCCCTCGATCAGCCGGCCCCGGGCCTCCTCGAGGTCCGGCAGCACGTCCTCGCCCGGCTCCAGCTCCTTGCGCTCGCCGGAGGAGTAGTCGAACAGCTTCTGCGACAGCAGCCCGGTCAGACCGGTCACGGGCGCGTGCCCGTCCGGCGCCTGCGGGCCGCGCAGCGGCAGGTACAGCGGGAGGACGGCGTCCGGATCGTCGCCGCCGAACGCCTCCGCGCAGACCCGTGTCATCTCCTCGAAGTCCGCGCGGGCGGCCTCCAGATGCGTGACGACGATCGCGCGCGGCATGCCGACGGCCGCGCACTCCTCCCACACCATGCGGGTCGAGCCGTCCACTCCGTCCGAGGCCGAGACGACGAAGAGGGCCGCGTCCGCGGCGCGCAGACCGGCCCTGAGCTCCCCGACGAAGTCGGCGTATCCGGGGGTGTCGAGAAGGTTGACCTTGATGCCGTCCCATTCGACCGGCACCAGGGACAGCTGTACGGAGCGCTGCTGCCGGTGCTCGATCTCGTCGTAGTCCGAGACGGTGCCGCCGTCCTCCACGCGGCCCGCCCGGTTCACCGCTCCCGCCGTCAGCGCGAGAGCCTCCACCAATGTCGTCTTGCCCGAACCGGAGTGGCCGACCAGCACCACATTCCGTACGGACGCGGGATGGTCGGCCGCCGTAGCCCTGCCGGCGGCCCCGGGGTGTGTGTTCGCCTTGTCGCCCATCGTCTTGCCTCCCGTGCACGGTGAGGTCACTGGGGGCGCGGGCACGACGGCCCCGCGTGCTGGCGGCTCCGGCGACGCCCGCGGTCCTTCGAGCTTTCCACTCCCGTCACGGCGCGTCCATACGACGGACGCCACGGCACCTCCCGGCCGTGCCGGGGGCCGCGCCGGGCGGCGCGTTCCGGCCGTTCCGCGACCGGGGCGCGACCGGGATGCCGCGTGGCCGTGACACGGGGTCCGGGTGCCCGCCCGTCGCACACACGCGCGCGTGACTACGATGGGCCAGCCGGTGGCCAGCAGGGGCCGCGCGGCGACACCGACCCTCGGGAAGGCCATGCTGAACAAGTACGCGCGTGCATTCTTCACGCGTGTCCTCACTCCGTTCGCCGCGTTTCTGATCCGCAGAGGCGTCAGCCCCGACACGGTCACGCTCATCGGCACCGCCGGGGTGGTCGCGGGGGCGCTGGTCTTCTATCCCCGGGGCGAGTTCTTCTGGGGCACGGTCGTGATCACGCTGTTCGTGTTCTCCGACCTCGTCGACGGGAACATGGCCCGCCAGCTCGGCCGCTCCAGCCGCTGGGGCGCCTTCCTGGACTCCACGCTCGACCGGGTCGCCGACGGCGCGATCTTCGGCGGCTTCGCCCTCTGGTACGCGGGAGGCGGCGACGACAACGTGCTGTGCGCCGTCTCGATCTTCTGCCTGGCCAGCGGCCAGGTGGTGTCGTACACCAAGGCCCGGGGCGAGTCGATCGGGCTGCCGGTCGCCGTCAACGGGCTCGTCGAACGGGCCGAACGCCTGGTGGTCTCCCTGGTCGCGGCCGGACTCGCGGGGCTGCACAAGTTCGGCGTGCCGGGCATCCAGTACCTGCTGCCGGTCGCCCTGTGGATCGTCGCCGTGGGCAGCCTGGTCACCCTGATCCAGCGGGTCGTCACCGTCCGGCGGGAGTCGGCCGAGGCGGAGGCCGCCGCGGCCGAGGAGGCCCAGGGACACGAGACCCAGGGGAGCGAGGCCGCGAAGTGAACCCCCAGGAGCGCCTGGCCGACGCGCTGTACGGTCTCGGCTGGAGCACCGTCAAGAAGCTCCCCGAGCCGGCCGCCGTGCGTCTGGGCCGGTCCGTCGCCGACCTCGCCTGGAAACGCCGTGGCAAGGGCGTGCGCCGGCTGGAGAGCAACTACGCGCGCGTGCTGCCCGACGCCGGCCCCGAGCGCCTCGCCGAGCTCTCACGCGCGGGCATGCGGTCCTACCTGCGCTACTGGATGGAGTCCTTCCGGCTCCCCACGTGGAGCGAGGAGCGGATCAGCACCGGATTCGACCCCAAGGACCTGCACCACCTCACCGACGGCCTCGCCTCCGGCCGGGGCGTCGTCCTCGCGCTGCCCCACATGGCGAACTGGGACCTCGCCGGCGCCTGGGTCACCACCCGGCTGCGGATCCCGTTCACCACGGTCGCCGAGCGCCTCAAGCCCGAGTCCCTGTACGACCGCTTCGTCGCCTATCGCGAGGGCCTCGGCATGGAGGTCCTGCCGCACAGCGGCGGCGCCGCCTTCGGCACGCTGGCCCGGCGGCTGCGCGACGGCGGCCTGGTCTGCCTGGTAGCCGAGCGCGACCTGTCCGCCTCGGGCGTCGAGGTGACCTTCTTCGGCGACACGGCCACCATGCCCGCCGGCCCGGCCCTGCTCGCCCAGCAGACCGGCGCGCTCCTGCTCCCCGTCACGCTCTGGTACGACGACTCGCCGGTCATGCAGGGCCGCGTCCATCCCCCGGTCGAGGTGCCCGGGACAGGTACGCGGGCCGAGAAGACGTCTGTCATGACACAAGCCCTGGCAGACACCTTCGCCTCGGGCATCGCCGACCACCCGGAGGACTGGCACATGCTGCAGCGGCTGTGGCGCGCGGATCTCGACCCCGCCCGCTCGGGTCCCGGGGGGACCGCGTGAGAATCGGCATCGTCTGCCCGTACTCCTGGGACGTGCCGGGTGGCGTCCAATTCCACATCCGCGACCTCGCCGAGTACTTCATCCGGCTCGGCCACGAGGTGTCCGTCCTCGCCCCCGCGGACGACGACACCCCGCTGCCGCCGTACGTCGTCTCGGCCGGCCGCGCGGTCCCGGTGCCGTACAACGGGTCGGTGGCCCGGCTGAACTTCGGCTTCCTCAGCGCCGCGCGCGTGCGCCGCTGGCTGCACGACGGGTCCTTCGACGTCATCCACATCCACGAGCCCACGTCCCCCTCGCTGGGCCTGCTGGCGTGCTGGGCCGCGCAGGGGCCCATCGTGGCGACCTTCCACACCTCCAACCCCCGCTCGCGCGCGATGATCGCCGCGTACGCGATCCTCCAGGCCGCCCTGGAGAAGATCAGCGCGCGGATCGCGGTCAGCGAGTACGCCCGCCGCACCCTGGTCGAGCACCTCGGCGGGGACGCGGTCGTCATCCCCAACGGCGTCGACGTCGACTTCTTCGCCAAGGCCGAGCCCAGACCCGAGTGGCAGGGCGACACCATCGGCTTCGTCGGCCGCATCGACGAGCCCCGCAAGGGCCTGCCGGTGCTGATGAAGGCGCTGCCGCGGATCTTCGCCGAGCGCCCGAACGCCCGTCTGCTGGTGGCCGGGCGCGGCGACGAGGAGGAGGCGGTGGCGCACCTGCCGAAGGAGCTGCGCGGGCGCGTGGAGTTCCTCGGCATGGTCAGCGACGAGGACAAGGCCCGCTTCCTGCGCAGCGTCGACCTGTACGTCGCCCCCAACACCGGGGGCGAGAGCTTCGGCATCATCCTCGTCGAGGCCATGTCGGCGGGCGCCCCCGTCCTCGCCTCCGATCTCGACGCCTTCGCGCAGGTCCTCGACCAGGGCGCGGCGGGCGAGCTGTTCGCCAACGAGGACGCCGACGCGCTGGCCGAGGCGGCCGTACGGCTCCTGGGCGACCCGGAGCGCAGGGCCGAACTGCGCGAGCGGGGCAGCGCCCACGTCCGGCGCTTCGACTGGTCCACGGTCGGCGCGGACATCCTGTCGGTGTACGAGACGGTCACGGCGGGCGCGGCGGCGGTGGCGGCGGCCGGCGACGACCGGGGGGCGCCGGGGCTGCGGTCCCGGCTGGGGCTGGCGCGGGACTGACCGGCCCCCCCCGGTGCGGCGGGGCGCACCGCCGGCTTTGCTGCGCGTGACCGTAACCCTCGGCTGCTCCTTGGTCGGCGCGTACATCGTGTCGGTGCAGGAGACGGTCACGGCGGGCGCGGCGGCGGTGGCGACGACCGGGGGGCGCCGGGGCTGCGGTCCCGGCTGGGGCTGGCGCGGGACTGACCGGCCCCCCGGTGCGGCGGGGCGCACCGCTAGCCTTGCTGCCCGTGACCGCAACCCTCATCTGGGCCCTCGTCGTCCTCGTAGCCATCGGCCTGTACCTGAGCTGGACGGCCGGGCGGCTGGACCGCCTGCACGCCCGCATCGACGCCGCCCGCGCCGCGCTGGACGCCCAGCTGCTGCGCCGGGCGTCCGTGGCCCAGGAGCTGGCCACCTCCGGGGTCCTCGACCCGGCCGCCTCGATCGTCCTGTACGAGGCCGCGCACGCCGCCCGGCAGGCCGAGGAGGAACAGCGGGAGGTCGCCGAGAGCGAGCTGAGCCAGGCCCTGCGGGCGGTCTTCGCGGACCCGCAGCAGGTGGAGGTCGTACGCGAGGTGCCCGGGGGAGAGGCCGCGACCCACGAGCTCACGGAGGCCGTCCGCCGCGTCCCCATGGCCCGGCGCTTCCACAACGACGCCGTGGGCGCGGCCCGCCGCCTGCGCGAGCACCGCAAGGTCCGCTGGTTCCGCCTCGCCGGCCACGCCCCCTTCCCGATGGCCTTCGAGATGGACGACGAGCCGCCGGCCGCCCTCGCCGACCGGGCCGCCTGAGACGGCCCCGGCAGGGCCGGAAGCCGAAAAGGATCCACCGGGTTGCCATTGGCCCTTGCTGTGGACTGGTCCACTCACGTTTCCTCGGTGATTGCACCATCCCCTCTTCCACTCCAGTGAGGTCAACCCGTGTCCATCACCGAGAACCAGGCTCCCGAGACCGGCACCGCGCGCGTGAAGCGCGGGATGGCCGAGCAGCTCAAGGGCGGCGTGATCATGGACGTCGTCACGCCGGAGCAGGCGAAGATCGCCGAGGACGCGGGGGCCGTCGCCGTCATGGCCCTGGAGCGGGTCCCGGCCGACATCCGCAAGGACGGCGGCGTGGCCCGGATGTCCGACCCGGACATGATCGAGGGCATCATCGAGGCCGTCTCCATCCCGGTCATGGCCAAGTCCCGCATCGGCCACTTCGTCGAGGCCCAGGTCCTGCAGTCGCTCGGCGTGGACTACATCGACGAGTCCGAGGTCCTCACCCCGGCCGACGAGGTCAACCACTCCGACAAGTGGGCCTTCACCACCCCCTTCGTCTGCGGCGCCACCAACCTGGGCGAGGCCCTGCGCCGTATCGCCGAGGGCGCCGCGATGATCCGCTCCAAGGGCGAGGCCGGCACCGGCAACGTCGTCGAGGCCGTCCGCCACCTGCGCCAGATCAAGAACGAGATCGCCCGGCTGCGCGGCTACGACAACAACGAGCTGTACGCCGCCGCCAAGGAGCTGCGCGCCCCCTACGAGCTGGTCAAGGAGGTCGCCGAACTGGGCAAGCTCCCCGTCGTGCTGTTCTCCGCCGGCGGTGTGGCCACCCCGGCCGACGCCGCGCTGATGCGCCAGCTCGGTGCCGAGGGCGTCTTCGTCGGCTCCGGCATCTTCAAGTCCGGCGACCCGGCCAAGCGCGCCGCCGCCATCGTGAAGGCCACCACCTTCTACGACGACCCGAAGATCATCGCGGACGCGTCCCGCAACCTGGGCGAGGCCATGGTCGGCATCAACTGCGACACCCTCCCCGAGGCCGAGCGCTACGCCAACCGCGGCTGGTAAGCACCCATGACCGAAGCCCCTGTCATAGGCGTCCTGGCCCTCCAGGGCGACGTACGGGAGCACCTCATCGCCCTGGCCGCGGCCGACGCCGTGGCCAGGCCGGTGCGGCGTCCCGAGGAACTCGCCGAGGTGGACGGCCTCGTCATCCCCGGCGGCGAGTCCACCACCATCTCCAAGCTGGCCGTCCTCTTCGGCGTGATGGAGCCCCTCCGCGCGCGCGTGCGCGCCGGCCTGCCCGTCTACGGCACCTGCGCCGGACTGATCATGCTCGCCGACAAGATCCTCGACCCCCGCTCGGGCCAGGAGACCATCGGCGGCATCGACATGATCGTGCGCCGCAACGCCTTCGGACGCCAGAACGAGTCCTTCGAGGCGGCGGTGGACGTCCGGGGCGTCGAGGGCGATCCTGTGGAAGGCGTGTTCATCCGCGCCCCCTGGGTGGAGTCCGTCGGCGCCCAGGCCGAGGTGCTCGCCGAGCACGACGGCCACATCGTCGCGGTCCGTCAGGGCAACGCGCTCGCCACGTCGTTCCACCCGGAACTGACCGGCGACCACCGTGTGCACTCCCTGTTCGTCGACATGGTGCGCGCCAACCGGGCGGCCGAGTCCTTGTAGGATCTCTGGCGTTCGTTATGTGGATGGTTACGCGAAGGAGACAGGCAGATGTCCGGCCACTCTAAATGGGCTACGACGAAGCACAAGAAGGCCGTGATCGACGCCAAGCGCGGCAAGCTCTTCGCGAAGCTGATCAAGAACATCGAGGTCGCCGCGCGGATGGGCGGCGTCGACCTGGACGGCAACCCCACGCTGTACGACGCCGTGCAGAAGGCCAAGAAGCAGTCGGTGCCGAACAAGAACATCGACTCCGCGATCAAGCGCGGCGGCGGTCTCGAGGCCGGCGGCGCCGACTACGAGACGATCATGTACGAGGGTTACGGCCCGAACGGCGTCGCGGTGCTCATCGAGTGCCTCACCGACAACCGCAACCGCGCCGCCTCCGACGTCCGCGTCGCCATGACCCGCAACGGCGGCAACATGGCCGACCCGGGCTCGGTGTCGTACATGTTCAGCCGCAAGGGCGTCGTCATCGTCCCCAAGGGCGAGCTGAGCGAGGACGACGTCCTCGGCGCCGTCCTGGACGCGGGCGCCGAGGAGGTCAACGACCTCGGTGAGTCCTTCGAGGTCATCAGCGAGGCCACCGACCTGGTCGCGGTCCGCACCGCCCTCCAGGAGGCCGGGATCGACTACGACTCCGCCGAGTCCAGCTTCGTGCCGTCCGTCCAGGTCGAACTGGACGAGGAGGGCGCCAAGAAGATCTTCAAACTGATCGACGCGCTCGAGGACAGCGACGACGTGCAGAACGTCTTCGCCAACTTCGACGTCAGCGACGAGATCATGGAGAAGGTCGACGCCTGAGCCGGCGCTCCTGCTCGAACGGGCCGACGGGACACCCCCGTCGGCCCGTCGCGTTGTCAGTGGCACCCGATAGCCTGCACAAACAGGCGATCGACGGCCGAGGCCGAGAGGGAGGGGGCGCGGGTGCGCGTACTCGGGGTGGACCCCGGACTGACGCGGTGCGGTGTCGGCGTCGTCGAGGGAGTCGCGGGCCGGCCGCTCACCATGCTCGGCGTGGGGGTCGTCCGCACCCCCGCCGACGCCGAGCTGGGGCTGCGCCTTGTCGCCGTCGAGCAGGGCATCGAGCGGTGGCTCGAGGAGTACCGGCCCGAATTCGTCGCCGTGGAGCGCGTGTTCAGCCAGCACAACGTCCGGACGGTCATGGGCACCGCCCAGGCCAGCGCCGTCGCCATGCTGTGCGCCGCCCGCCGCGGCATCCCCGTCGCCCTGCACACCCCCAGCGAGGTCAAGGCCGCCGTCACGGGCAGCGGCCGCGCCGACAAGGCGCAGGTCGGCGCCATGGTCACCCGGCTGCTGCGGCTGAGCGCGCCCCCCAAGCCCGCCGACGCCGCCGACGCACTCGCCCTCGCCATCTGCCACATCTGGCGCGCCCCCGCGCAGAACCGACTCCAGCAGGCCGTCGCCCTGCACACATCGAAAGGCCGTAAGGGATGATCGCCTTCGTCAGCGGACCGGTCGCCGCGCTCGCCCCCGACTCCGCCGTGGTCGAGGTGGGCGGCATCGGCATCGCCGTCCAGTGCACACCCGACACGCTGTCCGGACTGCGCATGGGGCAGCAGACGAAACTGGCCACCTCCCTCGTCGTCCGCGAGGACTCCCTCACCCTGTACGGCTTCGCCGACGACGACGAGCGACAGGTCTTCGAGCTGCTCCAGACCGCGAGCGGGGTCGGCCCCCGCCTCGCCCAGGCCATGCTGGCCGTGCACAGGCCGGACGCCCTGCGCCGCGCCGTGTCGACCGGTGACGAGAAAGCGCTGATCGCCGTCCCCGGCATCGGCAGGAAGGGCGCCCAGAAGCTGCTGCTGGAGCTGAAGGACCGGCTCGGCGAGCCCCTCGGCGCCCCCGCGATCGGCGCCCCGGTCACCCAGGGCTGGCGCGACCAGCTGCACGCCGCCCTGATCGGCCTGGGATACGCGACCCGCGAGGCCGACGAGGCCGTGGCCGCCGTGACGCCGCAGGCCGAGGCCGCCGAGGGCACCCCGCAGGTGGGCCAGTTGCTCAAGGCCGCCCTGCAGACGCTGAACCGAGCCCGCTGACCCACCACCCCTGAGGCACATCACTTATGAACTGGGACGACACGACCGACAGTGACGCCGCCGGCGAACGGCTGGTGGGCTCTGTCGCCGACCGCGAGGACCAGGCCGTCGAGGCGGCCCTGCGCCCCAAGGACCTGGGCGAGTTCATCGGCCAGGAGAAGGTCCGCGAACAGCTCGACCTCGTCCTGCGTGCCGCACGCGCCCGTGGGGCGACCGCCGACCACGTGCTGCTCTCCGGCGCCCCCGGCCTCGGCAAGACCACCCTCTCGATGATCATCGCGGCCGAGATGGGCGCCCCCATCCGCATCACCTCCGGCCCCGCCATCCAGCACGCCGGCGACCTCGCCGCGATCCTCTCCTCCCTCCAGGAGGGCGAGGTCCTCTTCCTCGACGAGATCCACCGCATGTCCCGGCCCGCCGAGGAGATGCTGTACATGGCGATGGAGGACTTCCGCGTCGACGTCATCGTCGGCAAGGGCCCCGGCGCCACCGCCATCCCCCTCGAACTGCCCCCCTTCACCCTCGTCGGCGCCACCACGCGCGCGGGCCTGCTGCCGCCCCCGCTGCGCGACCGCTTCGGCTTCACCGCGCACATGGAGTTCTACGAGCCCGCCGAACTGCAGCGCGTGATCCACCGCTCCGCGAACCTCCTCGACGTCGAGATCGACACCGCCGGCGCCGGCGAGATCGCCGGCCGCTCCCGCGGCACCCCCCGCATCGCCAACCGGCTGCTGCGCCGCGTCCGCGACTACGCGCAGGTCAAGGCCGACGGCGTGATCACCCGCGACATCGCCTCGGTGGCCCTCGCCGTCTACGAGGTCGACGGGCGCGGCCTCGACCGCCTCGACCGCGCGGTCCTGGAGGCACTGCTGAAACTGTTCGGCGGCGGCCCGGTCGGCCTGTCCACGCTCGCCGTCGCCGTGGGGGAGGAGCGCGAGACGGTGGAAGAGGTGGCCGAGCCGTTCCTCGTGCGCGAGGGACTGCTCGCCCGCACCCCGCGCGGACGCGTGGCCACCCCCGCCGCCTGGACGCACCTCGGCCTCACCCCGCCGCGCACCGCCGCGGCGGGAAACGGACAACAGGACCTGTTCGGGACCTGAGCGGTTCATCGGCGGGGGCAATGGCGGGGCCAGGAACCCAGGTGCCATGCTGAGCGTTGTTCCATGTGCGCGGACTCGCTTAGACTCCGCCGATGCCGCCGTTGTCGGCAGCACACAACACACCCCCATCCATCAGGCCGCTCAGCCATCGCGGTCGCTTGAAGGAAGTTCCGACCCGTGAGTCCTTTGACCCTCCTGCCGTTCATCGTGCTCATCGGGGCCATGTTCCTGATGACCCGGTCGGCCAAGAAGAAGCAGCAGCAGGCCGCCGACATGCGGAACCAGATGCAGCCCGGCAGTGGCGTCCGCACCATCGGGGGCATGTACGCGACGGTCAAGGAGGTCAGTGACGACACGGTCCTCCTCGACGCAGGCCCGGGCGTGGAACTGCTCTTCGCGAAGAACGCGATCGGCGCCGTGCTGAGCGACGACGAGTACAACCGCATCGTCCACGGCATCGAGCACGACCTGAAGTCCGGCTCCGACGTCGTCCCGGACGACGCCTCCTCCCTCACCGAGTCCGCCGACGCCGACGAGTCCGCCGACGAAGCTGCCGCCGCCGCCGACGATTCGTCCGTCGACCTCGGCAAGAAGGACGAGGCCGGGACGAAGGCCGCCGGGACCGAGGCCCAGCAGGCCGAGGCCGACGAGGAGCCGAAGAAGTCCGACGGCGACTCCGACGCGAAGAAGTAGTCACGCCCCCGGGGCACACGGGTCACACCCGTGCGCCCCGGGGCGTGCGCATCTCGCAGGGGATCCCGACTACATGTCATGGCCGCCGCCGCGCTGACCCGGCGCCAGGCGGCCCGAGAGGGAGTACAAGAAGGTGGCAGCACCTAAGAAGGGCCGGAACGCGAGCGCCCAGAGCAAGCCGGGGCGCTCGCTGGCCCTGATCCTGATCGCCATCGTGGGGCTCACCGGGGGCATGTTCGTCTCCGGGCACACCACTCCGCGTCTCGGCATCGACCTTGCCGGCGGCACCAGCATCACGCTGGAGGCGAAGGCCGACCAAGGGTCCGCGATCAACAAGGCCAACATGGACACCGCGGTCGAGATCATGAACCGCCGTGTCAACGGCCTGGGCGTCTCCGAGGCGGAGGTGCAGACCCAGGGCGAGCGCAACATCATCGTGAACATCCCGAAGGGCACCAACTCCAAGGAAGCCCGGGATCAGGTCGGCACCACCGCCAAGCTGTACTTCCGTCCGGTCCTCGCCCAGGAGGCCACCGGCGCCGCCGCCTCGCCGAGCGCGTCCGCCAGCGGCTCCTCCAGCGCCTCGCCCAGTTCCTCGGCGAGCCCTTCGGCGAGCTCCACCGGTGAGCAGGCGACCTCCTCGACGTCCCCGTCGGCCACCGCCACCTCCCAGGGCCGCGCCGTCACCGACGCGCTGAAGGCCGACTCCACGCCGTCGGCGTCCGCCAGCGGCAGCGCCAAGGCCTCCGCCAGCCCCTCGGCCTCCGCCTCCGCGAGCGGCGGCGCCGACGCCGAGTCCGCCGCGCTCCAGGCCAAGTACGCGGCGCTGGACTGCTCCAAGGAGTCCGTCCGCACCAAGGCCGGCGAGGGCGTCAAGGCCGGCGACCCGACCGTGGCCTGCGGTGAGAGCTCGGGCGTCTGGTACAAGTACCTGCTCGGCCCGGCCGCCGTCGACGGCACCGAGGTCGACAAGGCCCAGGCCGTCTACGACACGCAGACCGCCGCCGGCTGGCAGGTCACCATGGACTTCAACTCCAAGGGGACGAAGAAGTTCGCCGACGTCACGGCCCAGCTCGCGAAGAACACCCAGCCGCAGAACGAGTTCGCCATCGTCCTCGACGGCGACGTCGTCTCCAGCCCGTACGTGCAGTCCGCCATCACCGGTGGCAACGCGCAGATCTCCGGCAGCTTCACCCAGGAAGAGGCCCAGAACCTCGCCAACATGCTGTCGTACGGCGCGCTCCCGCTCTCCTTCAAGGAGCAGAGCGTGACCACCGTGACCGCCGCCCTCGGCGGTGACCAGCTGCACGCCGGTCTGCTCGCCGGCGCCATCGGCCTCGCCCTGGTCGTGATCTACCTGGTGGCCTACTACCGGGGCCTGTCGCTCATCGCGATCGCCTCGCTGCTGGTCTCCGCGGCCCTCACCTACGTCCTCATGGCGTTGCTCGGCCCGGCCATCGGCTTCGCGCTGAACCTGCCCGCCGTCTGTGGCGCCATCGTCGCCATCGGTATCACGGCGGACTCGTTCATCGTGTACTTCGAACGCATCCGGGACGAGATCCGCGAAGGCCGCACCCTGCGCCCCGCCGTCGAGCGGGCCTGGCCGCGCGCCCGGCGCACCATCCTGGTCTCCGACTTCGTGTCGTTCCTCGCCGCCGCCGTGCTGTTCATCGTCACCGTCGGCAAGGTCCAGGGCTTCGCGTTCACGCTGGGTCTGACCACCGTCCTCGACGTCGTCGTGGTCTTCTTCTTCACCAAGCCGCTGATGACGCTGCTGGCCCGCCGGAAGTTCTTCGCCGACGGCCACAAGTGGTCCGGGCTCGACCCGAAGAGCCTGGGTGCCAAGCCCCCGCTGCGCCGCACCCGCCGTCCCGCCGGTCCCGTCGCCGGCCCCGTCGAGACGAAGGAGGCGTGAGCGTGTCGAAACTCGGCAACCTCGGCGCCCGACTGCACCGTGGCGAGGTCAGCTACGACTTCATCGGCCACCGCAAGCTCTGGTACGGCATCTCGGTCCTGATCACCATCACGGCCATCCTGGGCCTGGCGGTGCGCGGCCTGAACATGGGCATCGACTTCCAGGGCGGCGCGGTCTTCACCACCCCGAAGACCGGCGTGTCCGTCTCCCAGGCGGAGACCTACGCGGAAGAGGCCTCCGGCCATCAGGCGGTCGTGCAGAAGCTCGGCAACGACACGCTGCGCATCCAGATCGCCGGCATGGACACCCAGCAGTCCGACGAGATCAAGAACAAGCTCGCCGAGGACTTCAAGGTCGACCCGGAGAAGATCGCCGCCGACCTCGTGGGCCCCAGCTGGGGTGACCAGATCGCCAACAAGGCCTGGCAGGGCCTGGCGATCTTCATGGTCCTCGTCGTGATCTACCTGGCCATCGCCTTCGAGTGGCGCATGGCCATCGCGGCGCTCGTCGCCCTGATCCACGACATCACCATCACCGTCGGCATCTACGCCCTGGTCGGCTTCGAGGTCACGCCCGGCACGGTGATCGGTCTGCTGACCATCCTCGGTTACTCGCTGTACGACACGGTCGTCGTCTTCGACTCCCTCAAGGAACAGACGAAGGACCTCACCAAGCAGACCCGCTTCACCTACAGCGAGGTCGCCAACCGCTCGATCAACGGCACCCTGGTCCGCTCCATCAACACCACCGTGGTCGCGCTCCTGCCGGTGGCCGGCCTGCTGTTCATCGGCGGCGGCGTCCTCGGCGCGGGCACGCTCAACGACATCTCGCTGTCGCTGTTCGTCGGCCTCGCGGCCGGTGCCTACTCCTCGATCTTCATCGCCACGCCGCTCGTCGCCGACCTCAAGGAGCGCGAGCCGCAGATGAAGGCCCTCAGGAAGCGCGTCCTGGCCAAGCGCGCCCAGGCCGCCGCCGGCGACGAGCCGGCGGGGACCCGCGGCCTCGCGGACGACCACGAGGACGCCACTCCGGCCGTCGTCGGACCGCGCGACCAGTCCGCGCCGCGCGGCGGCCGCCGCCGTGCCTCGGGGAAGCGCCGATGACCGAGCTCGCGGACACCACGACCCTGCTGCTCAGCCGCATCCGCGACGTGGCCGACTACCCGGAGCCGGGCGTGATGTTCAAGGACATCACCCCGCTCCTGGCGGACCCGGCGGCGTTCACCGTGCTCACCGACACCTTCGCCGGGATCGCCGAGCGCACCGGCGCCACCAAGGTCGTCGGCCTGGAGGCCCGGGGCTTCATCCTGGGCGCCCCGGTCGCCGTCCGGGCCGGCCTCGGCTTCATCCCCGTCCGCAAGGCGGGCAAGCTCCCCGGGGCCACCCTCAGCCAGGCCTACGACCTGGAGTACGGCTCGGCGGAGATCGAGGTGCACGCCGAGGACCTCACCGCCGAGGACCGGATCCTGATCGTCGACGACGTGCTCGCCACCGGCGGCACCGCCGAGGCCGCGATCCAGCTCATCCACCGCGCCGGCGCGGCGGTCGCGGGCGTCGCCGTCCTGATGGAGCTGAGCTTCCTCGACGGCCGCCCCCGCCTGGAGGCGGCGCTCGGCGAGGCCCCGCTGGAAGCACTGCTGACCGTCTGAGAACCGCAGTACGGCACGAGGGCGGGCCCGGAGGAATCCGGCGCCCGCCCCTTGCGTTTCTCCGGTAGACGGCCCTCACATCGGCCTGAAGGCGATCCTGGAGCTCAGGATCGCTACGATGGGTGCTCCGGAGCCTGACCGGGGGACCCGGATCGCGCACGAGGAGTCCTCTTGCCAGACGAGGCCCAGCACCTGACCGCCGCAAAGCCCGAGACCGCTTCGGCGCCCGCGGCCAAGCCTGCGCAGCACGACGCCCGCGGGCCGGTCGAGCACGACCGTTCCGCGCCCGTCGACAAGCCGGCCGAGCAGACGCGCCCCAAGCCGGCCCCGCCCGAGCGGCCTGCGGCGGCGCAGCCACCGGCCCGTTCCGGCTCCTCCAACCGCGTCCGCGCCCGCCTCGCCCGCCTCGGCGTCCAGCGCGCCAACCCGTACAACCCGGTCCTGGAGCCACTGCTGCGGATAGTGCGCAGCAACGACCCCAAGATCGAGACGGCCACGCTGCGGCAGATCGAGAAGGCCTACCAGGTCGCCGAGCGCTGGCACCGCGGCCAGAAGCGCAAGAGCGGCGACCCGTACATCACCCACCCCCTCGCGGTGACCACGATCCTCGCCGAGCTGGGCATGGACCCGGCCACCCTCATGGCGGGCCTGCTGCACGACACCGTCGAGGACACCGAGTACGGCCTCGACGACCTGCGCCGCGACTTCGGCGACGTCGTCGCCCTGCTCGTCGACGGCGTCACCAAGCTGGACAAGGTCAAGTTCGGCGAGGCCGCGCAGGCCGAGACCGTGCGCAAGATGGTCGTCGCCATGGCCAAGGACCCGCGCGTCCTGGTCATCAAGCTCGCCGACCGCCTGCACAACATGCGCACCATGCGCTATCTCAAGCGCGAGAAGCAGGAGAAGAAGGCGCGCGAGACCCTGGAGATCTACGCGCCGCTCGCCCACCGCCTCGGCATGAACACCATCAAGTGGGAACTGGAGGACCTCGCCTTCGCGATCCTCTACCCCAAGATGTACGACGAGATCGTACGGCTGGTGGCCGAGAGGGCACCGAAGCGTGACGAGTACCTGGCCATAGTGACCGACGAGGTCCAGTCCGACCTGCGCGCCGCCCGCATCAAGGCGACCGTCACCGGCCGGCCCAAGCACTACTACAGCGTCTACCAGAAGATGATCGTCCGCGGCCGTGACTTCGCGGAGATCTACGACCTGGTGGGCATCCGCGTCCTCGTCGACACGGTCCGCGACTGCTACGCCGCCCTCGGCACCGTGCACGCGCGATGGAACCCGGTCCCCGGCCGGTTCAAGGACTACATCGCGATGCCCAAGTTCAACATGTACCAGTCGCTGCACACGACGGTCATCGGCCCCAACGGCAAGCCGGTCGAACTCCAGATCCGCACGTTCGACATGCACCGCCGCGCCGAGTACGGCATCGCCGCGCACTGGAAGTACAAGCAGGAGGCCGTCGCCGGCGCCTCCAAGGTCCGTACGGACGCGCCCAAGTCGTCCGGCAAGGACAAGGACGCCATCAACGACATGGCGTGGCTGAGGCAGTTGCTGGACTGGCAGAAGGAGACCGAGGACCCCAGCGAGTTCCTGGAGTCCCTGCGCTTCGACCTGTCCCGCAACGAGGTCTTCGTCTTCACCCCCAAGGGCGATGTCATAGCGCTCCCGGCCGGGGCCACCCCGGTCGACTTCGCCTACGCCGTCCACACCGAGGTCGGCCACCGCACCATAGGAGCGCGGGTCAACGGCCGGCTCGTACCGCTCGAATCGACGCTGGACAACGGTGACTTGGTGGAGGTCTTCACCTCCAAGGCGACCGGCGCCGGCCCCTCCCGCGACTGGCTCGGCTTCGTCAAGTCGCCGCGGGCCCGCAACAAGATCCGGGCGTGGTTCTCCAAGGAGCGCCGCGACGAGGCGATCGAGCAGGGCAAGGACGCCATCGCCCGGGCGATGCGCAAGCAGAACCTTCCGATCCAGCGCATCCTCACCGGCGACTCGCTGGTCACCCTGGCGCACGAGATGCGCTACCCGGACATCTCCTCGCTCTACGCGGCGATCGGCGAGGGTCATGTGGCCGCGCAGAACGTCGTGCAGAAGCTGGTGCAGGCGCTCGGCGGCGAGGAGGCGGCCACCGAGGAGATGGACGAGGCGGTCCCGCCGTCGCGCGGCCGGAGCCGCAAGCGGCGCAGCAACCAGGACCCCGGCGTCGTGGTCAAGGGCGTCGACGACGTCTGGGTCAAGCTGGCCCGCTGCTGTACGCCCGTCCCCGGCGACCCGATCATCGGTTTCGTCACGCGCGGTAGTGGCGTATCGGTTCACCGCAGCGACTGCGTCAACGTGGAGTCACTGTCCCGGGAGCCGGAGCGCATCCTCGCGGTCGAGTGGGCGCCCACGCAGTCCTCGGTCTTCCTGGTCGCCATCCAGGTCGAGGCACTGGACCGGTCCCGGCTGCTGTCGGACGTCACCCGCGTCCTGTCCGACCAGCACGTCAACATCCTGTCCGCGGCCGTCCAGACCTCCCGCGACCGGGTCGCCACCTCCCGCTTCACCTTCGAGATGGGCGACCCCAAGCACCTGGGACACGTCCTGAAGGCCGTACGGGGCGTGGAGGGCGTGTACGACGTCTACCGCGTGACGTCGGCCCGCCGGCCGTAACTGCCCGCCGGACACACGCCAGAGGCCCCCGTACACCACGTACGGGGGCCTCTCGCGCGGGACGGGGTCAGCCGCCGAACTCCTGCAGCCCCTTCAGCGCCTGGTCCAGCAGGGCCTGGCGGCCCTCCAGCTCGCGCTCCAGCTTCTCCGCGCGCGCGGAGTTGCCCTGGGCGCGGGCCTGCTCGATCTGTGCCTTCAGCTTGTCCACCGCGGCCTGCAGCTGGCCGGTCAGCCCCTCGGCACGCGCGCGTGCCTCCGGGTTGGTGCGGCGCCACTCGGCCTCCTCGGCCTCCTGGAGCGCCCGCTCCACGGTGTGCATCCGGCCCTCGACCTTCGGCCGGGCGTCCCGCGGCACGTGACCGACGGACTCCCAGCGCTCGTTGATCGAACGGAACGCGGCACGCGCCGCCTTCAGGTCGCCGATCGGCAGGAGCTTCTCGGCCTCCTCGGCCAGCTCCTCCTTGAGCTTCAGGTTCTCGGCCTGCTCCGCGTCCCGCTCGGCGAAGACCGAGCTGCGCGCGGCGAAGAAGACGTCCTGGGCGCCGCGGAAGCGGTTCCACAGGTCGTCCTCGTGCTCGCGCTGGGCGCGCCCGGCGGCCTTCCAGTCGGCCATCAGCTCGCGGTAGCGGGCGGCGGTGGGACCCCAGTCCGTCGAGCCCGACAGCGCCTCGGCCTCGGCGACCAGCCGCTCCTTCGTGCGGCGGGCCTCCTCGCGCTGCGCGTCCAGCTGCGCGAAGTGCGCCTTGCGGCGCTTGGAGAACGCCGAGCGCGCGTGCGAGAACCGGTGCCACAGCTCGTCGTCGGACTTGCGGTCCAGGCGCGGCAGGCCCTTCCAGGTGTCCACCAGGGCCCGCAGCCGCTCGCCGGCCGCCCGCCACTGGTCGGACTGTGCCAGCTGCTCCGCCTCGACGACCAGGTCCTCCTTGGCCTTGCGGGCCTCGTCGGACTGCTTGGCCCGCTGCTGCTTGCGCTCCTCGCGGCGCGACTCGACCGTCTGCACCAGCTTGTCCAGCCGGGCCCGCAGCGCGTCCAGGTCGCCGACCGCGTGATGCGCGTCGACCTGTTCGCGGATGTGGTCGATGGCGACCTGCGCGTCCTTGGCCGACAGATCGGTCGTCTGCACTCGCTTCTCGAGGAGGCCGATCTCGACAACCAGGCCCTCGTACTTGCGCTCGAAGTAGGCCAGCGCCTCCTCGGGGGAGCCGGCCTGCCAGGAACCGACGACCTGCTCGCCATCGGCCGTACGCACGTACACGGTCCCCGTCTCGTCGACGCGGCCCCACGGGTCGCTGCTCACAGCGCCTCCTCCACATGATGCCTCCGAGGGGCTTCGGCGCCCCTGGGCATCGTCCACAGTTTCGTCACGGCCAACATAGGCGACCGGCGGGGCGCCTGTCCGCATCCAGCGCGACCGAAATTCCGCTGTTGGCCGCCCGGACCTCGGGACTCGGCGCCCCCGGCCGTCAGGACTTCGTGACCGTCGCCTTGTCGATCACGACCGTCGCGTTCGGGGCACCGTCACCGGCGCCGGTGTTCTCCCCCGCGGTGGCGATCTTCTGCAGCACCTTCATGCCCGCGGCCGAGACCGTACCGAACGGGGTGTAGCTCGGCGGGAGCGAACTGTCCTGGTAGACGAGGAAGAACTGGCTGCCGCCGGTGTGCGCCTGCCCCGTGTTGGCCATCGCGACCGTGCCCGCCGGGTACACGTTGTCCTTGAGGCTCTTGTCCTTCAGGTTCTCGTCCGGAATGGTGTAGCCGGGACCACCACTTCCGCTGCCCGTCGGGTCGCCGCACTGCAGCACGTAGATGCCGTTGGTGGTCAGGCGGTGGCACTTCGTGTGGTCGAAGTAGCCCTTTCCGGCAAGGAAGTTGAACGAGTTGACGGTGTGCGGGGCCGCGGCCGTCTTGAGCGCTATGCCGATCTCACCGCAGGTCGTCGCCAGCTTCATGGTGTAGTCCGCCGACTTGTCGACGGTCATCGCCGGCTCCTTCTTCCAGGTCAGCTCCTTGACCTTGCCGGCGGCGGCCTTCTCGCACGGGTCCTTCGCGGCGCTGGGCGAGGCGTTCGGGGACGCCTCCGCGCCGGCGTTCGCCTTGTCGTCCTTGTCGTCCTTGAGGACGCCGGTCGTGTAGAGCGCCAGGCTGCCCACCAGGATCACGCCGAGGACCGACGCGATCACCGAGTTGCGCACGCGCGCCTTGCGCCGCGCGGCCGTGCGGCGCTGCTGCTGCCGCAAGAACTTCTCCCGGGCGAGCTGACGCTTGCGCTGTTCCTGGGTGACCACCGGGTTCTCTCCTCGTGCGTCTCGTGCGTCGACGGGTACGCGTGCGTCTTGTGAGCCGACCGCGTGCGTGTGCCCCGTACCGTATATGGGTTCGCTGAGGAAACGGCAGCGCCGGTAGTCTCTGACCACAGGTGAAGACCGTCGGGGCCCCCGAGAGGGCGTCGACAAGCCCTCCCGTACCGACACAACGAAGGACGATCGTGCTCATTGCCGGGTTCCCCGCCGGGGCCTGGGGGACGAACTGTTATCTCGTCGCCCCCGCCGCCGGTGAGGAGTGCGTGATCATCGACCCGGGCCACCAGGCGGCCCCCGGAGTCGAGGAAGCACTGAAGAAGCATCGGCTCAAGCCCGTCGCCGTCGTCCTCACCCACGGCCACCTCGACCATGTGGCCTCGGTCGTCCCGGTCTGCGGCGCGCACGACGTACCGGCCTGGATCCACCCCGAGGACCGGTACATGATGAGCGACCCCGAGAAGGCGCTCGGCCGGTCCATCGGGATGCCGCTGCTGGGCGAGCTGACCGTGGGGGAGCCGGACGACGTCCGTGAGCTGACCGACGGCGTGCGGCTGGACCTGGCGGGGCTGCAGTTCTCCGTCGCGCACGCGCCGGGCCATACCAAGGGGTCGGTGACCTTCCGGATGCCCGAGACGACCGAGATCCCCTCGGTCTTCTTCTCCGGGGATCTGCTGTTCGCCGGCTCCATCGGACGCACCGACCTGCCCGGCGGCGACATGGCCGAGATGCTCGACTCGCTGGCCCGCGTGTGCCTGCCGCTCGACGACTCGACCGTGGTGCTGTCCGGCCACGGCCCCCAGACGACCATCGGCCAGGAGCGCGCCACCAACCCGTATCTGCGGCAGGTGGCCGCCGGCGGCCAGGGAGCGTCCCAGGCTCCCCGACGAGGAATGTGACGAGAGACCTTCCGTGAGCACCTTCAAGGCCCCCAAGGGCACCTACGACCTGCTGCCGCCCGACTCCGCCAAATACCTCGCCGTCCGTGAGGCGATCGCCGCGCCGCTGCGCAACTCCGGCTACGGCTACGTCGAGACGCCCGGCTTCGAGAGCGTGGAACTGTTCGCCCGCGGTGTCGGCGAGTCCACCGACATCGTGACCAAGGAGATGTACGCCTTCGAGACCAAGGGCGGCGACCGGCTCGCCCTGCGTCCCGAGGGCACCGCGTCCGTCCTGCGCGCCGCACTGGAGGCCAGTCTGCACAAGGCGGGCAACCTCCCGGTCAAGCTCTGGTACTCCGGGTCCTACTACCGCTACGAGCGCCCCCAGAAGGGCCGCTACCGCCACTTCTCCCAGGTCGGCGCCGAGGCGATCGGCGCGGAGGACCCGGCGCTGGACGCCGAGCTGATCATCCTGGCCGACCAGGCGTACCGCTCGCTGGGTCTGCGCAACTTCCGGATCCTGCTGAACAGCCTGGGCGACAAGGAGTGCCGTCCGGTCTACCGGGCCGCCCTGCAGGACTTCCTGCGCGGCCTGGACCTGGACGAGGACACCCTGCGCCGCGCGGAGATCAACCCGCTGCGGATCCTGGACGACAAGCGCGAGTCGGTCCAGAAGCAGCTCGGGGACGCGCCGCTGCTGAGGGACTACCTCTGCGACGCCTGCAAGGCGTACCACGAGGAGGTCCGTGAGCTGATCAGGGCGGCGGGCGTGGCCTTCGAGGACGACCCGAAGCTGGTCCGCGGCCTCGACTACTACACCCGCACGACCTTCGAGTTCGTCCACGACGGTCTGGGCTCCCAGTCCGCGGTGGGCGGCGGCGGCCGCTACGACGGTCTGTCGGAGATGATCGGCGGCCCGGCGCTGCCGTCCGTCGGCTGGGCGCTGGGCGTCGACCGCACGGTCCTGGCCCTGGAGGCGGAGGGCGTCGAGCTCGACCTGCCGTCCTCGACGTCCGTCTTCGCGGTGCCGCTGAGCGAGGACGCCCGCCGGCTGCTGTTCGCGAAGGTCACCGAGCTGCGCAAGCTCGGCGTCGCGGCCGACTTCTCCTTCGGCGTCAAGGGGCTCAAGGGCGCCATGAAGAACGCCAACCGCAGCGGGGCGCGGTACGCGGTCATCGCGGGTGAGCGCGACCTCGCCGAGGGCGTCGTCCAGCTCAAGGACATGGAGTCGGGCGAGCAGACGGCGATCGGCGTGAACGAGATCGTGGCGGAGCTGGAGGCGCGGCTCGGCTAGTGCGCGAGCTCGTTCGTGCACCCGTTCGTCGAGTGTGCGACCGTCGAGAGTGCGACGAAGGCGCCGTGGTCCTCGGACCCGGCGCCTTCGTCATGCCGTCGGGGCGGTGCTGCGGCCGGCGGCGGAGGGGTGCACCGACGCGCCCGGGGGCGTCAGCCTCCGGTGCGGCAGGTCTGGGCCGACTCCAGCCACGGGGCCAGGCTCGTCACGAGGGTGACGAGGAGCGCGGCGAGCCACGCCCGGTACAGATGCTCGGGCCGGGCCCGGCGGCGCGAGACCATCCAGACGAGCCACGCGGCCGATGATCCGGCTGCCAGTGACAGCGCGACGCAGAGGGGGACCGCGTACTCGGGCAGGGGATGCTCGGGCGGGTGGGTGCCCCCGGTACAGAAGGTGCCGCGGGTCTGCTGGGTCGCCAGCAGCAGGACGAGGAAGACCGCGGGGACCGACGGTATCCAGGCCGCGGCGGTCAGCGTCTTGTACCAGGCCCCCTTCCAGCCCTTCAGGGCGCCTTTCAGTACCTCGCGCATCAGCAGGACCGGCACGGCCATGATCACCAAGGTCTGCCACAGGGCGTCGTGGCGGTACTCCGCGCGTACCTGGGCGTTGTCGGCCCAGTAGAAGAGCAGGAAGGCCTGGCACATCGCGGTGGTGAAGAGCAGCCCGGCGAGCGCGTGCGCGGGGATCCGGGCCCGGGAGGTGCCCGGAAAGGACGCGGGCCACAGGATGTGGCGGAGTTCGGTGTCCGGTCCCGGGCGGACCGCGTCCTTCCACCGCTCGGCGATCACGAGTTTCACAGCGCGCTCCCCCTGGTCCTTCGTCACGCGGACAGGGATGACCTTCGCGTGCCGCGGGCCGGGGCGCCTCCGTGGAAACACGGGAACCGCCACGTACCCGGGTACGGGGAGGAGAGTCTCGCGGGCCGACGGGCGTGGCCGCTCCGGCTTCACCCGCGACCGGTCGAGCAGCCGTGCCGCCACCGACGGCCCACAGGACCGTCTCGCCGCGCACCGCCGCCCGGCATCCGCGGGGTCTCGCGGACCGTCAACTCGGCGGGCA
This sequence comes from Streptomyces sp. NPDC000345, assembly GCF_042898825.1. Classification (NCBI taxonomy): domain Bacteria; kingdom Bacillati; phylum Actinomycetota; class Actinomycetes; order Kitasatosporales; family Streptomycetaceae; genus Streptomyces; species Streptomyces sp. NPDC000345. Next base: position 34,533 of record NZ_JBIAZE010000020.1, read on the forward strand.
CGTATTCGTCCTGCCAGACGATTCCGACGCGCGAGCGCCACGCGCACGTGCCCGTCCCCGGGTCCGCGCCCAGCCCCCCGACCCCGCCCGCGTCCCGGTCCGGTCCGAGCAGCCCGACGACCTCGCCCGTGCGTATCCCCAGGTCGGCGCCGTCCACGGCGGTCACGTCCCCGTACCGCCCGCGCAGCCCCCATACGTCCACCGCGGGTTCGTCCGCGTGTGTTGTCATGCTCCGAGACCCGGCCGGAACCGAACGCCGGGGGACGACCACACGTACTTCCTTATGTCCACCGAACGGTGGATACCCGGCCTGGTGCGGCACAATGGCCCCTGCCCGAAGCTGGCCCCTCCCAACGACGGAATCGGCGTGATGAGCAAGACGACAGTCAAAGACGTCTCCACGGAGTCCGAGCCCGAGCGCGACACCGCGTCCGCGAGCCGGACGGTGGGCGGCAGCCGCGCGTTCGCGATCCTGCTGATCATCACCGGCGCGGCCGGCCTGCTCGCCGCGTGGGTCATCACGATCGACAAGTTCAAGCTGCTCGAGGCCAAGGTCGCCGGCACGACCTTCACGCCCGGCTGCAGCCTGAACCCCGTGGTCTCCTGCGGCAGCGTCATGGAGTCCAAGCAGGCCGCCGCCTTCGGGTTCCCCAACCCGATGCTCGGCCTGGTCTGCTACGGCATCGTCGTCTGCGTCGGCGTCAGCCTGCTCGCCCGCGCCCGATTCCCGCGCTGGTACTGGCTCACCTTCAACTTCGGCACGCTCTTCGGCGTGGCCTTCTGCACCTGGCTGCAGTTCCAGTCGCTGTACCGGATCAACGCCCTGTGCCTGTGGTGCTCGCTGGCCTGGGTCGCCACCATCGTCATGTTCTGGTACGTGACCTCCTTCAACGTCCGCAACGACTTCCTGCCGGCCCCGCGCTGGCTGAAGAGCTTCTTCGGCGAGTTCACCTGGGTCGTGCCCGTGCTGCACATCGGGATCATCGGCATGCTGATCCTGACCCGCTGGTGGGAGTTCTGGACCAGCTGACGGCCGCCTCGCCCGGCCCGGCGGGATTGTCAGCGGTGTGATTTAGGGTTTCAGCGTGGAGCCCGACCTGTTCACCGCCGCAGCAGAAGAACGCCAGGAGAAGGACCCCGCCGGGAGTCCCCTGGCGGTCCGGATGCGCCCGCGCACCCTCGACGAGGTCGTGGGCCAGCAGCACCTGCTGAAGCCGGGCTCCCCCCTGCGCCGCCTGGTCGGCGAGGGCGCCAAGGGCCCGGCCGGTCCCTCCTCGGTGATCCTCTGGGGGCCGCCCGGCACCGGCAAGACGACCCTGGCGTACGTCGTGTCGAAGGCGACGAACAAGCGCTTCGTCGAGCTCTCCGCGATCACCGCCGGCGTCAAGGAGGTCCGTGCGGTCATCGAGGGCGCCCGCCGCGCCACCGGCGGCTACGGCAAGGAGACCGTCCTCTTCCTCGACGAGATCCACCGGTTCAGCAAGGCCCAGCAGGACTCGCTCCTGCCGGCCGTCGAGAACCGCTGGGTGACGCTGATCGCGGCGACGACGGAGAACCCGTACTTCTCGGTGATCTCCCCGCTCCTGTCCCGCTCCCTGCTCCTCACCCTGGAGCCCCTCACCGACGACGACCTGCGCGGGCTCATCCGGCGCGCCCTGGCCGACGAGCGCGGCCTCAAGGGCGCCGTCACCCTCCCCGAGGACACCGAGGCCCACCTCCTGCGCATCGCCGGCGGCGACGCCCGCCGCGCCCTGACCGCCCTGGAGGCCGCCGCCGGGGCCGCCCTCGACCAGGACGAGAGCGAGATCAGCCTCCAGACCCTGGAGCAGACCGTCGACCGGGCGGCGGTCAAGTACGACCGTGACGGCGACCAGCACTACGACGTCGCCAGCGCCCTCATCAAGTCCATCAGGGGATCGGACGTCGACGCCGCGCTGCACTACCTGGCCCGGATGATCGAGGCCGGTGAGGACCCGCGCTTCATCGCCCGCCGCCTGATGATCTCCGCCAGCGAGGACATCGGCCTCGCCGACCCCACCGCGCTGCCCACAGCCGTCGCCGCCGCCCAGGCCGTCGCCATGATCGGCTTCCCCGAGGCCGCCCTCACCCTCAGCCACGCCACCATCGCCCTCGCCCTGGCCCCCAAGTCCAACTCCGCGACGACCGCGATCGGCGCCGCCCTGGACGACGTACGCAAGGGCCTGGCCGGACCCGTGCCGCCCCATCTGCGCGACGGGCACTACCAGGGCGCCGCCAAGCTGGGACACGCCCAGGGGTACGTCTACCCGCACGACCTGCCGGAGGGCATCGCCACCCAGCAGTACGCGCCGGACGCGATCAAGGCCCGGGAGTACTACACCCCGACGCGGCACGGCGCGGAGGCGCGCTACGCGGACGCCGTGGAGTGGACCAGGAAGCACCTGGGTCGAAAGCGGTCCTGAGCACCCTGTAAACTCGCTCGGAGTGCTGGGTCCCGTGCAGTCAGAACGGGACAGTCAGCCGGAGCGGGTCCCCGGACCGGCTCCAGGAGCGTCGCGCACCGTCGAACGGTGTCGCGGGCAGCCCACCACCACCCGCACTTCCGGGACGGTCGGTGGGCCACTCGCGTGCTGCACGTATGTGCCCAGACCAGGGGAGCGGCTGCCCGGCAGGTCCCATGAGGACCCGACGGGTTTCCCCGGCTGCGGATGCGACCTCCCTCAACCCTGACAAGCCGAAAACCAGGAAATGAGAGACAAGTGGCGAACCAGTCCCGCCCCAAGGTCAAGAAGTCGCGTGCCCTCGGTATCGCGCTGACCCCGAAGGCCGTCAAGTACTTCGAGGCCCGCCCCTACCCGCCGGGTGAGCACGGCCGTGGCCGCAAGCAGAACTCGGACTACAAGGTCCGTCTGCTGGAGAAGCAGCGTCTGCGCGCGCAGTACGACGTGTCCGAGCGCCAGCTCGTCCGCGCCTACGAGCGTGCCTCCAAGGTCCAGGGCAAGACCGGTGAGGCCCTGATCATCGAGCTCGAGCGCCGTCTCGACGCGCTGGTCCTGCGTTCGGGCATCGCCCGCACCATCTACCAGGCCCGCCAGATGGTCGTGCACGGCCACATCGAGGTCAACGGCCAGAAGGTCGACAAGCCGTCGTTCCGTGTCCGTCCCGACGACGTCGTGATGGTCCGCGAGCGCAGCCGCGAGAAGACCCTCTTCTCCATCGCCCGTGAGGGCGGCTTCGCCCCCGAGGGTGAGACCCCGCGCTACCTCCAGGTGAACCTCAAGGCCCTGGCGTTCCGCCTGGACCGTGAGCCGAACCGCAAGGAGATCCCGGTGATCTGCGACGAGCAGCTCGTCGTCGAGTACTACGCCCGCTGATCTCCCGGCGGCCGTAGCACTTCCGCGCCCGGGCCCGTCGTCCTCCCGCCCCTCGGGGCGGGCGGGGCGGCGGGCCTTCGCGCACCCCTAATCCGGTACGGACCGGCCGCGTGGGCGCGATAGGCTCGCCTCCAGAGAGAGGCGTTCACAGACAGCGTTCTCGAGACGGCGTCCTGGAGACGGCGGTCTCGAAACAGCAGGGAGCGGGTGCGCAGTGTCCGGTGGAGAGGTGGCCGGGATCCTGGTGGCCGTCTTCTGGGCGATCCTGGTCTCCTTCCTCGCCGTCGCGCTGGCGAGGCTGGCCCAGACGCTCAGGGCGACCACCAAGCTGGTCGCGGACGTGACCGACCAGGCCGTCCCGCTGCTGGCCGACGCCTCCGCGGCGGTGCGCTCCGCGCAGACCCAGATCGACCGGGTCGACGCCATCGCCTCCGACGTCCAGGAGGTCACGTCGAACGCCTCCGCGCTCTCGACGACCGTCGCCTCCACCTTCGGCGGCCCCCTGGTCAAGGTCGCCGCGTTCGGGTACGGCGTACGCCGGGCCCTCGGTGGCCGCAAGGACGACGTACCCGCCAGCAAGCCCCGGCGTACCGTGATCGTGGGCCGTACGGTCTCCCGGCGCGAGAAGCGGAACGCCCGTGGAAAGAGGGACTGAGAGCCAGCCATGTTCCGCCGTACGTTCTGGTTCACCACAGGCGTCGCCGCCGGTGTGTGGGCCACCACCAAGGTCAACCGCAAGCTGAGGCAGCTGACCCCCGAGAGCCTCGCCGCGACCGCGGCCAACAAGGCGCTCGAGACGGGAGCGCGCCTGAAGGACCGCGCGGTGGGCTTCGCGCTCGACGTCCGCGAGAACATGGCCCAGCGGGAGGCCGAGCTGGAGGACGCCCTCGGCATCCACGCCGACCCCGGGCTTCCCGCGCCCCGGCGGTTCGCCGCCCTCGAGAACAGCAGCAACCCGCAGGACCGCAGCAACCCGAAGTACATCGAGAACACGACGTACTCGTACAACCGGAATGAGGACCACTGATGGAGTCGGCCGAGATTCGCCGCCGCTGGCTGAGCTTCTTCGAGGAGCGCGGGCACACCGTCGTCCCTTCGGCGTCGCTCATCGCGGACGACCCGACTCTGCTCCTCGTCCCCGCCGGCATGGTGCCCTTCAAGCCCTACTTCCTGGGTGAGGTCAAGCCGCCCTTCCAGCGCGCCACCAGCGTGCAGAAGTGCGTGCGCACGCCCGACATCGAAGAGGTCGGCAAGACCACCCGCCACGGCACGTTCTTCCAGATGTGCGGCAACTTCTCCTTCGGCGACTACTTCAAGGAAGGCGCCATCAAGTACGCCTGGGAGCTGCTCACCACGCCCCAGGACAAGGGGGGTTACGGCCTGGAGCCGGAGCGCCTGTGGATCACCGTCTACAAGGACGACGACGAGGCCGAGCGCATCTGGCACGAGGTCGTCGGTGTGCCGAAGGAGCGCATCCAGCGCCTCGGCATGAAGGACAACTACTGGTCCATGGGCGTCCCCGGCCCCTGCGGCCCCTGCTCCGAGATCAACTACGACCGCGGCCCCGAGTTCGGCGTCGAGGGCGGCCCCGCCGTCAACGACGAGCGGTACGTGGAGATCTGGAACCTCGTCTTCATGCAGTACGAGCGGGGCGAGGGCATCGGCAAGGACAACTTCGAGATCCTCGGCGAGCTCCCGAGCAAGAACATCGACACGGGCCTCGGCCTGGAGCGCCTCGCCATGATTCTGCAGGGCGTGCAGAACATGTACGAGATCGACACCTCCATGGCCGTCATCAGGAAGGCCACCGAGCTGACCGGCGTGGCCTACGGCGACGCCCACGACTCGGACGTCTCGCTGCGCGTGGTCACCGACCACATGCGCACCTCCGTGATGCTCATCGGCGACGGCGTCACCCCCGGCAACGAGGGCCGCGGTTACGTGCTGCGCCGCATCATGCGCCGCGCCATCCGCAACATGCGCCTGCTGGGCGCCACCGGCCCGGTCGTCAAGGACCTCATCGACACCGTCATCGGGATGATGGGGCAGCAGTACCCGGAGCTGGTCACCGACCGCGAGCGCATCGAGAACGTCGCCCTCGCCGAGGAGGCCCGCTTCCTCAAGACGCTCAACGCCGGTACGAACGTGCTGGACGGCGCCGTGAGCGAGACGAAGGCCGCCGGCTCCGCCGTCCTGCCCGGCGACAAGGCCTTCCTGCTCCACGACACGTGGGGCTTCCCGATCGACCTCACCCTGGAGATGGCCGCCGAGCAGGGCCTCTCCGTGGACGAGGAGGGCTTCCGCCGCCTGATGAAGGAGCAGCGGGAGCGCGCCAAGGCCGACGCCCAGGCCAAGAAGACCGGTCACGCCGGTGCCGGCGCCTACCGGGAGATCGCCGACAAGGCCGGCGAGACCGAGTTCATCGGCTACTCCGACACCGAGGGCGAGTCCACGGTCGTCGGCATCCTCGTCGACGGCGTCTCCTCCCCGGCCGCCACCGAGGGCGACGAGGTCGAGATCGTGCTCGACCGCACCCCGTTCTACGCCGAGGGCGGCGGTCAGATCGGCGACACCGGCCGGCTCAAGGTGGGCTCCGGTGCCGTCGTCGAGGTCCGCGACACCCAGAAGCCGGTCCCGGGCGTCTACGTCCACAAGGGTGTCGTCCAGGTCGGCGAGGTGACCGTCGGCGACCTCGTCCACGCCACGATCGACTCCCGTCGCCGCAAGGCCATCGCCCGCGCCCACTCGGCCACCCACCTCACCCACCAGGCCCTGCGCGACGCCCTCGGCCCCACGGCCGCCCAGGCGGGTTCGGAGAACCAGCCGGGCCGCTTCCGCTTCGACTTCGGCTCGCCGTCCGCCGTTCCCACGGCCGTGATGACCGACGTCGAGCAGAAGATCAACGAGGTGCTCGCCCGCGACCTCGACGTGCGCGCCGACGTCATGGGCATCGACGAGGCCAAGAAGCAGGGCGCCATCGCCGAGTTCGGCGAGAAGTACGGCGAGCGCGTCCGCGTGGTCACCATCGGCGACTTCTCCAAGGAGCTGTGCGGTGGCACGCACGTGCACAACACCGCCCAGCTGGGGCTGGTGAAGCTGCTCGGCGAGTCGTCGATCGGCTCGGGTGTGCGCCGTATCGAGGCCCTCGTCGGCGTCGACGCCTACAACTTCCTCGCCCGTGAGCACACGGTCGTCGCCCAGCTCCAGGAGCTGATCAAGGGCCGCCCGGAGGAGCTCCCGGAGAAGGTCTCCGCCATGCTCGGCAAGCTGAAGGACGCCGAGAAGGAGATCGAGAAGTTCCGCGCCGAGAAGGTGCTGCAGGCCGCCGCCGGTCTCGCCGAGTCCGCCGGGGACATCCGCGGCATCGCCGTGGTGACCGGGCAGGTTCCGGACGGTACGACCCCCGACGACCTGCGCAAGCTGGTCCTCGACGTGCGCGGCCGCATCCAGGGCGGCCGGGCCGCCGTGGTCGCCCTGTTCACGGTCAACAACGGCAAGCCGCTGACGGTGATCGCCACCAACGAGGCCGCCCGTGAGCGCGGTCTGAAGGCCGGCGACCTGGTGCGCACGGCGGCCAAGACCCTCGGCGGCGGCGGTGGCGGCAAGCCGGACGTCGCCCAGGGCGGTGGCCAGAACCCGGCCGCCGTGGGCGAGGCCGTCCAGGCCGTCGAGCGGCTCGTGGCGGAAACGGCCAAGTGAGTGGGCCGATGAGAAGGGGCCGTCGACTCGCGATCGACGTCGGGGACGCCCGGATCGGGGTCGCCTCGTGCGACCCCGACGGGATCCTCGCCACCCCGGTGGAGACGGTCCCCGGACGCGACCTCCCGGCAGCTCACCGCAGGCTGAAGCAGCTGGTCGAGGAGTACGAGCCGATCGAGGTCGTCGTCGGTCTCCCTCGCTCCCTCAAGGGGGGCGAGGGCCCGGCCGCGGTCAAGGTCCGCGGCTTCGCGCAGGAGCTCGCGAAGGGCATCGCGCCCGTGTCCGTACGCCTCGTGGACGAGCGGATGACGACCGTGACGGCCAGTCAGGGACTGCGTGCCTCGGGCGTGAAGTCCAAGAAGGGCCGGTCGGTGATCGACCAGGCGGCCGCTGTGATCATCCTTCAACAGGCCCTGGAATCCGAACGAGTGTCAGGTAAAGCACCGGGCGAGGGCGTCGAAGTGGTCATCTGATCGCGATACGGTAACGTTCCGCGTCGATGCGGCGGTGTTCGAACAGCCACCGCACAGAGAGAGGCGGAACGGTGACGGGCCCGGCGAAGGCCGCGTGATCGCCGCCTCGCGGCTCTAGGGGATCGATGACTGAGTATGGCCGGGGCCCAGGCTCCGAACCGTGGCATCCGGAGGACCCGTTGTACGGGGACGGCGGATGGGACGGGCAGCAGGCTCACATGGGCCAACAGCCTGCCTACGGCGGCCAGCCGCAGCACCACCACTACCCGCAGCAGCCGCAGCAGCCGGGATACGGCGACTGGGCCGACGGACAGGCGCAGCAGTACGACCAGCAGCACCAGTACGGTCAGCAGCAGTATCCGCAGCAGCCCTACGACCAGCAGCAGTACCCGCAGCAGTACGCCGCCCAGGGGCAGCAGCCCTCTCACGAGGGGTACCAGGAGGGCGGCTGGGACGGCACCGGCACCCACGCCCATGTCCCGTACGCCGCCGACCCCGGTGATCCGTACGGCCAGCAGGCCGCCGCGTACGGCGCCGAGCAGCCCGACCTGTACGGCACCCCCGACGCGTATCCGCCCCCCGAACCGCCGGCCCGGCGGCGGGCCGAGCCGGAGGCCGAGGAGAAGACCGACTGGGACCCCGGGCCCGACCAGGGCGAGCACGCCTTCTTCGCGGGCGGCGGTGACGACGACGAGCCGGACGGCGCGGGACGGCGGGGCCGCGGCGGCAAGGGCGCCAAGACGGCCAAGGGCAAGAAGAAGAGCCGCAACGGTTGCGCCTGCCTGGTCGTCGTACTGGTGTTCGCCGGCGGTATCGGCGGCGTCGGCTATTTCGGCTACGACTTCTACAAGAATCGTTACGGCGCGGCCCCGGACTACTCGGGCAACGGCACGAGCCAGGCGGTGAGCGTCCAGATTCCCGAGGGCGCGGGCGGTGCGGCCATCGGCCGGCTGCTGAAGGACGCCGGTGTGGTCAAGAGCGTCGACGCCTTCGTCTCCGCGGCCACGAACAACCCCGACGGGGACAAGATCCAGGCCGGCGCGTACATCCTGAAGAAGGAGATGTCCGCGAAAGCCGCCGTCGAGATGATGCTCGACGGGGACAGCCAGGCCAATGTGATGGTCACCCCCGGCCAGCGCAACGTGCGGGTGTACGAGGTCATCGACCAGAAACTCGGCCTTTCCCCCGGAGCCACCGAGAAGGTCGCCGAGAAGGAGTACAAGACCCTCGGACTGCCCAGCTGGGCGAACAACAACAGCGACATCAAGGACCCGCTGGAGGGCTTCCTCTTCCCGGGCACCTATCCCGCGGCCAGGGGCATGAAGCCCGAGACGGTCCTGAAGGGGATGGTCTCCAAGGCCGCGAAGACCTACGCCTCGTACGACCTGGAGGCCAAGGCCAAGGCGTTCAAGCTGGACGACCCGCTGCAGGTCGTCACCGTGGCGAGCCTCGTCCAGGCCGAGGGCAAGACGATCGACGACTACCGCAAGATGGCCGAGGTGATCTACAACCGCCTCGACCGCGCGAACCCCGAGACCTACGGTTTCCTGCAGTTCGACTCGACCTTCAACTACCTGAGGGGCGAGAGCAACATCGAGATCAGCGAGTCCGAGATCAACAGCAACAAGGACCCGTACAACACCTACACCAACAAGGGCCTGCCGCCCGGTCCGATCGGAAACCCGGGCGAGGTCGCGCTCAAGGCGACGCTGAACCCGACCGACGACGGCTGGTACTACTTCGTGGCGACCGACGGTGTGAGCAAGACCGAATTCGCCAAGACGCACGAAGAATTCCAGAGGCTCAAGGACAAGTTCAATGAGAGCACGGGCAACTGACGCCCGCCGGGCCGCCGTGCTCGGCAGCCCCATCGCCCACTCCCTCTCCCCGGTGCTGCACCGGGCCGCGTACGAGGCGCTGGGGCTCAGCGGCTGGACGTACGACCGCTTCGAGGTCGACGAGGAGGCACTGCCCGGCTTCGTCGAGGGGCTCGGCCCGGAATGGGCCGGACTGTCGCTGACCATGCCGCTCAAGCGCGCGGTCATCCCGCTGCTCGACGAGATCAGCGAGACGGCGGCCTCCGTGGACGCGGTCAACACCCTGGTCTTCGCCGAGGACGGCCGCCGGGTCGGCGACAACACCGACATCCCCGGCATGGTCGCCGCGCTGCGCGAGCACGGCGTCGAACAGGTCGACTCGGCCGCGATCCTCGGCGCCGGCGCCACCGCGTCCTCCGCGCTCGCCGCCCTGTCCAGGGTCTGCACCGGCGAGATCGCGGCCTACGTCCGCAGTGAGGCCCGCGCCGCCGAGATGCGGCAGTGGGGCGAGCGCCTCGATGTCGAGGTCCGGATCGCCGACTGGACCGAGGCGGCCGACGCCCTGCGCTTCCCGCTGGTCGTCGCGACCACCCCGGCCGGCGCGACGGACGCCCTGGCCGCATCGGTGCCGGAACGGCCCGCCACCCTCTTCGACGTGCTCTACGAACCCTGGCCGACCGAGCTGGCCGCCCGCTGGTCCATGTTCGGCGGCGCCGTCGTCAGCGGGCTCGACCTGCTCGTCCACCAGGCCGTCCTGCAGGTGGAGCAGATGACCGGCCTGGCCCCGGCCCCGCTGCAGGCCATGCGCAAGGCGGGCGAACACGCGCTCGCCTCCCGGACGGACCCACGGCACCGGACCGATAACGCGCGGTGAGCCGCTTCCCTGCGTCCGTCTAATGGACCGGACCGCCGGTCAGGCCTCTGGACGTGGGAGGATCGAGGTGGCTGGCCGGAGCCGCGCACCCGGTCACGCCGACGACGTACGCGAGGACGCGCGTAGGGCAGTACCAGGGCGCGAGCACTGAGGAGCATCGTTGAGCAGGCTGCGTTGGCTGACCGCCGGGGAGTCCCACGGTCCCGCACTTGTCGCGACGCTGGAGGGCCTTCCCGCCGGCGTGCCGATCACCACGGAGATGGTGGCCGACCATCTCGCGCGGCGGCGGCTCGGCTATGGACGCGGCGCGCGGATGAAGTTCGAGCGCGACGAGGTCACCTTCCTCGGCGGCGTCCGGCACGGACTCACGCTCGGCTCCCCGGTGGCCGTCATGGTGGGCAACACCGAGTGGCCCAAGTGGGAGCAGGTCATGGCGGCCGACCCGGTCGACCCGGAGATCCTCGCCGGCCTCGCCCGCAACGCCCCGCTGACCCGGCCCCGGCCCGGCCACGCCGACCTGGCAGGCATGCAGAAGTACGGCTTCGACGAGGCCCGGCCGATCCTGGAGCGCGCCTCCGCCCGGGAGACCGCCGCCCGGGTCGCCCTCGGCGCGGTCGCCCGGTCGTACCTGAAGGAGACGGCCGGCATCGAGATCGTCTCGCACGTCGTCGAGCTGGCCGCAGCCAAGGCGCCCTACGGCGTCTACCCGACCCCCGCCGACGTCGAGAAGCTGGACTCCGACCCGGTGCGCTGCCTGGACGCGGACGCCTCGAAGGCGATGGTCGCGGAGATCGACCAGGCCCACAAGGACGGCGACACCCTCGGCGGAGTCGTCGAGGTGCTGGCCTACGACGTCCCCGTCGGCCTCGGCTCTCACGTGCACTGGGACCGCCGGCTGGACGCCCGGCTCGCCGCCGCCCTCATGGGCATCCAGGCGATCAAGGGCGTCGAGGTCGGCGACGGCTTCGGGCTCGCGCGCGTGCCGGGTTCCAAGGCGCACGACGAGATCGTCACCACGCCCGACGGCATCAGGCGCTCCACCGGCCGTTCCGGCGGCACCGAGGGCGGTCTGACCACCGGTGAACTGCTGCGCGTACGCGCCGCGATGAAGCCGATCGCGACCGTGCCGAGGGCTCTGCAGACCGTGGACGTCACCACGGGCGAGGCCGCCCAGGCGCACCACCAGCGCTCCGACGTCTGCGCGGTGCCGGCGGCCGGCATCGTCGCCGAGGCGATGGTCGCGCTGGTCCTGGCCGACGCGGTCGCCGAGAAGTTCGGCGGCGACAGCGTCACCGAGACCCGCCGCAACGTCCGGTCGTACCTCGACAACCTCCACATCCGATGAGCGGGCCCCTGGTCGTCCTGGTCGGTCCGATGGGCGTCGGCAAGTCCACCGTCGGACAGCTGCTGGCCGGGCGGCTCGGCGTCGGCTACCGGGACACCGACGACGACATCGTCGCCGAGCAGGGCCGCAGCATCGCGGAGATCTTCGTCGACGAGGGCGAGGAGACCTTCCGCGCGATCGAGAAGCGGGCCGTGCACCGGGCGCTCGCCGAGCACGAGGGCGTCCTGGCGCTCGGCGGCGGCTCGATCCTGGACGCGGACAGCCGCGCCCTGCTGGCGGACCAGCGGGTGGTCTACCTGTCGATGGACGTCGACGAGGCCGTCAAACGCACCGGCCTCAACGCGGCCCGCCCGCTGCTCGCGGTCAACCCCCGCAAGCAGTGGCGCGAGCTGATGGAAGCCCGCCGCAGCCTGTACGAGGCGGTCGCCACCGCCGTGGTGACGACGGACGGCCGCACGCCCGAAGAGGTCACCCAAGCCGCCCTGGACGCCCTGGAGTTGAAGGAAGCATGAGCAGTGAGTCTGTGACCCGGATCCGGGTCGGCGGCAGCGCGGGCTCCGACCCGTACGAGGTCCTGGTCGGCCGTCAGCTCCTCGGCGAACTCGCCGGGCTGATCGGCACCAGGGCCAAGCGCGTCGCCGTGATCCACCCCGAGGCCCTCGCCGAGACCGGCGAAGCCCTGCGCGCCGACCTCGCCGAGCAGGGCTTCGACGCCGTCGCCATCCAGGTGCCCAACGCGGAGGAGGCCAAGACCGCCGAGGTCGCCGCGTACTGCTGGAAGGCGCTCGGCCAGTCCGGGTTCACCCGCACCGACGTCGTGGTGGGCGTCGGCGGCGGCGCGACCACCGACCTGGCCGGGTTCGTCGCCGCGACCTGGCTGCGCGGGGTGCGCTGGATCGCCGTACCGACGACCGTGCTCGCCATGGTGGACGCGGCCGTGGGCGGCAAGACCGGCATCAACACCGCCGAGGGCAAGAACCTCGTCGGTGCCTTCCACCCCCCGGCCGGTGTCCTGTGCGACCTGGCGGCGCTGGACTCGCTCCCCGTCAACGACTACGTCTCGGGACTCGCGGAGATCATCAAGGCCGGCTTCATCGCCGACCCGGCGATCCTCGACCTCATCGAGTCCGACCCCGAGGCCGCCCGCACCCCGGCGGGCCCGCACACCGCCGAGCTGATCGAACGCTCCATCAAGGTCAAGGCGGACGTGGTCTCGTCGGACCTGAAGGAGTCGGGACTGCGGGAGATCCTCAACTACGGCCACACCCTCGCGCACGCCATCGAGAAGAACGAGCGCTACAAGTGGCGGCACGGCGCCGCCGTGTCCGTGGGCATGCACTTCGCCGCCGAACTGGGCCGCCTCGCGGGCCGGTTGGACGACGCGACGGCCGACCGCCACCGCACGGTCCTCGCATCCGTCGGACTGCCGCTGCACTACCGTCACGACCAGTGGCCCAAGCTGCTGGAGACCATGAAGGTCGACAAGAAGTCGCGGGGCGACCTGCTGCGCTTCATCGTCCTGGACGGGCTGGCCAAGCCGACCGTCCTGGAGGGTCCCGACCCGGCGGTCCTGCTCGCCGCGTACGGCGAGGTGGGCCAGTAGGACCACGTGAAGGACCGGTAAGTCCACCGGGTTCCCTTCCGCCCGATTCGCTTTCCCCACCGGGCACTTAAGACCGCCCCCGGCCGTTCACCAAAGGACGGCCGGGGGCGGTAGCGTTCCGTCGGGATCACTTCCCGCGCCCTTTAGGCTGTCGGGAGGAAAGAAGGGGATCACACCCCGACCACCAGCGCCCATGGCCTGTACGAGACGGAGTGGCACCGGATGCAGCACGCAGTGGGTTCTCCGCTGCCGCCGCCCCACCAGCCGGGGCACGGTCCGGCCGCCGGCTGGTCGCCGGCCGCACAACACCCGGCCCCGCACCAGCCGGGCAGCACCCCCCAGCACCCGCCGGGCTATCTCGGCGCCCCCTCCGGGCCGGTCCCGCCCGCCCCGCAGCCCCCGGTCCCACCCGTGCCGCCGCCCCCGGCCCCGCAGCACGTCCCCGCCCCGCCGGGCACCGAGGTCACCGGTCACGTCCCGCTGCCGCCCGGCGGTCCCGTGGCCATGCCCAGCGCCCCGCCGGCCGCGACCGCCCCGGACCTCGCGAGCACCACCGTCGCCGTGCTGCTCATCGGTCCCGCGGGCGCCGGAAAGACCAGCGTCGCCAAGTTCTGGGCCGACCACCGCCGGGTGCCCACCGCCCACGTCAGCCTCGACGACGTGCGCGAATGGGTCCGCTCGGGCTTCGCCGACCCGCAGCGCGGCTGGAACGACCACTCCGAGGCCCAGTACCGCCTGGCCCGCCGCACCTGCGGCTTCGCCGCCCGCAACTTCCTGGCCAACGGCATCTCCTGCATCCTCGACGACGCGATCTTCCCCGACCGCCCGGTCGTCGGCCTCGGCGGCTGGAAGCGCCACGTGGGCCCCGGCCTCCTCCCGGTCGTCCTCCTCCCGGGCCTCGAAGTCGTCCTGGAACGCAACGCGGAACGCTCCGGCAACCGCCGTCTCACCGACGAGGAGGTCGCGCGCATCCACGGCCGCATGGCCGGCTGGTACGGCTCGGGTCTGCCGATCATCGACAACTCCCAGATGGACGTCCCGACGACGGCGAGGGTCCTGGACGACGTCCTGGCGAGGGCGATCGCGAGCCCCCCGAAGTGGTGACCGACGCGACCGCGGGTTCCTAGGGGCGCGGGGCTGTACCGATGTGCGGCTCCGCCGCGTGGGCGCGCCCGGCCCCACCGCCCCGCAGCGGGCGAACCACCCCACTCGGCCCCTCTCGACCGGCACAAACCGGCGCCCGCTCCTACGCTCGACTCATGTCAGAGGTGTACGGGACCCGCCGAGCACGCCTGAGGGACCGCTGTGGCTCCAGCGGCAGCGCGGCAGCGCTGATCTCCCGACCGGCCAACGTGAGGTACCTCGCGGGAGTGGCCCCGCAGGGCGCCGTCCTGCTCCTGGGCAGACACGAGGACCTCCTCGTCTGCGCGGGCCCCGACGACCGTCCCGCAGAGGGAGGCCGGCCGGACGAGAACCTCCGGCTGCACACCCTGCCCCATGCCGGGGGCGACCCGGCGGTCGCGGCGGCCGGGCTCCTCGCGGCCCAGGGCGGAGACTCCCTCGCGGTGGAGGAACACCACCTCACCGTGGCCCGTCACCGGGCCCTGCGCTCCGTGGCTCCCCGCCTGCGCCTCACCGACCTCGGTGGTGCGGTGGAGCAACTCCGTGTCGTCAAGGACGAGGAGGAGATCTCCTGTCTCCGCGTGGGCGCCGAGATCGCCGACCAGGCCCTCGGAGAGCTGCTGGAGTCCATCCTCGTCGGCCGCACCGAGCGTCACCTCGCCCTCGAACTGGAACGGCGGCTCGTCGACCACGGCGCCGACGGCCCCGCCTTCCCCACCTCCGTGGCCACCGGCCCGAACTCCGGCCGCCGCGGGCACCGCCCCACCGACCGGCGGGTCGAGGAGGGCGACTTCCTCTCCGTCTGTCTCGGCGCGACCTACCGCGGCTACCGCTGCGAGATCGGCCGCACCTTCGTCATCGGTACGTCCCCCGCGGACTGGCAGATCGAGCTGTACGACCTCGTCTTCGCCGCCCAGCGCGCCGGACGCGAGTCCCTGGCACCCGGCGCCGCCTACCGTGACGTGGACCGTGCGGCACGCCAGATCCTGGACTCCGCCGGGTACGCGCAGGGCCTTCCGGCACTGACGGGGCACGGGGTCGGACTGGAAATCGACGAGGACCCGCAGTTGGCTCCCGCGGCCATGGGTAAACTGGACGCTTGCGTGCCGGTCACCGTCGAACCGGGGGTTCACCTCCCGGGCCGGGGCGGTGTCCGGATCGATGACACGCTCGTCGTGCGCCCCGAGGCGGACGGCGGACCCGAGCTACTCACCATCACGACCAAGGAGCTGCTCGCGCTGTAGGCGCTTGCCCCCGGGGTCGTCCACGTCAGTCCAGGAGATTCCGCAACCGTGGCTTCCACGAACGACCTCAAGAACGGCATGGTGCTCAAGCTCGATGGCGGCCAGCTGTGGTCCGTCGTCGAGTTCCAGCACGTCAAGCCCGGCAAGGGCCCGGCCTTCGTGCGCACCAAGCTCAAGAACGTGCTGTCCGGCAAGGTGGTCGACAAGACCTTCAACGCCGGCGTCAAGGTCGAGACGGCCACTGTCGACAAGCGCGACATGCAGTACTCGTACAAGGACGGCGAGTACTTCGTCTTCATGGACATGGAGACGTACGACCAGCTGCACATCGACCCGAAGGCCGTCGGCGACGCCGCGAACTTCCTGATCGAGGGCTTCACGGCCGTCGTCGCGCAGCACGAGGGCGAGGTGCTCTTCGTCGAGCTGCCGGCCGCCGTCGAGCTGACCGTCGCCGAGACCGAGCCCGGCCTGCAGGGCGACCGCTCCACGGGTGGCACCAAGCCCGCCACGCTGGAGACCGGCCACCAGATCCAGGTCCCGCTCTTCATCACCACCGGTGAGAAGATCAAGGTCGACACCCGTACCAGCGACTACCTCGGCCGGGTGAACAGCTAACCGTGGCTGCCCGCAACACGGCCCGCAAGCGTGCCTTCCAGATCCTCTTCGAGGGCGACCAGCGCGGAGCCGACGTCCTGACGGTCCTCGCGGACTGGGTGCGGCTCTCCCGGGCCGACACCCGGCAGCCGCCGGTGAGCGAGTACACGATGCAGCTGGTCGAGGGCTACGCCGGGCATGCGCGGCGCATCGACGAGCTGATCTCCCAGTACTCCGTCGGCTGGACGCTCGACCGGATGCCGGTCGTCGACCGCAACATCCTGCGGCTCGGCGCCTACGAGCTGATCTGGGTCGACGAGACCCCGGACGCCGTCGTCATCGACGAGATGGTGCAGCTGGCGAAGGAGTTCTCCACGGACGACTCCCCGTCGTTCGTCAACGGGCTGCTCGCCCGGCTGAAGGACCTCAAGCCGTCCCTGCGCCGCGACTAGCCGTCGGGAGAGCCGAAGGACTGCGGGCCGTACGTCGCCTGCGGGCCGTCTGCGGCTCGTCGCGCAGTTCCCCGCGCCCCTGAAGGGGCGCGCAGCCCGCCGGAGGGCCCACAGCGCACGCTGTGGGCCCTCCGGCGTCGGCGGACAAAAAGCCGGGGCGGCCGGAACCACATGGTTCCGGCCACCCCGACGGTACGTTTCTGCTGTGCCGCCGAGCGGCTCAGCTCTCCTCGTGGGAGACGGCGCGGCGCGCGTCGGCGTCCAGGACGCCCCAGCTGATCAGCTGCTCGGTGAGGACCGAGGGCGACTGGTCGTAGATGACGGCGAGCGTGCGCAGGTCGTCCTGGCGGATCGAGAGCACCTTGCCGTTGTAGTCGCCGCGCTGGGACTGGATCGTCGCCGCGTAGCGCTGCAGGGGGCCCGCCTTCTCGACCGGCACGTGGGCCAGCCGCTCCAGGTCCAGGACCAGCTTCGGCGGCGGCTCGGCGGCCCCGCCCGGGGTGGTGCCGGGCAGCAGCTCCTGCACGGGTACGCCGTAGAAGTCCGCCAGCTCGGCAAGGCGCTGCACGGTCACGGCGCGATCGCCGCGCTCGTACGAACCGACCACGACCGCCTTCCAGCGTCCCTGGGACTTCTCCTCGACACCGTGGAGGGAAAGGCCCTGCTGGGTGCGGATCGCCCGGAGCTTGGCCCCGAGCTGTTTGGCGTATTCGCTGGACATATAGCTCCCCGGCACTGGGTCGACGCGACTGGCTTTGGTTCCAGGCCGCGCGGCTGGTAACTCATTGTGAGGTTACGCAGCGTGATTCTTCTGCGTCAAGCCGAATGGTCCACACCGACTCTTCCGTGCTATCGACGGCCGGCTACGCCAAGGGGGTGATCGGGGCCGTCCCCGGGGCTGCTACGGTGGATGGCGCAAACCCGACGTCCTTTAAGGTCCGTCCCGTGAGGCGGAGAAGGAGGTCCGTTCCGTATGGACACCCAAGCGTCCGATGCGCGGCCCGTTCTCGAAGGCCCCGACATCGCGCGGGTCCTGACCCGCATCGCCCACGAGATCGTCGAGCGCGCCAAGGGCGCCGACGACGTGGTGCTTCTCGGCATTCCGACCCGCGGCGTCTTCCTCGCCCAGCGGCTCGCCGCCAAGCTCGAGCAGATCACCGACCGCAAGATCCCGGTCGGCTCCCTCGACATCACCATGTACCGCGACGACCTGCGCATGCACCCACCGCGTGCGCTGGCCCGCACCGAGATCCCCGGTGACGGCCTCGACGGCAAGCTCGTCGTCCTCGTCGACGACGTGCTCTTCTCCGGCCGCACCATCCGCGCAGCCCTCGACGCCCTGAACGACATCGGGCGCCCCCGCGCGGTCCAGCTCGCGGTCCTCGTCGACCGCGGCCACCGCGAACTGCCCATCCGCGCCGACTACGTCGGCAAGAACCTCCCCACGTCGCTGCGGGAGACGGTCAAGGTCCAGCTCGCCGAGGAGGACGGTCGCGACACCGTGCTGCTCGGTGTGAAGCAGACCCAGTAGCAAGCGGCAGGCGTACGTCCCAGGCGTACGCGCGCTCAGCCTTGCCCGGAATCTCCCGAACTGAACTTCCTTACGGAGCCTGACAGATGCAGCGTCATCTCATCTCGGCCGCCGACCTCACCCGCGACGACGCCGTCCTGATCCTCGACACCGCCGAGGAGATGGCCCGGGTCGCCGACCGGCCCATCAAGAAACTGCCGACCCTGCGCGGCCGCACGATCGTCAACCTCTTCTTCGAGGACTCCACGCGCACGCGTATCTCCTTCGAGGCCGCGGAGAAGCGCCTCTCCGCGGACGTCATCAACTTCTCCGCCAAGGGCTCCAGCGTGTCCAAGGGCGAGTCGCTGAAGGACACCGCCCAGACACTGGAGGCCATGGGCGTCGACGCCGTGGTCATCCGGCACGGCGCCTCCGGAGCCCCCTACCGCCTCGCCAACTCCGGCTGGATCGACGCGGCCGTCGTCAACGCCGGCGACGGCACCCACCAGCACCCCACCCAGGCGCTGCTCGACGCCTTCACCATGCGCCGCCGCCTGGTCGGCCGGGACGCCGGCATCGGCCAGGACCTCTCCGGCAAGCGCATCACCATCGTCGGCGACGTCCTGCACAGCCGGGTCGCCCGCTCCAACGTCGACCTGCTGCACACCCTCGGCGCCGAGGTCACCCTGGTCGCCCCGCCCACCCTGGTGCCGGTCGGGGTCGGGCACTGGCCCTGCGAGGTGTCGTACGACCTCGACAGCACCCTGCCCAAGTCCGACGCGGTGATGATGCTGCGCGTCCAGCGCGAGCGGATGAACGCCGCGTTCTTCCCGACCGAGCGCGAGTACTCGCGGCGCTACGGCCTCGACGGCGACCGCATGGCGAAGATGCCGGAGCACGCCATCGTGATGCACCCCGGCCCGATGGTCCGCGGCATGGAGATCACCGCCGAGGTCGCCGACTCCGACCGCTGCACCGTCGTCGAGCAGGTCGCCAACGGCGTGTCCATCCGGATGGCCGTCCTCTATCTGCTCCTGGGCGGCAACGAACCCGCCGTCAGCCACGCCCGTACCACCGAGGAGAAGTAAGACGATGAGCAAGATCCTGATCCGTGGTGCGAAGGTGCTCGGCGGCGAGCCGCAGGACGTCCTGATCGACGGTGAGGTCGTCGCGGCCGTCGGGACCGGGCTGCCGGCCGAGGGCGCCGAGGTCGTCGAGGCCGCCGGCAAGGTGCTGCTGCCGGGTCTGGTGGACCTGCACACCCATCTGCGGGAGCCGGGCCGCGAGGACTCCGAGACCGTGCTGACGGGCACGCGCGCGGCGGCCTCCGGCGGCTACACGGCCGTGTTCGCCATGGCCAACACCTTCCCCGTCGCCGACACCGCCGGCGTGGTCGAGCAGGTCTGGCGACTGGGCCGCGAGCACGGCTACTGCGACGTACAGCCGATCGGCGCCGTCACGGTCGGCCTGGAGGGCAGGAAGCTCGCCGAGCTCGGTGCCATGCACGAGTCGGCGGCCGGGGTCACCGTCTTCTCCGACGACGGCAAGTGCGTCGACGACGCGGTGATCATGCGGCGCGCGCTGGAGTACGTGAAGGCCTTCGGCGGCGTCGTCGCCCAGCACGCCCAGGAGCCCCGCCTCACCGAGGGCGCCCAGATGAACGAGGGCGTCGTCTCCGCCGAGCTCGGGCTCGGCGGCTGGCCGGCGGTGGCCGAGGAATCGATCATCGCCCGGGACGTCCTGCTCGCCGAGCACGTCGGCTCCCGCGTCCACATCTGCCACCTGTCCACCGCCGGGTCCGTCGAGATCGTCCGCTGGGCCAAGTCCCGCGGCATCGACGTCACCGCCGAGGTCACCCCGCACCACCTGCTCCTCACCGACGAGCTGGTCCGGACGTACAACCCGGTCTACAAGGTGAACCCGCCGCTGCGCACCGAGCGTGACGTGCACGCCCTGCGCGAGGCGCTCGCCGACGGCACGATCGACATCGTCGCCACCGACCACGCCCCGCACCCGCACGAGGACAAGGACTGCGAGTGGGCCGCCGCCGCCATGGGCATGGTCGGCCTGGAGACCGCGCTGTCGGTGGTCCAGGAGACGATGGTCGAGACGGGCCTGCTGGACTGGGCCGGGGTCGCCGAGCGCATGTCCTTCAAGCCCGCGCTGATCGGGCGGGCGACGGGGCACGGGCGTCCCGTCTCGGCAGGTGAGCCCGCCAACCTCACGCTCGTCGACACGGCATACCGTGGGTCCGTGGACCCCGCGGGCTTCGCCTCGCGCAGCCGCAACACCCCGTACGAGGGGCGTGAGCTGCCGGGCCGTGTGACGCACACGTGGCTCCGGGGCAAGGCCACGCTCGTCGACGGGAAGCTCACGTGACATCTGCAGCACTACTGCTCGCGGCCGGGAAACAATCGGCCGAAGTGACCGACTGGGCCGCGCGGATCGGCTGGGTGGTCGGCCTCGGACTCTTCGTCGCGCTCGTCTACTGGCTGATGCGCGAGGGCTGGAAGTGGCGCGGCACGCTCCAGGGCGACCTCCCCGAGCTGCCCGCCGCGCCGGACGACCCCGGCCCGGCGAGACTGAGCATGAGCGGCCGCTACCACGGCTCCACCACCGCCGGGCAGTGGCTCGACCGCATCGTGGCGCGCGGCCTGGGCACCCGCAGCCGGGCCGAGCTCACCCTGACGGACGCGGGACTGGACGTCGTACGCCCCGGCGCGACCGACTTCTTCATCCCGGCCGGCGCCCTGCGTGAGGCCCTGCTCGGCAAGGGCATCGCCGGCAAGGTCCTCACCGAGGGCGGACTGCTCGTGGTGACCTGGGCGCACGGCGACAAGCTGATCGACTCCGGCTTCCGGTCCGACCGGGCGGCCGAGCACACCGAGTGGGTCGACGCCATCAACTCCATGATCAAGAACAACACGACGGAAGGCGCACGATGACGACCTCCACCAGGGGAATCGCTTTTGAGAAAAAGGTGCTTCCCGCCGTACTCGTCCTGGAGGACGGCCGGATCTTCCGCGGCCGTGCCTACGGGGCCGTGGGGGAGACCTTCGGCGAGGCGGTGTTCTCCACCGGCATGACCGGCTACCAGGAGACCCTGACCGACCCGTCGTACGACCGCCAGATCGTCGTCGCCACCGCCCCGCAGATCGGCAACACCGGCTGGAACGACGAGGACGACGAGTCGAGCCGCATCTGGGTCTCCGGCTACGTCGTGCGCGACCCCGCGCGCGTGCCGTCCAACTGGCGCGCCAAGCGCTCCCTGGACGACGAGCTGGTCCGGCAGAACATCGTCGGGATCTCCGGCATCGACACCCGGGCGCTCACCCGCCACCTGCGCGAGGGCGGCTCCATGCGCGCCGGCATCTTCTCCGGCGAGGCCATCGCCCCGGAGGCGGAGCTCCTCACGCGCGTGCAGGCCCAGCCGCACATGAAGGGCGCGAGCCTCTACGAGGAGGTCACCACCCAGGAGGCCTACGTCGTCCCCGCGGTCGGCGAGAAGAGGTTCACCGTCGCCGCCATCGACCTCGGCATCAAGGGCATGACCCCGCACCGCATGGCCGAGCGCGGCATCGAGGTGCACGTGCTCCCGGCGACCGCCACCGAGGAGGACGTCTACGCCGTCGAGCCCGACGGAGTCTTCTTCTCCAACGGCCCCGGCGACCCGGCCACCGCCGACGGCCCCGTCGCGCTGATGACCGCCGTCCTGGAGCGCAGGACGCCGCTGTTCGGCATCTGCTTCGGCAACCAGATCCTCGGCCGCGCCCTCGGCTTCGGCACCTACAAGCTGAAGTACGGCCACCGGGGCATCAACCAGCCGGTCCAGGACCGTACGACCGGCAAGGTCGAGGTCACCGCGCACAACCACGGCTTCGCCGTGGACGCGCCGCTCGACAAGGTGAGCGAGACGAAGTTCGGCCGGGCCGAGGTCTCCCACGTCTGCCTGAACGACGACGTCGTGGAGGGGCTGCAGCTGCTCGACCAGCCGGCCTTCTCCGTCCAGTACCACCCCGAAGCGGCAGCCGGCCCGCACGACGCCGCCTACCTGTTCGACCGCTTCGTTTCCCTGATGGAGGGCCAGCGTGCCTAAGCGCACCGATATCCAGTCCGTCCTGGTCATCGGCTCCGGCCCGATCGTCATCGGCCAGGCCGCCGAGTTCGACTACTCCGGCACCCAGGCGTGCCGCATCCTGCGCGCCGAGGGCCTCCGGGTCGTCCTGGTGAACTCCAACCCGGCGACGATCATGACCGACCCGGAGATCGCCGACGCCACCTACGTCGAGCCGATCACCCCCGAGTTCGTCGAGAAGATCATCGCCAAGGAGCGGCCGGACGCGCTGCTGCCCACCCTGGGCGGCCAGACGGCCCTCAACACGGCGATCTCGCTGCACGAGAACGGCGTCCTGGAGAAGTACGGCGTCGAGCTGATCGGCGCCAACGTGGAGGCCATCCACAAGGGCGAGGACCGCGACCAGTTCAAGGAGGTCGTGGAGGAGGTCCGCCGCAAGATCGGGCACGGCGAGTCCGCCCGCTCGGTGATCTGCCACACCATGGACGAGGTCCTCGCGGGCGTGGACACGCTCGGCGGCTACCCGGTCGTCGTCCGCCCGTCCTTCACCATGGGCGGCGCCGGTTCCGGCTTCGCCCACGACGAGGAGGAGCTGCGCCGCATCGCGGGCCAGGGCCTCACGCTCTCACCGACCACCGAGGTGCTCCTGGAGGAGTCCATCCTCGGCTGGAAGGAGTACGAGCTGGAGCTGATGCGCGACAAGCACGACAACGTCGTGGTCGTCTGCTCCATCGAGAACTTCGACCCCATGGGCGTCCACACCGGCGACTCGATCACCGTCGCGCCGGCGATGACCCTGACCGACCGCGAGTACCAGATCCTGCGTGACATCGGCATCGCGGTCATCCGCGAGGTCGGCGTGGACACCGGCGGCTGCAACATCCAGTTCGCGGTGAACCCCGAGGACGGTCGGGTGATCGTCATCGAGATGAACCCGCGCGTGTCGCGGTCCTCGGCGCTCGCCTCCAAGGCGACCGGTTTCCCGATCGCCAAGATCGCCGCCAAGCTCGCCGTCGGCTACACCCTCGACGAGATCCCGAACGACATCACACAGGAGACCCCGGCCTCCTTCGAGCCCACGCTCGACTACGTGGTCGTCAAGGCCCCGCGGTTCGCCTTCGAGAAGTTCCCGAGCGCCGACTCCACCCTCACGACCACCATGAAGTCGGTCGGCGAGGCCATGGCCATCGGCCGCAACTTCACCGAGGCGTTCCAGAAGGCGCTGCGCTCGCTGGAGAAGAAGGGCAGCCAGTTCACCTTCGTCGGCGACCCCGGCGACAAGGACGAGCTGCTGCGCGCGGCCGTGCGACCCACCGACGGCCGGATCAACACCGTCATGCAGGCCATCCGCGCGGGCGCCACGCCCGAGGAGGTCTTCGAGTTCACGAAGATCGACCCCTGGTTCGTCGACCAGCTCTTCCTCATCAAGGAGATCGCCGACGAGCTGGCCGCCGCCGACCGCCTGGACGCCGGTCTGCTCGCCGAGGCCAAGCGGCACGGCTTCTCCGACCAGCAGATCGGTGAGATCCGCGACCTGCGCGAGGACGTCGTGCGCGAGGTCCGGCACGCGCTGGGCGTCCGCCCGGTCTACAAGACGGTCGACACCTGCGCCGCCGAGTTCGCCGCGAAGACGCCGTACTTCTACTCCTCCTACGACGAGGAGAGCGAGGTAGCGCCGCGCGAGAAGCCCGCGGTGATCATCCTCGGCTCCGGCCCCAACCGCATCGGCCAGGGCATCGAGTTCGACTACTCCTGCGTCCACGCCTCCTTCGCGCTGTCCGACGCCGGGTACGAGACCGTGATGGTCAACTGCAACCCGGAGACCGTCTCCACCGACTACGACACCTCCGACCGTCTCTACTTCGAGCCCCTGACGCTCGAGGACGTGCTGGAGATCGTCCACGCGGAGGCGCAGGCCGGCCCGATCGCCGGTGTCGTCGTCCAGCTCGGCGGCCAGACCCCGCTGGGTCTCGCGCAGGCTCTGAAGGACAACGGCGTGCCGATCGTCGGCACCTCCCCCGAGGCCATCCACGCGGCCGAGGACCGGGGCGCCTTCGGGCGCGTGCTCGCCGAGGCCGGTCTGCCGGCCCCGAAGCACGGCACCGCCACCACCTTCGCCGAGGCCAAGGCCATCGCCGACGAGATCGGCTACCCGGTCCTGGTGCGGCCGTCGTACGTCCTCGGCGGCCGCGGCATGGAGATCGTCTACGACGAGACCCGGCTGTCGTCCTACATCGCCGAGTCGACCGAGATCAGCCCCACCCGGCCGGTCCTCGTGGACCGCTTCCTCGACGACGCCATCGAGATCGACGTCGACGCCCTCTACGACGGCCAGGAGCTGTACCTCGGCGGCGTCATGGAGCACATCGAGGAGGCCGGCATCCACTCCGGCGACTCGGCGTGCGCCCTGCCCCCGATCACCCTCGGCGGCTTCGACATCAAGCGCCTGCGGGCCTCCACCGAGGCGATCGCCAAGGGCGTCGGGGTGCGCGGGCTGATCAACATCCAGTTCGCGATGGCCGGCGACATCCTCTACGTCCTGGAGGCCAACCCGCGCGCGTCCCGTACGGTCCCCTTCACCTCCAAGGCGACCGCGGTGCCGCTGGCGAAGGCCGCCGCCCGGATCTCGCTGGGCGCGACCATCGCCGAGCTGCGCTCCGAGGGGCTGCTCCCGGCCACCGGCGACGGCGGTGAGCTGCCGCTTGACGCGCCGATCTCCGTCAAGGAGGCCGTGATGCCGTGGACCCGCTTCCGCGACACCTCCGGCCGCGGCGTCGACACCGTCCTCGGCCCGGAGATGCGCTCCACCGGCGAGGTCATGGGCATCGACTCCGTCTTCGGCACGGCGTACGCCAAGTCGCAGGCGGGCGCCTACGGCCCGCTGCCCACCAAGGGCCGCGCGTTCATCTCGGTCGCCAACCGCGACAAGCGCTCGATGATCTTCCCGGCACGCGAGCTGGTCGGCCACGGCTTCGAACTGCTGGCCACCTCCGGGACCGCCGAGGTCCTCAAGCGCAACGGCATCAACGCCACGGTCGTGCGCAAGCAGTCCGAGGGCACCGGCCCGAACGGCGAGAAGACCATCGTCCAGCTCATCCACGACGGCGAGGTCGACCTCATCGTCAACACCCCGTACGGCACCGGCGGCCGCCTCGACGGCTACGAGATCCGTACGGCGGCCGTGGCGCGGTCCGTGCCGTGCCTGACGACGGTCCAGGCGCTCGCCGCGGCCGTCCAGGGCATCGACGCCCTCAACCACGGTGACGTGGGTGTCCGTTCGCTCCAGGAACACGCGGAACACCTGACCGCGGCCCGCGACTAGCAGCCGACGAGGGGGACACCGGAAACGGTGTCCCCCTCTTCATGAGGACACATCCATGTACAAGCTTTTCTTCCGTCTGGTCTTCCAGCGGATGGACCCCGAGCAGGCGCACCACCTCGCCTTCCGCTGGATCCGCCTCGCCGCCCGCGTGCCCGTGCTGCGCACCTTCGTCGCGGCCGCGCTCGCCCCCCGCCACAAGGAACTGCGCACCGAGGCCTTCGGGCTGCGCATGCACGGTCCCTTCGGGCTCGCCGCCGGCTTCGACAAGAACGCGATCGCGATCGACGGGATGTCGATGCTGGGCTTCGACCACGTCGAGATCGGCACGGTCACCGGTGAGCCGCAGCCCGGCAACCCCAGGAAGCGGCTGTTCCGGCTCGTGAAGGACCGCGCGCTCATCAACCGCATGGGCTTCAACAACGAGGGCTCGCTGGCCGTCGCCGCCCGCCTGGCCTCCCGTACGCCCGTCTTCAAGACCGTGGTGGGCGTCAACATCGGCAAGACCAAGGTCGTACCGGAGGAGGAGGCGGCCGCGGACTACGTGAAGTCGACCGAGCGGCTCGCGCCGTACGCCGACTACCTGGTCGTGAACGTGTCGTCGCCGAACACCCCGGGGCTGCGCAACCTGCAGGCGACCGAGTCGCTGCGGCCGCTGCTGACCGCCGTGCGCGAGGCCGCGGACCGGACGGTCGCGAACCGCCGTGTCCCGCTGCTGGTGAAGATCGCCCCGGACCTCGCCGACGAGGACGTGGACGCGGTCGCCGACCTCGCGGTGGAGCTCGGCCTGGACGGGATCATCGCCACGAACACCACCATCGCGCGCGACGGCCTCGGTCTGGCGTCCGATCCCTCGCTGGTCGCGGAGACCGGCGGTCTGTCCGGAGCGCCCCTCAAGGCGCGCTCCCTGGAGGTGCTGCGCCGGCTCTACGCGCGCGTGGGCGACCGGATCACCCTCGTGGGCGTGGGCGGCATCGAGAACGCCGAGGACGCCTGGCAGCGCATCCTGGCCGGTGCCACGCTGGTGCAGGGCTACAGCGCCTTCGTCTACGAGGGCCCCTTCTGGGGCCGCGCCATCCACAAGGGGCTCGCCGCCCGGCTGCGCACGAGCCCGTACGCCACCCTCGCCGACGCGGTCGGCGCCGACGTGAGGAAGACGGTATGACCGAGGCCTTCGGCGCCCGACTGCGCCGCGCGATGGACGAGCGCGGCCCCCTGTGCGTCGGCATCGACCCGCACGCCTCCCTGCTCGCCGAGTGGGGGCTGAACGACGACGTGGCGGGCCTGGAGCGGTTCAGCCGCACGGTCGTCGAGGCGGTGGCCGACCGGGTCGCCGTACTGAAGCCGCAGAGCGCGTTCTTCGAGCGGTTCGGCTCGCGCGGGGTCGCCGTCCTGGAGAGGTCGGTCCAGGAGGCGCGGGCCGCGGGCGCCCTGGTGGTCATGGACGCCAAGCGCGGCGACATCGGTTCGACCATGGCCGCGTACGCGGAGTCCTTCCTGCACAAGGACGCGCCGCTGTTCTCGGACGCGCTGACGGTCTCGCCGTACCTCGGCTACGGCTCGCTCAGCCCCGCCGTCGCGCTCGCCCGGGAGAACCGCGCCGGTCTGTTCGTGCTGGCGCTGACCTCCAACCCCGAGGGCGGCGAGGTGCAGCACGCGGTGCGCGCGGACGGCCGTGACGTCGGCGCGACCATGCTGGCCCACCTGGCCCTGGAGAACGCGGGGGAGGAGCCGCTGGGCTCCTTCGGGGCGGTCGTCGGGGCCACGCTCGGTGATCTGTCGTCGTACGACCTCGACATCAACGGCCCCCTCCTCGCCCCCGGCGTCGGTGCCCAGGGCGCGACTGCGGCGGACCTGCCCCGGGTGTTCGGGTCGGCGGTGCGCAATGTCGTGCCGAACGTCAGCCGGGGTGTGTTGCGCCACGGTCCCGACGTGGTCGCGCTGCGTGACGCCGCGGACCGCTTCGCGGAGGAGATCCGGTCGGCGGTGGGGTCTGCCTGATGGGCGGCCCGGGCACTTTTCAAACCTCCGACGAGAGCCTCCTTGGCGATTTGAGGCTGGATACATTCTCAAATCCGGGGCACTATGTCTGAAATATCCCGTCCTGACGGAGGCTGACCAGGACTTTTCCTCTGTTCTCGCTGACTCAGACGGAGTTGGCCGCTAGTCTCCGAGCAGTGGGGGTACCTCCCACACTCTTCAAGCAGTGGGGGAGAAACGGGCAGAGCGTGTTGCTCGTGGCTCCCCAGGTGTGGGGCGACTAGGTTCCTCACCGGTCCGTATCCGACAGTTCGACATCCGAGGTGACGTAGGCGTGGCTCTTCCGCCCCTTACCCCCGAACAGCGCGCAGCCGCGCTCGAAAAGGCCGCCGCGGCTCGCCGGGAGCGGGCCGAGGTCAAGAATCGACTCAAGCACTCCGGCGCCTCCCTGCACGAGGTCATCAAGCAGGGCCAGGAGAACGACGTCATCGGCAAGATGAAGGTCTCCGCCCTGCTCGAGTCCCTTCCGGGCGTGGGCAAGGTCCGCGCCAAGCAGATCATGGAGCGACTCGGCATCTCCGAGAGCCGCCGCGTACGCGGTCTCGGGTCCAACCAGATCGCCTCCCTGGAGCGTGAGTTCGGCAGCACCGGCTCCTGATCCCGGGTACTGCCGGGAAGGGAGTCCCGGGCACTCCGGGATTGCTGGAATAATCGCTGCATGGCTGTAACACTCCGGGGGACGACCCCCGAACCCCCGGACGCACGTCCGCGGCTGACCGTGCTCTCCGGCCCCTCCGGGGTCGGCAAGAGCACGGTCGTCGCCCATATGCGCAAGGAACACCCCGAGGTCTGGCTCTCGGTGTCGGCGACGACCCGCAAGCCCCGCCCCGGCGAGCAGCACGGCGTCCACTACTTCTTCGTCACCGACGACGAGATGGACAAGCTGATCGCCAACGGTGAGCTGCTGGAGTGGGCCGAGTTCGCCGGCAACCGCTACGGCACCCCGCGCGGGGCCGTGATGGAGCGCCTGGAGTCCGGTGAGCCCGTTCTCCTGGAGATCGACCTCCAGGGTGCCCGGCAGGTCCGAGAGTCCATGTCGGACGCCCAGCTGGTGTTCCTGGCTCCCCCGTCCTGGGAGGAGCTGGTGCGCAGACTCACCGGGCGGGGCACCGAGCCGCCCGAGGTCATCGAGCGCCGGCTGGACGCCGCGAAGACCGAACTCGCGGCCGAGCCGGAGTTCGACGTGACCCTGGTCAACACCTCCGTCGAGGATGTGGCGCGTGAGCTGCTAGCCTTGATGGATGTTGTGTGATCGCGGTCCATGTGATCAGAACCGTGTGATCACGGCCATTCTTTTCCCATCCATCGGAAGGTAGAGCGTGTCCTCTTCCATCTCCGCGCCCGAGGGCATCATCAACCCGCCGATCGACGAGCTCCTCGAGGCCACCGACTCGAAGTACAGCCTCGTGATCTACGCGGCCAAGCGGGCCCGCCAGATCAACGCGTACTACTCGCAGCTCGGCGAGGGCCTCCTCGAGTACGTCGGTCCGCTCGTCGACACCCACGTCCACGAGAAGCCGCTCTCGATCGCCCTTCGCGAGATCAACGCGGGTCTGCTGACGTCCGAGGCCGTCGAGGGCCCGGCGCAGTAAGTACTACTTTCAGCTTGCAGCTGACTTTTCCACAGGCCCGGCAGTGCTCCTGCCGGGCCTGTGGTGTGTGATGGAGACGTGCGCCGGAGCCACGGCGCGCTTCCGAGGTCCGGGGAGAGACGGTGGACAAGCCCAAGGTCGTTCTGGGGGTCAGCGGTGGCATCGCCGCCTACAAGGCCTGTGAGCTGCTGAGAAGGCTCACGGAGTCCGGCCATGACGTACGGGTCGTTCCCACCGCCTCCGCCCTGCACTTCGTCGGCGCCGCCACTTGGTCCGCCCTCTCCGGCCACCCCGTCTCCACGGAGGTCTGGGACGACGTCCACGAGGTCCCGCATGTCCGCATCGGCCAGCACGCCGACCTGGTGGTCGTCGCCCCCGCCACCGCCGACATGCTCGCCAAGGCGGCGCACGGCCTCGCCGACGACCTCCTCACCAACACCCTGCTCACGGCCCGCTGCCCGGTCGTCTTCGCCCCCGCGATGCACACCGAGATGTGGGAGCACCCGGCCACCCAGGAGAACGTGGCGACGCTGCGCCGCCGCGGCGCCGTCGTGATCGAGCCGGCCGTCGGCCGCCTCACCGGTGTCGACACCGGCAAGGGGCGGCTGCCCGACCCCGCCGAGATCTTCGAGATCTGCCGCCGCGTCCTGGCCAGGGGCGTGCGCGAGCCCGACCTCACCGGCCGGCACGTCGTGGTCAGCGCCGGCGGGACCCGCGAGCCCCTCGACCCGGTCCGCTTCCTCGGCAACCGCTCCTCCGGCAAGCAGGGCTACGCCCTCGCCCGCACCGCCGCCGCCCGGGGCGCCCGCGTCACGCTGATCGCGGCCAACACCGGGCTGCCCGACCCGGCCGGCGTCGACGTCGTTCAGGTCGGGACGGCCGTACAGCTGCGCGAGGCCGTGCTGAAGGCGGCGGCCGACGCCGACGCGGTCGTGATGGCGGCCGCCGTGGCCGACTTCCGGCCGGAGACCTACGCCGCCGGGAAGATCAAGAAGAAGGACGGACAGGAACCCGACCCGATCGTCCTCGTACGGAATCCGGACATCCTCGCGGAGATATCCGCCGACCGCGCCCGCCCCGGACAGGTGGTCGTCGGCTTCGCCGCCGAGACCGACGACGTCCTCGCCAACGGCCGGACGAAGCTGCGCCGCAAGGGCTGCGACCTGCTGGTGGTGAACGAGGTGGGGGAGCGCAGGACCTTCGGCTCCGAGGAGAACGAGGCGGTCGTCCTGGGCGCCGACGGCAGCGAGACCCCCGTGCCGCACGGCCCCAAGGAAGCCCTGGCCGAAACCGTGTGGGACCTGGTGGCGCCGCGCCTGAGCTGACGGTTCGATGCGCCCCTGGTTCGCTCGAACGCCGCTCGATTCGGGCGTGGCGACCCTGGCCAAGGGTGCTCGGCATTCGGCAGAATGCCCGTGCCGCAGGTCACAGCGCTCCCGAGAGGCGAGACGCGTGGGCCGGTGGCCGGGCTCGACCGATAAACTGTTCCCGGACGACGCCGGGCGCAGCTCCCGTCGCGTCCGCCAATGATCAGCCAGCAGCCGCTGCAACCCCAGGGAGCGTTGTGTCCCGTCGCCTGTTCACTTCGGAGTCCGTGACCGAGGGTCACCCCGACAAGATCGCTGACCAGATCAGCGACACCATCCTCGATGCGCTGCTGCGCGAGGACCCGACGTCCCGCGTCGCCGTCGAGACCCTGATCACGACCGGTCTGGTGCACGTGGCCGGCGAGGTCACCACCAAGGCCTACGCGCCGATTCCCCAGCTCGTGCGGGACAAGATCCTCGAGATCGGCTACGACTCCTCGAAGAAGGGCTTCGACGGCGCCTCCTGCGGTGTCTCGGTGTCCATCGGCGCCCAGTCCCCGGACATCGCGCAGGGCGTCGACACCGCGTACGAGACCCGGGTCGAGGGCGACGAGGACGAGCTGGACCGGCAGGGCGCCGGCGACCAGGGCCTGATGTTCGGCTACGCCTCCGACGAGACGCCGACGCTGATGCCGCTGCCGATCTTCCTGGCGCACCGCCTCTCCAAGCGGCTGTCGGACGTCCGCAAGAACGGGACCATCCCCTACCTGCGTCCCGACGGCAAGACCCAGGTCACCATCGAGTACGACGGCGACAAGGCCGTCCGCCTCGACACGGTCGTCGTCTCCTCGCAGCACGCGTCCGACATCGACCTGGACTCCCTGCTGGCTCCCGACATCCGCGAGTTCGTCGTGGAGCCGGAGCTGAAGGCACTCCTGGACGACGGCATCAAGCTCGACACCGAGAACTACCGTCTGCTGGTCAACCCGACCGGCCGTTTCGAGATCGGCGGCCCGATGGGTGACGCCGGCCTCACCGGCCGCAAGATCATCATCGACACCTACGGCGGCTTCGCCCGGCACGGCGGCGGCGCCTTCTCCGGCAAGGACCCGTCCAAGGTCGACCGCTCGGCGGCGTACGCGATGCGCTGGGTCGCGAAGAACGTGGTCGCCGCCGGCCTGGCCGCGCGCTGCGAGGTCCAGGTCGCCTACGCCATCGGCAAGGCCGAGCCGGTCGGTCTGTTCGTCGAGACCTTCGGCACCCACAAGGTCGAGCCCGAGAAGATCGAGAAGGCCATCGACGAGGTCTTCGACCTGCGCCCGGCCGCGATCATCCGCGACCTCGACCTGCTGCGCCCGATCTACGCCCAGACCGCCGCGTACGGCCACTTCGGCCGTGAGCTGCCCGACTTCACCTGGGAGAGGACCGACCGCGTGGAGGAGCTGCGCAAGGCCGCCGGCCTGTAGTCCCCGTCCGTCTCTCCCCGGGGCCCGGCTCTCACCCGTGAGAGCCGGGCCCCTGGCGTGTGCGCGGGCCTCGCACGGCGGACGCGGTACTCCGAGCGGGCTGTTGTCAGCGCCGTCGGGTAAGAATGCAGGGGTGAGCAGCGAGTACGGGCAAGGGGGCGGGACCGGGGAGGGTGCGCCGCCGGAGCAGCTCGCGTTGATCCGGGAGAGTGTGCGCAAGGCCAAGGCGCCCCGGGCCAAGCCGCGGACGTGGCGGGGGGCCGAGCTGGCCGGGGAGCTGCCGGTCGCACGGGTCCTCGTCGACAAGGGCGTGCTGCATCTGGACCGGTATTTCGACTACGCCGTGCCCGCGGAGCTGGACGCCGACGCCCAGCCGGGAGTGCGGGTGCGGGTGCGGTTCGGGGCCGGCCGCGGCCGGGTGCGGGAGGGGCGGCGCGAGGGCGGAGGGCTCATCGACGGCTTCCTCGTCGAGCGGCTCGCCTCGTCCGACTACTCCGGGCCGCTCGCGGCCCTCGCCCAGGTGGTGTCGCCCGAGCCGGTGCTGAGCCCGGAGCTGCTGGGGCTCGCGCGGGCCGTCGCCGACCGGTACGCCGGGAGTCTGGCCGATGTGCTCCAACTGGCCGTGCCGCCGCGCAGCGCGCGGGCCGAACAGCGGCCCTCACCCCCGCCGATGCCCCCGCCGCCGGCACCGGTGCCGGGGTCCTGGGCGCGGTACGAGCGTGGGGGCGCGTTCCTGGAGTCGCTGGCGTCCGGGGGTGCGCCGCGCGCCGTGTGGAACGCGCTGCCGGGCCCCCTGTGGAGCGAGGAGCTCGCGCGGGCCGTCGCCGCGACGCTCGCCTCGGGACGGGGCGCGCTCGTCGTCGTACCGGACGGACGGGCCGCCGCTCGGGTGGACGCGGCGCTGACGGCTCTGCTGGGTGAGGGGCGGCATGCGCTGCTCACCGCCGACGCCGGGCCCGAGAAGCGGTACCGGGAGTGGCTGGCGGTGCGGCGCGGCTCCGTGCGGGCCGTCGTCGGCACACGGGCCGCGATGTTCGCCCCCGTACGGGATCTCGGGCTGGTCGCCCTCTGGGACGACGGGGACGACAGCCACAGCGAGCTGCACGCGCCGCAGCCCCATGCGCGCGAGGCGCTGCTGCTGCGCGCCGCCCAGGACGGGTGCGGGTTTCTGATGGGGGGCTGGAGCTGCACCGTGGAGGGCGCGCAACTCGTGGAGAGCGGGTGGGCGCGGCCGCTGATCGCCGCGCGCGAGCAGGTGCGGCAGGCCGCGCCGCTGGTGCGGACCGTGGGGGACCAGGACCTGGCACGGGACGAGGCCGCGCGCGCCGCCCGGCTGCCCACCCTCGCCTGGCAGGCCGCCCGGGAGGGGCTGCGGCACGGCCCGGTGCTCGTCCAGGTGCCGCGACGGGGTTACGTGCCCCGGATGGCGTGTGCGCAGTGCCGGGCCGCCGCTCGCTGCCGGCACTGCTCCGGGCCGTTGGAGGCGCGCGACGGCGGGGCGCTGGGGTGCGGCTGGTGCGGGCGTGAGGAGAGCGCCTGGCACTGTCCGGAGTGCGGGTCCTTCCGGCTGCGGGCCCAGATCGTGGGCGCGCGGCGGACCGCTGAGGAGCTGGGGCGGGCCTTTCCCGCCGTTCCGGTGCGCACGTCCGGGCGTGAGCATGTGCTGGACACGGTGCCCGGGGCGCCGGCGCTGGTCGTCAGCACGCCGGGGGCCGAACCGGTGGCCGAGGGCGGGTATGCGGCGGCGCTGCTGCTCGACGGCTGGGCCATGCTGGGGCGCCCCGATCTGCGGGCCGGTGAGGACGCGCTGCGCCGCTGGATCGCGGCAGCGGCGCTGGTGCGGCCGCAGGGGGACGGGGGGACCGTGGTCGTCGTCGCCGAGCCGACCTTGCGGCCGGTGCAGGCGCTGGTGCGGTGGGACCCCGTGGGGCATGCGCTGCGGGAACTCGCCGAGCGGGCCGAGCTGGGCTTTCCGCCGGTGTCGCGGATGGCGGCGGTGTCGGGGACCGCGGAGGCGGTGGCCGCGTTCCTGGGCGCCGTCGAGCTGCCGGGGGAGGCCGAGGTGCTGGGGCCGGTGCCGCTGCCGGTCGATCCGCCGGGGCGGCCCCGCCGGCCGGGGGCGCCGCCGCCCGGGGAGCACTGGGAACGGGCGCTGGTCCGGGTGCCGCCGGGCAGGGGGGCGGCGCTGGCCGCCGCGTTGAAGGCGGCGCAGGCGGCCCGGATGGCCCGGGGCGGGGAAGAGGCCGTGCGGGTGCGAATCGACCCGCCGGACATCGGCTGACGTACGCCGGGCGGGGCCGGTGGGGCTGTGTGTGCGGCGGGGTGGTGTGTGTGTTGGGGGGGCGGAGGTCGGCTGATGTACGTGGCCGGTGGGGTTGGGCGGACGTCGGCTGATGCGCGCCGCGCCGGTGGGGCTGTGTGTGCGGCGGGGTGGTGTGGGGGGCGGAGGGTCGGCTGATGTACGTGGCCGGTGGGGTTGGGCGGACGTCGGCTGATGCGCGCCGCGCCGGTGGGGCAGTGTGTGCGGCGGGGCGGTGTGGGGGGCCGGAGGTCGGCTGAGGCGCGGGGGGCCGGTGGGGTTGGGTGTGTGGCGGGGTGGTGTGGGGGGCGGAGGTCGGCTGATGCGCGCCGCGCCGGTGGGGCCGTGTGTCCGGCGGGGCGGTGTGGGGGGCCGGACGTCGGCTGAGGTGCGCGGGGCCGGTGGGGTTGGGTGTGTGGCGGGGTGGTGTGGGGGCGGACGCCGGCTGACGTGCGTCGGGCCCGTGACGCTCCGTGCGGGGCGGCGGGAGGCACGGGGGCGGACATGCGGCTGCCCTCTCGGGAGGGGCCGAGAGGGCAGGAGTGGGGGTGTCAGCCGTTGCGCGGGCCGGGGAAGGCCGTCGGCCTCGCCTCTTCGCGCAGGGCCGGGCTGCCCGCCGTCGGCTGGGTCGGCATGGAGCGGGCGGCGGGGACGGTGGGGACCGCCGGGACCGTCGGGATGCCCGTGTTCACGCCGACCGTGCGGGCGCCGGTCGCCTCCGGGGTCCGTTCCGCCTCCGCGGGCGCCTGGGCGGCGGCACGGCGGGCGCCGTAGCGGCGGTGGACCGCCTGCTTGGTGACGCCGAGCGCGGAGCCCACCGCGTCCCACGAGAAGCCGAGGGAACGGTCGAAGTCCACCGCCGCGGTGACCAGGGTCTCGACACTGTCCCGGAGTTCCTGGGCGAGGCGGACCGTCGGGGCGGGGGCGCGTCCGTAGACGACGAAGCCCGTGGAGGGGCCGGAGCGGCGCGGACGGTAGACGTTGCCCAGCTGGGCGGTGAGGGTGCGCAGCGCGTCCACCTGCCGGCGGACCCGCTCGATGTCCCGCACCAGCAAGTGCAGGCTGGCCCGGGCCTGGGCGTCGTGGGTTGCATGGTCGGCCATGAACAAGCCTCTCGAACCGGCGTGAAGAAAGGGTCAACTTTTTCTTGACCAACGCGGGTGCGCTCCGCTGGTCACGGTGTGGGGGCGTGTGGGCATATGCGGGCGCCCCCCGGTGGACTGCGCGCGGCTCCGTCCTCCGGTGGTGGTCCGTGCCGTCGGCGGCCTCTCGTCCGTGGTCATAAACTTGTGCGTTGCCCGTCGTCCGTTCGTCCGAGAGGCCCGTCCCTTCATGAAGCTCGTCTTCGCCGGTACCCCCGAGGTCGCCGTACCCGCTCTGGACGCTCTGATCGCCTCCGGGCGGCATGAGGTGGCCGCCGTGGTGACGCGGCCCGACGCGCCGGCCGGGCGAGGGCGCCGGCTGGTCGCCTCTCCCGTCGCGCAGCGGGCCGAGGAGTCGGGCATCGAGGTGCTGAAGCCCGGACGGCCCCGGGAACCCGAGTTCCTGGAGCGGCTCAAGGAGATCGCGCCGGACTGCTGTCCCGTCGTCGCCTACGGCGCCCTGCTGCCCAAGGCGGCCCTCGACATTCCCGCCCACGGCTGGGTCAACCTGCACTTCTCGCTGCTGCCCGCGTGGCGCGGCGCCGCGCCCGTCCAGCACGCCCTCATGGCGGGGGACGAGATCACCGGGGCCTCCACCTTCCTGATCGAGGAGGGCCTCGACTCCGGCCCGGTCTACGGCACCGTCACCGAGGAGATCCGTCCCACCGACACCAGCGGTGACCTGCTCACCCGCCTCGCCTTCGCCGGCGCCGGGCTGCTCGCCGCGACCATGGACGGGATCGAGGACGGCACCCTGAAGGCCGTACCGCAGCCCGCCGAGGGCATCACCCTCGCTCCCAAGATCACCGTCGAGGACGCCCTGGTCGACTGGACCGCCCCGGCACTGCGCGTCGACCGCGTCGTGCGCGGCTGCACCCCGGCCCCCGGTGCCTGGACGACCTTCCGGGGCGAGCGGCTCAAGCTCATCCAGGTGCAGCCCGTGCCGGGGCGTGACGACCTCGCGCCGGGCGCGCTGGCCGTGGGCAAGAACAGCGTGCACGCCGGCACCGGGTCGTACGCCGTCGAGTTGCTGTGGGTGCAGGCGCAGGGCAAGAAGCCGATGCGGGCCGCCGACTGGGCGCGCGGTGTGCGCATCGGCGACGGTGAGCGGGTCGGGGCGTAACGCTCCTGCACCGGCCCCGCGCCCACGCCGTACGCTGGACGCGTCTTCCCTCCCGCAATCCGGAGCACCTTTTCGTGAGCGAGCAGTCCCGCCGTCCCCGCAAGCCCGCCAAGCCCTACCGCCGGCCCCAGAAGGACCCCGTCCGCATCCTCGCCTACGAGGCGCTGCGCGCCGTGGACGAGCGGGACGCGTACGCCAACCTGGTGCTGCCCCCGCTGCTGCGCAAGGCACGGGAGAAGGAGGGACCCGACACGTTCGACGGGCGGGACGCCGCGCTGGCCACCGAGCTGGTGTACGGGACGCTGCGGCGGCAGGGGACGTACGACGCCGTGATCTCCGCCTGTGTGGACCGCCCCCTCCGGGAAGTCGATCCGCCGGTGCTCGACGTGCTCAGCCTCGGTGTGCACCAGCTGCTCGGGACGCGGATCCCCACCCACGCCGCCGTCTCCGCCTCGGTCGAGCTGGCGCGGGTCGTGCTCGGGGACGGGCGGGCCAAGTTCGTCAACGCCGTGCTGCGGAAGGTCGCCCAGCACGATCTCGACGGCTGGCTGGAGCAGGTCGCGCCGCCGTACGACGACGATCCCGAGGACCACCTCGCCGTGGTGCACTCGCACCCGCGCTGGGTCGTCTCCGCGCTGTGGGACTCGCTCGGCGGCGGGCGCGCCGGGATCGAGGACCTGCTCGAAGCCGACAACGAGCGGCCCGAGGTGACCCTCGTCGCCCGGCCCGGCCGGGCCACCACCGAGGAACTGCTCCGGGAGGAGGCCGCGGTGCCCGGGCGCTGGTCGCCCTACGCCGTACGGCTCACCGAGGGCGGGGAGCCCGGCGCCGTCGACGCCGTGCGGGAGGGACGGGCCGGGGTGCAGGACGAGGGGAGCCAGCTCGTCGCGCTCGCCCTCGCCGCCGCGCCGCTGGACGGACCGGACGAGAAGTGGCTCGACGGGTGCGCCGGCCCCGGCGGCAAGGCCGCGCTGCTCGCCGCCCTCGCCGCCGAGCGCGGGGCCACCCTCCTCGCCTCGGAGAAGCAGCCGCACCGCGCGGGGCTGGTGGCGAAGGCCCTGCACGGCAACCCGGGGCCCTACCAGGTCATCGCCGCCGACGGGACGCGGCCGCCGTGGCGGCCCGGCTCCTTCGACCGTGTGCTGATGGACGTGCCCTGCACCGGGCTCGGTGCGCTGCGGCGTCGGCCCGAGGCGCGGTGGCGGCGCCGCCCGGAGGACCTCGACGGGTTCGCGCCCCTGCAGCGCGGGCTGCTGCGCACAGCCCTGGAGTCCGTGCGGGTCGGGGGCGTCGTCGGTTACGCCACCTGCTCACCGCATCTCGCGGAGACCCGGGCGGTCGTCGCCGACGTGCTCAAGCAGTTCCCGCAGGCCGAGCTGTTCGACGCACGGCCCCTGCTGCCGGGGATGCCGGCGCTCGGCGACGGTCCCGACGTCCAGCTGTGGCCGCATCTGCACGGCACCGACGCCATGTACCTGGCGCTCATCCGCCGGACCGGGTGACCGGCTCCGGTGCGTTCGGAGCCGGCGCCCGCCCGTCCTCCCGGGCCAGCCGGTGCGGCCACCACACCCTCGGACCGACGTCCAGGAACAGTGCCGGGACCAGCACCGACCGGACGACGAAGGTGTCCAGGAGGACGCCCAGCGCGACCGCGAAGCCGATCTCGGCGAAGGCGACCATGGGGAGCGTGGCGAGGGCGGCGAAGGTGCCCGCCAGCACCAGGCCGGCCGAGGTGATGACCGAGCCCGTCGTGGCGAGTCCGGTCACCACGCCCTTCCGGGTGCCCTGGCGGGCCGCCTCCTCGCGGATACGGGTGGTCAGGAAGATGTTGTAGTCGATGCCCAGGGCCACCAGGAACACGAAGACGAACAGGGGGAAGTCCGTCGACTCGCCCGCGTAGTCGAACAGGTGGCGGAAGGCCAGCGCGCTGATGCCCAGGGCCGACGCGAAGGACAGGATCACCGTCCCGACCAGCAGCAGCGGGGCGACGACGGCGCGCAGCAGGGCGCCCAGGATCAGCAGGACGACGGCCAGGACGAGCGGGATGATCAGCAGGTTGTCGTGCGTGGTCGCCCTCTCCATGTCCAGCAGGGCCGCTGTGCCGCCGCCGACCTTGGCGTCGGCGTCGGGCACCGCGTGCACGGCGTCCCGGACCCGCTCCACGGTCTGTTTGGCGGCCTCGCTGTCCGCCGGGGCGGCCATGGTGGCCTCGAACAGCACCTTGCCGTCGTAGAAGGGTTTCGTGCCCTCGGGGAGGCCGAGCGAGGTCGGCACGACGCCCTCGGCGGCGGCCACCGCCTGGCCCACCTGGCGGGCCTGGGCCTGGTCGGAGACGATGACCAGCGGGTCGCCGCTGCCCGCCGGGAAGTACTCCTCGGACACCTGCTGGCCGGTGATCGAGTCGGGTTTGCCGGTGAAGGCATCCGCGTTGCTGATGCCCTCGGCGCGCAGCTGGATCAGGCCCAGGGAGCAGACGGCCAGGGCGAGCGCGGTCACCGCCCAGATCATGCGCGGGCGGCGGGCGATGCCGCGGCCCGTGCGGGCCCAGACGCCGCGCTCCGTCGGATCGGACGAGCCGAAGCGCGGGATCACCGGCCAGAAGATCCAGCGGCCGCAGATCACCAGGAGGGCGGGGAAGAGGGTCATCATCGCGAGCAGGGCCACCGCCACGCCGATGGCGGCCACCGGACCCAGACCGGCCGTGGAGTTCATCTCGGCGGCCATCAGCACGAGCATGCTCAGGACCACCGTGGCGCCCGAGGCCAGCACCGCCGGGCCCGCCCGGTGCAGGGCCAGCGCCATCGCCTCGTGGCGGTCCTCGTGACGGCGCAGCTCCTCCCGGTAGCGGGCCACGAGCAGCAGGGCGTAGTCGGTGCCCGCCCCGAACACCAGGACCGTGAGGATGCCCGCGCTCTGGCCGTTCACCGTCAGGCCCGCATGCTCGGCCAGGAAGTAGATCAGGGCCTGGGCCGTGAACAGGGCGGCGACCACGGAGAGCAAGGGGACCAGCAGCAGGGTGGGGCTGCGGTACGTGATCAGGAGCATGACGATGACGACGGCCATCGCCGACAGCAACAGCGTCGAGTCGATGCCCTCGAACGCCTCGGAGAAGTCGGCGGACGTGCCGCCCGGCCCGGTGATGTGCACGGCCAGACCGGCCCCGCCCTTGCCGGTGACGTCCCGGATCGAGTCGACGGCCGGGGCGATCCGGTCCCAGCCCTTCTCGTCCATGGTGATCGGCACGTAGATCTGCGCGGCGCGCGGGTCCGTTCGGCGCTCGTAGACCGGGCCGCGGGTCTCGGCGCCGCGGATGCCGTGGTCCGTGAGCTGCTTGAGCTGACGCGCGTCCGCGGTGATCTGCGCGCGGTCCTGGGCCGTCAGGCCGGCGTCACGGGCGTAGACGACGACCGCCGGGATCTGTTCCGGCCGGAAGTCCTTGGAGATCTCCAGGACCTGCGTGGACTCGGCCGAGCCCGGCAGCCAGGAGGCCGCGTCGTTGTCCTGGGCGTCGGTCAGCTTCGAGGCGAAGGGCGCCACCAGAAACAGCACGATGAGCCACAGGGCCAGCACCAGCCACTTGGCCCGCCGCCCGCAGACGAAATGCGCGATCCCTCGGTTCCCGTTCATACCCACCCCCGCGACAGCGCTCCACGGGCGCGGGGCTCCGACCCGCGCGGCCGCGCCGCGTGGGCGCGACCGGCCACCGACGGCCCGCACCGTGCGTACGACGGTATCCATCCGGGACCGGTGCGGCTAACCCCTGGAGGGCATGGCAGGCTTGGGTCATGGCCGTGCAGATCAACCCCAGCATTCTGTCCGCCGACTTCGCCCGCCTCGCGGACGAGGCGAAGTCGGTGGAAGGAGCCGACTGGCTCCATGTCGACGTCATGGACAACCATTTCGTCCCGAACCTCACGCTCGGTGTGCCGGTCGTAGAGTCCCTGGCCCGTGCGACGGAGACTCCGCTGGACTGCCATCTGATGATCGAGGCCCCCGATCGCTGGGCCCCGCAGTACGTCGAGGCGGGTGCCTCGTCCGTCACCTTCCACGTCGAGGCGGCCGCCGCGCCGGTGCGACTCGCCCGCGAGATCCGCGCCAAGGGCGCCCGAGCCTCCATGGCGCTCAAGCCCGCGACGCCCATCGAGCCGTACGAGGACCTGCTGCCCGAACTCGACATGCTGCTGATCATGACGGTCGAGCCGGGCTTCGGGGGTCAGGCGTTCCTCGACATCATGCTCCCGAAGATCCGCCGCACCCGCGAGTTGATCAGCAAGCACGGCCTCCAGTTGTGGCTCCAGGTGGACGGCGGCGTCTCGGCCTCGACGATCGAGCGGTGCGCGGAGGCCGGCGCGGACGTGTTCGTCGCCGGTTCCGCCGTCTACGGCGCCGAGAACCCCGCCGAGGCGGTCCGCGCCCTGCGCGCCCAGGCGGAGGCGACGACCGCGCAGGCGAGCTGGGCCTGCGCCCACTGAAGCGCCCGCCTTCTGAACAGGGGGCGGAAGGCATACGTAGCCCACTGAATACGCGGCCCACGCGGCCACGGGGCCACAGGTACGTGAACGGCTCTCATCAGGGCTGATCAAGTGCGCCGGATCTGCAAGGATGAACGGCGTATCCAGAGTGTGAACAGCAGTGAGGAGATCGCCGTGTCGGGTATGTCGGCGGGCCGGTCAGCCATGCGGATGGGACCCGCAGAGCTGGTGCAGGCGGCGGCCATGGCCCGCCGCTTCTACCTCGAGGGCAAGTCCAAGATCCAGATCGCGGAGGAGTTCGGCGTCAGCCGCTTCAAGGTGGCCCGGGTCCTGGAGACCGCTCTCGAACGGGATCTCGTACGGATCGAGATCCGCGTGCCGGCCGAGCTGGACGCGGAGCGCTCCGACGCGCTCCGCGCCCGGTACGGCCTCAGGCACGCCGTGGTGGTCGAGTCCCCGGCCGAGGCCGAGGACTCGCCCGACCCCGAGAACCTGGGAGAAGTGGCCGCCGACCTGCTCGGCGAGCTCGTGAACGAAGGAGATGTCCTCGGCCTGGCCTGGGGCCGCTCCACCATCCACATGGCGGCGGCGCTGGACCGGCTGCCGCCGTGCACGGTGGTGCAGCTGACCGGCGTGTACGACGCCGGCACCGCCGAACGCGGCTCGGTCGAGGCCGTCCGACGCGCCGCCCAGGTCTCCGGCGGCGACGCGCACCCCATCTACGCGCCGATGCTGCTGCCGGACGCGGCCACCGCGGCCGCGCTGCGCCACCAGACCGGGATCGCCCGGGCCTTCGAGTACTTCGACAAGGTCACGGTCGCCTGTGTCTCCATCGGCTCCTGGGAGCCCGGCATCTCGACGGTGCACGACATGCTCAGCGACGAGGAGCGGGCCCACTACGCCTCGCTCGGCGTCGCCGCCGAGATGTCCGCGCACCTCTTCGACACCGAGGGCCGCCGGGTCGGACGCGACCTGGGCGAGCGGTGCATCACGGTCAAGGCCGACCAGCTCCGCCGTATCCCGGAGGTCGTCGCGATCGCGGGCGGGCAGCGCAAGGCCGCCGCGATCGACGCGGTGCTGCGGTCCGGGCTCGTCACCAGCCTGGTGACGGACACCTCCGCGGCCGACTACCTGATGACGGCCGGCCCGACACCGAAGCCGGCCCTCAACCGGGCGGACCCGGACGGGATCTGAGGGAAGACCAGAAGGGGGCGGTCGGCACGGCCGCCCCCTCACGCCGTAACCACGACTCGCTCAGGACGGTGCCTGGATGACCGAGCATGTGCTCACGCTGGACCTCGACGGGGTCATGGACAAGGCGGCGCTGATGGACCGCTGTGTCCGGGACCTGGAGCTGCCCGACTGGTTCGGCCGCAACTGGGACGCCCTCGCGGACAGCCTCACCGACCTGCCGGACGGACCCGAGTCGGGGCCGGTGCTGGTCGTCGTGCGGAACTGGCAGCCGTACGCGAAGGTGCGGCCGGAGGAGTGGGAGATCGCCCAGGAGGTCTTCTCGTCGGCCGCGAACCACGTGCCGGCGCTCTCCGTCGTGCTCGCTCTCGGAGGATCCTCCTAACAGCCCTGTGAGCTGCTTGGATGTTCTGTCCGGCCACTGCGTCGCGGTCGTCATGGGAGAATGAAG
The DNA here is from genome assembly GCF_042898825.1 of Streptomyces sp. NPDC000345. NCBI lineage: Bacteria > Bacillati > Actinomycetota > Actinomycetes > Kitasatosporales > Streptomycetaceae > Streptomyces > Streptomyces sp. NPDC000345. The sequence goes on from NZ_JBIAZE010000020.1 coordinate 77,096, forward strand.
TACGTGCTCTTCCCCCTGGCTGACCTGTCAGGGGGTCACCTCTGATCGACTGGGATGTGCAGCACGTGCGTTTCCTCAACGACATCCAGCCCGCCTACGACCTGACCTACGACGACGTCTTCATGGTGCCGAGCCGCAGCGCGGTCGGGTCGCGTCAGGGGGTGGACCTCTCCTCCCCGGACGGCACGGGCACCACGATCCCGCTGGTCGTCGCGAACATGACGGCCGTCGCCGGCCGCCGGATGGCCGAGACCGTGGCCCGGCGCGGCGGACTCGTCGTGATCCCGCAGGACATCCCGATCGATGTCGTCACCGACGTCGTCGGCTGGGTCAAGAGCCGTGACCTGGTCCTGGACACCCCGATCGTGCTCGCCCCGCACCAGACGGTCGCCGACGCCCTCTCGCTGCTGCCCAAGCGCGCGCACAACGCGGGCGTCGTCGTCGACGAGGACTTCCGGCCGGTCGGCGTCGTCACCGACCGGGACCTCAGCGGCGTCGACCGCTTCACGCAGCTCGAGGTCGTCATGTCCCGCGACCTGCTGCTCCTCGACGCCGACATCGACCCGCGCGAGGCCTTCAACACCCTCGACGCGGCCAACCGCCGGTACGCCCCGGCCGTCCACAAGGACGGCAAGCTCGCCGGCATCCTGACCCGCAAGGGCGCCCTGCGCGCCACGCTGTACACACCGGCCACCGACGCGGGGGGCAAGCTGCGCATCGCCGCCGCCGTCGGCATCAACGGCGACGTGGCGGGCAAGGCCAAGCAGCTGCTGGACGCGGGCGTCGACACGCTCGTCATCGACACGGCGCACGGCCACCAGGAGTCGATGATCAACGCCATCCGGACCGTGCGGGCACTGGACCCGAGGGTGCCGATCGCCGCCGGCAACATCGTCGCCGCCGAGGGCGTCAAGGACCTCGTCGAGGCGGGCGCCGACATCATCAAGGTGGGCGTCGGCCCCGGCGCCATGTGCACCACCCGCATGATGACAGGCGTCGGCCGCCCGCAGTTCTCGGCGGTCCTGGAGTGCGCCGCCGAGGCCAGGAAGTACGGCAAGCACGTCTGGGCCGACGGCGGTGTCCGGCACCCCCGTGACGTCGCCATGGCGCTGGCCGCGGGCGCGTCCAACGTGATGGTCGGCTCCTGGTTCGCGGGCACCTACGAGTCGCCGGGCGACCTCCAGCACGACGCGGACGGCCGCCCGTACAAGGAGTCCTTCGGCATGGCCTCCGCGCGCGCCGTGCGCAACCGCACGTCGGAGGAGTCGGCCTACGACCGCGCCCGCAAGGCGCTGTTCGAGGAGGGCATCTCCACCTCCCGGATGTTCCTGGACCCGGCCCGGCCGGGCGTCGAGGACCTGATCGACTCGATCATCGCGGGCGTCCGCTCCTCCTGCACCTACGCCGGCGCGGGCTCCCTCGAGGAGTTCGCCGAGAAGGCCGTCGTGGGCATCCAGAGCGCGGCCGGATACGCGGAGGGCAAGCCCTTGCACGCCAGCTGGTAGCCCGGCCGCCGGACCGGGCGCGGCCGTCCGTCCGCAGCGGGCCGGCGAGGGCCGGCCGCGCACTTCCCGCACCCTTTCGAGGGTGCGTTAAGGCGGCCTGCAACGAAAAGCGCGCCTTCGTGCCGTGAACGCAACGATCTTGCGTGGGTGCGCAAGGTTGCAACATTACGACCGCTACGACCCTGCTCATAGGGTCGTGCGCTGTACGTGGCGTGGCGGGGACCCCGCTCGGTGGGTTCCTGTCTGCGCAGGTGTGCCCGCCGGTCCCCCTCGCGTCGAGAGGCAGCGACGAAGGAGTCAGCGCGTGCTCGACCAAAGCGCACCCCCGAAAGACCGCACCCAGGCCGCCCCGCCGTCCCCGGGGCTCGGCGCGCGCCTCATGCGGCGCAAGCCCGTGGAACACCTGGTCGCCGAGGGCGGCCAGGGTGAGGGAGGGGCGCTGAGGCGTTCCCTCGGGCTGTGGCAGCTCACCATGATCAGCATCGGGGCGACGCTCGGTACGGGCATCTTCGTCGTCCTCGGCGAGGCCGTCCCCAAGGCCGGCCCCGCCGTCACCCTCTCCTTCGTGATCGCCGGTCTCACGGCGCTCTTCTCGGCCCTGTCCTACGCCGAGCTGGCCGGCACCATCCCGGTCGCCGGATCCTCGTACTCGTATGCGTACGCAACGATGGGTGAACTGATCGCCTGGGTCTGCGGCTGGTGTCTGGTCCTGGAGTACGGCGTCTCGGTCGCCGCCGTGGCCGTCGGCTGGGGCGAGTACCTGAACGAACTGCTCGACGGGACCCTCGGCGTCACCATCCCGGACGCGCTGTCGGCACCTCCCGGCGACGGGGGCGTCTTCAACCTCCCCGCCCTGATCGTCGTCATGCTCGCGATGGCCTTCCTGCTGGGCGGGGCCAGGGAGTCCGCGCGCGCCAACACCGTGATGGTGGCCGTGAAGATCGCCGCACTGGTGCTGTTCTGCGCCATCGGCGTCCAGGGCTTCCGCTCCGGCAACTACGAGAACTTCATGCCGCTGGGCATGGCGGGCGTCAGCGCGGCCGGCGCCACGCTGTTCTTCTCGTACATCGGCTTCGACGCCGCGTCCACGGCCGGCGAGGAGGCGAAGAACGCGCAGCGCGATCTGCCGCGGGCCATCATGCTCTCGCTCGTCATCGTCACCGCGCTGTACGTCCTCGTCGCGGCCGTGGCCGTCGGCGCCAAGCCCTGGCAGCGGTTCGGGGACTCCGAGGCCGCGCTGGCACAGATCATGCGCGAGGTGACCGGACAGACCTTCTGGGGAACCCTGCTCGCCTTCTGCGCGGTCATCGCCATCGCGAGCGTCGTCCTGACCGTGCTGTACGGCCAGACCCGCATCCTCTTCGCCATGTCCCGGGACGGGCTGGTTCCCAAGGTGTTCGCCAAGGTCCACCCGAAGACCGGTACGCCCCGCGCCAACACGCTGATCGTCTCCCTGTTCTGCGGTGTCCTCGCCGCGGCCATCCCCCTGGGCCAGCTCGCCGACGCCACCAGCATCGGCACGCTGTTCGCCTTCGCGCTGGTCAACGTGGCCGTCGTGGTGCTGCGCCGGACCCGCCCGGAGATGCCCCGCACCTTCCGGGTGCCGCTCTCCCCGGTCCTGCCGGCCCTGGGCTTCGGCTTCTGCGTGTGGATGATGGGCAGCCTCTCGGCCGTCACCTGGGTGGTCTTCGGAGTCTGGATGGCCGTCGGCCTCGTGTTCTACTTCGTGTACGGCCACCGCCGCTCCCGACTCGCCACCCCCGCACCAGCTGAGAAGTGATCAACCGACCGTGCTGAACGATCTCGACGAACGCATCGTGCACGCCCTCGCCGAGGACGCCCGCCGCTCCTACGCGGACATCGGGCACCTGGTCGGCCTGTCCGCGCCCGCCGTGAAGCGGCGCGTGGACCGGCTGCGGGCCACCGGAGCCATCACCGGATTCACCGTACGCGTGGACCCGGCGGCCCTCGGCTGGGAGACCGAGGGGTTCGTCGAGATCTACTGCCGGCGCAACACCTCCCCGGAGACCATCCAGCGGGGCCTGGAGCGCTACCAGGAGGTCGTGGCCGCCTCCACCGTCACCGGGGACGCCGACGCGGTCGCCCAGGTCTTCGCCGCGGACATGCGTCACTTCGAACGCGTCCTGGAACGGATCGCGGGCGAGCCCTTCGTGGAACGGACGAAGTCGGTGCTGGTGCTGTCCCCGCTGCTGAGGCGCTTCTCCTCGGGCTCGCCCACCTGACCCCGCCCCGCGCGGCGGCCGGCGCGGGGACCGGCTCCCGCCCGGGCACCGCGACGGCCGCCGGAAATCGCTGGGCAGCGGGGCAGGCGCTGTCTACCATCGGTGGCATGACCTGGCGACATTGATCCACGACCGGCCCCGGCACCCGTCGACTGACCGCCACGCTCTACGCGTACGCGTTCCTCGACGAGTTCGTGCTGCTCTACCCGGTGTACGCGCTGCTCTTCGCGGACACCGGACTGTCCGTCGGGCAGATCTCCTCGCTCTTCGTGCTGTGGTCCCTGACCGGTGTCCTGCTGGAGGTGCCCTCCGGCGCCTGGGCCGACGTCGTCTCCCGACGGGTACTGCTGTGGCTCGGCCCGCTGCTGGGTGCGGCGGGCTTCGCCCTGTGGGTGCTCGTCCCCTCGTACGGGTCCTTCGCGGCCGGTTTCGTCCTGTGGGGCGCGCGCGGCGCGCTGGGCTCCGGTGCGCTGGAGGCCCTGGTCTACGAGGAGCTGCAGCGGCTCGGCGCGCAGGACCGGTACGCCCGGGTGATGGGCCGCGCCCACGCCGTCGGGCAGGCCGCCGCGATGGCCGCCATGGGGCTGGCCGGCCCGGTCTTCGCCTGCGGCGGCCATCCGGCGGTCGGCGCGGCCAGCGTGCTGGCCTGTCTGCTCTGCGCCGCGACCGCGACGCGCTTCCCCGAGCACCGCGCCCCGGCCACCGGGAGCGAGGGCGACGGCACCGGCTGGGCCGCGACCCTGCGGGCCGGACTCGGCGAGGCCCGCCGGGACCGCTCGGTCCGCGGCGCCCTGCTGCTCGTGCCGGCCGTCGCCGCGGTCTGGGGCGCTCTCGACGAGTACACCTCCCTGCTGGCCCGGGACACCGGCGTCCCGGACGCGGCCGTCCCCTACCTGCTGATGCTGATCTGGGCCGGCGTCACGGCCGGCAGCCTGCTGGCCGGGCCCGCCGAGCGGCTGGGCCGGACCGGGCTCGCCGCGCTGCTCACGGCGTCCGCACTCGCCCTCGCGGTCGGCGCCCTGACCCGGACGCCCGCCGGCTTCGCTCTCGTCGCCCTCGCCTTCGGCGGCTTCCAGCTGGCCACCGTGCTGGCCGACGTCCGGCTCCAGCACCGCATCGAGGACGGCGGCCGGGCCACCCTCACCTCGGTCGCGAGCCTGGGCACCGAGGCGGTGACCATCGGCGTCTACGGCACGTACGCCCTCCTCGCCGCCACGGGCGGCCACGCCCTGGCCTTCGCGCTGTGCGCGGTGCCGTACCTGGTCACGGCGACGGCCGTGGCCCGGGGAGGGAAGCGGGCGTGAGACGGAAGGAAGCGCGGGCGGGGGCGGAAGGAAGCGGGGGTTGAGGGCGCGCAACGAATCGCCGCCGGACGCCCGAGGCACGCAACGATCCGCTCATCGGCGCGCAACGGCTCCTTCTTGTCCGGCCCGCGCGGCCGACCGTACCGTCTAGGAGACCCCGAACCCCCCTCGTACCGGTGAGGATCCCGCATGCGCACAGCCCTGCTCCAGAGCTCCGGCCGCCCCGGCTCGGTCGTCGAGAACCTCAAGGTCCTCGACGAGGCCGCGGGCCGCGCCGCCGCCGCGGGCGCCGGGCTGCTCGTCGCGCCGGAGATGTTCCTCACCGGGTACGCGATCGGCGACGACATCGCCCGCCTCGCCGAGCCCGCCGACGGCGACTCCGCGGACGCGGTCGCCGAGCTGGCCGCCCGGCACGGCGTGGCGCTCGTGTACGGCTACCCGGAGCGGTCCGGCGGGACGGTCTACAACTCCGCGCAACTGATCTCCGCCGACGGGAGCCGTCTCGCCAACTACCGCAAGACCCACCTGTTCGGCTGCTTCGAGCGCGACCACTTCACGCCGGGGGAGCAGCCGGTCGTCCAGGCCGGGCTGGGCGGCCTCACCGTCGGTCTCATGATCTGTTACGACGTCGAGTTCCCGGAGAACGTCCGGGCCCACGCCCTGGCCGGCACGGACCTCCTCGTCGTCCCGACCGCGCAGATGCACCCCTTCCAGTTCGTCGCCGAGTCGGTGATCCCGGTGCGCGCCTTCGAGAGCCAGATGTACGTCGCCTACGTCAACCGGGTCGGCCGGGAGGGCGAGTTCGAGTTCGTCGGGCTCTCCACGCTCGCCGGTCCCGACGGGGTCGCCCGCGCCCGGGCCGGACGCGGTGAGGAACTGGTCCTCGCCGACGCCGACCCGGTCCTGCTCGCCGCCTCCCGCGAGGCCAACCCGTACCTGAAGGACCGCCGCCCCGGCCTCTACGGGTCCCTGGTCTGAACCCCCGCCCTTCCCTGACGCAGTTTCCTTTGTCGCAAGGAGTCCGTACCCCATGACGTCCACGGTGCCCAACGCCGTCGAGCACGCAGACGAGCAGCAGCCGCCGATCACCATGTTCGGCCCGGACTTCCCGTACGCGTACGACGACTTCCTCGCCCATCCGGCGGGGCTCGGCCAGATTCCCGCGACCGAGCACGGCAGCGAGGTCGCCGTCATCGGCGGCGGGCTGTCGGGCATCGTCGCCGCCTACGAGCTCATGAAGATGGGCCTCAAGCCGGTCGTGTACGAGGCCGACCGGATCGGCGGGCGGCTGCGGACCGTCGGCTTCGACGGCTGCGACCCCTCCCTCACCGCCGAGATGGGCGCGATGCGCTTCCCGCCCTCCTCCACGGCCCTCCAGCACTACATCGACCTGGTGGGCCTGGAGACCCGGCCCTTCCCCAACCCCCTGGCGGAGGCGACCCCTTCGACGGTCGTCGACCTCAAGGGCGAGTCGCACTACGCCGAGACGATCGACGACCTGCCGCAGGTCTACCGCGATGTCGCCGAGGCCTGGAACAAGTGCCTCGAAGAAGGCGCCGACTTCTCGGACATGAACCGCGCGATGCGTGAGCGGGACGTTCCGCGCATCCGCGAGATCTGGGCGAGGCTCGTCGAGAAGCTCGACAACCAGACCTTCTACGGCTTCCTCTGCGACTCCGAGGCGTTCAAGTCCTTCCGGCACCGGGAGATCTTCGGCCAGGTCGGCTTCGGCACCGGCGGCTGGGACACGGACTTCCCGAACTCCATCCTGGAGATCCTCCGCGTCGTCTACACAGAGGCCGACGACCACCACCGCGGCATCGTCGGCGGCAGCCAGCAGCTCCCGCTGCGGCTCTGGGAGCGCGAGCCGCAGAAGATCGTCCACTGGGCCCAGGGCACCTCGCTCGCGAGCCTGCACGAGGGCGGCGAGCCCCGCCCGGCCGTGACCCGGCTGCACCGCACCGCGGGCAACCGGATCACGGTGACGGACGCGGACGGCGACATCCGCACCTACCGGGCGGCGATCTTCACCGCCCAGTCCTGGATGCTGCTGTCCAAGATCGCCTGTGACGACTCGCTCTTCCCGATCGACCACTGGACGGCGATCGAGCGCACCCACTACATGGAGTCCAGCAAGCTCTTCGTGCCCGTGGACCGGCCCTTCTGGCTGGACAAGGACGAGGAGACGGGCCGGGACGTCATGTCGATGACGCTCACCGACCGCATGACCCGCGGCACCTACCTCCTGGACGACGGTCCGGACAAGCCCGCCGTCATCTGCCTCTCGTACACGTGGTGCGACGACAGCCTGAAGTGGCTGCCGCTGTCCGCGAACGAGCGGATGGAGGTCATGCTGAAGTCGCTCGGCGAGATCTATCCGAACGTCGACATCAGGAAGCACGTCATCGGCAACCCGGTGACCGTCTCCTGGGAGAACGAGCCCTACTTCATGGGCGCGTTCAAGGCCAACCTGCCCGGCCACTACCGCTACCAGCGGCGCCTGTTCACCCACTTCATGCAGGACCGGCTGCCCGCCGACAAGCGGGGCATCTTCCTCGCCGGCGACGACATCTCCTGGACGGCGGGCTGGGCCGAGGGCGCCGTGCAGACCGCGCTGAACGCCGTCTGGGGCGTCATGCGCCACTTCGGCGGCGCGACGGACGCGACCAACCCGGGCCCGGGTGACGTGTACGACGAGATCGCCCCGGTCGAACTGCCGGAGGACTGACTGGCGCTCACAGCGGTGTGAGCAGCATGCGGCCCGCGAAGCCGACCGCCGTGTCGAGGCGTTCGGTGAACTCCTCGGCGACGTCCGGGAGCCGGCGCAGGGCCCACAGCGCCCGGGCCGCCGTCCAGGTGGCGTCCCGGGCGCGCTCCAGGCTCCACGAGCCGAGCAGATGGGTGAGCGGATCGGCGAGCTGGAGCAGGTCGGGGCCCGGCATCAGCTCCTCGCGGATGCGTTCCTCCAGCGCGATCAGGAGGTCGCCCACCCGGTCGTACTCGTCCTCCAGGTCGGCCGGTTCGCAGCCGAGGCCACGACAGGCGTCCACGACGGCGAGCGCCAGGTCGTGCCCGACGTGCGCGTTGATGCCCGCGAGCGCGAACTGCAGCGGACGTACGCCGGGATGGCGGCGCATCTGGAACAGCGGGCGCCAGCAGGCCGGGGGGCGCCGGTCGGCCGTGACCGCGTCCACCGCGGCCAGGTAGCGGTCCGCGAACAGGACGTCCAGCGTGCGCGCGGCCCCCGCGTCCGTGAACTCGCCCGTGTCGATCCGCCGGGCGACCTCCCGGGTCACGGCAAGGTAGACCCGGTTGAAGACCGCCACCCCGTCGTGGGGCGGCAGGGCCGCGTCGAGGGCGCGCATCCGGGTGAGCACGTCGGGCACGCTCGCGTCGAGAGCCGGGTGCGGGGCCATGTCTACGGGAGGGGTGAACTGTTCCAGTTGCGGCATGGGGGAAGGGTCCCAGCCCTGGGCCGGCCCGCGGGCCCGCGAGCCCGGCGCTTCCCCGGAACGGGGGAACGGGCCCGTCGCGCGGGAAGGGGACAGCATGGTGTCGGAGTCGCATGAGCGGCGGGTCACCCGGCGCGGTGTCAGGGCCGCGGCCTCGGCGGTGGTTGCTCTGGGCATCGCCGCCGCGGCGACGGCCGTGTTCGGCGGGGGAGACGACGGACCTGAGGACCCGGGGCGGGCCGGGGTGCGGGAGAGCGCGTCGGTCGCGTCCGCGGCGCCCTCACCGGCGCCGTGGAGCGGCCCGGCGACCCCGAGCGCCACGCCGTCGCCCGTCCCTCGGACATCGGGGTCCGTGCCCACCGAGTCCCCGCGCCTCTACCGCCATCCCGACTCCCAGGTCCTCGACTGGGTCCGCGCCCATCCCGGCGACCCGCGCCGCCCCGTCGTCGAGTCCCGGATCGCGAGCCGGCCGACGGCCGTGTGGTTCACCGAGTACGCGCCCGGCACGGTCACCTCACGGGTCCGCGCGGTCACCTCGGCCGCCGCGGCGCAGGACCGGGTGCCCGTCCTCGTGGCGTACGCGATCCCGGACCGCGACTGCGGCGGCGCCTCCGAGGGCGGGGCACCCGACCTGGACGCCTACGACGGCTGGATCGACCGGTTCGCCGCGGGGCTCGGCTCCGGCGAGACCGTGGTCATCCTGGAGCCCGACTCGATCGCCCAGGCCGGCTGTCTCCCCGAGGGCCGGCGGGCCGACCGCTTCGCCTCGCTGGCCCGCGCCGGACGCGTCCTGAAGGCGGCGAACCCCCGGGCCCGTGTCTACTACGACGCCGGCCACTCCGGCTGGAACGCCCCGGAGAAACAGGCGGCGCTCCTGCGGCAGGCGGGCGCCGCCTCGGCCGACGGCGTCTTCAGCAACGTCTCCAACTTCCGCGGCACGGCCGACGAGAGCGCCTACGACCGGCGCGTCCTGGACGCCCTCGGCGGTCCGCCGGACCTCGGCGCGGTCATCGACACCAGCCGCAACGGCAACGGGGCGCCCCGGGACGGGCAGTGGTGCGACCCCGCCGGGCGGAGGATCGGCCGCGCCCCCACCCTCGACACCGGCGAGGCGCGCATCGACGCCTACCTGTGGGTGAAGCTGCCCGGGGAGTCCGACGGCTGCCGGGGCGCGGCGGGCGAGTTCAGCCCCTCGTACGCCTACGAGCTCGCCTCGCCGTAGGAGACGCGCCTACGAACTGGCCGCGTCGTAGGAGCTGGTGCCCTCGTCCAGGAGCGGTTCCTGCGGCTTGAGGTGGCCCGGGGCGAAGGCGCGCAGGGTGTGGTAGCCGGTGATGACGACCACCGTGCCCAGCGCGATGCCGCTGAGCGAGAAGGTGTCGGTGAACTTCATCGTCACGTCGCCGACGCCGATGATGATGCCGGCGGCGGCCGGGACCAGGTTCAGCGGGTTGCGCAGGTCGACGCCCGCGTTGAGCCAGATCTGGGCGCCGAGCAGGCCGATCATGCCGTAGAGGATGACGGTGATGCCGCCGAGGACGCCGCCCGGGATCGCGGCCACCACCGCGCCGAACTTGGGGCACAGGCCGAACAGGAGCGCGAAGCCGGCCGCGGCCCAGTAGGCGGCCGTGGAGTAGACGCGGGTCGCGGCCATCACGCCGATGTTCTCGGAGTAGGTGGTGTTGGGCGGGCCGCCCACCGCGGTGGACAGCACCGAGCCGATGCCGTCGGCCGAGATCGCCGTACCGAGCCGGTCGTCCAGCGGGTCGCCGGTCATCTCGCCGACCGCCTTGACGTGTCCGGCGTTCTCCGCGACCAGGGCGATGACGACGGGCAGCGCGACCAGGATCGCCGACCACTGGAAGGTCGGGCCGTGGAAGTCCGGCAGTCCGACCCAGTCGGCCCGGCCGACACCGGAGAGGTCGAGCCGCCAGTGGTCGGTGACCTTGCCGCTCGCGTCGGCCGAGTGGATCCGGCCGAAGATCCGGTCGAACGCCCAGGAGACGCCGTAGCCGAAGACCAGCCCGAGGAAGATCGCGATCCGGGACCAGAATCCGCGCAGGCAGACCACCGCCAGAGCGGTGAACAGCATCACCAGCAGGGCCGTCCACTGGTCCTGCGGCCAGTACGTGGAGGCGGTCACCGGGGCGAGGTTGAAGCCGATCAGCATCACGACCGCGCCGGTCACGATCGGCGGCATCGCCGCGTGGATGATCCGCGCCCCGAACCGCTGCACCGCCACCCCGACCAGGAACAGCGCGACGCCCACGACGAGCACCGCGCCGGTGACCGTCGCGCTCGTGCCGCCCTGCGCCCGGATGACCGCGGCCACGCCCACGAAGGAGAGCGAGCAGCCGAGGTAGCTGGGCACCCGGCCACGGGTCGCGAGCAGGAAGATCACGGTCGCCACGCCGGACATCATGATGGCGAGGTTGGGATCGAGGCCCATCAGGACGGGTGCGACGAAGGACGCCCCGAACATCGCCACCACGTGCTGGGCGCCGAGCCCGACCGTACGGGGCCAGGAGAGCCGTTCGTCGGGGCGGACCACCGCGCCGGGCGCCGGGGTGCGTCCGTCGCCGTGCAGTTTCCAGCGGACGCCAAGATCCATGGTGTGGGTTTCGCTTTCGTGAGGGTGCGGGTGCGGGCGCGGGCGCGGGTGTTCTCGGGGGTTCTCGGTCGGAGTGACCTCTCCCCGGATCATTCTCACGTGAAAGGAGAGGGTGAGCGACCGCTTAGGATAGGTGTCGTTGCCCCATACACCCAGGAGTCCCGCCCGTGACCGCCGAAGCCCCGATCGCCCCCGCCCTGTCGTACGGCCGGCTGATCCCCGTCACCGTCCACTTCGACGACCTGGACGCGCTCGGACTGCTGCACAACGCCCGCTACCCGCTGATGGTGGAGCGCGCCTGGACCGAGCTGTGCCAGGAGTACGGCGTCCGCTTCGAGGGCGACTGGGCGACGGCCGGCGACGCCTGCAACGCGGTCAGGGAACTGCGCGTCAGCTACGAGGCGCCGGTCACCCGGCCGGGTGCGTACGCCGTCCACCTCTGGGTGGAACGGCTCGGCACCACCGGCCTGACGTACGGCTTCCGGTTCTGCTCGCAGGACGGGACGGTCACGTACGCGCGGGGCACCCGGGTCCTCGTCCGGCTGGACGCGGCGACCATGCGCCCCGCGCCCTGGAGCGAGACCCTCAGGGCCGCGGGTCGGGAACTGCTGCGGCCCGCGCACTGACCTCCGCGCTGCGGCGGCCGCCGGTCCGCAGCACCCCCGCGAACACGACGAGCCCGAACGCGAGCACCGTCACCACGGCGAACGACACCATCAGGCTGGTCGCCTGCGCCACCCCGCCGATCAGGCTCGGGGCGACCAGCCCGGACGTGTAGGTGATCGTCGCGACGCCCGCGATGGCCTGACTGGGGTTCGGCCCGCTGTGCCCGGCCGCCGCGAAGCACAGCGGGACGACGACGGCGATCCCGAGGCCCAGCAGCCCGAACCCGGCCATCGCGACCGCGGGATTCCCGGCGAGCACGATCGACAGCCCGCCCAGTGTGGCGAGAAGGCCGCCCGCCCGGACGGTGCGCACCGCGCCGAAGCGGTTCACCACCGCGTCGCCCGCGATCCGGGCCGCCGCCATCGTGAACATGAAGCCGGTCGTGCAGGCCGCGGCCAGCCCGGCCGACGTCTCCAGCTGATCGCGCAGATAGACCGCCGACCAGTCCAGGCTCGCGCCCTCCGCGAACACGGCGCAGAACCCGACCGCGCCGATCAGCAGCGCCGAGCGCGGGGGCAGCGCGAACCTGGGGGGCGGCTCCTCGTCCTCGGTGGGCCGCAGGTCCAGCACCCAGTGACAGGCCAGCAGGCCCAGCACGGTGAGGACGGCCGCCGCCAGCGCGTGGTGCACGCGCGCGTCGGTGCCCAGGTGCGCGGCGAGCGTGCCGCCCGCCGAACCGATCAGAGCGCCGGCGCTCCACATGCCGTGCAGCCCGGACATGATCGACCTGCCGAGCCGCCGTTCCACCTCCACACCGAGCGCGTTCATCGCCACGTCGGCGGTGCCGGAGGTCGCGCCGTACGTGAACATCGCCAGGCACAGGGTGAGGAGGCCGGGCGCGAGCGCGGGCAGGACCAGCGACAGCGTCCACAGGGCGAGCAGGCCGCGCAGGGCCGTACGGCTGCCGTAGCGGTGGGTGATCCGGCCGGCCAGCGGCATCGCGCACGAGGCGCCGAACGCCGTGAAGGCCAGGGCGAAGCCGAGCTGTCCGGCGCTCACTCCGGCGTGGTCCTGGATCCACGGCACCCGGGTGGCGAAGGACCCGGTGACCGCACCGTGCACGGTGAACACGGCGGCCACGGCGTACCGGGCGCGCCCTGCCTCCCTCGGTGCCTGGACCACCTGGCTCATTCTCCCGCCTCTCACGGCTCAGCACCGCGCCGCCGCGGATGCCGTCGCAAACTATCAGGAACCCTGCCTGATAAAAAGAGAATGTTCGGCCGGTCCCGATCGTCCGGCCGTGGGAGGATTCCCCGCATGCCCGCATCCCCGAGCACCGCCCGGGCCCTCAACGACCGGCTCGCCCTGCGGCTGTTGCAGGACGAAGGCCCGTTGACGGCAGGGCGGTTGAAGCAGCTCACCGGCCTGTCCCGGCCGACGGTCGCCGACCTGGTCGAGCGTCTGGCGGCCGCCGGGCTGATCGAGGTCGTGGGGGAGGCGGGGGAGCAGCGGCGCGGGCCCAACGCCAAGGTGTACGGCCTGGTCGCCGACCGCGCCCACCTGGCGGCGCTGGACGTGCGCACCGAGGGCGTCGCCGTGCGCGTGTCCGATCTGGTGGGCCGGGTGCTGGCGGAGGCCTCCGTGCCGATCGCCGGTGACGCCGGCACCGGCCCCGCCGTCGAACAGGCGGTGACGCTGGTCGAGCAGGCCGTCAAGGAGGCCGGTGCCGACCGGCTGCACACCGTGGGCATCGGCGCGCCCGGACTGATCGACCCCGCCCTCGGCGAGCTGCGGAACTCCATCGGCCTGCCCGAGTGGCACCGCCGCCTGGTGGCGGCACTGCAGGAACGGTTCCCTTACGCGCGCGTGAGCGTCGAGAACGAGACCAACCTCGCCGCCCTCGCCGAACAGCGTGAGGGCGGCGCCCGGGACCGCGCCACCTTCGTCCTGCTCTGGCTCGGCCACGGCACCGGCGCCGCCGTCGTCCTCGACGGCACCCTGCGCCGCGGCGCCTCCGGAGGCACGGGCGAGATCGGCTTCCTGCCGGTGCCGGGCACGACCGGTCTGCCGTCGGCCACGGACTGCGAGGGAGGCTTCCACTCCCTGGCCGGCTCGGCGGCGATCGTGGCCCTGGCGGGCCGGTACGGCCTGACCACCGTGCCGGAGGGGGACGAGCCGCCGGCGGCGGCGGTGGTGCGGGAGGCGGTCCGGGTGACGGGGGCACGGGACCGTGGGGGCGAGGCCTCGCCCGCCGGCCGGTTCCTGGAGGCCCTCGCCGACCGCCTCGCCCTCGGTGCCGCCTCCGTCGTCGCCGTGCTCGACCCCGGATGCGTGGTCCTCGGGGGCGAGGTCGGGCAGGCGGGCGGAGAGGAACTGGCCGGGCGGGTCGCGCGGCGGCTCCGGAGTTTGACGCCCCTGCCCACCGAGGTCCGGCCGGGCGTCCTGGGCGGCGGCGGTGTCCTGCGCGGAGCACTGCTCACCGCCCGCGAGTCCGCCCAGGAAGACCTGTTCGGGGCGCCCTGACGAGGGCGACGAGGGTATGCGCGGGTGTCACGGTCCGGCACGCGCGCGAGCGGTCACCGTTTCGGTACGCGCGCGAGCGGTCACGGTCCGGTACGCGCGCGTGCGTTCACCGATGGTAGCCGCGCGTGCCCCTCGGGCCCCCTCACCGGGCGGTGCGCGCGCGGGCCGCGAGGTACTCCTCGAACGTCCTCTTCCCCACCGCCCGCTCCGGCGCCAGATGACCGCCCGCCCGGAACGCCCGGTAGGCCGCGCCCCACAGCGGCACGTTCACCACCTTGCGCCGCTTGCCGCTCGCCCTCAGATACGCGCGGGCCAGCGACTCGAACGTACGGACCTCGGGCCCCGCCATGTCCTCGGCGCGCCCCGCCGGCGCCCCGGCCGCCAGCTCCGCGAGCCGGTCGGCGACCTCGGCCACCTCCACCGGCTGGTCGTCGACCCCGGCCGGCAGGAACATCACCGGCACCCTGGCCAGACCCTCGAACAACTGGAGCAGCAGATCGTGGAACTGGGTCGCGCGCAGCACGGTCCAGCCCAGCCCCGACTCCTCCACCAGCTTCTCCACGGCCAGCTTCGCCCGGTAGTAGCCGAACGGCACCCGGTCCACCCCGACGATCGAGATGTAGACCAGGTGCCGTACCCCCGCCTTCCGGGCCGCCTCGATCAGATGCGCCGCCGCGCGCTCGTCGCCCCCGCGCGGGGTGCTCGCGCAGTGCACGACCGTGTCCACACCGGCCAGGGCCGCCTCCAGCCCCGGCCCGCCCTCCCGCAGGTCGACGGCGTACGGCCGGCTGTGCCTGCTCAGCACCCGCACCTCGTGGCCGTCCGCGCGCAGCCGCTCCGTGACGGGCCGGCCGAGGGTTCCGGTGCCGCCGGTCACCAGGATCGTGGTCATGCTGTTCAGCCCCTTCGGACGCCGGACGCTCCCGGGTGGAACGTCCTCGTCAGCCGAGACCGGGCAGCCCCCGCGGAATGTGACAGTCCTGCGCGATCACCCGAGCTGACGCCGTACGAAGTCCAGCTTCTCCGGGTTCACCACGGCCCGCACCTGCGTGATCCCGCCGTCGCCGCAGTCGAAGCAGAGCGCGGCCAGCAGCGTGTCGCCGTCCCGGCCCAGGATGCCCGGGGCGCCGTTGAGCTCGACCACGGTGAGCGTGACCCCGGCGGCGAAGCCCTTGAACGCCCCGGCCAGGAACCGCATGACCTTCTCGCGGCCCTCGATCGGCCGCCTTGCCGCGGTGACCTTGCCCCCGCCGTCGCTCCACCACGTCACCTCGGCCGAGAGCGTCCGCTCCAGGGCGGCCAGGTCCCCGTCCCGCGCCGCGGTGAGAAAGGAGGCCACCAGTTCCTCCCGGCGCCGGGGGGCGACGTCGAAGCGCCCTTTCCCGACCGCCACCCGCTGCTCCGCCCGGCGGTACAGCTGACGGCAGTTGGCCTCGCTCAGGTCGAGCGCCTCGGAGATCTCCCGGTGGCTGTAGGCGAACGCCTCCCGCAGCACGTACACCGCGCGTTCGGTCGGGGTCAGCCGTTCCAGCAGGACCAGCATCGCGAGCGAGACGGCGTCCCGCTGCTCGGCCGACTCCAGCGGGCCGAGCGCGCCGTCGGAGGTGACGACCGGCTCCGGCAGCCAGGGCCCGGCGTAGCTCTCGCGCCGCGCCCGCGCGGAGGTCAGCCGGGTGAGACAGAGGTTGGTGACGGTCTTCGCGAGCCAGGCCGCCGGGTAGGTGATCGCGGCCCGGTCGGCCCCGCTGAACCGCAGATACGCGTCCTGGACCGTGTCCTCGGCCTCCTCGGCCGAGCCCAGCATCCGGTACGCGAGCCCGAACAGCCGGGGACGGTGGGTCTCGAACTCGTCTGCGGTCGCGGTCGTCGTCATGGGGGTCACCCTGCCAGAACCCCGAGGTGGGAGCGGTGCGACCCCGGCATGGGGAGGTCCGGCGACGGGCAAGGGCCGTCGTCACCGCCGCCGGACCGCACCTGTCGACCCTAAGAGGACTAGACCAATAGGTCAATAGGTCTGGACCAAACGTCAGATCTGCCCCGGACGCGGCGAGTTGGCGGCCCGGGCCGCCCGACAGGTCCAGGGGCACGCTCTGTGAGCCACTCCACACGCATCGCCCGTATGGACGACGATCCGGCGTGGCACACTGGCCCTGTACCTAAAGCAGCGCACTCCGGGGTCGGTGAAAGTCCGAACCGGCGGTTACAGTCCGCGACCCGGTCACTTCCAGTGACCGGTTGACCAGGTGAAATTCCTGGACCGACGGTTAAAGTCCGGATGGGAGGCAGTGCGCGGCGGGCGGGCATTCGTGCGCGCCGCCGTATGTGTACTCGTCCAGGCGGACGAGTCTGTCGGCGTCGCCCCCGGTGTCCCCGCTCGTGTCCGCTGTCGTCATCGACAGGCCCCGGAGTCCGTGCCCTAGTGAGGCAGGAGGACCCGGGAAGTGTTCACCGGAATCGTCGAAGAGCTGGGTGAGGTCACCGCCGTCGAGGACCTCGGCGACGCCGCCCGCTTCCGGCTGCGCGGCCCTGTCGTGACCGACGGCGCGAAGCACGGCGACTCCATCGCCGTGAACGGGGTCTGTCTCACCGTCGTGGAGCACGAGGGCGACGAGTTCACCGCCGACGTCATGGCGGAGACCCTGGTCCGCTCCAGCCTGCGCACCCTGACCGTCGGCTCCCGCGTCAACCTCGAACGCCCCACCGCCGTCGGCGCCCGCCTCGGCGGCCACATCGTGCAGGGCCATGTCGACGGCACCGGCGAGGTGTTGGAGCGCAAGCCGTCCGAGAACTGGGAGATCGTCAAGATCTCGCTCCCCGCCGACCTCGCCCGGTACGTCGTCGAGAAGGGCTCCATCACCGTCGACGGCATCAGCCTCACGGTCGTCGAGGCCGGTCCCGATCACTTCACCGTCAGCCTCATCCCCACCACGCTCGCCCTGACCACGCTCGGCCTCAAGCAGCCCGGCGACCCGGTCAACCTCGAGGTGGACATCGTCGCCAAGTACGTCGAGCGCCTGCTGGCCACGACGACCGGTCAGGGAGCGGCGAAGTGAACTGGCTGAACTCCGAGGCCTTCGTCGCCTTCGACCAGCACATCATCTGGTCGGACATGATCGGCAACATCCTCGGCCTGATCACCCTCGCCCTCGGCTGGCGGCGCTCGCTGCTGACCTGGCCGGTGCAGTTCCTCTCCGGCCTCGTGCTCTTCGTCGCCTTCTACGGCCATCTCGCGGGCAGCGCCGGCAAGCAGGTCGTCGTCATGGCCGTCGCCCTGTACGGCTGGTGGCAGTGGAACCGCGACAAGGACCGGTCGGCGGACGGCCACATCGTCCCGCGCTTCGCCACCTGGCCCGAGCGCGCCGCGATGCTCGGTGCCGCCGCCGCCGGCACGGTCGCCGTGGCCCTGATCTTCAAGGCCTACCCGTCCCTGTCCTGGGACCCCTGGCCGGACGCCTACATCTTCGTCGGCACCATCGTCGCCATGTACGCCCAGGCGCGCGGCATGGTCGAGTTCTGGATCGCCTGGCTCCTCGTCGACCTCGTCGGCGTCCCCCTCAACTTCGCCAACGGTTACGCCTTCTCCGGCTTCGTCTACGTCATCTACGGCGCGCTCGTCCTGTGGGGCATGCGCGACTGGTGGCTGCGCTCCCGCAAGGACGCGCGGCCCGCTCTGGAAGGAGCGCCGGCATGAGCACGGCACCGATCCTCTACAGCACCGACGGCATCGAGGACTTCGCGCTCGACCCCGTGGAGCAGGCCATCGCCGACATCGCGGCCGGCCGCCCGATCGTGGTCGTCGACGACGAGGACCGCGAGAACGAGGGCGACCTCGTCATCGCCGCCGAGAAGGTCACCCCCGAGATCATCGCCTTCATGATGAGCGAGTGCCGCGGCCTGATCTGCGCCCCCATGGAGAGCGACGAGCTGGACCGGCTGAAGCTCCCGCAGATGGTCGACGACAACACCGAGTCGATGAAGACCGCCTTCACGGTCTCCGTCGACGCCTGCGCCGCCCACGGCGTCACCACCGGCATCTCCGCGGCCGACCGCGCCACCACCCTCCGGCTGCTGGCGAGCGGCGACGCGGAACCGGCGGACTTCGTCCGCCCGGGCCACGTCTTCCCCCTCCGGGCCAAGCCGGGCGGGGTCCTCACCCGCAACGGCCACACCGAGGCCGCCGTCGACCTCGCCCGCCTCGCGGGACTGCGCCCGGCCGGCGCGATCGTCGAGATCGCCGGCGAGGACGGCCGGATGCTCCGCCTGCCCGAACTGATCCCGTTCGCCCGCAAGCACGGCCTGACGATCATCTCCATCGAGGACCTCGTCGACTACCGCCGCAGCGCCGAGCCGACGGTCCGCCGCGAGGCCGAGACCCGGCTGCCCACCGTGCACGGCACCTTCACCGCGTACGGTTACCGCTCCACCGTCGACGGCGTCGAACACGTCGCCCTCGTCCACGGCGAGATCGGGGGCGGCGAGGACGTCCTGGTCCGGGTCCACTCCGAATGCCTCACCGGGGACATCTTCGCCTCCCAGCGCTGCGACTGCGGCCCCCAGCTCGACGCGTCCCTGGAACGCATCCAGGCCGAGGGCCGGGGCGTGGTCGTCTACCTGCGCGGACACGAGGGCCGGGGCATCGGCCTGCTGTCCAAGCTCAGGGCGTACGAGCTCCAGGAGCAGGGGCACGACACCCTCGACGCCAACCTGGAGCTGGGCCTGCCCGCCGACGCCCGTGACTACGGGGCCGGCGCGCAGATCCTCGCCGACCTGGGCGTGCGCAGCGTCCGGCTGATGACCAACAACCCCGAGAAGACCGACGCGCTCGTCCGGCACGGCATCGAGGTCTCGGCCCGCGAGCCGATGCCCGTCCAGGCGGGCGAGCACAACATCCGCTACCTGCGCACCAAGCGGGACCGGATGGGACACGACCTGCCCTGGCTGGACACGGCCCCCGTGTCCCCCTGCGGCAACCAGTAAGAACAGCAAGACGGTTCAAGAGGAGACACGTGAGCGGCAAGGGCGCACCGGAACTGTCCGTACGCAATGTGGGTGACCTGCGGGTCGCCGTCATCGCGGCACAGTGGCACGAGAAGGTGATGGACGGTCTGGTGGACGGCGCCCTGCGCGCCCTGCACGACCTGGGCATCGACGAGCCGACCCTGCTGCGGGTCCCCGGCAGCTGGGAGCTCCCGGTCGTCGCCAAGGTCCTCGCGGGCCGCGGCTACGACGCGATCGTGGCCCTCGGCGTCGTCATCCGCGGCGGCACCCCCCACTTCGAGTACGTGTGCCAGGGCGTCACCCAGGGGCTGACCCAGGTGTCGGTCGAGACCGGCGTCCCCGTCGGCTTCGGCGTCCTCACCTGCGACACCGAGGAGCAGGCCCTGGACCGGGCCGGCCTGGAGGGCTCGGGCGAGGACAAGGGGCACGAGGCGGTGACGGCCGCGGTGGCGACCGCCGCCACCCTGCGCTCAGTATCTGAACCCTGGCGGTAGGCCCACCGGCACTACGGCTAGGGTGGGCAGCACCATGTCCAAGAAGACGTTCGAGGAGCTCTTCACCGAGCTCCAGCAGAAGGCCGCCACCGGCGACCCCGCCACTTCCCGCACCGCCGAACTGGTCGGGAAGGGCGTCCATGCCATCGGCAAGAAGGTCGTCGAAGAGGCCGCCGAGGTCTGGATGGCCGCAGAGTACGAGGGCAAGGAGGCGGCCGCCGAGGAGATCTCGCAGCTGCTCTACCACGTCCAGGTGATGATGGTCGCGCGCGGAATCTCGCTCGACGACGTGTACGCCCACCTGTAGAACCCCGTCCCAGACACCACCCCTCATCACGCAAAGGAAGCCGACCTCATGCTGCGCATCGCCGTCCCCAACAAGGGTTCCCTGTCAGGCCCTGCGGCGGACATGCTGCATGAGGCCGGCTACCAGCAGCGGCGCGAGTCCAAGGAACTGCGGATCGTCGACCCGGAGAACGAGGTCGAGTTCTTCTACCTCCGCCCCCGCGACATCGCGATCTACGTCTCCTCCGGCCGCCTCGACATCGGCATCACCGGCCGCGACCTGCTGATCGACTCGGGCGCCGACGCCGAGGAGATCCTGCCGCTCGGCTTCGCCCGCTCCACCTTCCGCTTCGCCTCCAAGCCGGGCACCGCCCACACCCTCGAGGACCTCAAGGGCCGGACCGTCGCCACCTCCTACGAGGGCATCGTCGCCAAGCACCTCGCCGAGCAGGGCGTCGACGCCTCCGTCGTGCACCTCGACGGCGCCGTCGAGACCGCCATCGAGCTGGGCGTCGCCGAGGTCATCGCCGACGTCGTCGAGACCGGCACCTCGCTGCGCAACGCCGGCCTGGAGGTCTTCGGCGACCCCATCATGAAGTCCGAGGCCATCGTGATCCGCCGCACCGGCGCGGACACCGAGGAGTCCGCGGAGCCCAAGGTGCAGCAGTTCCTGCGCCGCCTCCAGGGCGTCCTGGTCGCCCGGACCTACGTGATGATGGACTACGACTGCCGCGTCGAGCAGCTGGAGAAGGCCGTCGCGCTCACCCCGGGCCTGGAGTCGCCGACCGTCTCCCCGCTGCACAACGAGGGCTGGGTCGCCGTCCGTGCCATGGTCCCCGCCAAGGAGGCCCAGCGGATCATGGACGACCTGTACGACATCGGCGCCCGTGCCATCCTGACCACGGCCATCCACGCCTGCCGCCTCTGAGCCCCCGAGACAAGCCCCGAGAGATCCACGCGACGATGTCCGACCTGCCCACCCTTCCCGTCACCTTCCGGCCGGGCCGCACCCGAGCGGTGCTGCTCACGGCCGGGGTGGCGATCTTCCTCGTCATCTCCGGCGTCGCGATGATGCTGGAGAAGCTCGGCCCGGGGGAGCGGCTCAGCTTCGTCGTCACCGGTGGCCTGATCTTCTGGGTCCTGGCCCAGCTCGCCCGGGTGCGGGTCGTCGCCGAAGACTCCGGTGTCACCGTGGTGAACATCGCGAGCCGCCGGCGCCTGGACTGGGCGGAGATCATCCAGGTGAACCTCCGTCCGGGCGACCCCTGGGTGTTCCTCGACCTCACCGACGGCACCAGCCTGCCCGCGCTCGGCATCCAGCCCGGCATCGACAAGCAGCAGGCCATCACGGACGCGCGGACCCTGCGTGCGCTCGCCGAGGCCCGTACCCTGCGGGACCCCGAGACGTCCACAGGGCAAGATCAGGGCTGACTCGGGGCCGTCCACCCTGCCGCTGGACCCCCTGTCTTGATTAATCTGGTGACGGAGGCGTTCCCTTCGTTCCTCCGCCCCTGTCGCGCCCTGCCGGGCGCACAGGGGTTCCTGCTACCCGAGGAGTGACCCTCACCGGCGATGGACGGTTCGTCCTGTAGTACCTGCGCCGCCCCCATCCGACATGGTTCGGAGGCGGCGGCATCATGACCATCCCCCTGCTGCTCCTGGCAGCCGCGTTTGTGCTCATCCTCGCCAACGGCTTCTTCGTCGCCGCCGAGTTCGGCCTCGTCACGGTCGAACGCCCGGACGCGGAGAAGGCCGCCGCCGAGGGCGACAAGCGAGCCCGTACGGTCGTGGAGTCGCTCAAGGAGCTCTCCTTCCAGCTCTCCGGCACCCAGCTCGGCATCACCATCACCTCGCTCGTCGTCGGCATGCTCGCCGAACCGGCGCTCGCGGAGCTGCTGCACACCCCGTTCACCGCGATCGGCATCCCCGAGGGCGCCGTCTCCGGTGTCGCCGTGGTCGTCGGCATGCTGCTGGCGTCCGCCGTCCAGATGGTGGTCGGCGAACTCGTGCCCAAGAACTGGGCGGTGTCCAGGCCCCTTCAGGTCGCGCGCTTCGTCGCCGGCCCGCAGCACGCCTTCTCCCGCCTGTTCCGGCCGGTGATCGCGGGTCTCAACACGGTCGCCAACCGCCTGGTGCGCGCCCTGGGCGTCGAGCCCACCGAGGAGCTGGCCTCCGCCCGCACCCCGGGCGAACTCGTCTCCCTGGCCCGCCACTCCGCCCAGGCGGGCGCCCTCGAACAGGACACGGCCGACCTGTTCGTCCGGACCCTGTCCCTGGCCGAGCTGACCGCGCAGCACGTCATGACCCCGCGCGTGAAGGTGAGCGCCCTGCAGTCCTCGGCCACCGCCGAGGACGTGGTCAACCTGACCCGGGCCACCGGCCTGTCCCGTTTCCCCGTCTACCGCGAGAAGATCGACGAGATCGTCGGCATGGCCCACCTCAAGGACGCCCTGGCCGTCCCCGTCCGGGACCGCCTGCGCACCCCGGTCGCCCGTATCGCCCGTCCGGCGCTGCTGGTCCCCGAGACGCTGCCCGTCCAGCCCCTGCTGGCCCGGCTGCGCAGCGAACAGCCCATCGCCGTCGTCGTCGACGAGTACGGCGGCACGGCCGGTGTGATCACCCTGGAGGACATCGTCGAGGAGATCGTCGGCGAGGTCCGCGACGAGCACGACGGCCAGGACACCCCCGAACTGGCCGCCGCCCCGCCCGAGGAGGGCAGGCCCGCCTGGGACGTCGACGGCAGCTGCCGGGTCGACACCCTGCGCCGGATAGGACTGGAGGCGCCCGAGGGGCCGTACGAGACGGTCGCCGGCCTCGTCGCCGACCTGCTCGGCCGCATCCCCGCCGTCGGCGACCGGGCGGAACTGCCCGGCTGGCGGCTGTCGGTGCGCCGGGTCGGCCACTACCGTGCCGAGCGCGTCCGGCTGGTGCGGACCGGCCAGGTCGTGGAGGTCACCCGGTGAGTGTCCTCCAACTCGTCTTCGCCGCCCTGCTCGTGCTGGCGAACGGCTTCTTCGTGGGCGCCGAGTTCGCCCTCGTCTCCGTCCGCCGCAGCCAGATCGAGCCCCTGGGCACCGCACGCGCCCGCCAGGTCCTCTACGGCCTGGAGCGCCTGCCGCAGATGATGGCCGCCGCCCAGTTCGGCATCACCGTCTGCTCCCTCACCCTGGGCGCGGTCGCCGAACCGACCGTCGCCCAGCTGCTGGAACCGCTCTTCGAGTGGATCCACCTCCCGCACGGCATGATCCATCCCCTGGGCTATGTCATAGCCCTGGCCGCGGTGGTCTTCTTCCACCTCGTCATCGGCGAGATGGTCCCGAAGAACCTCGCCATGGCGGCCCCGGAGAAGGCCGCGCTGTGGCTCAGCCCCGGCCTGGTCGCCTTCGCCCGGCTGTGCCGGCCCATCACCGTCGGCCTCGGCGCCTGCGCCCGGGGCATCCTGCGGCTCTTCCGGGTCGAGCCCAAGGACGAGGTCGAGGCCGTGGTCACCAGCGAGCAGCTCAACCGCCTGCTGGAGGACTCCGGCCAGGCGGGCCTGCTCGACCCCGAGGAACAGGAGCGTCTGGAGGACGCCCTGGAACTGGGCTCCCGCCCGGTGACGGACGTCCTGCTGAAGCGCGAGTCGCTGGTCACGGTCAGCCCCTCGGTCACCCCCGGCGAGATCGTCGAGCTCACCGCCCGCACCGGCTACTCCCGCTTTCCCGTGGCCGCGGAGAACGGCGCCTTCATGGGCTATCTGCATGTGAAGGACGTCCTCGACGTGGAGGACTCCGAACGGGCGGTACCCCAGCAGGTGTGGCGCCCGATGACGACCCTGCGCTCCGACCTCCCCCTGGACGACGCCCTGACGGTGATGCGCCGCGCGGCCACCCACCTGGCCCAGGTCGCGGACGCCTCCGGCAAGGTCCTGGGCCTGGTCGCCCTGGAGGACGTCCTGGAACTCCTGGTCGGCGAGGTCACCGACCCGGCCCACCGGGAGGTCCCGGAGGTCCGGCTGACGGAACCGAGGGTGAGCGGGGAACCGGAGGAGGCCATGGCCGGCTAGGGAAGGCGCGGTGCCGCCGCGGTGTCCGTAGCCGCGGGCAGCCGTGCCGCCCCGGCGGCACGGGTGGGCGCGGCGGCACCCCGCGAGAGCGGGCGAGTGAACCCCCCCTGAACCCACCCCCGCCCAGCCCGCCCGGGGCGCCTCACATCGCCGACGGATCCTGCGGCCCGCGTCCCGACAGCACCTCTCCGTACGCCTGCATCAGGTCCGGCAGGCGCAGGGTGGACAGGTCGTCCCGGGTCAGCCCGCCCGGATACGTGGACAGCCGCAGATCCCGGTACGCGCAGCTCTTCTCGTACAGGGTCCGCAGGAACCGCCCGTTGCCCAGCTCGTCGATCCATCCCTGGTCGACGACGTGCCCGGCGATCGAACGCAGTTCGTCCAGCGCCTCCTCGTCCCACACGTCGCCGTTCTCCGCGGCGAGCACCTCACCGATGGAGGTGAGTTCGAGGGGGCGGTAGGAGGGGAAGTCGACGCGGGTCGTGAAGCGGGAGGACAGTCCGGGGTTCGCGGCGAGCAACCGGTCCATGCCCTCCGGGTAGCCGGCCAGGATCACCACCAGGTGGTCCCGGTTGTCCTCGGCCCTCTTCAGCAGCACCTGCAGCGCCTCGTCGCCGTACGCGTCACCCTTGCCGTAGCCGGAGTTGGAGAGCGAGTACGCCTCGTCCACGAAGAGGACGCCGCCGAGGGCGGAGTCGATGAGTTCGTTGGCCTTGACCGCCGTCTGGCCCAGATACTCGCCGACGAGGTCGGCCCGCTGGGCCTCCACCAGATGGTCGCCGCCGAGCAGCCCGAGGGCGTAGAAGACGCGGCCGAGGATGCGGGCCACGGTGGTCTTGCCGGTGCCGGAGGGGCCGGAGAAGACGAAGTGCCGTTTGGGCGGCTGGACGGGAAGTCCCTGCCCAGCCCGCAGCCGGGCCATGTTCAGCTGGGCCGACAGCGCCTTGACCTGGCGCTTCACCGGTTCCAGACCCACCATGCGCTCCAGCTCGGCGAGCGCCTCCTCGAGTAAGACGGGGTCGGTGGGCCCGGCCGGCAGCGGCGACGGTCCGACCGTCTTCGCGCGTACGGCGGGGTCGGCGACCGACGCCAGCGGAACCGCCGGCGGCAGGTCGGCGGGCTCGGTGAGCTTCAGGTCCCGGCCCTCGGTGCCGAACAGCGGATCGAGCGCGTCCGGTCCGTCCCCCACGTCCTGTCCCACGCCGCTGAGCGTGATCGCCGCGAGGTCGACGGGATCGTCGTAGCCGTCGCCCTCGGCGATCGCGGCGAGCCGGGCGGAGGTGTCCATGAAGGCGGGGTCGACCCGGTGCACCGCCCGGTACAGGGGGAGCGCGGCGGCCGAGCGGCCGGTGCCCTCGTGGGCCCGGGCCAGCCAGTACCGCAGTTCCTTGCGCTGCGGCTGCTCGCTGCGACAGCGCATCAGGGCGGCGGAGAGGAGCGGCTCGGCCTGGCCGTACATTTCCAGCCGGACCCTCGCCATCCCGCCGAACAGCCCGGCCTCGATCCCGAGGAGCGGGTCGTTCACCAGCGGGTCGGTGTGCCGGACGAGCTGTTCCCAGTCCTTGACCAGGTAGGCGCGGCAGGCGTGCAGAAAGCGGACCTGGTGGTCGGTGTCGACGGGCGGGAGTCCGGCGAGCGCCCGGTCCAGCTCGGGCACGTGCCGGCCGTCCAGCCAGTGCGAGGCGTGCGCGAGCAGCAGGTCGCGCGGGCTCTCGAGCACGGGCTGCACCCACCAGCCCAGCCAGTACCAGGAGTTGAGCGTACGGCGATGCCGGGCGCGCTGTTCGCCGAAGCGGTCCCGGTGCCGGAACATCCGCAGCAGCGCGGTCGTCGTGTCCACGCGCAGCGCGTGCAGTCCCAGCCAGCCGTCGGCCATCCCGGGATCGATCCGTACCGCGGTGCGGAACTCCTCTTCCGCCTGCGGATACGCGCCCATGGTGTAGGCGTCCACGCCTCGTAGCCAGGCGAGGTCGGCCGGAGCCTCGGGGCCCCGCGTGCCGAAGTCCATCACGTCCCCCACAAACCGTGCCCCCGTCGGTTTGCCACCGGGCCGTCGCCCGCCGGCTGCCTTGGTCGAACCGCTGTGCCGCGGACCGGAGTTGCAAGGTGCGCGAAGCAGCTGTCCGTAGGTCGCACCGAGGGCATCGTACCTGCGGAAGCAGTGCCCGCCGAAGGGTGCCGCACAGGCCGTTCGACGAGGTGGGAGCGGATGGGGCGCATCCCGGACGGTGACCCTCGGTGAGCGACCGGCACCACGGAGCGTCCACACATCGGGGGCGCGGAGCGGGGGAGGGCAGAACGAAGCCCCCGATCACGGGGGAACAACCGGGGGCTTCGCGACTGGGGGCGGCCGCGATGGCCGCACATGGGAAACGTAAGTCCTGTCCCGGCCGTCGGTCAAGCGAAGTTGAGGCACTTGGCGAAGTTCGAGCGCAGGGCTCTTCACACGTTCACCACAGTGCGGGTGGTCCCTCACGGTGGGTGACATCCGGGTGTCCGCCGGACTCACCCAGGGGCCCCGGCAGTACCTCGTATCCCTCGCTCAACTCCCTTACCAGCAGCCCGGCATGGGGTCTCGACGGGTCCTCCGCGAAGTGCCGTTCCTCCGCCCGGACCCAGCCGTCCCAGAACTCCCGCTGCTCCTCCCCGTCCCGGGACCGGCCGCGCGCCCAGGCCTCCTCGCGCGGCGTCTCCAGCCACAGCAGACAGGCCAGGTGCGGCCGCAGGGCGCGGCGGCCCGCGCCGACCCCCTCGATCAGGACGACGGGGGCCGCGGGCAGGGGCCGGGGCGGGCCGAAGCGGCGCTCACGCCAGTCGTAGGGGGCGTAGTGCGCGCTCTCGCCGCGGCGCAACGGCTCGATCACTTCGGTCAGCAGCCGCCCGGTCCACGCGAACAGTTCCTCGTGGCTGGCGATGTCGTCGAGGTGCAGCACCGGCGCACCGCCGAGCGCCCCGGCCAGCCGGCCGGCGAACGTGGACTTGCCCGAGCCCGCGTGTCCGTCGATCCCGATCAGACGGACCGGGCCACAGGACGGGGGGAGACGGCGGAGCCGGGAGGCGAGCTGGTGGATGACGGGTCCTGGAGGCGGGTGCGGGGGCGGGTTCTCGTGGTGGCGGAAGAACGGGGGTGCGCGGCGCGAAAGTCTAGTGGGACACCCCGTGCGACACGAAAGGCACCGTTGGGGAGGGAGATGCTGGTGAGCGGGGCCGCCTGCGTCCATAGTGGGCGCACAGCCGAGCACCGGACACCCTGGGGGTCCTTCCGCCCATGAGCAGCGCCGACCAGTCCTCCCGCGGAGTCGAACAGCCGTCCCGCAGAGCGCTCCTCGCCGTGACCGTCGCCGCCGCGCTCGCCGGCGGCGCGTCCCCGGCGACGGCCACCGCCGCCGGGGACGCCGGCGAGAGCCCGGACGCCGGGTCCGCCCCCGCCCGGCCCGTCGACCACCGCGCCTGGTTCACGTACGCCGACTGGACGGGCGGCACCGCCCGGGGCACCCGCGCCGTGGCGGCCACCCGGCCGGGCCTGGTCCTCGGCACGCCGCTCGGCACCGTCGACTACGCCGACCCGCACACCAGGACCACGGCCCGCTGGGAGTACGCCACCTGGACCTCCCCCGTCCACCGGCTCACCGTTCCCGCCACCGAGGTGATCGCCTCCTGGAACGCGAAGACCCCGGCCGGCACCTGGCTCCAGACCGAACTGAAGGCCACCTACTCCGACGGCACGGACACCCCCTGGTACGTCATGGGCCGCTGGGCGTCGGGCGACCAGGACATCAAGCGGACCTCGGTCGACGGCCAGAGCGACGGCAGGAGCACCGTCCAGACCGACACCCTCGCGATCGACGACGCCGCGGCGGGCCCGCGCCTCGCCTCGTACCGGATCCGGCTGACCCTGTACCGCCGTCCCGGCACGACGCTCACCCCGACCGTGTGGCGGCTGGGCGTGACGGGATCCGGCATCCCGGACCGCTTCACCGTCCCGGCCTCGGTACCGGGCCTCGCGCGCGAACTGGCCGTGCCGCGCTACTCGCAGGAGATCCACAAGGGCCAGTACCCGGAGTACGACAACGGCGGCGAGGCCTGGTGCAGCCCGACCTCCTCACAGATGGTCATCGAGTACTGGGGCGGCCGGCTGACCGCCGGGCAGCTCGCCTGGGTGGACCCGTCCTACGCGGACCCGCAGGTGTGCCACGCGGCCCGCCACACGTACGACCACCAGTACCGCGGCTGCGGCAACTGGCCGTTCAACGCCGCCTACGCGGCCACCTTCAAGGACCTGCAGGGTGTGGTCACCCGGCTCACCTCCCTCACCGACCTGGAGACCCTGATCGCGGCCGGCATCCCGGCCGTGACGTCCCAGTCCTTCCTCAAGGAGGAGCTCACGGGGGCGGGTTACGGCACCGCGGGACACCTGATGACCGTGATCGGCTTCACGGCCGGTGGCGACGTGATCGCCAACGACCCGTACGCGGTGGACGACGCCTCGGTCCGGCGCGTGTACCGGCGGCGGCAGTTCGAGAACGTCTGGCTCAGGACCCGGCGCACGAACGCCGAGGGCAAGGTCGTCTCCGGGACCGGGGGCGTGTGCTACCTCTACTTCCCGGTCTGTCCCGGCGCGCTCCAGCGGGCGGCGCTGACGTCGGTGGGCGTGCGCGTGTGAGCAAGGTCTCGGCCGCAAAAGCCCTGGCCGGTGGCAAAGTGGGCGGAAAGGTCCGCCTGCCCGCCGCGCGCCCCGTGCCCGCCCGACCTCAGCGAGACATCATGACCGCACACGCAGCCACCGCCACCCGTGCCCGCACCGGCGGCCCCCGGGACGACGGCCCGAAGATCGCCGAGCATGTTCTGGGCTGGGTCCTCGTCGCCGTCGTCGCGATGTTCGTGACACAGCTGGGACTGATGTGACCCCTGCTGCACCTGTTGCTGACGTGACCTGACCCTCGGTTCGACCTGACATACTGACGTCGTCCCGCAGACCGACGGAGACCAGGGTCGAATTGAATATCAGCCAACAGCGCGACGCCGCCCGTCCCCGGGCGCGGGGAACCGAGCGCTCACTGGCGCGACGCGCCGAACTCATCACCATCGGGCGCAGGTTGTTCGCCGACACGTCCTACGACGCGCTCTCGATGGACGACATCGCCCGGCAGGCGCACGTCGCCAAGGGGCTGATCTACTACTACTTCCAGTCCAAGCGCGGCTACTACCTGGCCATCGTCCAGGACTCCGTCGCCGACCTGGTCTCCTTCGCGGCGAGCGGTCTCGAACTGCCCCAGGTCGACCGGGTCCAGCGCACCATCGACGGCTATCTGCGCTACGCCGAGCACAACCAGGCCGCCTTCCGCACGATCGTCAGCGGGGGCGTCGGCTTCGACACCGAGGTGCACGCCATCCGGGACGGGGTCCGCGCGGCGATCGTCGCGACCCTCGCCGAGGGCGCCTACGGCGACAGCGACATCCCGCCGCTGCCCCGCATGGCCCTGCTCTCCTGGGTGTGCAGCGTCGAAGGGGCCACCCTCGACTGGATCGACCGCCCCGAGCTCTCCCGCGAGGTCATGTGCGACCTGCTGGTGAAGACCCTGGGCGGCGCCCTGCGCGCCATCGAGGAGATCGACCCCGCCTTCCCGGCGCCCAGGCCGGCCCGCCGGGACTGAGCACCCGCGAGGGGCGAGGGGCCGTGGTCCCCCGCCCCGGTCACCGGGCGGCCCGCTCGGTGGCTCGCGTCAGCCGATCGCGTCGATCAGCTCACCGTCCGCCGTGTCCCCGCTCAGCTCCCAGAAGAACGTGCCGCCCAGGTGCTGGGCGTCCTTGTACTTCATCTTCCCCCTGATGGTCTTCGGGGTGTCGTAACTCCACCAGTCGCTGCCGCACTTGGCGTACGCGGTGCCGCCGACCGTGCCGGTCGCCGGGCATGTGTCCTTGAGGACCTTGTAGTCCTCGTTGCCGTCCTCCCACGTCCCGGCCGCGGGCCCGGTGGCCGTGCCGCCCGGCTTCGCCTGGGTGACACCGGTCCAGCCGCGCCCGTAGAAGCCGATGCCGAGCAGCAGCTTCCGGGACGGGATGCCCAGGCTCCTGAGCTTGGCGATCGTGGTGGCGGTGTCGTAGCCCTTCGTCGGAATCCCGGGGTAGGAGTGCAGCGGCGAGTGCGGGGCCGTGGGGCCGGTGGCCGCCCAGGCGCCGAAGTAGTCGTACGTCATCGGGTTGTACCAGTCGACGTACCGGGCCGCGCCCGCGTAGTCCGCCGCCTCGATCCTGCCGCCGCCCGTGGCGTCCGCCGTGATGGCCGCCGTGATCAGCTCGCGCTTGCCGAACTTCTCGCGCAGGGCCTTCATGACGTCCCGGAACGCCTCGCGGCCGCTGGTGTCGCAGGTGAGGCCGCAGGCGTTGGGGTATTCCCAGTCGATGTCGATGCCGTCGAAGACGTCCGCCCACCGGGAGTTCTCGACCAGGTCGTAGCAGGACCGGGCGAAGGCCGCCGGGTCCTTGGCCGCCTCACCGAAGCCGCCCGACCAGCTCCAGCCGCCGAACGACCAGAGGACCTTGAGGTTCGGGTGCAGCTTCTTCAGCTCGCGCAGCTGGTTGAAGTTGCCGCTGAGAGGCTGGTCGGCGGTGTCGGCGACGCCGTCCACGGACTCCTCGGCGGTGAACGGCTTGTCGGTGTCCGCCCAGGAGTCACCGAGGGCGCACTTGCCGTCGGTGACGTTGCCGAAGGCGTAGTTGATGTGGGTGAGCTTGTCCGCGGAGCCGGACGTCTCGATGTTCTTGACGTAGTACTGGCGGCCGTAGATGCCCCAGTCGGTGAAGTAGCCCACGACCTTGGAGCCGGCGCTCGTCCCGGCCGGACCGGGCTCGCCGGCGGTGGCGGTGCCCGCGCCGGCGAGCAGGGCGGCGCCGAGGGCGGCGCAGCAGCCGGCGGACAGGAGCGTCCGGAACCGGGTGCGGGGGTGGAGCGGGGTGTGCATCGGGTGTCTCCTCGCAGGGACAGGGAGGGGATCGCACGCCGATCGGCATGAACGCGGGGAGGCGTTGGACCGAAACGGTAGGAGGACTAGACCAGTTCGGTCAATGGTTTGGACCAATCCCGCGGGTGCTCGGCCGTGCGGCGAAGGCGTCCCGCGGGCATACTCACAGCGCGAAGCCGCTGGTCGGCCACTGAGGAGGCGCCCCATGCCCGAGCGCACGCCGGCGCCGGTGGAACGGGCCCTGCCCACGGACGAGGCCCGGGAACTCCTGGCGCTCGTCCGTGACATCGCCCGGCGCGAGATCGCCCCGACGGCCGCCGAGGAGGAGGACGCGGGGCACTTCCCGCGCGAGCTGTTCACCCTTCTGTCCGTGTCGGGGCTGCTCGGTCTGCCGTACGGCTCCCGGTACGGCGGCGGCGACCAGCCCTACGAGGTCTACCTCCAGGTGCTGGAGGAACTCGCCGCCGTCCGGCTCACCGTCGGGCTCGGTGTCAGCGTCCACACCCTGGCGACCTACCCGCTCGCCGCCCACGGCACCGAGGAGCAGCGGGCCGCGCATCTGCCGGGCATGCTCGGCGGCGGGCTGCTCGGCGCTTACTGCCTGTCCGAACCGTCCTCCGGCTCGGACGCCGCCGCGCTGCGCACCAGGGCCGTGCGGGACGGGGAGGAGTGGGTGATCAGCGGCACCAAGGCCTGGACCACCCACGGCGGGATCGCCGACTTCTACACCGTCATGGCGCGCACCGGCGGCGAGGGCGCGGGCGGGATCACCGTGTTCCTGGTGCCCGGCGACGCCGACGGCCTCGCCGCCGCGCCCCCGGAGAGGAAGATGGGGCTGAAGGGCTCACCCACGGCCCAGCTCCACTTCGACGGCGTACGGATCCCCGACGCGCGCCGCCTCGGCGACGAGGGGCAGGGTTTCGCGATCGCCCTGGCCGCGCTGGACTCCGGGCGGCTCGGTATCGCCGCCTGCGCGGTCGGCCTCGCCCAGGCGGCCCTGGACGAGGCGGTCGCCTACGCGGCCCGGCGACGGCAGTTCGGGCGGCGCCTCGCGGACTTCCAAGGGCTGCGTTTCCTGCTCGCCGACATGGCGACCCGGGTCGAGTCGGGCCGCGCCCTGTATCTGGCGGCGGCGCGGCTGCGGGACGCCGGCCGCCCGTTCGCCCGGCAGGCGGCGATGGCGAAACTCCACTGCACCGACGCCGCGATGCAGGTCACCACCGACGCCGTCCAGGTGCTCGGCGGATACGGCTACACCGCCGACTTCCCCGTCGAGCGCTATCTGCGCGAGGCCAAGGCCCTGCAGATCGTCGAGGGCACGAACCAGATCCAGCGGATGGTCATCGCCCGTCATCTGCTGGGGCCGACTCACTGAACTGCCCGGGCCGCACCTGCGGCGCCGCCAGCCGCACCCACTCCGGGTCGTGTCGCCCCGGCAGGGTGCGGCCACGGTCCGCCCATGTGCTGATCAGTTCCCGGTAGATGGGCGGGTCCGGCGGGGGCGGCGCGGCCGGAGCGGTCCGGGGAACCGATTCTGCGCCTCTGTGTTCCGTGCCTCCGGCATCCGCGCCGCCCGCCTCCGCGGGGGCGGCGACGAGGAGCCGGCGGTGGCGTCGGCGCACCGCGGTGTACGTAGGGGCCATACCGGGGCAACGCGGGGGCGGGACGCCAGGTCACGGCTCACCCCGTCGAGCGTGTGTTCGCACAGGCCCCGGCCCGGTTTCGGCCGGTCCGTATCCGGCCGCCGCCGCCCCGGCTGACGTATCGTCAAATTTCGGGCGGCCGGGCGTACTTCCGTGAGGTGAGTGTCCCGGCCGGTCCCGGACGCACTGATCCTGCACCATGGCGGCCTGCGAGCCATGGTGCAGGGCAGCTACAGGGAAACGGGCTCCGGAAGCCGAGCGACGAGGCTCAGGCGGCCTGGCGCCGCATCGCCGGTACGCGCATCGGGCGTGAGCCCGGGCCGCCGACGTGCGAGAAGGGCTGCATGCGCCAGTCGAGCCCCTGAGGAAGCGTCAGCAGGAGGGCGGTGTCCTGCTCCTGGGGCGCGCAGGACTCGTCCGCCGGCCGGGCCTCGGACGCCGTACGTCCCGTGCCGGCGCAGACCGTGAGCCCGAACGGGTTCCACGGCGAGGCGCACAGCGCGTGCTCCGGCAGGACCTCCTCGTCCGCCAGCAGCGCGATGGGCTGCGCGCAGTCCGGGCAGATGACCCGGTACATCTCGAAGGTGTCGTACGCGTCGAACTCGTCGGCGGCCTCGGGATCGTCGGGTTCGACGCCCTCCGGCTCGGGCTCGACGACCGACTGGAGCCGCTTGGGCGCGGTGCGACCAGGGCGCTTAAGACTCTGCATGGGATTCTCCCCCTCGGGCTGGGCCGTGAAGGCACTGCGGCCTCGACCACAGCAAGCACTTCCCAGCCCGTCTCGGCGGTAATCACGAGGACATCACGAAGCCTTGACGGGGGCTGTGGTCTTCGTCACATGCCACCCGCAGGTGCCTCGCACGCGCCACCGGAACGCTCAGCCGGCTCACAGACGGCTCCCGGCGATTGCGGGACACATCACGAACCGGGTATGACCTGCGCTGCATCGGTATACGAGGAGATCACACGCACTGTAGGTTCTTGCGCCATGGAGGAGCTGGACCGGCAGATCGTGCAGCTGCTCGTCAAGGACGGGCGGATGAGTTACACCGACCTGGGCAAGGCCACGGGCCTGTCCACGTCGGCCGTGCACCAGCGGGTGCGCCGGCTGGAGCAGCGCGGTGTCATCCGGGGCTACGCGGCCGTCGTCGACCCCGAGGCCGTCGGGCTGCCCCTGACCGCCTTCATCTCGGTGAAACCGTTCGACCCCAGCGCCCCCGACGACATCGCCGACCGGCTGGCCGGTGTGCCCGAGATCGAGGCCTGCCACAGCGTCGCCGGGGACGAGAACTACATCCTCAAGGTGCGCGTGGCGACCCCGCACGAGCTGGAGGAGCTGCTGAGCCGGCTGCGGGCGCTCGCGGGGGTGTCGACGCGCACGACCGTCGTCCTGTCGACTCCGTACGAGGCGCGGCCGCCCCGGATCTGACCCCACCTGCGTGCGGGGCGCTCCGCGCGAGGCGCGAGACTGTTCCCCATGAGTGAGCGCACCCCCGAGCCGAAGACCGTCCTGCTCCGCCGCGGAGAGGTCCACAGCCCCGCCGACCCGTTCGCGACCGCGATGGTCGTCGAGCGCGGCCAGGTCGCCTGGGTCGGCTCGGAGGGCGCCGCCGACGCCTTCGCGGAGGGCGTCGACGAGGTGGTCGACCTGGACGGCGCCCTCGTCACCCCGGCGTTCACCGACGCCCACGTCCACACCACGGCCACCGGCCTCGCCCTGACCGGCCTCGACCTCTCGGCCGCCCCCTCCCTGCCGGCGGCCCTGCACCTCGTACGCGACTTCGCCGCCGCCCGGCCGCAGGACAAGGTGCTGCTCGGGCACGGCTGGGACGCCTCCCGCTGGCCCGAGGGGCGCCCTCCCCGGCGGAACGAACTGGACGAGGCCACCGGCGGCCGGCCGCTCTACCTCAGCCGCATCGACGTCCACTCGGCCGTGGTCACCACCGCCCTGCTGGAACTGGCACCCCGGGCCCGCACCGAGCCCGGCTTCCAGGACGGGGAGCCGCTCACCCGCGACGCCCACCACACCGTACGCGCCGCCGCGTTCGCAGCCGTGACGCCCGCACAGCGCGCCGAGGCCCAGCGGGCCGCCCTCGCGCACGCAGCCTCGCTCGGCATCGGCTCAGTCCATGAGTGCGCCGGCCCCGCGATCTCCTCCGAGGACGACTTCACGGACCTGCTGCGGCTCGCCGCCGAGGAGACGGGCCCGCGGGTCGTCGGCTACTGGGCCGAGCGCGACGTCGACAAGGCCCGGGAGCTGGGCGCGCTCGGCGCCGCCGGGGACCTGTTCGTCGACGGGGCCCTCGGCTCCCACACCGCCTGTCTGCGCACCCCCTACACCGACGCGGCCCACACCGGCATCGCCTACCTCACCGCCGCCGACGTCGCCGCGCACGTGGCCGCCTGCACCGAGGCGGGCCTCCAGGCGGGCTTCCACGCGATCGGCGACGCCGCCGTGACCGCCGTGGTCGAGGGCGTGCGGGCCGCGGCGGAGAAGACCGGCCAGGCCCGCGTCCGCGCCGCCCGTCACCGCGTCGAGCACGCCGAGATGATGACGCCCGAGACCATCGCGGCCTTCGCCGAACTGGGCCTGACCGCCTCGGTGCAGCCTGCCTTCGACGCCCTGTGGGGCGGCGAGGAGGGCATGTACGCCCAGCGCCTGGGCGCCGAGCGGGCCGCCACCCTGAACCCCTTCGCGGCCCTGCTGCGGGCCGGTGTCCCCCTCGCCTTCGGCTCCGACAGCCCGGTCACCCCCCTCGATCCCTGGGGCACGGTCCGCGCGGCCGCCTTCCACCGCACCCCCGGACACCGCGTCTCCGTCCGCGCCGCCTTCACCGCCCACACCCGCGGCGGCTGGCGGGCGATCGGCCGTGACGACGCGGGCGTGCTGGTGCCGGGCGCACCGGCGGACTACGCGGTCTGGCGCACCGACGAACTGATCGTCCAGGCCCCCGACGACCGGGTCGCCCGCTGGTCCACCGACCCTCGCTCCGGCACCCCCGGGCTGCCCGATCTCACCCCCGGCACCGACCTGCCCGTGTGCCTGCGCACGGTGGTCGCGGGACGGACGGTGTTCGTACGGCCGGGCGAGTGATCTCCGGAGCCGGTGCGGGGAAGATCACCCGTCCGCACGCGGAGGCGCAGCCGGTGCCGTCTCGCCGCTGACCAGGGAATTGACGGAAAACCCGCAGGTCGAACGGCTGTTGACAGCCGACGGCGGGGGGCCGGTAGGTTCGGCCGGGTCCACCACCGGACGCCCCGCCGCAGAACGTCCGCGCACGCGTGGCGGCGCCGCTGGGTCAGGGACGGTGTGCCGCACCGGGGCACCGTCACTGGCAGCCAGGCTCAGCGCCCGCGCCGCAGCGAGTGAACGTTCGGTCCGGCCGGGGAGGTGTGACCCGGGTGGGGCCCGGGCGCTCAGTAGACAACGGCTTTCGGTCGACCCGCAGCCAGCGGGCCCCAGGTCGGCCCGAAGGGCGCCGGGCCCCCATCCGCAGCACGCTTCGGCCCACCCGAGCGGGGTACGTACATACGAGACCAAAAGCTTGTTCTTACCCCGCTCTTGTGGAACCGACACCACCGTTCGAACGTCCTGTCACGTCATCGCAGGCGGTGACCACTATGGTGGTGGCCTGCGTACGGACACGAAGGGGCAGCAGTGAACGACGGCGACGGGACCCTCGCGGCACGGGACCGGGGGAGACAGTTCGGTCCGCTGGGCACGGCCCTGGTGATCATCCCCACCTACAACGAGGCGGAGAACATCAGGAGCATCGTCGGCCGGGTGCGCAAGGCCGTCCCCGAGGCCCACGTCCTCGTGGCCGACGACAACAGCCCCGACGGGACCGGCAAGCTCGCCGACGAACTGGCCGCCGCCGACGACCAGGTCCAGGTGCTGCACCGCAAGGGCAAGGAAGGCCTCGGCGCCGCCTATCTCGCCGGCTTCCACTGGGGCCTGGAGAACGGCTACGGCGTCCTGATCGAGATGGATGCCGACGGCTCCCACCAGCCCGAGGAACTGCCCCGGCTGCTCACCGCGCTCAAGGGCGCCGACCTGGTCCTGGGCTCCCGCTGGGTGCCGGGCGGCCGGGTCGTGAACTGGCCCAAGTCGCGCGAGGTCATCTCCCGGGGCGGCAGTCTCTACTCCCGCCTCGCCCTCGACCTGCCGCTGCGTGACATCACCGGCGGCTACCGCGCCTTCCGCCGGGAGACGCTCGAGGGCCTCGGCCTCGACGAGGTCGCCTCCCAGGGCTACTGCTTCCAGGTCGACCTGGCCCGCCGCGCCGTCAAGGCCGGCTTCCACGTCGTGGAGGTCCCCATCACCTTCGTCGAGCGCGAACTCGGCGACTCCAAGATGAGCCGCGACATCCTCGTCGAGGCGCTGTGGCGGGTCACGGCGTGGGGCGTGGGGGAGCGAGTGGGCAAGATCACCGGCCGGAGCGCGGAGCAGCACCCCGGACGGCCGCAGGCACAGGCGCCCGCCGAGCCCCACGGCAACGGCTGATCGTCCCCTTACGCCGCTCTGAGCCGGGTCCGGGCACACTGGAAGCATGACGACCGGCGCACCGATCCCTTCGTACCCCGCTTCCGCCCCTCCCCCTGCCCGGCCCCGGCGCTCGCGTCTGCGGACGTTCCTGCCGCTGGGGCTCGCCGCGTGGCTGGTCCTGGAGATCTGGCTGCTGACCGCCGTCGCGGGCGCGACGAACGGGCTCGTGGTCTTCCTGCTCCTCGTCGCCGGCGTCGTGCTCGGCTCGGTGGTCGTCAAGCGGGCGGGCCGACGCGCCTTCCGTAATCTGAACGAGGCGCTCCAGCGGGGCGGCTCGCCCTCGCGGGGCTCCGGCAACGGCCTGATGATGCTCGGCGGCCTGCTGCTGATGATCCCGGGCCTGGTTTCCGACGCCGTCGGCCTGCTGTTGCTGCTCCCGCCGGTCCAGAAGGCGGTGAGCCGCTCCGCCGAGCGGACGGTCGAGCGCAAGCTCCGCGAGGCCACCCCCGGCAGCCTGGGCGACGCCTTCCAGCAGGCCCGCATCCACCGGCCGGACGGCAAGGTGGTGCAGGGCGAGGTCATCAGGGACGAACAGCCGTAGCGGTCTCGGCGCCGGTCGGCTGTTTCAGCCCCTCCGGCGTCCGGCCCGCCCCCGCACAGCCCGTCGCCCCGCCCCCGCACAGTCGGTCGCTCAGCACAAAGACCGCGGGCGCCGTACGCATGTCACGTACGGCGCCCGCGGTCATTGGCGTGCGCTGTTAAAGCCGGCCCCAGCCCCGCAGGGCTACGCGGACTTGCGGCTGTCGCGGGGATGCACCGCCAGGTTCATCGCCCCGGACCGCAGAACGGCGAGCCGCTCCTCGAGGACCTCTTCGAGTTCCTCGCGGGTCCGCCGCTCCATCAACATGTCCCAATGCGTACGCGCGGGCTTGGCCTTCTTCTCCTCAGGGCCGTCGCCGTCCACAAGGAGTGCAGGGGCTCCGCAGACCTTGCACTCCCACTCCGGCGGGATCTCCGCCTCGACCGAGAAGGGCATCTCGAAGCGGTGCCCCTTCTCGCATGCGTACTCCACGGCCTGGCGCGGGGCCAGGTCGATGCCGCGGTCCGTCTCGTAGCTGGTCACCACGAGGCGCGTGCCGCGAAGAGCTCGCTCACTCATGAATCGTGCCTCCCGGGCTTGTCGCCCACAGGACAGGTGTCGCTGTCGTCGTCATCCGGTCAACGTCCGGTCGGCGGTAAAGATTCCCGTTCCGAGTCCCGTTCCGGGTCATGCGTCGCCGTCGTAGCCGCAGCCTTGTCAACCAGTGCAGTACCCACCGGCGCCCGGTTTGTCACATCTGCAAGGAGATGTCACCCAGCGTTTCGGCATCTTTGACGCGCAGTAACGGTACGCCTGGCAGGCCAAACGCGTACACTACCGCCCTTTCGCCTCCAGCGCTAAATCCGCTCCGGCACGGGGTTCCCGGCGGCGCCGATCGCCCGCCGTACCGGGACCCGCGCGAGCAGCGCGAACCCGAGGACGAAGAAGGCCACCAGGGAGATGATCGCGTCCCGGTAGCTCCCGGTCAGCTGGTACGTGACGCCGAACAGCAGCGGCCCCAGCCAGCTCATCCCGCGATCGCTCACCTCGTACGCGGAGAAGTACTCGGCCTCCTTGCCGGGCGGGACCAGGTGGGAGAACAGGGAACGGGAGAGGGCCTGGCTGCCGCCGAGGACCAGGCCGATCGCGGCCGCGAGCAGGAAGAAGCCGAGCGGCGCCCCGGCCGGCAGGAAGTAGCCGGCGCCCAGGGTGAGCGTCCAGGCGACCAGCGACCCGAGGATCGTGTGCTTGGCGCCGTATCTGCGGGCGAGCCGCCCCATCCCGAGGGCGCCGGCGACGGCCAGCACCTGCACCAGCAGCACGGCGCCGATGAGCGTGGACTGGCTGAGCCCGAGCTCCTCGGCGCCGTAGACCGACGCCTGGGAGATCACGGTCTGGATGCCGTCGTTGTAGACGAGGTACGCGAGCAGGAAGGAGAGGGTGAGCGGGTGGCGGCGCATGTCGCGGACCGTCGCCACGAGCTGGCGCAGCCCCGGAGCCGTCGCCTCCCCCACGGCGGCCGGCCGGCCGCGGTCGCGCAGCCGCAGCAACGGGATGATCGTGAAGCCGCCCCACCACAGCCCCGCGGAGGCCAGACAGATCCGCACGGCCGTCGACTCCGAGACACCGAAGGAGTCGTGCGCGAGATACAGCACCAGGTTCGCGACCAGCACCACGGAACCCGCCGCGTACCCGAAGGCCCAGCCGCGCGAGGAGACCGCGTCGCGTTCCTCGGGCGGGGCGATCTGCGGCAGGTAGGAGTTGTAGAGCATCATCGCGACCGACTGGGCCGCGTTCGCCACGACCAGCAGCGCCCCGCCGAGCAGATAGCGGTCACCGTCCAGGAAGAACATGCCGGC
Organism: Streptomyces sp. NPDC000345; assembly: GCF_042898825.1. NCBI lineage: Bacteria > Bacillati > Actinomycetota > Actinomycetes > Kitasatosporales > Streptomycetaceae > Streptomyces > Streptomyces sp. NPDC000345. The sequence continues at coordinate 116,692 of NZ_JBIAZE010000020.1, forward strand.
GGTGGCCGCGGCGCCCAGATAGGCGGCGGCGCCCAGCAGCGGCTTCTTGCGTCCCGTGCGGTCGGCGGCCGCGCCCACCAGGGGCATCACCAGGACGGCCACGATCACCGACAGCGACACCGAGTACGCGAAGAACGAGCCCGCGCGGACCGGTATGCCGAGGGGATGGACGTAGCCTTCGGCGTCCGCCGCCTCCTTGGCGACCGAGGTCAGATACGGCCCGAGGAACACGGTGAGCACGCTCGTCGAGTAGACGGAGCACGCCCAGTCGTAGAAGTACCAGCCGCGCTGCTCGCGCCGCCGCCCCGCGGCCTCGTCGGACGCCGCCGTCCGCACGGTGTCGGTGCCCACCCGCACCCTCGCTTCCCCTGGTGCGAAGGCTTCGACGGCGGTGTCCGGCCGCTCAGACCCAGACGCCCCGCTCCTCCATGACCTTGCGCAACGTGTCGATGTGATCGGTCATGATGCCATCCACGCCCAGGTCCAGGAGCCGGTGCATCCGATCGCCGTCGTTGATCGTCCACACGTGCACCTGCAGCCCGCGCGCGTGGGCGGTCCGTACGAAGCGGGCGTCCACGACCTGGATGCCCGACTGGGTCTCCGGCACCTGCGCGGCCACCGCCGACCGGCGCAGCGCCGCGGGCACCCCCCAGGACCGCAGCCGCAGGTTGAGCACCCCCCGGGTGCCGTACGACGTCGCGAGGCGCGGCCCGGCCAGCCGCTGGGCGCGCACCACCCGTGCCTCGGAGAACGAGCCGACGCAGACCCGGTCCCAGGCGTCCGTGCGCGCGATGAGGTCGAGCAGCGGGTGCAGGGCGGGCTCGGTCTTGATGTCGACGTTCCAGCGCACCTCGGGGAAGGTCTCCAGCAGCTCCTCGAACAGCGGCACGGGCTCCTTGCCCGCCACACGCGCGTGCCGTACCTCCGCCCACGGCAGTTCGGCGATGCGGCCGGCGCCGTCGGTCACCCGGTCCAGCGTCGCGTCGTGGAAGGCGACGAGCCTGCCGTCCCGGGTGGCGTGCACATCGGTCTCGATGTAGCGGTAACCCGTCCCCACCGCGCGCCGGAACTGCGCCACGGTGTTCTCCATGCCGTCCGCGGCCCCGCCGCGGTGCGCGAACGGGATGGGTCCCGGATGGTCGAGGTAGGGGTGGCGTATCGGTGCGGTCACCTGCGCAGTATCGCTCCACGGGGTGTCCCCGTGGCAACGACCGTGCTGCCGCCGGATGCCGGCGGAACGGCGAACACCCGCAGGAAGAACTGCGCGAGCGGACCGATCGACACCGCGTAGAGCAGCGTGCCGACGCCGACGGTGCCCCCGAGGGCGAAGCCGGTCACCACGACCGCCAGCTCGATCGTCGTCCGCAGGGTGCGGATCGAGCGGCCGGTGCGCCGGTGCAGTCCGGTCATCAGTCCGTCGCGCGGCCCCGGCCCGAAGGCGGCGGCGATGTAGAGGCCGGTGGCCGCGCCGTTGAGCACGACGCCGGTCACCAGAAGAGGAACACGCACGGCCAGGGCGTGCGCCTCGGGAACCGTCGCGAGGGCGCCGTCCATCGCGATGCCGATGACGAAGACGTTGGAGACCGTGCCGAGGCCCGGGCGCTGGCGCAGCGGGATCCACAGCAGCAGCACGACCGCACCCACGATGATCAGCACGACGCCGATCGTCAGGCCGGTGCGCTCCGCCAGGCCCTGGTGCAGCACGTTCCAGGGTTCCAGGCCGAGGCCCGCCTTGACGAGCAGAGCCGAACTGATCCCGTAGAGAACGAGCCCCCCGTACAACTGGACCAGCCGCCGTATGAGATGTCCCCTGGCCTGCAAGTGGTGCCCCCCTGTGGTGGTAGTGGCCTGACCCGTGCCACTCTGTGGCTTGGAAGGAATCGCCATCCATGGCCAATTCGGGGAAGGTGGACTGGTAACCATGGCGCAGTGGACCTCCGCGGTGGGGGCCGCACAGCTCGCGCGGCTGCTCACGTCCCAGCAGGACCGTCCGGCGGGCCCGGGCACGCGCCGCCCGCCCGCCTACCGCGCGCTCGCCGACGGCGTCCGGCTGCTGGTGCTCGAGGGCCGTGTCCCGGTGGCCGCCCGGCTCCCCGCCGAGCGCGAACTGGCCCTGGCCCTCTCCGTGAGCCGCACCACGGTCGCCGCCGCCTACGAGGCGCTGCGGGCCGAGGGCTTCCTGGAGTCCCGGCGCGGTGCCGGCAGCTGGACGGCCGTCCCGGCGGGCAATCCGCTGCCCGCGCGCGGCCTGGAACCGCTGCCGCCCGAGGCCCTCGGCTCGATGATCGACCTGGGCTGCGCAGCCCTCCCGGCACCGGAGCCGTGGCTCACCCGCGCCGTCCAGGGCGCGCTGGAGGAGCTGCCTCCCTACGCCCATACACACGGCGACTACCCGGCGGGCCTGCCCGCGCTGCGCTCGATGATCGCCGAGCGGTACACCGCGCGCGGAATTCCGACGATGCCCGAGCAGATCATGGTGACGACCGGCGCCATGGGCGCCATCGACGCCATCTGCCATCTCTTCGGCGGGCGCGGCGAGCGCATCGCCGTCGAGTCGCCCTCCTACGCCAACATCCTCCAGCTCATGCGCGAGGCGGGTGCCCGGCTGGTGCCCGTCGCCATGGCCGAGGGGCTCGCCGGCTGGGACATGGACCGCTGGCGTCAGGTGCTGCGCGAGGCGGCGCCGCGGATCGCGTACGTCGTCGCCGACTTCCACAACCCCACCGGCGCGCTGGCCGGCGAGGACCAGCGGCGGAGGCTGGTGGAGGCCGCCCGGTCGGCCGGGACCGTGCTGATCGCCGACGAGACGATGACCGAGCTGTGGCTCGACGACGACGTCGAGATGCCGCGACCGGTGTGCGGGTTCGACCCTGCCGGGTCGACGGTGATCACGGTCGGTTCGGCGAGCAAGGCCTTCTGGGCGGGGATGCGCATCGGCTGGGTGCGCGCGGCCCCGGACGTCATCCGCAGCCTGGTCGCCGCCCGCGCCTACGCCGACCTGGGCACCCCCGTGCTGGAGCAGCTCGCGGTGAACTGGCTGTTCAGCACCGGGGGCTGGGAGCAGGCCGTCGAGCTGCGCCGTGTGCAGGCCCGGGAGAACCGGGACGAGCTGGTCGCGGCGGTGCGGCGGGAGCTGCCGGACTGGGAGTTCTCCGTGCCGAAGGGCGGGCTGACCCTGTGGGTGCGGGCCGGGGGGCTGTCCGGGTCGCGGCTCGCCGAAGCGGGGGAGCGGGTCGGGGTGCGGGTGCCCTCCGGACCGCGCTTCGGGGTCGACGGCGCCTTCGAGGGGTATGTGCGGCTGCCGTTCACCGTGGGGGGAGCGGTGGCGGAGGAGGCGGCCGCCCGGCTGGCCGCGGCGGCCCGGATCGTGGAGAGCGGGGGGACGGTGGGCGCGGAGGGGCCGCGCACGTTCGTCGCGTAGCGCGGCGGCGGGCGGGTGGGACCGGGAAGGCCCACCCGCCCGCCGCCGTGGTTCCGGCGCACCCTGCCGGGGCTACTCCGCGACCGCCACCTCCACCGGCACCGCCAGCGACTCCGTCTCCGCGTCCGCCGGGGTGCTCCGCGGCGGCAGCAGCTCCAGCACCGCCTGCCGCTGCGCCTCGCTCGTGGCGTCGTCGTACGGATCCGGCGTCGCCGGCACCTGGAGCCGGTGCACCGGACCCGACCCCAGCCGCGCGTACCCGCGTCCCGGCGGGACCTGGTCGACGGGCGTGGTGTGCGGGGGAGCGCCCAGGACGGAGGCCAGCCGGCCGGCCGAGGCGGGCCCGAGCACGACACGCGCGCGGGTGTGCTGAAGGACGGCGTCGCTCAGCAGGTCCAGGCAGTCGAACTGCTCGGCCACGACCACCGTCACCGAGGCCGCCCGGCCGTGCCGCAGCGGGACCTGGAGCAGGGCCTGGGGGTCGGTGCGGCCGTCCGCCTCCGCGAGCGGGGTGAAGGCGGTGGGGCGGTCGAGGAGGATCCACAGCGGACGCCTGGTGTCGTCCGGTGGCGTCTGTCCCGCCTGGCGGGCCTGGTTCGCCGCGATCAGCCGGCGCTCGGTCTCCTGCGCCGCCCACTCCAGGCTGGTCAGCGCCCCCGCCAGCCCGGCCTCGACACCCAGGACGCCGTCCCGGCCGGTGAGGCACGCGTACTCGCCGGTGCCGCCGCCCTCGACGACCAGGACGTCGCCGTACTGGAGGGCCTGGAGCGCGATGGAACGCAGCAGGGTCGAGGTGCCGGTGCCGGGCTGGCCGACCACCAGCAGATGCGGCTCGGTGGAGCGGGCACCGGTGCGCCAGACGACCGGCGGGACGTCACGCTGTTCCTCTCCGTGGGTGAGAGGGAGCGTGCGCTGGACGCGGGTGGGGTCGGTGAAGCCCAGGACGGTCTCGCCGGGCGCGGTGACGAAGCGCTGTGCGGCGATGTCGGTGGGCAGCGGGGCGAGGACGCCGACCGTCAGCTCGTTGCCCTCCTCGTCCCAGGTGAAGAGGTACTCGCGGCCGCGGCCCGACTTGGCGGTGAGCAGCTGCTCGACCCGCGCGCGGGGTTCGGCCTCGCCGTCCGGGAAGTAGGCCGGGTAGCGGATCACGAGGTGCGTGACCCGGCCCGAGCCGTCGAACTCGTACGCCGGGAAGGCCTTCTCCCACTCGCCGCCGTGGGCGTAGAGGGGAGCGGGATCGTCGGCCGTGGAGAAGTAGGGGACCAGTGCCTCGTACAGCGACTGGAGCCGCTGGGCCTGCGACTCGTCGGGGCCGTCGGGATCCGGTGGGGTGCGGTCCCGGCCCTGCCAGGCCGCCGCCGCCATCAGTGTGATGACGGCGAGCAGCGGGCCGTACGGCACGAGGGCCACGACCAGGATCACCGAGGCGGCCAGGAACAGCAGCGGCCCGCGCCTGTCCTTGGGGGTCTCGGCCCATCTGCGCCGCCCGGCCGAGGCCAGCCGGCGCAGCCCGCGGGTGATCGTGATCAGTGGATGGAGGACGTCGGTGGCGCTGTCGGCCGCCGTCCGGGCCAGCTCCCGGCTCCGGGCGATCTGCGCGCTGCCTGTGCTCAGGATGCGGGGGAGGGGGCGCCGGGCCACTGCTGTCTCCTGGAGGTGCGTACGGACGGGACGGGCGGCGTCAGAACTTGATGCCGCCGAGCAGGCCGGCCAGGCTCTCGCCGCCCGCCTTGATGCTCGGGGCGATGGCCGTGCTCGCCAGGTAGAAGCCGAACAGGGCCGAGACGCAGGCGTGCGAGGCCTTCAGTCCGTCCTTGCGGAAGAACAGGAAGACGATGATGCCGAGCAGGACGACGCCTGAGATGGACAGGATCATGGGGGATCTCCTGGTTCGTGGGGACAGTCACCATGAGTACTTCCAGGATCACAGGATGTATCCATACGATAAAAGGTGCAACTGGGTGAATTTCTCCTGATTTCCCCCCTGTGGTGGAACGTCCTGGGGGCTGCCTGAGCAGGAGAATTGCGGCGAACGGGTCTCCTCGTGATCTTTGCCTCGGACAGGACCACCCATGTGTGCGGCGAGCCAGTACGCTGGCGATTCACCTGAACGGTTGTAGCGAGTTGTGAGCGAGAGGCGGTCCCGGCCGATGACTGAAGCCCCCGACCCCGAGGTCGTGGAGCTGGCGACCAAGATCTTCGATCTGGCCCGGCAGGGGCGGACCGAGGAGCTCGTGGCGTACGTCGACGCGGGCGTGCCGGCCGACCTCACCAACGACCGGGGCGACTGCCTGGTGATGCTCGCCGCCTATCACGGCCACGCCGACGCGGTCCGGGCCCTGCTGGCCCGCGGCGCCGACGCGGACCGGATCAACGACCGCGGGCAGACGCCGCTCGCCGGTGCCGCCTTCAAGGGCGAGACCGAGGTGATCAAGGTCCTTCTCGAGGCGGGCGCCGACCCGTCCGCGGGCACCCCCTCGGCCGTCGACACGGCCCGGATGTTCGCCAGGACCGAGCTCCTGGAGCTGTTCGGCGCGGTACGGGCCGACGGCTCATGAACAGGTAATACGAAGTTCCTGACCAGGTAAATCAACGACCACGGGGGAGGCGGTACGGGGCCGCCGGAAATTTCGGTCGCGGCAGGCAGAACAGCCGGGTCATCATGACGACGTGATTCACGGACGCGATGGCTGGGCAGGTGTTGCCGCACCGCGCGGGCCGTGATGCGGTCCGCATGGGCCACCGACGAGAGGCAGAGGAAGATGGTCTACAGCAAGCAGGAAACGGCGGGCGCCCCGACGTGTTGTCACGCGGCCAGGTAGTGCACGTCCCCGGTTGCGTCGACGCTTGATGTGAGGCTGTTTCCCATGTTCGATCCGGTCATAGCGCCCAGCGGTACGCTGCTCGGCCTCCTGCAGAGGGGTCGCGGCGACGGCACGCTGCACGCGCTCACCGCCCCGCGCGCCGAAGCGCTCGCGGCACTCAACCACTGTGTCCTGCGCGATCCCCGCCACGACTGGCAGGTGGAGAACCGCTCCCTGTACTACGCCCGGCTCTTCCTCGACCTCAACGGCGACCTGGACGAGATCGAGGCGCATCTCTTCGACGTCGAGGACGCCTTCGACACCGAGGAGTCACGCACCGGCCTCGCCCTGGCCGTGCTGGGCCACCTGGCCTCCTACGGCAGGCCGGACGCCCTCGAACTGCTGCGCAGATACGCCGCCACGGGCACCAACTGGGCCTGGGCGCTGGACGAGCTCGCCCTGCGCGACGACGACGCCGGGCTGCGCGCCCTGGCCACGCCGGTGCTCGCACGGTTCGCGACCGACGCCGAGGGCGAGGCCGAACTGGCCGCCGCCGTCCGCGACGCTTTTGAGCCACGGCCCTGGCGGCTGTGGGCCGAGGATCCCCGCGAGTACGTCTCCGCACGCGTGCGTGCCGCCCAGGAAGCCGGCTGCTTCGACCGCTGGCAACGCCAGATGAGCCCCAGCGGGCCCCGTCCCGGCTGGAGCGTGCGGGCCGTGTTCGAGTGGGCCCAGCAGGGCCTGGAACGCGGCGCGGCCCTGCATGTCCCCGCCGCCCGCTGCCTCACGGCCGTGGCCGGCCCCGAGGACCGGCCGGAGATCGTGCAGGCTGCCAAGGACGGCAGCGAGGGCGCCCGGTGCACCGCCCTGCGCTATCTCGCCGACTGCAACGATCCCGACGCCCTGCTGCTGATCGAGCAGGCCGTGGCCACCGGCTCCACCGGCGTCGTCGAGGCCGCCCTGGACGCCTTCGAACGCATGCGCAGCATCGCCGCCGTCGACCGGGCCCGCGGCTGGGCCCACCGGCCCGACGCCCTGGGCGCCGCCGCGGGCCGCATGCTCGCCTGCCGGGGCGGCACCCGGGACAGTGACCTGGTCCTCGGCGCCCTGCGTGAGGCCGTGCGCGGCGAGGGCTGCGACGCGCCGACCCTGTGGACCCTCGTCGACGGCGCCGGACGCCTCGGCATCGTCTGCGCCGCCCCCGTACTGCGCCATATCTACCGCGAGACGGCCTCCTCCCACCTGCGGCAACGCTGCGCCCGCGCCCTCGCCGCCACCGACCCCTCCTTCGCCACCGGCTTCGCCGTCGAATGCCTGTGGGACTGCGAGGAGGCCACCCGCGAGATCGCCGCCCGGCACGCCGAGACCGGTGACGCCCGGGTCGTGGAACGCCTACGCAGGCTCGCGGCCGACCCGGCCGAGGAGGCGGAGGTCCAGACGGCCGTACGCAGCCGGATCGGACCGGACGCGGCGTCCGCCATGTAGCCGGAGACCAGATCGGGCGGGAGCCGGATACGGACCCTGGCGGGTACTCGGATACGGCCTGGCAGGACCCCGGACAGGCCCCGGCGGGAACCCGGATTCGGACCCTGGGGGGAGCCGTTGGCGACCGGGGGGACCCGGACTCGGCCGGAGGGGCACGTTCGCCCGCCGGGTGAACGCGGGATGACCCACGGGTCAGGCGGGCGTGGACATCGTCCGACCTGCCGGGGCGTGGGTGCTGACCTGCGACGGCGTGGGCGGCGCGCACCGTGCGACGTGCGCCGGCGCACGCAGCGCAACGCTCATGGGACGTTTGTCGTCCGGAAAGATCCACGTTGACGCGGCCACGTCCAGGGCGGCGACAACACCGGTATGCGTGTCGTCATCGTGACCGAATCCTTTCCCCCCGACGTGAACGGCGTGGCCCACTGCGCGCTCCAGACCGCCCGGCACCTCGTAGATCGCGGTCACCTCCCGCTCGTCGTCGCACCGGCCACCGCCGCCGGTACCGGGCCCGACGCCCTGGCGCCGTGCCCCGTCGTCCGTGTCCCCTCCCTCCCGCTCCCGGGCTACCCCCAGGTCCGCGTCGCCCTCCCCAGCCGACGCGTCGCCGCGGCCATCGCCGAACACCGCGCCGACCTGGTCCACCTGGCCAGCCCGTTCGTCCTCGGCGTCCGCGGCATGGCGGCCGCCGCGAAGCTCGGCATCCCCGCCGTCGCCGTCTACCAGACCGACCTGGCCGGATACGCCCGCACCTACATGGGCGCCGGTGAGGCCACGGCCTGGCGGCGCATCCGCACCGTCCACGCCGCCGCCGACCTCACCCTCGCCCCTTCCACCGCCGCCCGGCACGACCTGGAGACGCACGGCATACCCCGGGTCAAGCTGTGGCGGCGCGGGGTGGACACCGTCCGCTTCCGCCCCGGGCACCGCGACACGGCCCTGCGCCGCGAACTCGCCCCGAACGGCGAGCTGATCGTCGGCTACGTCGGCCGGCTGGCCCCCGAGAAGCAGGTCGAACTGCTGTCCGGGGTGTGCGGTCTGGAGGGCGTGCGGGTCGTGGTGGTGGGCGACGGGCCCAGCCGCGCCCACCTGGACGAGGCGCTGCCCGGCGCGGTCTTCCTCGGCCGGCGCACGGGGGACGACCTCGCCCGGATCTTCGCCTCGCTGGACGTCTTCGTGCACACGGGCCCCTTCGAGACGTTCTGCCAGACCGTCCAGGAGGCCATGGCCAGCGGTGTGCCGGTGGTGGCGCCGGCCGCGGGCGGCCCGCTGGACCTGGTGGCCCACGGGCGCACCGGCCTGCTGGTCCCGCCGCGCGACGCGACCGCCGTACGGGAGGCGGTGGCGGCCCTGGCCGCCGATCCCGCGCTGCGGGCGCTGTACGGCGACGCCGGGCGCGCCACGGTCGAGGGACGCACCTGGGCCGCCGTCGGCGATCAGCTCATCGGGCACTACGGGGACGTGCTGGCCGCGCGCCGTCCGGTGGTGGCGGCATGAGCGCGGGGTCGAGGCCGGGGGCGGGATCCGGGGCTGGGTTCGGATCCGCGTGCGGGACCGCGTCCGGGTCCGGGACCGGGTCCGCGTCCGGGTCTGGGTCGGGGTCGGGCTCGGGGTCCGGGTCGAGGTCTGGGTCGGGGTCGGGCTCGGGGTCTGGGTCGAGGTCTGGGTCGGGGTCGCTGAGGATCGTGCGCCTGGCCAACTTCGTGGCCCCCGCCTCGGGGGGACTGCGCACCGCGCTGCGCGAACTCGGCAAGGGCTACGGCGAGGCGGGCCACGCACCCGTCCTGATCGTGCCGGGCGAGCGGGCGAGCGACCGGGAGACCGAGCAGGGCCGGGTGGTCACGCTGCCCGGCCCGATGCTGCCCGGCACCGGCGGCTACCGCGTCCTCACCGACAAGCGGCGCCTCGCCCGCCTTCTGGAGGACCTCGCGCCCGACCGTCTGGAGGTCTCGGACCGTACGACGCTGCGATGGACCGGCAAGTGGGCGCGGCGCGCCCGCGTCCCCGCCGTGATGGTCTCCCACGAGACCGCCGACGGTGTGCTGCGCACCTGGGGCGTGCCGGAGGCGGCCGCCCGGCGGACCGCCGACGCGCTCAACATCCGTACGGCGCACACGTACGCGCGTGTGGTGTGCACCACCGAGTTCGCCGAGCGGGAGTTCGTGCGGATCGGGGCACGGAACGTGGTGCGCGCCCCGCTCGGCGTCGACCTCGTCGAGCGGCATCCCGCGCTGTCCGACGCGGGGCTGCGGGCCCGGTACGCGCGCGAGGGCGAGGTCCTGCTGGTCACATGCACGCGGCTGTCCGTGGAGAAGCGGCCCGGTACGGCGCTGGACGCCCTCGCGGCGCTCGTGGCGCGGGGGGTGCGGGCGGTGCTGGTGGTCGCCGGGGACGGACCGCTGCGGCCGCGGCTGGAGCAGCGGGCCCGGGAGCGGGGGTTGCCGGTCACCTTTCTGGGCCACGTGTCCGACCGGGGTGCCCTCGGCGCGCTGCAGGCCTCCGCCGACGTGTGCCTGGCGCCGGGGCCCGCGGAAACGTTCGGGCTGGCCGCGCTGGAGGCGATGGCCTGCGGGACGCCGGTGGTGGTGAGCGCCTCCTCGGCACTGCCCGAGGTGATCGGCACAGCGGGGGCCGTCGCGGCCGACCACGGGACCGCTTTCGCGGACGCGGTCGAGCACCTTCTGGACCGTTCCCGCGAGGAGCGCCGGGGGGAGGCACGCGCCCGTGCGGAGTGCTTCGGGTGGGGAGCGTCGGTGGAGGCGTTTCTCGCGGCGCACGATGCGGCGATGCCGTGCCGTCCCGCCGGGGGCGGAGGGACGGCGGGGGAGCGTGGTGACGTGAGTGGTACGTCGGGACGGGCGTGTCCCGACGTGGGCGGTGGGACGGGACGGGCGCGTTCTGACGACTGCGTGGCGTCGGGACGAGGGCGTTCCGACGCGGGCGTCGCGACGGGAGCGGAGCGTCCTGACGACGGCGTCGCGACGGTACCGGTACGTCCCTTCGTGTCCGGAGGTCTGGGATGAGACGGGTCCGTTTCGTCGCCCTGGGCGACTCCCTCACCGAGGGCGTGGGTGACCCGGCGGGTGACGGCCGGCGCGGCTGGGCCGCGCTGCTCGCCGGCGGGCTCGCGGGGCCGGTGGACGAGGGGTGCCCGGCACCCGTGGAGTTCACGAACCTCGCGGTCAGCGGGGCCCAGACCCGGGACGTGCTGGAACGGCAGCTCCCGGCCGGACTGGCGCTGCGGCCGGATGTCGTCTCCGTCGTCGTGGGCGTGAACGACACACTGCGCTGCACGTTCGACCTCCACGCCGTCGCCGCCCGGCTCGACACGGTGTACGGCGCCTTCGCCGAGCAGGGCGCGGTCCTGCTCACCGCGTGCCTGCCCGATCCGGGCGCCATGCTCGGCCTGCCCGGAGCCCTGGCCCGTCCGCTGGCCCGCCGGCAGCGCGCCGTCAACGCCGTGGTCCACGCGCTGTCCGACCGGTACGGAGCCGTCCATCTCCATGCGGCGGAGGGCGCCTGGCTGACGGACCGCGCGATGTGGAGCGCGGACCGGCTGCACCCGGGCGAGCGGGGGCACCGGCAGCTGGCCGTGCGCTTCCACGCCCTGCTGGCGGAGGCGGGCCTCGCCACCGGACCCGTGCCCTCGCCCGAGCCCGAGTTCCCGGCGCCGACGACCTCGGCGAGCCTGTGGTGGCTGGCGACGGCGGGCACCGGCTGGGTGGCCCGGCGCTGCACCGACCTGCTGCCCCAACTGCTCAGCCTGGCCGTCGACGAGATGCGCCACCGGGTCCGGGGGACGAGCGCCCGGCTCGACCTGCGGGCGGCAGCGGCGGTCTCCGCGGCGCTGGCCGCGCTGTCGGCGGCGGAACCACAGCCGGGGGCCGCCCAGGAGACCCCCGGGCGCCGCGTCGCCCCGGACGCCCGGAAGGCCGTGGCCCTCTGCGGCGGGACCTGAGTGTCGCCCCGGCGGCGCACGATGGCCGTCCGTGTCGCGTCGCCCCGGACGCCTCGTACCTCAGCGTCGGCGTACGGCCACGAAGCGGACCGGGGTACCGGGCACCGCCTGGGCGGCGGCCGGGAGGTCGGCCGCGCGGACGACCCCGATCACCGGGTAGCCCCCGGTGGTCGGATGGTCGGCGAGGAAGACCACCGGCCGGCCGTCGGGGGGTACCTGCACGGCGCCCAGGACCATGCCCTCACTGGCCAGTTCACCGGTGAGGGCGCGCTCCAGGGCGGGCCCCTCGGTGCGCAGGCCGATGCGGTTGCTCGCCGGGGACACGCGGTACGCGCGCGTGGTGAAGGCGCGGACGGCCCCCGGCGTGAACCAGTCGTCGCGCGGGCCGAGCGTGACCCGGAGGACGAGCTCGGCCGGGGGAGCGGTCTGCGGGGCGACGTCCACGCGGGTGTGCGGCACGGGTTCGGGGCCCAGCGGCAGGACCGTGCCGTCCGTGAGCGGCTCGGGGCCGAGGCCCGACAGCAGGTCGGTGGAGCGGCTGCCGAGGACCGGATCGACGGTGATGCCGCCGGACACCGCCACGTAGGCGCGCAGCCCGCGGACGGCGGACCCGACGTCGAGGACGGCTCCGGCCGGCACCCGCACGGACGTGCCCCAGGCGGCCGGCCGTCCGTCCACCGTGACCGGGCAGGGCGCGCCGCCGACCGCCACGGTGACGGTGGAACGGGGCCGCACGGCACAGCCGTTGACGGTGGTCTCCAGGACCGCCGCTCCGGGCGGGTTGCCGACGAGCCGGTTGACGAGGGCCGCCGCGGGGGCGTCCAGCGCGCCGGAGCGGGGCACGCCGAGGTGCGCGTGTCCGGGACGCCCCTGGTCCTGCACGGTGGTGAGTGCCCCCGCGCGGACGACGGAGAGAGCGCGGTCGGTCACCCGGCACCCACCGGCTCCGCCGCGACGAAACGCACCCGCGTCCCCGGCGACAGCAGCGCGGCCGGTACACGCGCGTGGTCCCACAGCACCATGTCCGTGCTGCCGATCAGCTGCCAGCCGCCCGGCGAGGAGCGCGGGTACACCCCTGTGTACGGCCCGGCCAGCGCCACCGAGCCGGCCGGTACCGCCGTGCGCGGCGTGGCCCTGCGGGGGACGTCGTAGCGCGAGGGGAGACCGGTGAGGTAGCCGAAGCCGGGCGCGAAGCCGCAGAAGGCGACCCGGAACTCGGTGTCCGCGTGGATGCGGGCCACCTCCCGCGCCGGTACGCCCCAGTGGGCGGCGACGTCGGCGAGGTCGGGGCCGTCGTAGCGCACCGGCAGCTCGACCACCTCACGCGTCCGCGGGGCGGCGGGCGGGATCTCCGTGGCGGTCAGTTCGGACGTCAGCCGGACCGGGTCGTCCACACCGTCCAGGAGCACCGTCCGGGCCGCGGGGACGATCTCGCGGGCGGTGAGCAGCCCGACCGCGCGGCGGCGCACCAGTTCCGCGTGCAGCGCCTCCGCTTCCGCGCCCGAGGCCACCTCGACGAGCAGGGCGTCGTCGCCGACGGGCAGGACCCGCACGCTCATGCGAAGGCCTCCACCCGGACACCCGACTCCTCGAGCCGTCGCCGGACCCGGCGGGCCAGTTCCACCGCGCCGGGCGTGTCGCCGTGCAGACACAGGGAACGCGCGCGTACCTCGATGGACGACCCCGCGTGGGAGGTGACGGTACCGGTGCGGGCCAGGCTCACCGACCGTTCGACGACGGCGTCCGGGTCGGTGACCACGGCCCCGGCCCGCGCGCGCGGCACGAGCGTGCCGTCGTCGGTGTAGGCGCGGTCCGCGAAGGCCTCCGTGACGCCCGGCAGCCCCGCCTTGCGGGCGAGGTCCAGCAGACGCGAGCCGGGCAGTCCGAGCACGGGCAGCGTGGCGTCGGCGAGGAGCACCCCGTCGACCACCGCGCCGGCCTGCTCCTCGTCGTGCACGACCCGGTTGTAGAGCGCGCCGTGCGGCTTGACGTACGCCACGCGTGCGCCCGCCGCCCGGGCGAAGACCTCCAAAGCGCCGATCTGGTACGCCACTTCGGCGGCCAGTTCGGCGGGCGGCACGTCCATGGCGCGCCGCCCGAACCCCGCGAGGTCCCGGTAGGAGACCTGCGCCCCGATCGTCACGCCCCGCCCGGCCGCCAGCTCGCACACCCGCCGCATGGTGGCGGCGTCCCCGGCGTGGAAGCCGCAGGCCACGTTGGCGCTCGTCACGACGGACAGCAACTGCTCGTCGTCCGTGAGCTCCCAGCGGCCGAAGCCCTCGCCGAGGTCGGCGTTCAGATCGATCGAGGTCATGGTTCCTTCGTGCTTCCTTCCTGGTTCTCCGGGTCCGCCGTTCAGGCCACGCGGTACTGCTCGTCGCGGGCGTCGGTGAGGAACATCTGCCCCGGGGCGTGGGTGAGGGCGAACGGCGGCCGCGAGGCCATCACCGCGGCCTGCGGGGTCACACCGCAGGCCCAGAACACCGGGATGTCGTCCGGCTCGGCGTCCACCGGGTCGCCGAAGTCGGGCCGGCCGAGGTCGTCGATGCCCAGTCCCGACGGATCGCCGCAGTGTACGGGGCTGCCGTGCACCGCCGGGAGCAGGCTGCTCTCCCGGATGGCGGCCGCCAGATGCCGCGGCGGCACGGGGCGCATCGACACCACCATCGGGCCGTGCAGCCGCCCCGCCGGCCGGCACTGACGGTTCGTCACGTACATCGGGACGTTGCGCCCCTGTTCCAGGTGGCGGATCGGGACGCCGGCCCCGGCCAGCGCCCACTCGAAGGTGAAGCTGCAGCCGATCAGGAACGACACCAGGTCCTGCCGCCAGTGCGCGCGCACGTCCGTCGGCTCGTCCACCAGCTCCCCGTTCTCCCACACCCGGTAGCGCGGCAGATCGGTACGCAGGTCGGCGCCCTCGGCCAGAACCGTCGTCCAGGCACCGGCGTCCGTGACGTCGAGGACCGGACACGGTTTCGGGTTGCGCTGACAGAACAGCAGCATGTCGTACGCCCAGTCCGCGGGCACCGAGATCAGGTTGACCTGGGTGTGGCCCGCCGCGACCCCGGCCGTGGGGCCCGCGAGGCCCTCCCGGAAACGGGCCCGGGCGGTTTCGGGACTCCACGCGTACGCGTGCTCGTCGACGAGGGTGAGAGGCCGGTCTTCCCCGGCTGCCGCCGGCGTGGCCTCCGGCGGGCGGTCCTCGGTGAGGATCGGACGGTTCACTCCAGTTCCTTCCCACGCGTCTCCGGCAGCCCCAGCAGCGCCAGGGCGGCGATCCCGTAGCCGATCGCGCCGAAGACCAGCGCGCCGCCCACACCCCAGCTGTCGGCCAGGTAGCCGACCGTGGTGGGGAAGACGGCGCCGACGGCGCGGCCGGTGTTGTACGTGAAGCCCTGCCCGGTGCCGCGCACGGCCGTCGGGTACAGCTCGCTCAGGAAGGAGCCGAAGCCGCTGAAGATCGCCGACATGCAGAACCCGAGCGGGAACCCGAGGACCAGCAGCAGGGTGTTGGCGCCGTCGGGGATGTTCGCGTACGCCAGGATGCAGACCGCCGACAGCAGGGCGAACAGCCAGATGTTGCGGCGCCGGCCCAGCCGGTCGGTGAGGTAGCCGCCGGTCAGGTAGCCGAGGAAGGCGCCCGAGATCAGGAAGGTCAGATACCCGCCCGTGCCGACCACCGACAGCCCGCGCTCCGACTTGAGATACGTCGGCACCCAGGTCGCCAGGGTGTAGTAGCCGCCCTGGACCCCGGTGGACAGCAGCCCGGCGAAGAGCGTCGTGCGGAGCAGGGGGCCCTTGAAGATGGCCGGGAACGAGCCCTTCCCGGAGCTGTGCTCACGTGCGGTGGCGGCCTCCGGCGCGTCCTGCACCCGGCGGCGCATCCACACCACGAGCACGGCGGGCAGGGCGCCGGTCCAGAACATGACACGCCAGGCCATGTCGTCGCCGAAGAACGAGAAGACCAGGGTGTAGACGATGGCCGCGAGGCCCCAGCCGACGGCCCAGGAGCTCTGGATCGCGCCCAGGGTGCGGCCCCGGTGCCGGGCGCTCGCGTACTCGGCGACCAGGATGGCGCCGACCGCCCACTCGCCGCCGAAGCCGAGGCCCTGCAGGGCGCGGAAGACCAGCAGGGTCTCGTAGTCGGGCGCGAAGCCGCAGGCCACGGTGAACACGGCGTAGGTGATCACCGTGATCATCAGCGCCCTGACCCGGCCGATCCGGTCCGCCACCACGCCCGCGACGGCCCCGCCGATGGCGGACACGATCAGGGTGACGGTGGTGAACAGGCCGGTCTGGCCGCTGTCCAGGCCGAAGTAGGCCGCCAGCGCGACCATGCTCAGCGGCAGCGTGAAGTAGTCGTAGGAGTCGAGGGCGTAGCCGCCGAACGCGCCGGCGAAGGCGCGCCGGCCCCGCGGGCCGAGGGCGCGCAGCCAGGCGAACGCCCCGTCGTCGGTGTGGCCGGTGGTGGCGGGGCGCGGAGTGGTCGGGGTCTGCGGTGGAGGGGTCGTGCTCATGGGCACCTCGCTGAGGGATGACGGAGGGTGCTGGGAGTGAGCCGTGCGGGAACGGACGTGCCTCGGTGGGGACGGGGCGGCGCCGTGGACAGGAAGGTAGAGGATCGTTGAACGATCCTTCAATACCCCTGTTGTTTCGTTCTCGTGTTCTGCGGTTCAATTCCGGGCATGGCAGAGCAGCTGGCGGGACTGGCCGACGACCGCGCCCTCCTGGGGCGCACCAGCACGGCCGAGCGGGTTTCGGACATCCTCAGGAGCCGTATCGCCGAGGGCTTCTTCCCTCCGGGGACGCGCCTGTCGGAGGACAGCATCGGCGGGGCGCTCGGGGTCTCCCGCAACACGCTGCGCGAGGCGTTCCGGCTGCTCACCCATGAGCGCCTGCTCGTCCACGAGCTGAACCGGGGTGTGTTCGTCCGGGTCCTGACCGTCGAGGACGTCGAGGACATCTACCGCACGCGCGCGCTGGTCGAGGGTGCCGTCGTCCGGGGGCTGGGCGACCCGCCGTACGCCCTGGACGCCCTCCGGGCGGCCGTCACCGAGGGCCAGGTCGCCGCCGTCGAGAATGGCTGGAAAGAGGTGGGTACCGCCAACATCCACTTCCACCGCGAACTCGTCGCCCTGGCCGGCAGCGCCCGCACCGACGAGCTGATGCGCAGCGTCTTCGCCGAACTGCGCCTCGCCTTCCACCTCGTCGACGACCCACGGCGGCTGCACGAGCCGTACCTCATGCGCAACCGCCAGATCCTCCAGGCGCTGGAGGCCGGCGACCGGATCGAGGCGGAGAAGCTGCTGGACGTCTACCTCCGGGACTCGCTGGAACGGGTCGTCGAGGTGTACCGGCGGCGCATGGGCGAAGGGGCGGCCGGCGGGGGCGACGGCCGAGGCCGTCCCGAGGCGGTGTGACGGCGGTCGCATCTGCGGTCGTTTGGGTCGTTGTCAGACCGAGGACCTACTCTGTGCACCGTGACTTCGCCTGCATCGACGGACCGTGTTCCGCCCCAGCTCAGCGCGGGGCCGCGCCCCGCTCCGGGCCCGGCCGCCGACGAGGGGCTGGCGCGGCGGCTGCGCGCGCTCGCCTGCACCGCGCCGATTCACGACCTCGACGCCCGCAAGGCCAACCTCGCGGGTGAGTACTCGGTCTACGGCATGGCGGAGATCGCCCTCGCCGCCATCGACCTCGTCACCCTGAACATGGACTTCGACACCGGCGCCGACCACGACCAGATCGTGGCCCGCCTCGTCCCGCGCATCGCCGCGCAGGCCCCCCAGCGGCCCGTCGCCGAGCACGAGCGGGTGGCCCGCTGGGTGCTGGAGAACCTGATCAACGTCGGCAGCGTCGACCGCGGCTTCCGCGCCGTGTACGGCACGTTCGCCGCGGACGGCACCTATGTCCGCCGCGACTACGACTTCAAGCTGCTGGAGGAGGTCCCCGGTTACGGCGGCACGGTCTACCTGCGGACCACGGACGAGGCGGTCAACGTCCTCGTCGGCGCTCTCGACACCGACGTCACCAGCGCGCAGATCGCGGCCGAGGTCAAGCTGGAGGTCCTCATCCGGCGCGGCCGCCTCGCCGACGCCCAACTCGCCGCCGAGCAGGCCCGCTACCGCACCGTCCAGTACGCGGAGAGCCTGCGCAGGGCCCTGGAGGCGACCCGGCGCAACGTCCGCGCGGTGGACTGGCTGAACGCCGTACCCGACATGATCGCCGAGGCCCTCGACCACGTCGCCGACCGCTACCGCCACGAGAACGCGATCCTCACCAACATCCGCAGGGCCCGGGACGAGATCGAGGACGCCGAGAACAAGCGGCGGGCCGCCGAACTCGTCGACATCGTCAAGGACTGCATCCGCCGGCACACGCAGCTCCAGTCCCGCCTGCTGGAGGCGGGCCCCCTGTTCCGCGCGGAACAGGACCGGCAGGCCTTCGCCACGCCCATGACCTCGTCGGGCATCGACCTCTACGGCCATCTCGTCGCGCCCGTGCTCCCGCTGCCGCTGGAGCAGGCCGCCCGCGTCACCGACGCGTTCTTCGCGCGCGGGACGGGATTCCGGACGCCGGTGGCCGTGCGGGTGGGCGATCTGGTCGACCTGCTGCTGACCCCGCCGGTGGAGCGGGAGCACCTGGGCGCGGAGATGCCGGAGCCCGATCTCATCGCGACCCCGGACGACAGCCGCTTCAGCGAGGAACAGCTGGCGCTCGCCAGGGAACTGCTCGACCTGCCGGCGGACGCGCCGCGGCGGCTGTCGGGTCTGCTGGCCGAGGCGCGGCGCACCGGCGACCTCGAACTGCCCTACCTCGTGGCACTGCTGGCGGTTCACGCCGCCTCCCCGGCCGTGGGCACGGCCTACCGGCAGGGCGAGGAGAAGCTGCTGTTCGCCGTGGACGACGGCACGGAACTGGAGGACCCCGAGTTCGGCGGGGCCGATCTCATCGTCGGCACCGCCCTGCTGGACGCCGCGGGGATGGCGGCGGACCGCACGGAGGCGGCATGAGCCGGGCCGGGAACCGAATGAACGCGTACGAGAACACCGAGGAGCCGCAGCCGTGACCGAGCACGTCGAGTGGAGCGACACGGAGGCCCCCGCCCCGGTGGTGACCGCCGCCGTCACCCCCGCCGACGCCGCCGACGCGGCGCGGCTCGTCGCCTTCGGTCTGCAGCCCAGACTGCAGCCCGCCCGCGACCAGGAGTACGCCGATCTGCTGCGCCGCCACCGCGAGGACCCGGCGTTCGCACGGCTCGCCGACGCCATCGCCGCCGGCCTCGGTCTGGTCGTGCTGGAGGTGTCCCCGCGCGCGGGGATGGCCGTGACCGCCGCCGAGGACTCGGTGTTCGCGGTGCGGATGGGGGACTACGCGCGTCGCACGTCCGCCGACGGCGGCGACCGCTTCCTGCACGGTCTCGCCCATCTCGCGGTCGCCGCGATGGCCTTCCCCCGCCCCGAGGACCTCGCCGACGACGGATACATCGGCCGGGTCAGCGTCAACGGCGTCGACGCCTTCGTGCGCCAGGCCTGCCGCCGCCTGGAGGAGCGCGCCGAGGAACAGGGCGAGAACACCGACCCGGCCACCGACGCGCCCGGACTGGAGGCTGCCTGGCGGATCTGGGCCAGACGCAGCGCCGCCGGTGCCACCAAGGACGCGCGCAGACTCGCCGGATCCACCACCGGGATCGTCGGCAAGGCCGTCGCCTTCCTCACCGACTCCGGCTTCCTCCAGCGCACCGGCGACGACAACGGCGGTACGTACCGCACGACGGCCCGCTACCAGCTCCAGGTCCGCGACATGGCCGGCGGCGCCGCCATGGCCGAGCTGCTGGAGCTGGGCGTCGTCCCGGTCACCGACGGCACGCCGACACTGCTGCCCGCCGAGGAGACCGACGACCTGGAGCTGGTGGCCGAAGCCGGACTGCCGTTCCACTCCTGAAGCTCCCCGAGCCCCGAGCCCCGAACCACCGCACCTTCCCGAAGACTTACGAGAGTCCGCCATGTACGAGCTGTCCCGGGTCCGCCTCTACTCCATCGGGCCCGCTGGTGCGCGCTACGCCGACACCGTGCTTGACCTGCGCGGTGTCGGTGACGTCGTGCCCGATCCCGCCCCGACGCAGGCGGAGTTCTTCGAGGAGGAGCCGGTCGGCCCGCCGCGCCGGCCCGCGCCGGCCGGTGTGCTCTTCCTGGAGAACGGCGGCGGCAAGTCCGTCCTGCTCAAACTGATCTTCTCGGTGATGCTGCCGGGCCACCGCAACACCCTCGGCGGCGCCAGCTCCGGCGTACTGCGCAAGTTCCTGCTCGCCGACGACTGCGGACATGTGGCGCTGGAGTGGCAGCACGTGCTGACCGGCGAGTGCGTCGTCGTCGGCAAGGTGAGCGAGTGGCGCGGCCGGCAGGTGTCCAACGACCCGCGCAAGTTCGCCGAGGCCTGGTACTCGTTCCGGCCCGGCCCCGGACTCAGCCTCGACAACCTCCCCGTCGCCGAGTCCACCGCGGTGCGACCGCCCGTGGAGGGCGTCTCCGGGGCCCAAGGGCGGCGGCGCACCATGAAGGGGTTCCGGGACGCCATCACCGAGGCGGGCAAGGCGTATCCGCACCTGGAGGTGCACTGGGAGGAGATCCACGACCGGTGGGTGGAACACCTCACCGAACTCGGCCTCGACCCCGAACTCTTCCGCTACCAGAGGGAGATGAACGCCGACGAGGGCGAGGCCGCCGGCCTCTTCGCCGTCAAGAAGGACTCCGACTTCACCGACCTCCTCCTGCGAGCGGTGACGGACACACGGGACACCGACGGGCTCGCCGACCTCGTCAGCGGCTTCGGCAACAAGCTCGGCCGGCGCGCCGAGCTGATCGCCGAACGGGACTTCACCGCCGGGTCGGTGGATCTCCTCGGACGCATCGTCGAGGCCGCCGAAACCCGCTCCCGCGCCCGTGACATCCACACCGGGGCCGAGCGGCGCACGCGCACGCTGGCCCGCCGGCTGTCCGCGCGGGGCGTGCAGGAGCGGATGCGGGCCGGGGACCTCGCCCAGCGGGTCACGGCAGCGGCCTACGCCGTCACGCACTCCGAGGGCGGACGTGAGCGCAGCGCGCTGATCGCCGCCGAACTCGCCTTCCGGCACGCCTCCCTGGCGCTCAGCGCCGCCGAGAAGTCCGCCGCCGCACAGAAACGCGAGCTCGCCGACGCCCGCACCCTGCACGCCGCCTGGCAGGCCGCCGAGGCCGCACTGCGCCACCGCGCCGCCTCCGACCGTGTCGCGCGCGTGTCCGCCGCGATCCAGGAGGCCGAGCGGGACGCCGCCCCGGCCCTCGCCGCCCGTGCCAAGGCCGCCGTCGACCTCGTACGCGCCCTGCACGCGGCCGCCGAGAACGCCGAGACCCTCGCCAACGAGGAGGAGGAGCGCTCGGCAGCCCTCCAGGAGGTCGCCGAGACCGCCCACCGGGACGCCACCTCCGCCGCGACCGAGGCGCAGCGCGCCCGCAGCGAGATCGGGCATCTGCGCCAGCGGCTCGCCGAGGTCGAGCAGGAGACCGCCGAGGCCGTCCGCGCGGGATGGCTGGACGACAGCGCCCCCGACGCCGACCCCGCGCGCGCGGCCCTCGCCGCCAGCGACGCCGAGAAGACGGCCGTCGCCGCCTGGGACACCGCCCGAGAGGCGTCCCGCAGGGCCTCCGAGCACGCGCGCGAGACCGCCTCCGCCGAGTCCCGCGCCGAGCTGACCGCAGCCCGCGCGGCGGACGCCGCGACGGCGGCGCAGCGGTCGTACGAGGCCGAGCGGCGGCTCGCCGAAGCCCTGGCGGGCGAGGAGCGGCTCACCGAACTGCTCGGCCTGACCGGCGTCACCGCACGCGGCCCGATCCCGCAGCCCCGGCAGGACGGGGACAGCGGCGACGGTGCCTCCCTGACGCCCGAGGACCTGGACCGCTGCGCCGACGAGCTGCGCGACCTCCTCGACGACGCCGTCTCCTCCGCCGAACGGCAGCTCTTCGACCTGCGCACCGCCGCCGCCGACGACGCGCGCATCCTCGGCGCCCTCGGTGACGGCGGGCTGCTGCCGCCCGGCCCGGACGTGCTGGCCACCGTCGAGTTCCTCGGCGAGCACGGCATTCCCGCGCTGCCCGGCTGGCGCTACCTCGCCCAGGCCGTCGACCCCGCCGACCACGCGCGGGTGCTCGCCGCCCGCCCCGAGCTGGTCGACGGCGTGATCATCACCGATCCCGACTCGCACGCACGCGCGCGTGACGCCCTCAGTGACGCGGCGCTCCTGCCGCGCTCCGCCGTCGCGGTCGGCACGGCCGCCGCCCTGCTCGCACCGACCCCGGCCGCGGACTCCACCAGCGGGGACGTCTTCCTCGTACCGCCGAACCCGGCCATGCACGACGAACACGCCGCCGACGAGGAGCGGCAGGCACTGCGCGCGCGGGCCACCGAGCGGGACGAGGACATCCGCCGGCTCGCCGCGCGGCTCGGCAAGGACCGTGAACTGGCGGCCCGGCTCGCCTCCTGGCGCACCGGCTGCCCGGCGGGGCGGCTCACCGAGCTCGCCCGCGCCGCCGGGGACGCCCGCGCCTTCGCCGAGGAGTCCGAGGCCGAGCTCGCCGAGGCACGGGCCCTGCGCGCCGAGGCGGACGAGGCCGCCGCCGAGGCCGCGCAGGTCCGCGACGAGACACAGGAGACCGCCCAGAAGGCCCGGCGCGCCGCCGACGCCCTCGCCGGGCTCGCCTTCCGGCTGCGCGAGCGGGCGGGCTGGCAGGCCAAGCTGCGCGAACTCGCCGACGAGGCCACCGAGTCGGAGGCCCGTGCCCAGGCCTGCCTGGAGCGCGCCCGCGCCGCCGACGAGGACCGCCGCGCCGCCCAGCGCGCCGCCGACGACGCCCGCCGCACCGCGCGCGCACTGCGCGCCGAGCGCTCCGAGATCGCGGGCGCACCCGACGACGTACCGGAGGACGACGCGGACGCCTCCCGGTCCTCCCTGCCCGCCCTCCGCGAGGCCTACCGGGCCGCCTCCCAGGTGTACGAGAAGGTCGGCGTCGGCGCCGACCTGCGGGCCGAGCAGGCGCGCGCGGAGAGCGACGAGAGCGCCGCCCGTGCCGAGCTGGACCGGCTGAGCAACAAGGTCCGTACCCGCGCCGAGCAGCTGCTCCAGTCGCCCGACGGCTCGGACGGGCCGTCCCGGCAGGCCGCCGCCGCACGCGCGGAGGAGCTGGTGCAGCTCCTGGAGACGCGCATGTCCACCGCGAGCGAGCAGCTCGGACGGCTGCGCGGCGAGGCCGAGCGGCATGCCCCCGAGGACGGCGACGCCCACACCGAGCTGCCCGAGGAGCTCCAGCCGCGCGACGCCGAGCACGCCCAGGCCCTGCTGCGCACGGCGACGGCCGAACTCGCCTCCCGCACCGAGGCGTTGGCCCAGGCCCGGGAGGCGCACGCCGAACTGCTCGACGCGCACCGGGCGGCCGAGAACGCGGCCGCCGGATTCGACGAGATCGCCGCGATGCTCCGCGACCTGCTGCGCGAACACGCCCCGGAGGAGGAGCAGGAGGCATCGGAGCCCTACCCCGGGACCCTGGAGGAGGCCCGGCAGTCGGCCGCGGAGGCCCGCCGCTCGCTGCGCGGCTGTGCCGCGGACCTCTCCACCGCCGAGTCCGCCGTGCGTGAGGCAGGCGACGTGCTCGTCCGGCACGCCAACTCCACCCGCTACGAACAGGTCCGCACGCCCGCCCGGCAGCAGATCCGCGAGCTGCCCGCCTCCTCGTTGCCCGAGCACGCCCAGAAGTGGGCGGACGCCTTCGCGCCCCGGCTCCGGGTGCTCACGGACGAGTTGGAGCAGCTGGAGCGCAACCGCGACTCGATCGTGGACCGGCTGCGCGGGCTCGTCGAGTCCGCGCTCGCGACCCTCCGCTCGGCGCAGCGGCTGTCCCGTCTGCCCGAGGGGCTGGGCGAGTGGTCCGGGCAGGAGTTCCTGCGCATCCGCTTCGAGGAGCCCGACCAGGCCACCCTCACCGAGCGGCTCGGCGAGGTCATCGACGAGGCGACCCGGGCGGCCGTGAAGAAGAACTCCGACCTGCGGCGCGACGGCATGTCGCTGCTGCTGCGCGGCGTCGCCGCCGCCCTGCAGCCCAAGGGCGTCGCCGTCGAGATCCTCAAGCCGGACGCCGTGCTGCGCGCCGAGCGGGTGCCCGTGGGGCAGATGGGCGACGTGTTCTCCGGCGGTCAGCTGCTCACCGCCGCCATCGCCCTGTACTGCACGATGGCGGCGCTGCGCTCCAACGACCGCGGCCGGGACAAGCACCGGCACGCCGGCACGCTGTTCCTCGACAACCCCATCGGCCGCGCCAACGCGACCTACCTGCTGGAGCTCCAGCGGGCCGTGTCCGACGCGCTCGGTGTCCAGCTGCTGTACACCACCGGCCTGTTCGACACGACGGCGCTGGCGGAGTTCCCGCTCGTCATCCGGCTGCGCAACGACGCCGACCTCAGGGCGGGCCTCAAGTACATCAGCGTCGAGGAGCACCTGCGCCCGGGACTGCCCCAGCCGCCCCAGGCGGGCGAGGCGGTGCACAGCGAGATCACCGCGACCCGGATGTTCAAACGACCGGCCCCCAGCGCGCAGTGACGCGCGCGGGGGCGCCGGCGCCGACGGGCCTCAGGGGTGCGACAGCCGCCCGGCGCCGCCCTGCCGGCGTATCCGCTCCTGCGTCCGCTCGGCGAGCCGGGCCTGCCGTCGCGCCCGGCGGCGCTCACGGCGCAGCGACCGGGCGGTGCTGCTCGGCGCCGACACCACGCCGTTGCGCTGGTTCCACACCTGGCGGGTGACCCACACGTCCAGCGCGGACCAGGTGGCCACCACCGTGCTGACCACACTGCTGATCACCATCGGGAAAGCCAGCCAGGACTCGGCGAGGGTGCACAGGAACGCCACCATCGCCTGAATCAACGTCACGGAGATGATGAGGACCGCGCGCACGGCCGCCTTGCGCACCGGATCGGGCAGACGGCGCCGCCGCGCGGGCTCCTCGACCCACAACGGCCTGTATCCGGCTCGCGCTTGGGCCGGGATGGACACGCCCTCGGTGCCGGCCGGCCGGCCGGCACCTGCTTCGTCCGCCGGAACGCCGTGATCCGGTGTCCCGGGCTCCCGCAGCGCCGTACCCCGCCCTGTCGCGCCTTCCTCGGGCGCCCCGCGCCGCTCCACCGTGCCCATCAACGTGTCACTCCCCACCGCCGGCAGACCACTCACCTCCGGGTCGAAGACCCGGTTCCCCTGTGGCTGCCCGGCTTGCTCTGTTTTACGCCGCCGAGGTGCGGCCTGCGGCTCCTGTGGCCGATTCCGCCCCCAATTCCCAATGAGTAGGACGGTCGAGAAGCCGCGAAGATTCCCAAGTTGCGAAAAATTCTGGCCAAGTCGCCGCCGGGGCCGATCGGATCCGGTCTTGTCGAAGAGACCGGATTCAGGGCGGCAATCTCCCGTAATGCCCGGACAACTCCCCATGTCCCGGCCGCGGTGCGGAAGTTCGGCTTCCGGACGGGTCTTCGAGTTAACTGCGCGGCGGTAGTAGGCTCGCGGCGTTTGTTGACGCACATGCGTACCCCCTGCCCGTGGGGGTTCGAGCTGGGGGAGGCCATGCGCTTTCGCGGGAAGTCCATCCGCCGGAAGATCGTGGCGCTGCTTCTCGTGCCGCTGGTGTCCCTGACCGCGATCTGGGGTTTCGCCACGGTACTGACGGGCCGTGAGGCGAGCCGGCTGTTCACCGTGTCGGCCGTCGTGGAGAAGGTCGGCTACCCCGTCGAGGACACGGTCCGCGTCGTTCAGCAGGAGCGCCGCCAGACCCTCGTCTACCTCGCCGACCCCCGCGCCTCCGACGCGCTCTCCGCGCTGCGCCGCACCCGGAACGCCACGGACGAGGCCCTCGCCGAGATCCGCCGGAACGCCCAGGACTCCGACGTCCGCGAGGTCCTGGACCAGGACGACGGCGACGGCCTGACGGCGGTGCTCGACGCCTTCGACGGCGTCGACTCCCTGCGCCGCAGCGTCGAGGAGGGCACCGTCACCCGGGCCCAGGCCCTGAACCTCTACAACCAGCTCATCGACCCCTGTTACACCCTGCTGTCCAAGCTGGACGTGGTCGACAGCGTGGAGATGGACAAGCAGTACCGGGCCCTCGTCAGCGTCGCCCGCGCCCGGGAACTCCTCTCCAGGGAGGACGCCCTGCTCGGCTCCGCCCTGGTCGTCGGCCGGCTCAGCCGCGAGGAGATCCGCGACGTCTCCGACCTCGAGGCCCAGCGCGAGGTCGTCTACGACATCAGCCTCGCCCAGCTGCCCACCGCCGAGCGCGAACGCTACGAGAGCTTCTGGAAGAACGCGACCACCGCCCCGCTGCGCACAGCGGAACAGGCTGTCGTCGCCGCCACGCCCGGTGACCCGCCCCGCGGCGTCACCGCACGGAACTGGGACACCGCGGCCGGAAACGTCCTCGACGAACTCGGCACCCTGGACGAACAGGCCAACGACCGCTATCAGGACCGGGTCCGGCCGGTGGCGATCGAGGTCATCGTCAAGGCCGTGGTCGCCGGCGTGCTCGGCCTGGTCGCCCTGATCGTCTCCCTCTTCCTGTCCGTGCGCATCGGCCGCGGTCTCATCCGCGACCTGCGCCAGCTGCGGCTGGAGGCCCACGAGGCGTCCGGCGTGCGGCTGCCCAGCGTGATGCGCCGCCTCTCCGCGGGCGAGCAGGTCGACGTGGAGACCGAGGTGCCGCGGCTGGAGTACGACAGAAACGAGATGGGTGAGGTCGGCCAGGCCCTCAACACCCTCCAGCGCGCCGCGGTCGAGGCCGCCGTGAAGCAGGCCGAACTGCGCGCCGGTGTCTCCGAGGTCTTCGTCAACCTCGCCCGCCGCAGCCAGGTCCTGCTCCACAAGCAGCTCACCCTGCTCGACACCATGGAGCGCCGCACCGAGGACACCGAGGAACTCGCCGACCTCTTCCGGCTCGACCACCTCACCACCCGTATGCGCCGGCACGCCGAGGGCCTGGTGATCCTCTCCGGAGCCGCCCCCTCCCGTCAGTGGCGCAAGCCCGTCCAGCTCATGGACATCGTGCGCGCCGCCGTCGCCGAGGTCGAGGACTACGAACGCATCGAGGTCCGCCGCCTGCCGCGCCTCGCCGTCACCGGTCCCGCCGTCGCCGACCTCACCCACCTCGTGGCCGAACTCCTGGAGAACGCCACGGTGTTCTCCCCGCCGCACACCGCCGTCCAGGTCATGGGCGAACGGGTCGCCAACGGGTTCACCCTGGAGATCCACGACCGGGGGCTCGGCATGGCGCCCGAGGCGCTCCTGGAGGCCAATCTCCGGCTCGCGGAGACCCCGGAGTTCGAGCTGTCCGACACCGACCGCCTCGGACTGTTCGTGGTCAGCCGTCTCGCCCAGCGTCAGAACGTCCGGGTCTCCCTGCAGCCCTCCCCCTACGGCGGAACGACCGCTGTCGTCTTCATCCCCGACGCCCTGCTGACCGACGACGTCCCCGACACCAACGGCATCGGCTTCCGCCTCGACCGTCCCCGCGCACCGAAGGCGGCCGAGACGGCGGAGGGCCGCAGGCCCGCGCTCTCCCCCTCGGTGCAGCTCCCCGGGATGCCCGCGTCCTTGCTGGACGGCCCGGTCGAGCTGGAGGCCCCCGTCGACCTGGGCGCCCTCGGCGACTTCCCGGGCGCACTGGACGAGGAGGACGACGAGCGCGGCGGTCTGTTCCGCCCGCGCCGCTCCCTCACCCTCCCCGAGGACGCCCCGGCCGTCGCTGCCGTCGACCAGCACGCGGGACACCCGGACCGGCGGGGCGAGCCGGACGGCGGCACCGAGGAGCAGGCGGCTCTCGTGCCGCTGCCCAGCCGCCGCACCCCCAAGCTGGTCAGCTCGCACGGCCGCCCGGTCCACGACCAGCGGCCCCGGCGCCCGGAGACGGACGAGGAGCCCTCGCCGCGACCCGGGCCGCGCCGAGCGGCCGCCGACGGTCCGGCACCCCTGCCCTCGCGCCGCCGTGGCAGTGGGGCGCAGATCCCGCGGAGCACCGCCGCGACCGAGCCCCCCGCAGTGCCGGGCCGTGCCGGACGCTCCGCCGACGAGCCGGCGCAGTCTCCCGTCCTCCCGCGGCGCACCCGCCAGGCCACGGCCGCGTCCGGCGACCAGGACCTCACGGCCGCGCGCGGGCACGCGGTGCCCGATCCGCGCGCCGGTGGCACGGGCGGCCTCCCGGAGCGCGACCGGGCCGGTGGGCCGCAGGGCGGGACGCCCGGCAACGGGCCGCAGGACCGCGCCCCCGGAACCGGGCCTCATGGCACCGGCTCCGCACCGGGAGCGCTGCCCCGTCGCGTACGGCAGGCGAACCTCGCCCCGCAGCTGAGGCAGGGCCCGGCAGCGCGCCCGGAGACCCGCTCCGACCTCGAGGACCGGGACGCCGACCAGGTACGCAGCCGTATGGCCTCGCTCCAGCGCGGCTGGCAGCGCGGCCGCGCAGAGAACGCCGCGGGCGACGAGGCCCACAGCGGCACAGCACCACAACGAACCACAAAGGGGGACGGTCGATGACCGCACCGAAGGCGACCGGCCACACCATGAGCAACAACGGCGAGCTGAACTGGCTCCTCGACGAACTCGTCGACCGGGTGGCCAGCATCCGCAAGGCCGTCGTGCTCTCCGGCGACGGCCTGGCGACCGGCGCGTCCAGGGACCTGACCAGGGAGGACAGCGAGCACCTGGCCGCTGTCGCCTCCGGATTCCACAGCCTCGCCAAGGGCGTGGGCCGCCACTTCGAGGCCGGCAGCGTCCGCCAGACCGTCGTCGAGCTCGACGACGCCTTCCTGTTCGTCACGGCCGCCGGCGACGGCAGCTGCCTCGCCGTCCTCTCGGACGCCGACTCGGACGTGGGCCAGGTGGCGTACGAGATGACCCTCCTGGTCAAGCGGGTCGGCGTACATCTGGGTGCCGCGCCGCGCACCGATCTGCCCTCCGGCGGGTAGTGGGATGGCATGAGCACAGACGGTCAGGGAAGCAGCCACTGGTTCGACGACGAGGCCGGACCGGTCGTCCGTCCGTACGCCATGACGCGCGGCCGCACCACCAGTGCGGTCCAGCACCGCCTCGACCTGATCGCGCTGGTCGTCGCCGAACCGCACGCGGACGATCCCGAAACGGACCACTCGCTGTCCCCGGAGCACGTGGACATCGTGGGCCTGTGCCGGGACGCGCCGCAGTCGGTCGCCGAGCTCTCCGCCGAGCTCGACCTGCCCATCGGCGTGGTACGGGTCCTCGTGGGAGACCTCGTGGACGCGGAATTCGTCCATGTGAACCGGCCGGTACCCCCGGCCGAGCTGCCGGACGAGAGTATTCTGCGCGATGTGATCAACGGCCTCCGGGCGCTGTGAGCGGCGCGGAAGCGAGGTGAGGACGTGACCGGCTGGCAGTTCTGGGTGGACCGGGGCGGAACCTTCACCGACATCGTCGCGCGCCGCCCGGACGGCCGGCTGCTGACACACAAACTGCTGTCCGAGAACCCGGCGCGGTACGCCGACGCGGCCGTCGCAGGTGTCCGCGCCCTGCTGGCGGACTCCCGCGACCCCGTCGAGGCCGTCCGCATGGGCACCACGGTCGCCACCAACGCCCTGCTGGAACGCAAGGGCGAACGCACGCTGCTCGTCATCACCCGCGGCTTCCGCGACGCCCTGCGGATCGCCTACCAGAACCGACCGCACATCTTCGCCCGCCGGATCGAACTCCCGGAGCTGCTGTACGAGCGGGTCGTGGAGGTCGACGAACGCATCGCCGCCGACGGCACCGTCCTGCGCGCCCCGGACCTGGACGCCCTCGCCGGCCCCCTGCGGCAGGCGTACGCCGACGGGATCCGTGCCGTCGCCGTCGTCTGCGTGCACAGTCATCTCCACCCGGCGCACGAGCAGGCCGTCGGAGAACTGGCCGCCCGGACCGGCTTCCCGCAGATCTCGCTGTCCAGCGAGGTCAGCCCGCTCATGAAACTCGTCCCGCGCGGGGACACCGCCGTCGTCGACGCGTACCTGTCGCCCGTGCTGCGCCGCTACGTCCGCCATGTCGCCGACGAACTGCGCGGCGTACGGCTGATGTTCATGCAGTCCAACGGAGGGCTCTCCGAGGCGAACCAGTTCCGCGGCAAGGACGCCATCCTGTCCGGGCCCGCGGGCGGCATCGTCGGCATGGCCCGCATGTCCCAGCTCGCCGGCTTCGACCGCGTCATCGGCTTCGACATGGGCGGCACCTCGACCGACGTCTCCCACTTCGCGGGGGAGTACGAGCGGGTCTTCACCACCCATATCGCCGGCGTCCGGCTGCGCGCCCCCATGCTGGACATCCACACCGTCGCGGCGGGCGGCGGCTCCGTCCTCCGCTTCGACGGCTCCCGCTACCGTGTCGGACCGGACTCGGCCGGCGCCGACCCGGGACCGGCCTGCTACCGCGCCGGCGGACCGCTCGCCGTCACCGACGCCAACGTGATGCTCGGCCGCATCCAACCCGCCCACTTCCCCGAGGTGTTCGGTCCCGAGGGCGACCAGCCCCTGGACGGCGGCCTGGTCCGTGACCGCTTCACCGCCCTCGCGCGCGAGATCCGCGAGCGGACCGGGGACGACCGCACGCCCGAGCAGGTCGCCGAGGGCTTCCTGCAGATCGCCGTGGCCAACATCGCCAACGCGGTGAAGCGGATCTCCGTCCAGAAGGGCCATGACGTCACCCGCTACGCCCTCACCACCTTCGGCGGCGCCGGAGGCCAGCACGCGTGCATGGTCGCCGACTCCCTCGGCATCCGCACCGTCCTCGTGCCGCCCATGGCCGGAGTGCTGTCCGCGCTCGGCATCGGACTCGCCGACACCACGGCCATGCGCGAACAGTCCGTCGAGGCGCCCCTGGAACCCGCGGCGATGCCCGGCGTCCTCAAGACGGCCGACGACCTGGAGGCGGCCGCCCGCGCCGAACTCCGCGCCGAGGACGTCCCCGACGACCGCGTCCGCACCACCCGCCGCGCGCAGTTGCGCTACGACGGCACCGACACCACCCTCACCGTCGAGCTCACCGAACCCGCCGCGATGAGACGGGACTTCGAGGAACGTCATCGCGCCACGTACTCCTTCACGCTCGACCGCCCGATCGTCGTCGAAGCGCTGTCCGTGGAAGCCACCGGCGTCACCCTGCCCCCCGATCTGTCCGCCCTCGCCCCGTACGAGGGCCGCACCGCCGCACCCGGGACCGTCCGCCTGCACACCGGCGGCACCTGGCGCGACGTACCCCTGCACCGCCGCGAGGACATCCCTCCCGGCGAGTCCGTGACCGGCCCCGCGATCATCACCGAGGCCGGCGCCACGACGGTGGTCGACGACGGCTGGGAGGCCGCGACGACCCACGACGGGCATCTGGTCCTGGAACGCGCGGCGGTCACGCAGAGTTCCGACGTGGCCACGCAGGTCGATCCGGTTCTTCTCGAGGTCTTCAACAACCTGTTCATGTCCATCGCCGAGCAGATGGGCGCCCGCCTGGAGTCCACGGCCCAGTCGGTCAACATCAAGGAGCGCCTCGACTTCTCCTGCGCCCTCTTCGACCCGGACGGAAACCTGGTGGCCAACGCCCCGCACATCCCCGTCCACCTGGGCTCGATGGGAACCAGCGTCAAAGAGGTCATCCGCCGCCGCGGCACCGGGATGCGGCCCGGCGACACCTACGCGGTCAACGACCCCTACCACGGCGGCACCCACCTGCCCGACGTCACCGTGATCACCCCGGTCTTCGGCACCCGGCCGAACGGCGACACGGAGAGTGACGGCCGCCGTGACGGCGAGATCCTCTTCTACGTGGCCTCGCGCGGCCACCACGCAGAGATCGGCGGCATCGCCCCGGGCTCCATGCCGGCCGGCAGCCGCACCATCGAGGAGGAGGGCGTCCTCTTCGACAACTGGCTGCTCGCCGAGGACGGACGCTTCCGCGAGGAGGAGACCCTGCGCCTGCTCACCGAGGCGCCCCACCCCTCCCGCAATCCCAGGACCAATCTGGCCGACCTGCGCGCCCAGATCGCCGCCAACCAGAAGGGCGTCGACGAAGTGGCCCGCATGATCGAGGACTTCGGGCTCGACGTCGTGCAGGCCTACATGCGGCACGTCCAGGACAACGCCGAGGAAGCGGTGCGGCGCGTCATCGAGGCCCTCGACGACGGCGAGTACGCCTACGAGACCGACTCGGGCGCCGTCATCCGCGTACGCGTACGCGTGGACCGCGAAAACCGGTCCGCCACCGTCGACTTCACCGGCACGTCACCGCAGCTGGGCACCAATTTCAACGCCCCCTACGCGGTCGTCAACGCGGCCGTCCTGTACGTCTTCCGCACCCTCGTCGCCGACGACATCCCGCTCAACGACGGCTGTCTGCGTCCCCTGACGATCATCGTGCCGCCCGGCTCCCTGCTCGCACCCGAGCCGCCCGCCGCGGTCGTCGCCGGCAACGTCGAGACGTCCCAGGCGATCACCGGTGCGCTCTACGCGGCCCTCGGCGTCCAGGCCGAGGGCTCCGGCACCATGAACAACGTGACCTTCGGCAACGATCGCCACCAGTACTACGAGACCGTCGCCTCCGGATCGGGCGCCGGCGACGGCTTCCCGGGCGCGTGCGTCGTCCAGACACACATGACCAACTCCCGGCTGACCGACCCCGAGGTCCTGGAGTGGCGGCTTCCGGTACAACTGGACGAGTTCGCCGTCCGGAGCGGCAGCGGCGGCGCCGGACGATGGCGCGGCGGGGACGGCGCCGTCCGCCGTATCCGCTTCCACGAGCCCATGACCGTGTCCACCCTCTCCCAGCACCGCAGGGTCCCCCCGTACGGGATGGCGGGCGGGGCCCCCGGCGCGCTGGGAGCCAACCGGGTGGAACGCGCCGACGGCACCGTCGTCGAACTCGGCGGCAGTGACTCCGTGGACGTCGGCCCCGGCGACGTCCTCGTGGTCGAAACCCCCGGTGGCGGAGGCTACGGCCCCCCGCCCCACACCCCCAGTCAAGCCACACAGCAGGAGAAGTGATCGATGATCTTCGGGCGCTCTGAGCGCGGCAAGCCCCCGGTCGAGCCCGTCACGCTCAAGATCCTGGTCGCCGGCGGTTTCGGGGTGGGCAAGACCACCCTCGTCGGCGCCGTCAGCGAGATCAGGCCGCTGCGCACCGAGGAGTACCTCACCGAGGCCGGCCGCCCGGTCGACGACCTCACCGGCGTCGAGGGCAAGCACACGACCACCGTTGCCATGGACTTCGGGCGCATCACCCTGCGCGAGGACCTGGTGCTGTACCTGTTCGGCACGCCCGGCCAGGAGCGGTTCTGGTTCATGTGGGACGAGCTCTCCGAGGGCGCCCTCGGTGCCGTCGTGCTCGCCGACACGCGCCGGCTGGAGGACTGCTTCGCCGCGGTCGACTACTTCGAGCGGCGCTCCATCCCCTTCCTCATCGCCGTGAACTGCTTCGAGGGCGCCGCCCTCTACCCCGAGGCGGACGTGCGTCAGGCACTCGACCTCGACGACGGCGTACCGGTGATCCTGTGCGACGCCCGCGACCGGCGGTCGGTCAGGGACGTCCTGGTCGGCGTCGTCCAGCACGCGATGGACTTCGGCGCCGAGCGGCGGCAGACCGTCACCACCTGAGGCGCACACGGCCCTTGCCCCCGCCGACCGGGGCAAGGGCCGTGGCTCTCCGTCCGCCCTTCTAGCCCTCGCCGTCCTCCACCCAGCCGAAGCTCTTCTCCACCGCCCGGCGCCAGTTGTGGTACTCGCGGTCCCGCACCGACGCCTGCATCGCCGGAGTCCACTCGGCGTCCTTCTGCCAGTGCGCCTTCAGTTCGTCGAGGTCGTTCCACACGCCGGTGGCCAGCCCCGCCGCGTAGGCGGCGCCCAGACAGGTCGTCTCCGAGACGCGGGGCCGGATCACGGGCACGCCGAGGACGTCCGCCTGATGCTGCATGAGCAGGTTGTTCTTCGTCATGCCGCCGTCCACCTTCAGGGTCGTGATCTGCACCCCGGAATCCTGGAACATGGCGTCCACGACCTCCCGCGTCTGCCAGCTCGTCGCCTCCAGCACCGCGCGCGCGAGATGCGCCTTGGTGACGTAGCGGGTGAGCCCGGTGACCACGCCGCGCGCGTCCGAGCGCCAGTACGGCGCGAACAGCCCCGAGAACGCGGGCACGATGTACGCGCCGCCGTTGTCCTCGACGCTCGCCGCCAGCGGCTCGATCTCGTCAGCCGTACGGATGATGCCGAGCTGGTCCCGGAACCACTGCACGAGCGCACCCGTTATGGCGATCGAACCCTCCAGACAGTAGACCGGCGCCTCCCCGCCGATCTTGTAGCCCATCGTCGTCAGCAGCCCGCTCTTCGACGGCACCGGCCGGTTGCCGGTGTTGAGCAGCAGGAAGCTGCCCGTGCCGTACGTGTTCTTCGCCGTGCCCACGTCGTAGCACGCCTGTCCGAACACCGCCGCCTGCTGGTCGCCCAGCGCCGAGGCGACCGGCACTCCGCCCAACTGTCCCACGGCGGTGCCGTACACCTCGGCCGAGGACCTGATCTCCGGCAGCATGGCCTCCGGCACGTTCATCGCCGACAGAATGGAGCCGTCCCACTGCAGCGTCTCCAGGTTCATCAGCATGGTCCGGCCGGCGTTGGTCACATCGGTCACGTGCCGGCCGCCGTCGGTGCCGCCGGTGAGGTTCCAGATCAGCCAGGAGTCGATCGTGCCGAAGGCGATCTCGCCCCGCTCGGCCCGGTCCCTGAGCCCGGGCACGTTGTCCAGCAGCCAGGCCGCCTTGGGGCCCGAGAAGTAGCTGGCCAGCGGCAGTCCGGTCTGTTCACGGAAACGGTCCTGCCCGTCGGAGCCGCCGAGTCGGTGGCAGAGCGGGGCGGTCCGGGTGTCCTGCCACACGATCGCGTTGTGCACGGGCTTGCCCGTGGTGCGGTCCCACAGCACGGTCGTCTCGCGCTGGTTGGTGATGCCGAGCGCGCTGATCTGGTCGGCCCGCAGCCCGGCCTTCGCGATCGCCCCGGCGACCACGGCCTGCACCTTGGACCAGATCTCGGTGGCGTCGTGCTCCACCCAGCCGGGCTTGGGGAAGATCTGGCGGTGTTCGCGCTGGTCGACGGCGACGATCGCGCCGTTCCGGTCGAAGATGATGCAACGGCTCGAGGTGGTGCCCTGGTCGATTGCGGCGACGTACTTCTCGGCGTTGTCCGTCATGGCTACCCCTTGGGCTGGGTTCAGAAGGCTGGCGGCCGGTCAGAAGGCCGCGTGGTAGATGAGACCCGCGAGCGCACCGCCGACCAGCGGGCCGACGACCGGGATCCAGGCGTAACCCCAGTCGGAGGTGCCCTTGTTCGGGATCGGCAGGAAGGTGTGCACGATCCGCGGGCCCAGGTCGCGCGCCGGGTTGATGGCATAGCCGGTGGGCCCGCCGAGGGACAGTCCGATGCCGACGACGAGCAGGGACACGATCAGAACGAGCGTGCCGGACTCACCGAGCCCCTTCGTCAGGCCGAAGGCGAGCACCGGCAGGACCAGTGCGATCGTCGCGATGATCTCCGTGATCAGGTTGGCGACCGGATTCCGGATCTCGGGGATGGTGGAGAAGATGCCCAGCGTCGGCGTCGGTTCCTCGGCCGTGCCCTCCGTGGTGCCCGTCTGCCGTACGTTCGCCTGGAACTGCGCGAGGTACACCAGATACGCGAGGACGGCACCGAGCATCGCGCCGACCATCTGGCCCAGCAGATAGACCCAGACCTTGCCCCACTCGCCGGTGTCGACGGCGATGCCGAGGGTGACGGCCGGGTTGAGCTGTCCGCCGGACAGCGGCGCGGCCGTGTACGCCCCGGCCAGCACGCCGAACCCCCAGCCGAACGCGATCACCACCCACCCCGACGCCCGTGCCTTGGAGTGTCTGAGGGTGACGGCGGCGCATACACCCGCGCCGAACAGGATGAGGACGGCGGTACCGATGACCTCGCCGACGAATATGTCTCCGTTGCTCATGGCGACTCCTGGGCCGGGCCCGGGGCGATCGGCCCCGGTGCGCTGTGCAGGGTGGCGTTCGCGTGGCTGCTTCGGCCATGGCAGGGAGGTCCCGCGCCCCGCCCGGCGTCCGTGACGAGCGTGCCGTCAGAGCCGAATCGCCCGTGGGGGAGTGGTCCGCGGCCGGAAGAGTCCGCGTGGCGCGCGCCTGGATACGCCGAGAATGTACGGCGATGTCGGCTGACACCGGGAAGTGTTCACCGGCGCCCAGGGAGCGTCAAGGAGGCGGACGGCAATGGATGAGCACCGAGAGGGCCGCCATCGCCCGGCACCTCCCACAGCCTGGCAGCGGGCAGACCCCGTTCCCTTGCCCACCGGCCGGGCCCCCAACCGCTGCTGACAGCCCCTCAGTCCGTCATCCGGCCCGCTCACCCCACCGCCGGCTCCGCCCCCACCGCCTCCGTGGCCAACGGCGACTCCCCCCGCCGCACCTCATGGCCGGAACACCCCGCCCGCGCCCACACCCAACTCGCCCCGCGCAGCGACTTCGCGGCCTTCTTCAGCGGTGCCAGACACGCGGCCGCCTGCCGGTGGTCGGTCACGCTGCCCGGCGGACACAGGACTGTGGCCAGCGACAGCGTGACCGGACGCCCGCCTGCCGACCAGGCCGCGTCCAGCACGGACGCCGCCAGCGGATCAAGGCCCTCCGGATCCGCCAGCACCAGGAAGTCGTCCCCGCCGATGTGCCCGACCCTGGTCTGGCCGGACGCCGCGACCTGCAGCGCCCGTCCCACCGACCGGATCAGCTCGTCGCCCGCCGCGAAGCCCGCCCCGTCGTTGACCTGCTTGAAGTGGTCCACGTCCAGCCAGCTCAGCGCGAACACCCGCCCCTCCGCGATCCGCCGGTCCACCTCCGCGGTGATCGCGTCCGAACCCGGCAGCCGGGTCAGCGGATTGAGCCCCGCGGCCTCCTCGACCCGGCTCTCGGCCAGTGCCCGGACGAGATCCGCCAGCCGTACGACGCCCACGCACCGACCCTGACGGTCGACGACCGCCACGTCGTCCGAGGTGCGGTCCCGGTCGCCCACCGCGACCACGTCCAGCACCTCCCACGCCGTCGCGTCGATCCCCACCGTCCGCGGCGGGTCACCGAGCCTGGTCGCGGGCCGGTCGGCGTACAGCGCGTGACCGTAGCGGCCCGACATCGACAGCAGGAAGCGCGAACGGTGCACCGACCGGACCGGAACCCCCGTCCGGTCGACCAGCAGCACCCCTGACACCTCCGGCGCCCCGGTCAGCAGCGCCCGCACCTGACCGGCGGAGGCGCCCGCGGGCAGCAGCGCGGCGGGCCGGACGAACTCGCGCACCGACGGCCCCGGCCGGGGAACCGACGCGACGCCCGGCACCCGCGGCGGAACGTAGACCTCCGCGACCGGCAGCCGGGCCGGCGGCGCGAACAGCACGCCCTGGGCCAGCTGGGCACCCGCCGACAGCGCGGCCGCACACTGCAGTTCGGTCTCCACCCCCTCCACGGCGAGAAGCGCTCCCGCCTCCTCGCACCATGTCCGCATCGCCCGCACCGCCGCCGGACGTACCAGCAGGGACGCGTCCAGCTTCACCAGGTCCGGCGCGAGATCGACCAGCAGCCGCAGGGGTACGTCCCCGTCCCCGACGCCGTCCGCGCTGATCCGGAAGCCCTGCTCCCGCAGCACCGCGACGGCGTCCAGCAGCGCGCGCTGCGGCACATGCGTGTACGGCGGGACGACATCGAGCGTCACCTCCCACGGCAGCCGTCCCGCCGCACGCACGGCGTCATGGAGCGGGGTGAGCCCGCCGAGGTCGGCCAGGGTCGCCGCGAACACGTTCACGTGCAGCGGCAGCAGCGTCTCCTTGCGCGCCGCCGCCCGGACCGCCGCCACGGCCAGACCGCTGTCGAGTTCGGGATCCCGCCGGGCCTCCGCCAGGATGTCGCCGGTCTCCGGTCGGGCGAGTATCTCCAGCCCCGCCACCGCTCCCGTCGTCAGGCTGATCACCGGCTGGAAGGCGAAGCGGAGAGTATCCGTCCAGGAGTGCACGGGAGCATGATGGCGCCGCGGGACTGCGCCCAGGCCCAGTTCATGAGACGTTCACGCAGCATTCCGGAGTGGTCACGCACGGTGCACGGCGCGCCCCCTGCTCCGCCGGGCCGTGTCCGCGCCTCCTCACCGCACCGCTATCACCGCCGACCCGTGCCCGAACAGCCCCTGGTTGGCCGTGATGCCCACGCGCGCGTGCGCGACCTGACGGTCGCCGGCCCGTCCGCGCAACTGCCAGGTCAGCTCGCAGACCTGGGCGATCGCCTGCGCCGGCACCGCCTCCCCGAACGAGGCCAGCCCCCCGCTCGGGTTCACCGGTACCCGACCGCCCGGCGCCGTCGCACCCTCCCGCAGCAACTTGACGGCCTCACCGTCACCGCAGAGGCCGAGGTCCTCGTACCACTGCAACTCCAGTGCCGTGGACAGGTCGTAGACCTCGGCCAGGGACAGATCCTCGGGCCCGACACCCGCCTCCTCGTAGGCGGCGCGGGCGATCGACGCGCGGAACGGCTCACCGCGGGGCTCCACCGCCGCCGCGGAGTCGGTGGCGATGTCCGGCAGGTCCAGCACGGTGGTGGGGTAACGGGGTGTCACCGTGGACACGGCCCGGATCCGCACCGGATCCCCCGCCCCGTGCCGACGGGCGAACTCCATGCTGGACAGCACCAGGGCGGCCCCGCCGTCCGAGGTCGCGCAGATGTCCAGCAGCCGCAGCGGATCGGCGACCACCGCGGAGGCGGCGACCTCCTCGGCGGTGACCCGCTTGCGGTAGCGCGCGTTCGGGTTGAGCGCGCCCAGGGCGGAGTTCTTCACCTTGACCTGGGCGAAGTCCTCCGGGGTGTCCCCGTGCAGTGCCATGCGCCTGCGCGCGTACAGCCCGAAGTAGGCCGGATTGGTGGCGCCGAGCACCCGGAACCGCAGCCAGTCCGGGTCGTCCGGCCGGTCACCGCCCGCAGGACGGAAGAAGCCCTTGGGTGCCGCGTCGGCCCCCACCACGAGCACGACGTCGGCCAGCCCGGCGAGGATCTGCGCCCGCGCCGCGTCGATCGCCTGCGCGCCCGACGCGCACGCCGCGTACACGCTGGTGACCCGCGCTCCCTGCCAGCCCAGGGCCTTCGCGAACGTCGCCCCCGCCACATACCCCGGGTATCCGCCACGCACCGTGTCCGCGCCCACGATCGAGCCCACGTCCCGCCAGTCGAGCCCGGCGTCGGCGAGAGCCGCCCGCGCGGCCGCCACCCCGTACGCGACGAAGCCGCGCCCCCACTTGCCCCACGGATGCATCCCCGCGCCGAGCACCGCCACCTCCGCCGTCATCGCGCCACCCCCGTGGGCCTCCAGTGCCAGGTGGTCCACGTCGTCTCCGCGTCCTCGCCCAGGACACCCGGGACGACCTCCACCTCCATGCCCACCGTCAGATCGGCGACGGTGACCCCGGGAACCGCCTGCCCCAGCACCACGATCCGCTCGGGCTCCAGTTCCACAGCGATCAACGCGTACGGCTCCCACGGAAGTTCCGGATCGGTCACATAGGGTGACGGAGGCCGGTACCGGCTGTCCGTGTACGACCAGACCCGCCCCCGTCGCGACAGCGGGACCTCCGTCAGCTCCCCGCCCCCGCATGCCGGGTTGCGGCAGTGCGCGTCCTCACGCGGGAAGAACACCGACCGGCACGCCGAGCAGCGCGTCCCGAGCAGCCTGAAGTCGTCCCCGTCCCCGCTGAACCACCCGGCCACCACCGGTGTGCGTGTCCGTGACAAGGAGCTCTCCTCCACACGAGATCTGACGGAACGTCAGGAGTGTGGCACGCGCATCCGGAAATGGGCAGGGAGGAGACAGGAGAGCGCGGCGCTTCGAGCCGCTCGCGCACGAAGCCCTCCGTAAGATCGGATACGCTCCGCCGCGTGTCCGAAACTCTGCACTCCCATTCGAACTCCGCACGCGACTCCCACTGTTCGAGCTGCGGAGCGCCCTACAGGGAGGGCGTCACCGGCTGGCCCCGCACCTGTCCGGCCTGCGCCACCGTCGCCTACCGCAACCCGCTGCCGGTGGCCGTCGCACTCCAGCCCGTGTACGACGCGAAGGGCACCGGCCTGGTCGTCATCACCCGAACCGTCCCGCCCGCGCGCGGGGGCGTCGCCCTGCCCGGCGGATACATCGACGACCGTGAGGACTGGCGCCGGGCCGTCGTCCGCGAACTCAGGGAGGAGACGGGCATCGACGCCGCGAGTCGCGACGTACGCCTCGTCGACGCCATGAGCTCGCCGGACGGCCACCTGCTGCTGTTCGGCCTCCTCCCGGAGCGCCCCGCGGACCGCCTCCCGGAGTCGGCGGCCACCGACGAGACGGAGGGCTGGCACCTGCTGCGCAGGCCGGAGGAGCTCGCCTTCCCGCTGCACACGCACGCCGTGCGGGCGTTCTTCGAGGGCCGCTACATCTGAACCGCGCTCACCGCTCGCCGAGCCCGCGCACGCGCACGGGGTGGGACGGCTCGTGCAGGCCGTCCTCTCCCTCCCGCTCGACGACGACCTGCCGGCCCTCCCAGCGGGCGACGTACCGTTCGATCTCGGGCTCGTCCCAGCCGTCGCCCGCGTCCCGCACCACCAGACCCCCACCGGTCCGGCCCCGCGCCGGCGTCCACACCTCCAGCTCCAGTCCACCGTCCTGCCCGCGCACCGGTATGACCGCACCCGCCCGCGCGAGCACCGGGACGCGCGACAGCGGCGCGTCCACGATCACCTGCCCCGGCCCCCGGAACCGCCGGCCCGTCGCGGTGTCGTACCAGAGCCCGCGCGGCAGCCGCACCGCACGCCGGTCGGCACCCGGGTCCAGCACCGGCGCCACCAGGAGAGAGTCGCCCAGCAGGAAGGCGTCCTCGCAGTCCCGCAACGCCCGGTCCTCGGGCGCTCCCCACCACAGCGGGCGCACATAGGGAGCGCCGGTACGCCGGGCCAGATGCGCCAGCGTCATGAAGTACGGCAGCAGCCGCCGACGCTCCAGAAGCGCGGCACGCGCGTGCTCCAGCACCTCCGCACCGAACTCCCACGGCTCCCGGCGGCCCGCCCGCAGGCTCGCGTGCGTACGGAACAACGGCAGGTACGCGCCCAGCTGGAACCACCGCAGAAACAGCTCGGGCGACGGACTCCCGTCGAAACCGCCCACGTCCGGCCCCGAGTACGGCACCCCGCACAGCCCGAGCCCCATCACCAGCGACAGCGACGCCCGCAGCCCCGGCCAGCCCGTGGCGACGTCCCCCGACCACGTCCCGCCGTAGCGCTGCAGGCCCGCCCAGCCGGAGCGGGAGAACAGGAACGGCCGCTCCTCGGGGAGCAGCTCACGCAGCCCCTCGTAGGCCGCCCTCGCCATACAGAGCGCGTAGACGTTGTGGGCCTCGCGGTGATCGCCGGGCCGCCCGTCCAGGGCGTGACGGGCCGACCGGGGCAGCGTCGACTCGCCGAAGGCGGTGAACGACGTCGGTTCGTTCATGTCGTGCCAGAAGCCGGAGAAGCCCTGCGCGAGGCGCTCCGCGTACAGCCCTCCCCACCACCGCCGCACGCGCGCGTGCGTGAAGTCCGGGAAGACCGCCTCGCCCGGCCACACCACGCCCTCGACGAGCCTCCCCGAGGCGTCCCTGACGAACGCGTCCTCGGCGAGCCCGGCGTCGTAGACCGCGTTGCCCGGCTCCGCCCTGACCGCCGGGTCGACGATCGACACCAGCCGTATGCCGTCCCGCCGCAGCTCCTCGGCGAGCACCGGCAGCTTGGGGAAGCGGTCCTGGTCGACGGTGAACACCCGGTGGCCGTCGTAGTGGTCGATGTCCAGATGGACGGCGTCGAGCGGCAGCCCGTGCTCGTGATAGCCCGCGACGATCCTGCGCACCTCCTGCTCGCTGCCGAAGCCCCAGCGCGCGTGCTGGTGACCGAGCGCCCACGCCGGCGGCAGCGCGGGAGCGCCGGTGAGCGAGGCCCAGGCGAGCAGCACGCGCGCGGGGGTGCCCACCATCACCCAGCAGCGCAAGGGGCCGCCGTCCACCCGCAGCTCGCACGACCCCGCCCTGTCATGCCCCGACCCGGCCCCCTCCTCGCCCTCCCGCAGCGTCACCGTGCCGTCCCAGGAGGTGTCGTGGAACACCAGGTGCGTGGCCGCGTCGGACACCACCAGCTGCACCGGCATCGTCAGATAGAGCGGATCGTCCTCGCGTCCGAACGCGCGTCCGGGGTCCG
Organism: Streptomyces sp. NPDC000345; assembly: GCF_042898825.1. Classification (NCBI taxonomy): domain Bacteria; kingdom Bacillati; phylum Actinomycetota; class Actinomycetes; order Kitasatosporales; family Streptomycetaceae; genus Streptomyces; species Streptomyces sp. NPDC000345. Next base: position 158,701 of record NZ_JBIAZE010000020.1, read on the forward strand.
TGTTCCACAGCCGGTACGTTCCCGCGCGCAGGCGCGGCCCCGACGCCCGACCGCCGAGCCCGAAGAAGCGCGCGTCCGCCGCCACCTCGGACCGCTGCATCCAGCGCCCGGGTCCGCCGTCCAGCGGCTCCCACCAGCGCGGCGGCAGATCCCGGCGCAGCATGACCCCGCCCGGCGTGCACACCTCCACGGCACCGTGCCGCGAGACCACGACCGTCACCCGTTCGGCCACGACCCGCCAGCCGCCGTCCTTGTCCGGTTCGAGCACCGCCCGGGGATCGGGCTCCGGGCAGCGGCCGGCCAACGCGTACGACGGCTCGGGCCCGGCACCGTCCCAGCCCCAGAAGACCGCCCCGTTCACGGCCACGAGGATCCGCAGTTCCGAGCGGCTGAACCGGAGCGTGCCACCGCCGGGCCCCGGCTCCACCTCCTGCACCGGCCCCGGCACCCTGGCCCGCTCGGCCCCCCGCGCCGGCAGCCCGGTGGCGTCGGCCCGCCTCCTGCGCCAGGCGGCCCGCACGGTACGCAACCCCCCGGCGGCCCCCGCGGAGCCGACCGCCTTCATCGAACGCACCAGGTCACGACCGTCCATGCTGTTCACCCTGCCACTGACCGCTCCACACGCGCGTGTCGTTCAACTGCCGTTCACCCATGTCGGGACCACATCTTCACGACACGGACTGTGTGGGGCACACCCTGGTGCAGAAGTCGATCACATGGCATCGTCCCTGTCAGCCGCGTCACGCGCACAACCCAGCACGTGCGCGGGCGACGCACACGACGCGCCACAGTCCGGGAGCCGCCCCAATGTCGACCGTGAACCCCGAGCCGCTCTGGCGGCCAGATCCGCAGCGCATCGCGAAGGCCCAGGTCACCAGGTTCCAGGCCTGGGCGGCCGAGCACCACGGAGCCCCCGCCGAAGGCGGGTACCCGGCCCTGCACAGCTGGTCCGTCGACGAGCTGGAGACGTTCTGGAAAGCCGTCACGGAGTGGTTCGACGTGCGGTTCTCGACGCCCTGCGCGCGCGTGCTGGGCGACCGCTCCATGCCGGGCGCCGTATGGTTCCCCGGGGCCACGCTGAACTACGCCGAGCACGCCCTGCGCGCGGCCGCCACCCGCCCGGACGAACCGGCCCTGCTGTATGTCGACGAATCCCATGAGCCGCGCCCGGTGACCTGGTCCGAGCTGCGCCGCCAGGTCGGCTCGCTGGCCGCGGAACTGCGCGCCCTCGGCGTCCGGCCCGGGGACCGCGTCAGCGGCTACCTCCCGAACATCCCGCAGGCGGTCGTCGCCCTCCTCGCCACCGCCGCCGTGGGCGGCGTCTGGACCTCCTGCGCCCCCGACTTCGGCGCCCGCAGCGTCCTCGACCGCTTCCAGCAGGTCGAGCCCGTGGTGCTCTTCACCGTCGACGGCTACCGCTACGGCGGCAAGCAGCACGACCGCCGCGACACGGTCGCCGAGCTGCGCAGCGAGCTGCCCACCCTGCGGGCCGTCGTCCACATCCCGCTCCTGGGCACCGAGGCCCCCGAGGGAGCCCTGGAATGGTCGGCGCTCACGGCCGCGGACCACGAGCCCGTCTTCGAACAGGTGCCCTTCGCGCACCCCCTGTGGGTGCTCTACTCCTCCGGCACGACCGGCCTGCCCAAGGCCATCGTCCAGTCCCAGGGCGGCATCCTGGTCGAACACCTCAAACAGCTCGGCCTGCACTGCGACCTGGGCCCCGAGGACCGCTTCTTCTGGTACACCTCGACCGGCTGGATGATGTGGAACTTCCTCGTCTCCGGTCTCCTGACCGGCACGACGATCGTCCTCTACGACGGAAGCCCCGGCTATCCCGACACCGGCGCCCAGTGGCGCGTGGCCGAACGCACGGGAGCCACCCTCTACGGCACCTCGGCGGCGTACGTCATGGCCTGCCGCAAGGCGGGCGTGCATCCGGCCCGCGACTTCGACCTGTCCAAGGTCCAGTGCGTCGCCACCACCGGATCACCGCTCCCGCCCGACGGCTTCCGCTGGCTGCACGACGAGGTCCGCGAGGACCTGTGGATCGCCTCCGTCAGCGGCGGCACCGACGTGTGCTCCTGCTTCGCCGGAGCCGTTCCCACCCTCCCCGTGTACACCGGCGAGCTGCAGGCGCCCGGCCTCGGCACCGACCTGCAGTCCTGGGACCCGAGCGGGCACGCCGTCGTCGACGAGGTCGGCGAGCTCGTCGTCACCAACCCCATGCCGTCCATGCCGGTCCACTTCTGGAACGACCCCGACGGCAGCCGCTACCACGGCAGCTACTTCGACACCTATCCCGGCGTGTGGCGCCACGGCGACTGGATCACCGTCACCTCACGCGGCTCCGTCGTCATCCACGGCCGCTCCGACTCCACGCTCAACCGCCAGGGCGTACGCATGGGCTCCGCCGACATCTACGAGGTCGTCGAACGGCTCCCCGAGATCAAGGAGTCCCTGGTCATCGGCATCGAACAGCCCGACGGCGGCTACTGGATGCCCCTCTTCGTGCACCTCGCCCCCGGAGCCGTCCTCGACGACGCCCTGCTCGGCCGTATCAAGCAGGCCATCCGCGAACAGCTGTCGCCGCGCCATGTCCCCGACGAGGTCATCGAGGTGCCCGGGGTCCCGCACACCCTCACCGGAAAGCGCATCGAGGTCCCGGTCAAGCGACTCCTGCAGGGCACTCCGCTGGAGAAGGCGGTCAACCCGGGCTCCATCGACAACCTCGAACTGCTGCACTTCTACGAGGAGCTCGCGCACAAGAGGGCCTGACGCGCCCGCACGACGGCCGAACGGCGGCCGGGGAGACGGTCAGCCGCCGTAGGTGGCCTCGGACTCGCCCAGCACCGCGGCGAAGTCCGAGGCCAGACGTGCCGCGTCGGCCGGCTCCAGCTCGGCGACGGAGATCCGCACACCCGGCCCGGACGCCAGCCGGAACCGGGCCCCCGCCGCCACCCACCAGCCGTACGACCGCAGCCCGTTCACCGCGGCCGACTCGTCCCGCACCGGCACCCACACGTTCATCCCGCTCGCGCCGTGCGCCACGATGCCCAGGTCCGCCAGTTCCCGCAGGAGCGCACTCCTGCGCCGTGTGTACGTCTCCCGCGCGCGTGTCACCAGGGCGCGGGTGGCGTCGTCGGTCAGCAGCCCGTACACCGTCTCCTGGAGGAGATGGCTGACCCAGCCGGACGTCAGCAGCAGCCGCCCGTCGTGCCGGGCCAGGGTGGTCGGGTCGCAGGCCGCGGCCGCCCACCGCAGATCGGTGCCGAGGAACTTGCTCACCGTCCGCACATGCACCCAGCGCGACAGTCCGCCCGACGTCAGGGTCACCAGGGGAGCGTCCGCGACGGCGGAGGCGTGGTCGTTCTCGACGACCAGCAGATCCCGTTCGGCCCGCAGGACCTCGACGAGCTCATCCCGGCGCGCCGCGGAGAAGCGGCCGCCCCAGGGGTTCTGCGCCCGCGGACTGCACACCAGCGCGCGGACCCCCGACCGTACGGCGGCCCGCAGGGCGTCGGGCCGCACCCCCTCGTCGTCGACGGCGACCGGGACGATACGCAGCCCCAGGGCCGTGACCAGATCCAGCAGATGGTGATACCCGGGATCCTCCATGGCCACCGCGTCCCCGGGCCGGAGCTCCACGGACAGCAGCCGCCCGATCAGATCCAGCGCACCGTGCGCGAACGTCACCTGCTCCACGGGCACGCCGTCGGGACGCATCCAGTCCCGCACGGCCTCCTCCAGCCGCTCCAGCCTGGGCGTCGCGCGGTGCGAACGGGCACCGGGGGACAGGCGCGTCGGCGGCACCAGACCGGGCAGCAGTTCCGGATCGGGATGGCCGCCCGCCAGATCCCGCAGCCCGTCCGGCACCCTCGGCGGCCGGCGTGACGCCACGGAGGGAACCTCCGCCACCACGGTGCCGCCCCGCCCGCGCGTGACGACGATGCCGCGCCGGCGCAGCTCTTTGTAGGCCGTCGCGACCGTCCCCGGACTCACTCCCAGGTCGTCCGCGAGCCGTCGCACCGGAGGCAGCGCCGCCCCCGGGCCCAACGCGCCCTCGGTCACGCCCTGTTCGACGGACGACGCAATCCCCTTGGCCGTCGTGCCACTGATCCCATATTGTGTTGCCACATTGCCAAGTATGTATCAGTACATAATTCCAGGCAAGGGGGAGCCCGTGCATCCGATCCGCCGCGCGGCCACATGGAGCCACCGCACACCCGGGGGACGCGACGGCCGGAGAATGCTGACCATCGCCTTCACCGACCGTGTGGGCAGCGGCCTGTGGGCCTCCGTCAGCGTCCTGTACTTCACCTACGTCTCCGGCCTCTCCGTCAGCCAGGTCGGCACCCTCGTCGCCGCGGCCGGAGCGGCCGGCATCGCGGGAGCCCCGCTGGGCGGCCGCCTCGCCGACCGCCTACCGCTCACCCGCGTCCTGATCGCGGTCCAACTGCTGCGCGCCCTGGCCTCCTTCGCCCTGCTGACCACCGATCACTACGCGCTCCTGGTGGTCTACTGCTCCGTGGGCAGCCTCGGCGACCGCGCCGCCAACGTCCTCACCAAGCTCTACGCCACCCGCATCGCCGGCCCCGACCGCGTCCGCTACCAGGCCGTCCAACGCACCGTCGCCAACGCCGGCTGGGCCCTCGGAGGCCTCACCGCCGCTGCCGCCCTCGCACTCGGCAGCACCGCCGCCTACCGGTGGCTCCTCGCCGGCGACGCCCTCTCCTTCGTCGCCTGCGCCCTGCTCACCCTCCGCTGCCACGAACCCCGCTCCGGCTCCCGCACGGTCACCACCTCCCAGGACCACAGGCCCACCGCCCGGCCGAGCAGTCCCTGGCGCGACCGCACCTACCTCGCCTACGTCGCCACCGACACCGTCCTCTTCCTCGACGACGCCGTCTTCAAAGTCGGCCTGCCCCTCTGGATCGCCCACACCACCACCGCACCCCAGGGCCTCGCCCCGCTGCTCATGGTCCTCAACAACGTGATGGTCGTGGCCCTCCAGGTCCCCCTGGCCCGCTTCGGCGCGACCACGGCCGCCGCCCGCGCCCTCCTCGTCCCGCTCTCGGCGACCTTCGCCCTGGCCGGTACCGCCATGGCCGTCTCGGTGGCCGGCGGGACCGTCACCACCACCCTCTCCCTCACCGCCGCGGCCGTCCTCTTCACCCTCGCCGAAATACTCCACTCCACGATCGCCTGGGAACTCTCCGTCGCCCTCGCCTCCGACACCGCCCAAGGCGCCTACCTCGGAGTCCACGGCCTCGCCCAGTCCGCCCAGCGCAGCATCGGACCACTCGCCGTCACCACGGCGATCGCCACCGGTCCGCTCGGCTGGCTCACCTTCGGCGGCATCATCGCCGTGACCTGCGCAATCCAGCACCGCCTGGTCCACGAACGACTCACGCGAAGGTCATTGTCAGTGGCGCCGATTACTGTGAGTGAGCATTGATCGACCGTGCTCACAGGGGGAAACATGGCACACAGCGACCGCCGGACCATGCGCCGCGTCCTGCACCGTGAGATCGCCGGCACCATCGGCCTGCTCACCGACGAACACGACTTCCGTGCCATGCGGCGCTACCGCAGCTTCACCTTCGACGACCACGCCGCCTACCTCCGCCAGGTCGAAGACCTCCTCAGGACCCGCGCCCGACAGGGCAGCCACACCACCGTGGCCCTCTTCGACCCCGAGGAGTACGCCGCATACTGCGCCGACCGGAACCTCGACCCCGACGTCCCCGCCCACCGCACCCGCTTCACGGCCCAGCTCGCGACCACGGGCCCCACCATCCCCTACGACGGCAGGCCCCTCGCCGACCTCGTCCCCGCCCTCGTCGACGAAGCCGTACGCCAGGCCACGTGGGAGTACGCGGCCACCCTCCTGTCCCGCCTCGGCGCCTGCGCGACCTGCGGCGAGGACATCGGCCGCGCCGCCTTCGCACGCGCCTCCGACCTCGTCGTCCGCATCCTCGACACCGCACCACCCGGCAACCGGCACCTGGTGTGCAGCGTCACCGGAACACCCGAAACACTCCTCGCCGTCCTCCACGGGGACGACGAGACCGACGGCACCACCCGACTCGACGAGGCCGAAGCCCTGGAGTTCACCACCGTCCTCGCCCTCGGTCTGGCCACCCGCGGCCCCGGCGGCCTGGTCATGCGCACCTGCGCCCCCGGCAGCCCCGACCGGATCTACGGCTGGCGGATGCGCGGCGACGGCCTCGAACCCCTCACCGCCGGCGAGGTCTTCGACGCCTACTGCACCGACGCCGAGTCCGGCGACCTCATCTCTCCCGAGTCCGGCGTCGACTACTGCGCCCCACCGGACCTCGGACAGGACGGATCGCCGCCCGAGCACCACCACTGAGCGGGCAGACCCCGCCGCACGGGGAAGGGCGCCCCACCCGAAGGCGGAGCGCCCTGCTCACCGGCCGCCGGCCGACCCGGACCGGCCGCTCACTCGCCGGACAGCACGGCCTGCGCCGCGGCGCGCGCCTCCTCGGCACTGTCCGTCGCGCGAGCGGCCGCCGCGGCACGCTCGCACTGAGCCAGCGTGTACTTCGCCAGCATCGCCCGCACATAGGGAATCGACGCCGCACCCATGGAAAGGGAGGTGACACCCAGACCCGTCAGCACACAGGCGAGCAGCGGGTCGGACGCCGCCTCGCCGCACACACCACAGCTCTTGCCCTCGGCCCTGGCCGCCTCGGCGGACAGCGCGACCAGGTCGAGCAGCGCGGGCTGCCACGGATCCTGCAGCCGGGACACCGCACCCACCTGCCGGTCGGCGGCGAACGTGTACTGCGCGAGGTCGTTCGTCCCGAGCGACAGGAACTCGACCTCCTGAAGAATCGACCGGGCCCGCAGCGCGGCCGACGGAATCTCCACCATCGCGCCGAACTTCGCCCGCAGCCCCGCCTCGCGGCACGCGTCCGCGAACGCCTTCGCGTCGGCGCGGTCCGCGACCATCGGGGCCATCACCTCGAGATGCACCGGCAGACCCTCGGCGGCCTTCGCCAGCGCCGTCAGCTGCGTCCGCAGGACGTCAGGATGGTCGAGCAGGGTGCGCAGGCCCCGCACACCCAGCGCGGGGTTCGGCTCGTCGGCCGGAGTCAGGAAGTCCAGCGGCTTGTCCGCGCCCGCGTCCAGGACGCGCACGACGACCCGCCCCTCGGGGAACGCCTCGAGCACCTGCCGATAGGCCTCGACCTGCTTCTCCTCGGACGGCGCGTTCTTGCTGTCATCGAGGAAGAGGAACTCGGTACGGAACAGACCGACGCCCTCCGCCCCCGCCTCCACGGCGGCCGGCACATCGACCGGGCCGCCGACGTTCGCCAGCAGCGGCACCTTGTGACCGTCGGCGGTGGCACCCGGCCCGGTCGAGGCGGCCAGTGCCGCCTTGCGCTCCGCCGCCGCGGCCTCGAGCTGCGCCTTCTTCTCCTCGCTCGGGTTCACGAAGATCTCGCCCGTGCTGCCGTCGACCGCGATCATCGTGCCCTCGGCCAGCTCACCGGCACCCGGCAGCGCGACGACCGCCGGCACACCGAGCGCACGCGCCAGAATCGCGCTGTGACTGGTCGGCCCGCCCTCCTCGGTCACGAAGCCCAACACCAGCGTCGGGTCCAGCAGCGCGGTGTCGGCCGGCGCCAGATCCCGGGCCACCAGCACGTACGGCTCGTCGCTGTCCGGGACACCCGGCATCGGGACGCCCAGCAGACGGGCGACGATACGATTCCGCACATCGTCGAGGTCGGCCACGCGACCCGCGAGGTACTCACCGGCTGCCGCCAGCAGCTCACGGTAGGAGGCGAACGCGTCGTACACGGCGCGCTCGGCCGTGCTGCCGACGGCGATACGCCGGTCCACGTCCGCCATCAGCTCGGGGTCCTGGGCCATCATGGCCTGTGCCTCGAGCACCGCCTGGGCTTCACCCCCCGCCAGATTGCCGCGCGCCATCAGGTCGGCGGCGACGGCCTCCACGGCCTTGCGGGCGCGCCCCTGTTCGCGCTCCGCCTCTTCTGCCGGTATCTGCTTGGCCGGCGGTTCGAGGACCGCCGTTCCCATGTGCCGAACCTCGCCGATCGCCACACCGTGACTCACGCCGACGCCTCGCAGCGTTGTCTCCATCTCACCCGTCTCCGTTAGTGCGGCGGGTCCCGCCGCCGCGGTGGTTGTCCTACGTGCCGCCGTGCCCCTCAGGGGGACGGCGTCGGCATCACTGCCAGGAAAAGAGAACGTCGCCCGTCTTCAGGTCGCCGTCTTCACGGAGCTCACCGAGGGAGTCGGCCGTGGCCTCCAGCGCCACGACGGGGCACACCGGGGACTTGCCGGCCGCTTCGACCGCCGCCGGGTTCCAGCGCACGATGCCCTGACCGCGGGTGACGGTGTCGCCCTTGTTCACGAGGAGCTCGAAGCCCTCGCCGTTGAGCTGCACGGTGTCGATACCGAGGTGGGTGAGCACGCCGTGTCCCTCGGCATCGACGACGACGAAGGCGTGCGGGTGGAGGGAGACGATGACTCCGTCCACGGGCGCCACCGCCTCAGAAGGTTCGCGCACCGGGTCGATCGCCGTACCCGGGCCGACCATGGCCCCGGAGAAGACCGGATCAGGCACCGAGGCCAGTCCGATGGCGCGTCCTACAAGGGGGGACGTCACGGTGGTCATGGGAAGCCTCCCAGGGGTGGAGATGTACATGGGCCGTTACTGCCTGTCCAGGACGGCGCACTGTGCAGCAGGGTATGTCAGATGAAGTACCGGTTCCGCACGAGAGCCCGACCGTGGTCTAGACCACCACCCTAGTGGATTTGCACCCGATCTGCGGCCCCGTGTACAGTCGTACTCCTGCTTGGGATGAGCGACGCGATCAAGCGCGCTCGTCGAGCAGCATCCAATTCGGTCAGATCCTCATCTCTGGATCATCTTCTGCATGCCTGCAGGAGGGTGGTCAGGAGGACGGAAAAACCCTGATAGAGTTGGAAACACCGAAGGGAAGCGCCCGGAGGAAAGCCCGAGAGGGTGAGTACAAAGGAAGCGTCCGTTCCTTGAGAACTCAACAGCGTGCCAAAAATCAACGCC
>NZ_JBIAZE010000021.1:0-148683 GCF_042898825.1 Streptomyces sp. NPDC000345
AACAGGCTCGGCCCTTCAAGTGGACCAAAACCGCAGACCAGATCATCGACCGCATCTGCCGCTACTGCGACCGCATCTCCGGACCGGGACACTAGTAGGACTGCGGCGGGTTCGGGGGGTACGTCGGGTACTGCGGCTGCGGCGCGTACGTCGGTTCCGGCGCGTACGTCGGTTCCGGCGCGTACGTCGGCTGCGGTGCCGGTCCGCGTCCCAGTGCCGACCGCAGCGTCACCCCCCACCGCCGTTTCAGGCGCCGTATCTCCCACACCGACAGGGCCGTCACCGAGAGCGGGCCGCCGAGGAGGAAGGTGTAGAGGACCAGGGGCGGGGCGGCCACCTCGGGGTCGTCGAGCATGCCGAGGGCGAAGAGGGACCAGACCAGGAGCGGGGAGAGCAGCGGCGGCAGCAGCTCGTGGACGTCGCCCACGCGGAAGCTGGAGTTGACGCCGTAGACGATGAGCAGCAGCGTCAGCGGCACCGCGAGGAAGAGGGCGACGAGGCAGGCCAGGCCGCCGATCAGGAACAGCAGCATCACCAGCAGGCCGACGAGGATGCCGTGGTACCCGATGTCGGCGGTGGAGACGATGTCCCCCTTCAGGCACGCGACCAGGAACCAGCACGCCCCGAAGCCCCCGAGGATCGCGCCGACGGTCATCAGCGGGCCGGCCAGGCGGCGCGCGTACACACCGGTGAGCGGGGAGCGGGCCCCGCAGATGAACACCGTCACGGCGAGGAACGCGGTCGTGAACATGATCGCGCAGGCGAAGAGCAGGTCCTCCAGCTTGCCCATGACGAACTGCTCACGGCCCTCGGTGATCGGGTAGGCCATCACCAGCCACACCGTCGCCACCAGCCCGACGACGGTACGGGCCCACTGCAGCCCGCTGACGACAGGGTCCTCGATGCGGTCGGGCCGGGACGACGCGGCCAGGCGCGTGGCGACGGCGTGCGGGTTGGGTATGGAGCGGAAGGGCGCGGACAGGGTCCGGCCGGTGCTGTTCACGCGTGTGTCTCCCCCGAGTACGTGACGGTGGTTCACGTGTTCGCACGTGCCACGGCGGGACACCTTATCCGATCTTCACCTCTCGGGTGATCATGCGTCCGTCAGTCCGGCAGGGGCCCCGCCGCCCCCGACCGGAAGGCCCGCCGGTATCCCTGCGGGCTCGTGCCCACCACTTTGCGGAAGCGTTCCCGGAACGCCGTCGGCGAGCCGAAACCCGTCTGGACGGCGATCCGTTCCACGGGGTGCGCCGTCGTCTCCAGCAAGTGCTGCGCCCGCCGCACCCGCGCCCGGTGCAGCCACCGCAGCGGCGTCGTCCCGGTCTGTTCGCGGAAGCGGCGGTTGAGGGTACGGCTGCTCATGCCGGCCCGCTCGGCGATCCGGTCCAGGGTCAGGTCCCGTCCGCAGTTGTCCTCCAGCCAGGACAGCAGCGGTTCCAGGGTGGCTCCGGCGGGCGCGGGCGGCAGCTCGTGGACGATGAACTGGGCCTGGCCGCCCTCCCGTTCCAGCGGCATGACCGACATCCGCGCCGTGTGCGCGGCGACGGCCGAGCCGTGGTCCTTGCGGATCATGTGCAGGCACATGTCCATCGCCGCGGCGGCGCCGGCCGAGGTGAGGAGCCGGCCGTTGTCGACGTACAGGACGTTCGGGTCGACGGTGACCTCCGGATACCGTGCCGCCAGGTCCTGCGCGGCGATCCAGTGCGTCGTCGCGCGCAGGCCGTCCAGGAGGCCCGTCGCGGCGAGCAGGAACGCGCCGACGCAGATCGAGGCGATGCGCGTGCCGCGCGCCGCCGCGTCGCACAGCGCCTCGGCGACGCCCGGCGGCAGCACCTCCGGCGGGTCCACGACGCCCGGCAGCACGATCGTGTCCGCCTCCGCGAGGGCGTCCAGACCGTACGGCGCGCGCACGGTGAACGCGCCCGCCCGCACCTCCCCGCCGGGGTCCGGCGAGCAGACCCGCACCCGGTAGGCCTCGCGGCCGTCGGGCAGCCTCGCCCAGCCGAAGGTGTCGATCGGGACGGACAGGTCGAACGGGATGACGCCGTCCAGCGCCAGTACGGCCACGGTGTGCATGGCGAGAGCGTAGGCACGCGGCGGCCGACCGCCCACCGCGGCCTGCCCGTGCGGCCCCGGAGGCACGGGGTGCGGCCCCGGCAGGCCCCGGCCGGTGTGCCTGGCGAGAATCCGTCGGCTCCTGGCAGTCCCGCCACTTCTCCGAGATCCGCGCGCCGCCTAGCGTCGGCCCGTGACCAAGTTCCTCCTCGCCGTCCACGTCCTCGCCGCGATCGTCGCCGTCGGTCCCGTCACCGTCGCCGCCAGCATGTTCCCGCCCGCCGCCCGCCGGTTCCTCGCCGCGCCCGAGGACGAACGGGCGGGCGCGACCGTACGACTGCTGCACCGCATCTGCCAGGTGTACGCGGCCGTCGGCGTCGCCGTCCCCGTCCTCGGGTTCGCCACGGCGGGCGCGATGGGCGTGACGGGCGACGCCTGGCTGATCGCGTCGACCGTGCTGACCGCGCTGGCCGCGGGCGTGCTGCTGGTCCTGGTCCTGCCCCGGCAGGAGGTCCTGGCCGAGGGGCAGGGGACCCGGGAGACCACCGTCCGGCTCGCCATGTTCACCGGGATCTTCAACCTGCTGTGGGCGACGGTGACGGTGCTGATGATCGTGCGGCCGGGGTCCACCACGGGCGCGTGACGTTCCCCGGGCCGGGCGGGGTGCCCGCCGTTTTCGTTATCCGCGCGGACGCCGCCCGTCTCCCTGGGCATGCACCTGACTCGACCTCGACAGATCAGCCGCCGCAGCATGCTGAAGGCCGCGGGTGTGGCAGCCGGAGCCACCGCCGTCGGTGTGGCCGCCGCCCCGTCGGCGTCCGCCGCCGGCTACGCGCACCCCGGTCTGCTGCACACCCGCGCCGACCTGGACCGCATGGCCGCCAAGGTGAAGGCGGGGGCCGCGCCCCACACCGCCGGATACGCCAAGCTGACCGCCAACCGGCACGCGCAGAGCGGCTGGACGCCGAACCCGCAGACGACGGTGGTCAGAGGAGGGACCGGCCAGAACTACGCGATCCTCTACAACGACATCCACGCCGCCTACCAGAACGGCCTGCGCTACCACGTCGGCGGCGACAGCTCGCACGCCGACACCGCCGTCGCGATCCTCAACGCCTGGTCGGCGAAGCTCACCTCGCTCGCGGGCAGCGCCGACCGCTTCCTGGCCGCCGGGCTGTACGGCTACCAGGCCGCCAACGCCGCCGAACTCGTCCGCGACCGGCCCGACTTCGAGCTGGAACGCTTCCAGAAGATGCTGACGGCGGTCTTCGCCCCGCTCAGCGAGAGCTTCCTCACCGACCACAACAACGCCGTCGTCACCAACTACTGGCCCAACTGGGACCTCACCGCCCTGGCCTGCGTCCTCGCCACCGGCGTCTTCTGCGACGACAGCGCACGGGTGGGGCGGGCCGTGGAGTACTTCAAGAAGGGCGCCGGGCTCGGCTCGGTCAGGAACGCCATCCCCGTCGTACGGGAGGACGGCCTCGCCGAGTGGCTGGAGGCCGGCCGCGACCAGGGGCACGCGCTGCTCGGGGTCGGGCTGATGGGCACGGTCTGCGAGATGGCCTGGAACCAGGGCATCGACCTGTACGGCTACGACGACAGCCGCTTCCTCAAGGGCGCCCAGTACGTGGCCAAGTGGAGCATGGGCGGCGAGGTCGGGTACACCGCCAACACCCGCGCGAAGGGTGCGATCGGCGGGTGGTCGGGGACGGAGACCGCGTCCGGCGCGGCCGGTGTCGATCCGACGATGACCCGGCCCATCTGGGCGATGATCGCCAACCACTACACCAGGCGGCGGGGGCTCTCCGCGCCCTACCTCACGCGGATCGCCGCGAAGGCGGCGCCCGAGGGCGGGGGCGGGGACTACGGGCCCAACAGCGGGGGGTACGACCAACTCGGGTTCGGGACGCTGGCGTTCACGCGGGACAGGGCGACGACGTCTCCCTCCGGGGGTTCCGCCGCTCCTTCCGCGGCACCGTCGGTTTCGGCGGCCGCGGCGGCCTCGGGCGAGAGCGGTGATCTTGCGGCCACCGGGTCCGGCGATGTCGTCGCCTGGACCGCGGCCACCGGTATCACCGCTCTCGCGGGGGGTCTGCTGTTGCTGCGCCGCCGGGGCCGGGCCGGGGGGACGGCCGAGTAGGCACCGCCCGCCGGTGCGGGCCGGGGGGGTGGGTGAGCCGCTGCCCGCTGAAAGGTGCCTCCCCCACTCTCGGCTTCGCTCGAGCGGGGGGACCCCCATCGCCCACCCGTGCCGCCCCAGCGGCACGACTGCCCGCAGCTCCGGCAGAGCACAGCCCCGGCAGAGCTCAGCTCCGGCTTAGCGCAGCCCCAGCAGAGCGGGGCGCCGGTGTAGCGCAGCGCCGGCACAGCTCAGTTCCGGCGTAGCCGCCGAACGGCTAGGCCGGCTTCGCCGGGGAGGCCGGGCCGGTCGTCGGCGCCGGCTTCGCCCTGCTCTTCGCCGCGCCCTTCGCCTTCGTCGCCGCCGCTGTCAGGGGGCGGGCGATGTCCTCCAGCGAGCGGCGTTCGGCCTTGACCGCCAGGAAGACGGCGACCAGGCCCGCCGCGCACATCAGGGCCGCGCCGATGCAGAAGGCGAGGACCGTGTCGGCGACCCTGCCGGTCTCGGTGAGGTCGGCGAACAGCAGGGGGCCGCTGATGCCGCCTGCGGCGGTGCCGAGGGCGTAGAAGAAGGCGATGGACATGGCGCGGGTCTCCATCGGGAAGACCTCGGAGACCGTGAGGTACGCGCTGGAGGCGCCGGCCGAGGCGAAGAACAGGACCGCGCACCAGCAGGCCGTCATCGTGGTCGCGGTGAGCGAGCCCTGGTCGAACAGCCAGGCCGTGCCGAAGAGCAGGAGCCCCGAGAGCAGATACGTCGAGGAGATCATCACCCTGCGGCCGACCGTGTCGAACAGCTTGCCCAGCAGCAGCGGGCCGCAGAAGTTGCCGATCGCGATCACGGCGAAGTAGTAGCCGGTGTCGCCGCTCGGGACGTCGAAGAACTTGGTCAGGATGGCGCCGAAGCCGAAGGTGATCGCGTTGTAGAGGAACGCCTGGCCGATGAAGAGGGAGAAGCCGAGGATCGCGCGCCGGCGGTAGTCGGAGAACACCGTGCGGGCGATCTCCAGGAAGGTCACGCTGCGCCGCTGGTGGATCGTGAGCTCACCCTCGGGGCGGGCGAGCGGGACGTCCCGCTCGGCCCGCACCTGCCGCTCGATGGACGTCACGATCTCCTCCGCCTCCCGGTCCCGGCCGTGGATCAGCAGCCACCGTGGGCTCTCCGGCACGTGCCGCCGTACGAGGAGGATCACCAGGGCGAGGACGGCGCCGAGCGCGAAGGTCAGCCGCCAGCCCACGTCCGCCGCGAAGATCGCCGTGTTCAGCGCGACGATCGACAGCAGCGAGCCCGCGACCGCGCCCAGCCAGAAGCTGCCGTTGATGAGCAGGTCGACCCGCCCCCGGTACCGCGCCGGGATCAGCTCGTCGATCGCGGAGTTGATCGCCGCGTACTCGCCGCCGATACCGAAGCCGGTGAGGAAGCGGAAGAGCAGGAACCACCAGGTGTCGAAGGAGACCGCGGTCAGGGCGGTGGCCCCCAGATACACCGCGAGGGTGATCATGAAGAGTTTTTTACGCCCCCAGCGGTCGGTCAGACGGCCCCAGAACAGGGCTCCGAGGCAGGCGCCCGCGACGTACAGGGCGGCCGCGATGCCGGTGACCTGGCCGGAGGTGATCGGCAGGCCGCTGCCGGGCTCGGACAGCCGCCCGGCGATGTTCCCGACGACCGTGACCTCCAGGCCGTCGAGGATCCACACGGTGCCCAGACCGATGACGATCGTCCAGTGCCAGCGCGACCAGGGCAACCGGTCGAGGCGTGCGGGAATGTCGGTGGTGATCGTGCGACCGGTCTCGGCCTGCGCGGTGGTCATGGGCTCCCTCCCCATCGAGGCGAACTCATCGAGCGGACCCGTCGAGCGAACTCGTCGACGCGGACTCATCGAGCGGACCTCGATCGGGTGCCCGGGCCGGACCGCCTTACGCCCCCAGGGCCCGCGCCACCGTGTAGATCAGCAGGCCCGCCAGCGAGCCCACCACCGTGCCGTTGATCCGGATGAACTGCAGGTCACGGCCGATGTTGGCCTCGATCTTGCGGGTCGTGTGCTCGGCGTCCCAGCTCGCCACGGTGTCGGTGATCAGGGAGGTGATCTCCTTCCGGTAGGTCGTCACGACGTGCACCGCCGCGCCCTCGACCCAGCGGTCGACCTTCTCCTGCACCTTGGGCTCGGTCGCCATCCGGCGGCCCAGCGAGAGCAGCGAGGCGCGCACCCGCAGCCGCAGCTCACTGCGCTCGTCCTCCGCCGCCGCCACGATCATGGAGCGCACGGCGGTCCAGGCGGAGGCGATCAGGTCCTGGACCTCGCCCCGGCCCAGCACCTCGCCCTTGAGCCGTTCCACCCGCGCCCGGGTGTCCGTGTCGGACTGCAGGTCGGAGGCGAAGTCGGTGAGGAAACGGTCCAGCGCGGCCCGCGCCGGGTGGGACGGCATGTCCCGCATCTCCGCGCAGAACCGCAGCAGTTCCTTGTAGACCCGCTCGCCGACCTTCCTGTCGACGAAACGGGGCGTCCAGCCGGGCGCGCCGCCCTGCACCGCGTCCATCACGGAGTCCGCGTGCAGCACCAGCCAGTCGTGCGCCCGGGACACCACCAGGTCCACGGCCCGCCGGTGCCCGCCGTCCGCGACGACCTTCTCCAGCATCTTGCCGATGCCGGGCGCGACCTCCTGGGCGTCGGCCCGCCGGGTGATCGCCTCCCCGACCACCGCCTGCACGTCCGAGTCGCGCAGCACCGTCAGGGCGCCCCTGAGCGCCGTCGCCAGCTCCGCCGTCACCCGGTCGGCGTGATCCGGTTCGGCCAGCCATGCACCCAGTCGGGTGCCGATGCCGACGGAGCGCAGCCGCTGCCGGACGACGTCCTCGGAGAGGAAGTTCTCGCCGACGAACTCGCCGAGCGAGACGCCGAGCTGGTCCTTCTTGTTCGGGATGATCGCCGTGTGCGGGATGGGCAGGCCCAGCGGATGCCGGAACAGGGCCGTGACCGCGAACCAGTCGGCGAGCGCGCCCACCATGCCCGCCTCCGCGGCCGCCGCCACATACCCCGCCCAGGGACCGGCGCCGTGGTGGGACGCCAGCTCGGCCAGCACGTACACCACGGCGACGAACAGCAGCAGCCCGGCCGCGGTCAGCTTCATCCGCCGCACCCCGCGTTGCTTCTCCTCGTCGGCGGCGCTGAACACGGTCATCGCGCGATACGACGCGCGTGCCGGGTCGGTCATGATCGGTCCCGCTTCCGTACGATCCATCAACTCCACCCGTTCCCGATCCCAGGCGTCCCGCACGCCAACATTGTCCCTGCTCGACCGACTCCTGGAACGGAACAAGAGTTCCCGGCGTCTGACGGGTGGGGGAGCTCAACGGTGAGAACTCCTGCGCATGACTTCCGGAGCCTCACCCGGCTCCCTCACCGAGGAGAACCAGACCCGCATGACCAAGCAATACGGTTATGCCCTGCTGTGCGCGCTCGTCGCGCTTGTCGTGGCCCTGTCCGGTGCGCTGTACGTCGGAGTCGCCGCCGACCACGGCTCCGGCCACCGCACGAACAGCGCGCTGGCCGCACCGGCCGCACCCGGCAATTCCGCCGCCCCGGTCTCGGCCGGCGTCTGGGCCGGCACCTGGGCCGCCGCCCCGGTCGGCGGCGAGCCGGGCACCGAGACCACCGGCATGGCGGGCCGCACGGTCCGCAACGTCGTGCACACCAGCGTCGGCGGTACGAGTGCCCGTGTCACGCTGTCCAATCTCTACGGCACCCGCCCGCTGACCGTCACCCACGCCACCCTCGCCGTCGCCGCCGTCGACGACGGCCCGGCGGCGGCCGGCGGCACCCTGCGCCGGCTCACCTTCGGCGGTGCCACCACGGTCACCGTCCCGCCCGGCGGCCAGACCGTCAGCGACGCGGTCCAGGTCGTCGTCCCGCACGACTGCGACATCCTCGTCAGCACCTACTCCCCCACCTCCTCCGGCCCGGTCACCTATCACCCGCACGGCCGGCAGACCAGCTATGTCGCCGACGGCGAGCACACGGAGGACGAGACGGGCACGGCGTACACCGGCACCACCGAGTACTGGCGCTACCTGACGGCGCTCGACGTGCTCAGCGACGAGGCCGACGGGACCGTCGTCGCGTTCGGCGACTCCATCACCGACGGGATCACCTCGACGCTGGGCGCCGATCGGCGCTGGCCGGACGTCCTCGCCGACCGCCTGCGCACCGCCGTACGGTCCGGCGCCGACGCGCCCCGCTACGGCGTGGTCAACGAGGGCATCAGCGGCAACCAGGTCCTCGCCGACGACCCCCGCCGCGGCGCGAGCGGCCTCCACCGCTTCGAACGGGACGTCCTCGGCCGTACGAACGTCAAGGTCGTCGTCATCGACCTGGGCGTCAACGACATCCTGCGCAACCCTCGGCTGGCCGACCCCGAGGCGGTCGTGGCCGGGCTGCGCACCCTCGTGGAGCGGGCCCACGCCCACGGCGTCAAGGTCATCGGCAGCACCCTGACGCCGTTCCACGGCCACCGCGGCTACACCGACGCCCGCGAGGGCGTACGGCAGCGGATCAACGAGGCGATCCGCGCGGGCGGGGTGTACGACGCGGTGGTCGACTTCGACAAGGCGCTGAGGGACCCGTACGACCCCCGCAGCCTGCGCCCCGACCACGACTCCGGCGACCACCTCCACCCGAGCGACCGGGGCTACCGGGAGATGGCGGAGACGCTGGACCTGGAGGAACTCAAGGGCACGGTCGCGTCGGCCTAGCGGTACCCACCCCGGCGGCCCCGGTACGGGCTCAGTGCCCCAGGTGACGGCCCCCGTCCCGACGCCCCTCGCGCAGCTCCGCCCGTGCGGCCCTCCGCTCCAGCTTCGCCTGGCGCCGGGCCGCCCGCGTCTCCTTGCGCTCCACACCGACCCCGCCCCAGAAGGCGAACCCGGTCACCACCACCCGAGGCGCCCCCGGGCCCGCCGGCACCCCCGTCTCCCGCTGGTCGAAACCCCCCATGATCCCGATCCCCCGGACGACGACCTCCACCCCCGGCGGCACCACGATCTGCACCCCGCCCATGATCGCCACGCAGTTGATCTCGACCTCCCCGGCGGCGAAGTCCGCCTCCCGCAGATCGATCTCCCCACCGCCCCAGAAGGCGACGCAGTGCAACCGCCGGGGCACCGTCCAGCGCCCCTTGCGCTGGAAGCCGGACATCACGGCCACGGCCCAGGCCGAGGAGTCCTCGCCACCCACGATCCGCCCGGCCCAACTCCCCTCCGCGGCGGGCTCCTTGCGCAGCGACACGACGGGCGGCGGGGGCGTGACCCCGGCGACCGGCAGGTCCCGGGTGACCGGCGCCAGCTCCCCGTACGTCCGCGCGCTGTACGTCTGCTCCAGCCGCTCCTCGAACTCGTCGAGGTCGAGACGGCCCTCGGCCAGGGCGTCCCGCAGGACCTCGGCGACCCGCTCCCGATCGGCGTCGGAGGCACGGAGGTCCGGGACTGCGTCGTCGGTCATGTCAGCAGCCTACGAGCTCTGCGCGCCGGGCACTACGGTCTGCCGTTCCGGCGGGGGCTCGGGGGCGTCCCCCGTCGGGTACAGCATCCGGGCGATCACGGCCTCGATGTCGGGCTCGCGGACCGACAGGTCCATCAGGGGATACTCCGCCGCGATCCGGGCGACCAGCGGAGCCGCCGATTCCGACGCCGGGAACGCCAGCCACTGCCGCGGCCCCTCCACCTTCACCACCTGCGCGCCGACGACCTCGATCGGCGGCAGTTCCCGCTCCAGGTCCACCACCAGGGTCCGCTCGCTCTCGCCCGCCCCGTGCAGCCCGGCGAGCGCGCCGTCGTAGACCAGGCGCCCGTGGTCGATCACCATCACCCGGGAGCAGAGCTGCTCGATGTCCTGGAGGTCATGGGTGGTGAGCAGGACCGTCGTGCCGCGCTCGGCGTTCAGCTCGCGCAGGAACTCCCGCACCCGCGCCTTGGAGACGACGTCCAGGCCGATCGTCGGCTCGTCGAGGTAGAGCACCTCGGGATCGTGCAGCAGGGCCGCCGCGATGTCGCCGCGCATCCGCTGCCCCAGCGAGAGCTGCCGCACGGGGACGTCCAGCAGGGCCGAGAGTTCGAGCAGTTCGACCAGCCGGTCGAGGTTCTGGCGGTAACGGCCGTCCGGGATGCGGTACATGCGGTGCATCAGCCGGTAGGAGTCGATCAGCGGAAGGTCCCACCACAGGGTCGTACGCTGCCCGAACACCACCCCTATGCGGTGCGCCAGACGGGTCCGCTCCCGCGACGGGTCGATGCCCGCGACCCGCAGCCGGCCGCCGCTCGGCACCAGGATGCCGGTCAGCATCTTGATCGTCGTCGACTTCCCGGCGCCGTTCGGCCCGATGTAGCCGACCATCTCGCCGCGCGACACGGTGAAGGAGATCGAGTCCACCGCCCGCACCTGCCGCACCTCCCGCTTCAGGAAGCCGGTCTTCCTGCGCACGTCGAAGACCTTCTCGACGCGGTCCACCTCGATGAACGCACTCTCTTCCACGGCTAACTCCCCGTACTCCGATACGACCTGAGCCCCGCCCGCCACGCCAGCCCCGCCAGGACCCAGCACGCCACCGCCACCAGCGGCGGGGCGAACGCCGCCCACCCGGGCAGCCCCACGGGATACGGCCGGCCCAGCACATGGGCGGCGGGCACCCAGTTGACGAAGGCCAGCGGGAACATGAACGTCACCCCGCGCACCAGCTCCTTGCCGAACACCGTCGGCGGGTACTGCAACAGCGTCTGACCGCCGTACGTGAACGCGCTCTGCACCTCGGAGGCGTCCTGCGCCACGAACTGGAAGGCCGCGCCCGCCACGAACACCGCGGAGAAGATCACCCCGCCGCAGACCACCATCACCGGCACCAGCAGCACCTTCAGCGGCGTCCAGCCGACGTCCAGCGCGGCCAGCGCGTAGCCCAGCACCACGAGCCCCTGGGTGATGCGGCCCAGCCGGCGCAGCGCGAACCGGTCCGCGGCGACCTGCGCCAGCACCGGCGCCGGCCGCACCAGCAGCGTGTCCAGCGTGCCGTCACGCACCCGCGTGCCCAGCCGGCCCGCCGAACCGATCACCAGGTCCGCGAGCCCGAACGACGTCGCCGACAGCCCGTACAGGAGGGCGATCTCGGGCAGCGTGTAGCCGCCGAGCGTGTCCACCCGGGAGAACATCAGCAAGATCGCGACAAAGTCCAGCCCGGTCACCAGCGCCCCGCCGAACGCCGTCATCACGAACGACACCCGGTAGGCCAGCGTGGAACGGATCCACATCCCGGCGATCAGCCGGTAGGCCCGCAGCCCCTCCGTGACCCGGTGGTACCCGGTGAGCCGGAACTCCTCCGCCGGCCGGATGCCGTCACCCACCCTGCACCACCACCCGCCGGGTCGCCGCCGACTGCACCAGCCGCCCGGCCGCCAGCAGTGCCAGCGCCCACACCGCCTGGAAGGCGAAGACGGGCAGCGCGTCCGCCTCCCCCATCAGCAGATCCGCGGGCATCTGCAACTGCGCCGCCCACGGCAGCGCCCGTACGACCTCGCCGAGCCCGCCCGGGAAGGCGTTCAGCGGAAGTGTCATCCCCGAGCAGAAGATGCCGGTGACCATCAGCACCTGCAACGCTCCCTGGCTGTCCATCAGCCAGAACCCGCTCAGCGCCACCAGGAAGCGGATCCCGAAACTGACGAGCATCGCGAGCAGCAGCGCCACCGCGAACGCCAGCCACGTCACCGGATCGCGCGGAAGCGCCGACGGGAAGAACAACGCCCCGAACACGAAAGGGACCACCCCGCGCCCCAGGAGCTGGAACAGCGCCCGCCCCAGGTCGTTCGCCAGCCACCACGCCTGCAGGTCGGCCGGCCGGTACAGGTCGATCGCGATCTCACCCGTACGGACGCGTTCCATGAGATCGATCTCGAAGCCGCCGCCCTGGATCGCCAGCGTCGCGTACAAGGCCTGCCCCAGCCACACGAAGGTGACCGCCTGTGCCTGGTCATAGCCCCCGAGGTGCGGCCGCTCGTCCCACAACGCCAGGTATGTGTAGACGAGGATCAGGCCGAAAACGGTGTTGGTGAACACCCCCGCGGCAGTCGCCGCCCGATAGGTCGCGTACCTTCTGAAACCCCCCGCTGCGACGGCCGCGTACAACCGCGCCGAACCCACGGCAACCTTCCTCCTCGCCCGCTCGTCCACCTCTACGACACCGAAGCGCAGGAGCCTAGTCCGCAGGCACAGTGACGTGCTACGCGTTTTCCGGCACAACGCGTGCCGATTGCCGGGAACGGAACGCTTGGTGCGAGAGTCTTCAAGAGGGGGCGCAGAAGGCGTAACGAGGCGTACGACACGTACGACGCGAAACAGGAGTCCGAGCAGCACATGAGTGACGAGCCGCAGCCGCAGCAGCCGACCGAGGGCTGGGCACCGAGCGAACCTCCGGGGGACGCCGAGAAGCCCAAGCGCCCCAAGCGCACCGGCTGGCGGCGCCTGATCCCCACCTGGCGCATGGTGCTCGGCACCTTCGTCCTCGGTGTGCTCCTCCTCGCCGGCCTGTTCTACCTCGGCTACTCCACGGTCAAGATCCCGCCGGCCAACGCCCTCGCCACCAAGCAGTCCAACGTCTACCTGTACGCGGACGGCACCGAGATCGCCCGGGACGGCACCGTCAACCGGGAGAACGTCGACCTCTCGCAGATCTCCAAGGACGCCCAGCACGCCATACTCGCCGCCGAGGACCGCGACTTCTACACCGAGTCCGCCATCGACCCCAAGGCCATGCTCCGGGCCGGCTGGAACACCGCCACCGGCAAGGGCAAGCAGTCCGGCTCCACCATCACCCAGCAGTACGTCAAGAACTACTACCTCGCGCAGGAACAGACCGTCACCCGCAAGGTGAAGGAGTTCTTCATCGCGATCAAGCTGGACCGCGAGAAGTCCAAGAACGACATCCTCGAGGGCTACCTCAACACCAGCTACTTCGGCCGCAACGCCTACGGCATCCAGGCCGCCGCCAAGGCCTACTACGACATCGACGCCGCCGAACTCACCCCCGCCCAGGGCGCCTACCTCGCCGCGCTGGTCAACGCGCCCAGCGAGTACGACGTGATCGCGCATCCCGAGAACAGGAAGGCCGCCGAGGCCCGCTGGAACTACGTCCTGGACGGCATGGTCACCAAGGGCTGGCTCACCGAGTCCAGGCGCCAGGGCATGAAGTTCCCCACCCCCAAGGAGACCTCCGGCGCCGACACCGGCATGTCCGGACAGCGCGGCTACCTCGTCACCGCGATAAAGGACTACCTGAAGGACAACAAGATCGTCACCTCCGAGGACCTGGAGGCCGGCGGCTACCGCATCACCACCACCCTGCAGAAGAAGAAGCAGGACGCCTTCGTCGACGCCGTCGACGACCAGCTGATGGACAAGCTCGACAAGAAGAACCGCAAGGTCGACACCTACGTCCGCGCGGGCGGCGCCGCCGTCGACCCCAAGACCGGCAAGGTCCTCGCCCTGTACGGCGGCATCGACTACATCAAGCAGTACACCAACAACGCCACCCGCCAGGACTTCCAGGTCGGCTCCACCTTCAAGCCCTTCGTCTTCACCTCGGCCGTCGAGAACGACTCCACCACCCAGGACGGCCGCACGATCAACCCGAACACCGTCTACGACGGCACCAACAGGCGCCCCGTCCAGGGCTGGAGCGGCGGCACCTACGCCCCCGAGAACGAGGACTACGTCAACTACGGCAACATCACCGTGCGCGAGGCCACCGACAAGTCCGTGAACTCCGTGTACGCGCAGATGGCCGTCGACGTCGGCCCCGCCAAGGTCAAGCAGACCGCGATCGACCTGGGCCTGCCCACCGACACCCCCGACCTGCAGCCCTACCCCTCCATCGCCCTGGGCACCGCCACCGCCAGCGTCCTCGACATGGCCGAGGCCTACGCCACGCTCGCCAACCACGGCAAGCACGGCACGTACACGATCATCGACAAGGTCACCAAGGACGGCCGGAGCGTCGCCCTGCCCAAGCGGAAGACCACCCAGGCCGTCAGCCGCGAGGCCGCCGACACCACCACCTCCGTCCTGCGCAGCGTCGTCCAGAACGGCACCGCCACCGCCGCCCTCGCCGCCGGCCGCCCCGCCGCCGGCAAGACCGGCACCGCGGAGGAGGACCAGGCCGCCTGGTTCGCCGGCTACACGCCCGACCTCGCCACCGTCGTCGCCGTCATGGGCCAGGACCCCGAGACCGCCGCCCACAAGTCCCTCAAGGGCGCCATGGGCCTGGCCCGCATCAACGGCGGCGGCGCGCCCACCCAGATCTGGGCCCAGTTCACCAAGGAGGCCCTGAAGAGCACCCCGGCCCACGACTTCGACCTCGACGTCCAGGCCGGCTCCGCGGAGACCGCCCTCCCCTCCGCCCCCTCCTCCCCGGACGCCACGACCGGCGGCCAGGACACCACCACCGGCGGGCAGGACGACGGGCAGACGCAGGGCCAGACCCAGGGGCAGACCACCGGAGGCTCGACGGACGGCGGCTCGACGACCTCCGGCACGGACACCTCCGGCGGTACGACCGACGGCGGCACCTCCACGGGCACCACCGACGGCGGTACGACGGACGGCGGCACCTCCACGGGCACCACCGACGGCGGCACCTCCACGGGCACGACCGACGGCGGCACCTCGGCCGGCACCACCGACGGCGGCACCCCTGGAGGCTCGGCGGGCACGACGACGGGCACGGGCACCCAGCTCACCACCCGGCGGCAGACCGGCTAGCCAACCGGGCGAAACCGACGGCGGGAGGGGCCGGTGACCATGGTCACCGGCCCCTCCCGCCGTCGGTCTGCAGGCCGACGGTCGATCTACAGGTACAGGCCCGTCGTGTCCTCCGAGCCCTCGAACCGGTCCGCGGCCACCGCGTGCAGGTCGCGCTCACGCATCAGCACATAGGCCACGCCCCGCACCTCCACCTCGGCCCGGTCCTCCGGGTCGTACAGGACCCGGTCACCCGGCTCCACGGTCCGTACGTTCTGTCCCACCGCGACGACCACCGCCCACGCCAGGCGACGGCCCACGGCCGCCGTCGCGGGAATCAGGATCCCGCCACCGGAACGCCGCTCGCCCTCGCTCGTGTCCTGCCGCACGAGGACACGGTCGTGGAGCATCCGGATGGGAAGCTTGTCGTGCTGGGGACCGCTGTGGTCGCTTCTGTTACCGCTCACGCCTCGAACCTACCTGCCTTCGCCGTACGGGAACGCCGCCGGGTGGGCCGTCACGACTTCCGGCGCCGGGTGCTCAGGGCGAGCAGCCCGACCACGCCGACCACGACGAGCGCGACCGGCACGACCCGCTCCAGCCGGGCCGCCCCGTCCTCGTCGACGAACTGCGCCCTGACATCCGTCACGACCCGGTTGACCTGCACGTAGGCCTTCCCGAGGGTGTGATCGACGTTGGCGACGACCTTGGCCTTGGCGTCTCCGACGATGGTCTTGGGGTGCACCCGCACCCCGATCTCGTCCAGCGTCTCGGCCAGCACTGCGCGGCGGGCCCTGATGTCCGCCTCGATCTGCGCCGGGGTTCTGGTGTCCGACGTGTCCGCCACGGTAAGGCCTCCGAAATCACCGATGCCTGTTGCTGATACCTGATGGTGATACCTGCTGCTGATGCTTGTTCTGCACAGTCTGTCAGTTCCTGTCGTCGCCGCACTGTCAGGACCCCCGGTTACGCTGGACCGATGAGCGAGCGACTCCAGCCCGGCGACGTGGCCCCCGCCTTCACCCTCCCCGACGCCGACGGCAACGAGGTGTCCCTGTCGGACCACAAGGGCCGCAAGGTCATCGTGTACTTCTACCCGGCGGCCCTCACCCCGGGCTGCACCAAGCAGGCCTGCGACTTCACCGACAACCTCGACCTCCTGGCCGGCGCCGGCTACGACGTCATCGGCATCTCCCCGGACACCCCCGAGAAGCTCGGCAAGTTCCGCGAGAAGGAGTCCCTGAGGGTCACCCTCCTGGCCGACCCGGACAAGACCGTCCTCGACACGTACGGCGCCTTCGGCGAGAAGAAGAACTACGGCAAGACGTACATGGGCGTCATCCGCTCCACGATCGTGGTCGACGAGGAGGGCAAGGTCGAACACGCCCTCTACAACGTCCGGGCGACCGGCCACGTCGCCAAGATCATCAAGGACCTGGGCATCTGACCGGACTGCCCGGCGAGTAGCATGGCCGGGCAGCAGCAGGCGGCCGTGGTGGAACTGGCAGTCACGCTGGGTTTAGGTCCCAGTGGGGTAACTCCCGTGAGGGTTCGAGTCCCTCCGGCCGCACCTTCCTTCCTGCGCTTATCCGAGCAGTTCCCGTACGACGGGGACCAGTTGGCGGAACGCCTTTCCTCGGTGGCTGATCGCGTTCTTCTCCTGCGCGGTCAGTTCGGCGCAGGTGCGGGTCTCGCCGTCGGGCTGGAGGATGGGGTCGTAGCCGAAGCCGTTCGTGCCGGTCGGGGAGTGGCGCAGGATGCCCGGCAGGCGGCCCTCGACCACTCGTTCCGTGCCGTCGGGGAGGGCCAGGGCCGCCGCGCAGGCGAAGTGTGCGCCCCGGTGCTCGTCCTCGATGTCGGAGAGCTGGGCCAGCAGCAGGTCCAGGTTGGCCCTGTCGTCGCCGTGCTTGCCGGACCAGCGAGCGGAGAAGATGCCGGGGGCGCCGTTGAGGACGTCCACGCAGAGGCCGGAGTCGTCGGCCACGGCCGGCAGGCCGGTGGCCCGGGCGAGGGCGTGGGCCTTGAGGAGCGCGTTCTCGGCGAACGTCACGCCGGTTTCCCTGGTGTCGGGGATGTCGGGGTACGCGTCCGCGCCGACGAGGTCGTGGGTGAGGCCTGCGTCGGCGAGGATCGCCCGGAGTTCGGTGATCTTTCCGGCGTTGCGGGTGGCGAGGATCAGGCGGGTCATGCCCCCCAGTATCCCGACTCGCCTCGCCCGTCCGTCACGGTGTGCAGACCTTGGTCAGTTCTCCCGCGGCGTCGGTGACGGGGCTGAGGTCGGGCGTGGTGTCGCCCTTGTCCACGGCCGTGCGGACGTTGGCGACCGCCGTGCTCAGGTCGTCGACGGCCTTGTTGACGTCGGCGTTGTCGGTCTTGTCGCCGATCTTGTCGAGGTTGTTCTCGATGGAGGTGAGGGACTCCTGCAGCTGGGTCGGGTCGTTCGCGGCGCTCTCCACGGCCTGCTGGAGGTCGGTGACGCTGTCGGCGATGGCGTCGGCGGTCTGCACGCAGTCCAGGGCCTTGTTGACGGCGTCGCAGCCGGTGACGGTGAAGCCCAGGGTGAGCGCGACGGCCGCGGCGCTCGCGGCGATGGTCGTACGGCGGCCTCGGCCCCGGTGTCGGCGGCTCGCGGACATGGCCATTGCTGTGTTCCTCCCCGTTGGTGGTACTGCCGAAGACGCCGGGGGGCGCTGCCGGGTTGCGTCCGGTCAGCACCCCGCTTGGCACGCCCTTTACTTTGCGAGGACGGTATCAAGTGCCCTGCGCTGCAGCGCCGCCAGCTCCGTGCATCCGGAAACGGCCAGGTCGAGCAGGGAGTTGAGTTCCTCGCGGGCGAAGGGCTCGGCTTCGGCGGTGCCCTGGACCTCGACGAAGCGGCCGTCGCCGGTGCAGACGACGTTCATGTCGGTGTCCGCCCGGACGTCTTCCTCGTAGCAGAGGTCCAGGAGGGGGACGCCGCCGACGATGCCGACGGACACGGCCGAGACGGTGCCGGTGAGCGGCCGGCGGCCGGCCTTGATCAGCTTCTTGCCCTGGGCCCAGGTGACGGCGTCGGCGAGTGCGACGTAGGCGCCGGTGATGGCGGCGGTGCGGGTGCCGCCGTCGGCCTGGAGGACGTCGCAGTCGAGGACGACGGTGTTCTCGCCGAGTGCCTTGTAGTCGATGACCGCGCGCAGGGAGCGGCCGATGAGGCGGGAGATCTCGTGGGTGCGGCCGCCGATCTTGCCGCGGACGGACTCGCGGTCGCCGCGGGTGTTGGTGGCGCGGGGGAGCATGGAGTACTCGGCGGTGACCCAGCCCTCGCCGCTGCCCTTGCGCCAGCGCGGGACGCCCTCGGTGACGGAGGCGGTGCAGAGGACCCTGGTGTCGCCGAAGGAGACGAGGACGGAGCCTTCTGCGTGCTTGCTCCAGCCGCGTTCGATGGTGACGGGGCGGAGCTGGTCGGGGGTGCGGCCGTCGATGCGTGACATGGCGCCGAGCCTAGCCGTACCGGAGGCAGGGGCTCCTCCCCGGTGGGAAGGAGCCCCTGTGCGGTGGGCCGGCGGCTCACATGAGGTCTTCGATCTCCGCGGCGATGGGGTCGGCGTCGGTGCCGATGACGACCTGGATGGCGGTGCCCATCTTGACGACGCCGTGGGCGCCGGCGGCCTTGAGGGCGGCTTCGTCGACCAGCGAGGGGTCGGAGACCTCGGTGCGCAGGCGGGTGATGCAGCCCTCGATCTCCTCGATGTTGTCGATGCCGCCGAGTCCGGCGACGATCTTCTCTGCCTTGCTGGCCATGTCGGTCTCCTCACGCACGGTTGGCCCAACTTCGCGAGCGATTGTGTCGTGCGTACCGAAAGATGACGTCACAGCAACCCAATCGTCGGTAACTGGTCTACACCACAGGACAGGTGGTCGCCAACCCATGAGCTCCGGCAGTGAGGTGAGTCCCGCCCGGGCACGGCGGCAGCGCGCGTTCCAGGGGCTGCAGAAGATGGGGCGCAGTCTGCAGCTGCCGATCGCGGTGCTGCCGGCGGCGGGCATCCTCAACCGGCTGGGGCAGCCTGATGTGTTCGGGGACGAGGGGCTGGGGTGGGACGACGTCTCGAAGGTGATGGCGGGCGCGGGCGGGGCGCTGCTCAACGGCGAGCTGGGGCTGCCGCTGCTGTTCTGCGTGGGCGTGGCCATCGGGATGGCGAAGAAGGCGGACGGGTCGACGGCGCTGGCGGCGGTGGCGGGGTTCCTCGTCTACTACAACGTGCTGCGCCAGTTCCCGGAGGACTGCCCCTCGGGGTCGGCGGCGGTCCCGAACATCGGCTGTCAGGCGACGGTGGACCAGACGGTGGTGGCGTTCACCTATCAGAACCCGGGGGTGTTCGGCGGGATCGTGATGGGGCTGCTGTCGGCGTTCTTCTGGCAGCGGTATCACCGGACGAAGCTGGTGGACTGGCTGGGCTTCTTCAACGGGCGGCGGCTGGTGCCGATCATCATGGCGTTCGTGGCGATCGCGTTCGCCGCGCTGTGCCTGTGGGTGTGGCCGCCGATCGGTGACGGTCTGGAGAGCTTCAGCGACTGGCTGGACGGACTGGACGCGTGGGGTGCGGGCATCTTCGGGGTGGCGAACCGGGCGTTGCTGGTGATCGGTCTGCACCAGTTCCTGAACGTGCCCATCTGGTTCCAGTTCGGCAGTTACACCAAGCCGGACGGGACGGTGGTGCACGGTGACATCAACATGTTCCTGGCGGGCGATCCGGACGCCGGCCAGTTCACCTCGGGCTTCTTCCCGATCATGATGTTCGCGCTCCCGGCGGCCGCGCTGGCGATCACGCACTGCGCGCGGCCGAGCCGCCGCAAGGAGGTCGGCGGGCTGATGCTGTCGGTCGCGCTGACGTCGTTCGTCACGGGGATCACGGAGCCGATCGAGTACTCGTTCCTGTTCGTGGCGCCGCTCCTGTACATGGTGCACGCCCTGCTGACGGGTGTGTCGATGGCGGTGACGTGGGGGCTGGGGGTGCACGACGGCTTCAGTTTCTCCGCCGGGCTGATCGACTACGTCATCAACTGGAACCTGGCGACGAAGCCGTGGGCGATCGTCCCGATCGGTCTGTGCTTCGCGGCGGTCTACTACGTCGTCTTCCGTTTCGCGATCACGCGCTTCGACCTGAAGACGCCTGGCCGGGAGGCCGAGGAGGAGCGGGAGGACGTCACGAAGGCATAGCCCAAAGTAGCGGTGCGAACACAGGAACTGCGGGTTCCTTATGCCGCCTTCATCGTGCTACAACATGGTCTACACCACTGAGTGGTGTAGACCACCACCCGATGGAGGAAGTCTATGAGCACCGCCACCGCGCCTACGGCGGCCCCCGCGAAGAAGTGGGGATCAGGTCTGTTCCAGGGTCTGCAGAAGGTGGGCCGCAGCCTGCAGCTTCCCATCGCCGTACTGCCGGCGGCGGGCATCCTGCTGCGCCTCGGTCAGCCCGACGTGTTCGGCAAGGACGGTCTCGGCTGGGGCAAGGTCGCGGACGTGTTCGCGACCGCCGGCGACGCCGTCTTCGCCAACCTGCCGCTGCTGTTCTGCGTCGGTATCGCCATCGGCTTCGCCAAGAAGGCCGACGGCTCGACCGCGCTCGCCGCGCTCGTGGGCTTCCTGGTCTACAAGAACGTACTGACCGCGTTCCCGATCACCGATGCGAAGATCACCAAGGGGGCGGACGTCGCCGCCACCTACAACGACCCCAAGGTCCTCGGCGGCATCGTGATGGGCCTGATAGCCGCCGTCACCTGGCAGCGCTTCCACCGCACCAAGCTCCCCGACTGGCTGGGCTTCTTCAACGGCCGCCGTCTGGTGCCGATCCTGATGGCCTTCATCGGCACCGCCGTCGGCGTCTTCTTCGGCCTGGTGTGGGAGCCCATCGGTGAGGTGATCACCAACTTCGGCGAGTGGATGACCGGCCTCGGCGCCGTGGGCGCGGGCATCTTCGGCGCCATCAACCGCGCGCTGCTCCCCGTCGGCATGCACCAGTTCGTCAACACGGTGGCCTGGCAGGAGATCGGCTCCTTCAAGGACGCCTCCGGCGCCGTCTGGCACGGCGACCTGCCGCGCTTCTTCCACGGTGACCCGACCGCCGGACAGTTCATGACCGGCTTCTTCCCGATCATGATGTTCGCCCTCCCGGCCGCCGCCCTCGCCATCACGCACTGCGCCCGCCCCGAGCGCCGCAAGGCCGTCGGCGGCATGATGGTCTCGCTGGCGCTCACCTCCTTCGTCACCGGCATCACCGAGCCGATCGAGTTCGCGTTCATGTTCATCGCGCCGGTGCTGTACGTGATCCACGCGCTGCTGACCGCCCTCTCCATGGCCGTCACCTGGTCCCTGGGCGTCCACCACGGCTTCAGCTTCTCGGCGGGCGCGATCGACTACTTCCTCAACTGGAACCTCGCCACCAAGCCCTGGATGATCATCCCGATCGGCCTGGTCTTCGCGGCGATCTACTACGTCGTCTTCCGCTTCGCCATCATCAGGTTCAACATCGCCACCCCGGGCCGCGAGCCCGAGGAGGAGGTCGAGGACCTCACCAAGGCGTAGGCGCCCGTCCGCACACGAAGGCCCCCGGAGCCCTGAACCGCTCCGGGGGCCTCGTGCATGGCCGGTGCTAGATCTCGTACGACACCCTCGGCACAGCCAGTTCCACCGGGCCGTCGTAGACCGCGCGCGCGTCGGCGAGGTTGACCTGGGGGTCGGTCCACGGCGGGATGTGGGTCAGCACGAGCTTCCTCGCACCCGCCCTGGTCGCCGTCTCTCCCGCCTCGCGCCCGTTGAGGTGCAGGTCGGGGATGTCCTCCTTGCCGTGCGTGAAGGCGGCCTCGCACAGGAAGAGGTCGGTGTCGCGGGCGAGTTCGTCCAGCGCCGGGCTGAGTCCGGTGTCACCGGAGTAGGTCAGCGACCGGCCGCCGTGCTCGACCCGGATGCCGTACGCCTCGACGGGGTGGGCCACGCGTTCGGTGTGCACGGTGAACGGGCCGATGTCGAAGGTGGACGGCTTGACGGTGTGGAAGTCGAAGACCTCGCTCATCGAGGAGGCGGAGGGGGTGTCGGCGTAGGCCGTGGTCAGGCGGTGTTCGGTGCCTTCGGGGCCGTAGACCGGCAGGGGGTCGCAGCGCCCGCCGTCGTGGCGGTAGTAACGCGCGACGAAATAGGCGCACATGTCGATGCAGTGGTCGGCGTGCAGATGGCTCAGGAAGATCGCGTCGAGGTCGTAGAGACCGCAGTGGCGCTGCAGCTCGCCCAGGGCGCCGTTGCCCATGTCGAGAAGCAGCCTGAAGCCGTCGGCCTCGACGAGGTAGCTCGAGCAGGCCGATTCCGCGGACGGGAACGACCCCGAGCAGCCGACGACGGTGAGCTTCATAAAGCAGAAACCTCCGCTGGCGGGAAATCGAGAGATAGGGGGCGACGGGGGTCGTGCGGTTCGTCGAGCGTAAGGCGCAAAACCCCGGGTCGCTCCTCCACCAGGGGCTGTTGTGGGCGAACTCACCTGAGCTGTCACCGGTTCGGCTGGAACAGCGGCGTGCGAGGTGCAGGAGAGGGCGCGCGTTGACGTGCGCGCGCCGGTAACGTCGTCGTATGGACACGTCCTGGTGGCTGGCGCTCGCGGCGGTGGTACTGCTGGCGCTCGTCGCCACGCTCGTGGACGGCTGGGGGCGGGGGCGGCGTCCGCAGGGACGCAGGACCCGGCCGCCGGGGCGGCCGGCGCGGGGGCCC
This sequence comes from Streptomyces sp. NPDC000345, assembly GCF_042898825.1. Lineage (NCBI taxonomy): Bacteria > Bacillati > Actinomycetota > Actinomycetes > Kitasatosporales > Streptomycetaceae > Streptomyces > Streptomyces sp. NPDC000345. The sequence goes on from NZ_JBIAZE010000021.1 coordinate 22,690, forward strand.
GGCGCCCGGGGGCGGCCGCAGCCCGCGGAGATCTGGTGGGCGAACGTGCCGTTCGAGGACGGGCCGGCCGCGAAGGACCGGCCCTGTCTGGTCCTCGGGGTGCGCGGCGAACGGGTGACGGTCGCGAAGATCACCAGCAGGTACCGCGACGAGCGGGCCGGTGTGATCCCGCTGCCGCCGGGCGCGGTCGGTGACGCGCGGGGGCGCCCGAGCTTCCTGGAGACGGACGAGCTGCGGCAGGTCCCGGTGAGGGACTTCCGCCGCCGGGTGGGCGTGGTGGACCCGGTGCTGTGGGACCAGGTCCGGCATCTGGCGACCTGAGCCCGGTCACGGGGTGACCCGTACGGTGACGGTCCACTCCTGGACGCCCTTGCAGGAGATCTGGCCGGGCCCGGTGGCGACCGCGCACAGCGGACGGGACGCGGTCAGCCGGGCCGTCCCGGCCGCCACCGCGTCGTAGGCGGCGACGGCGTCGCCGGGCAGGACGACGATGCCCGCGTTGGCGGGTTTCAGCACGTCGCCCGTGGCGGCGACGGTCGACCAGGGGCGTTTCGCGGTGCCGTCGAGGTTCAGGCGGAGCTGCCCGCCGACGGCCAGGCAGACGGTGCGGCCGTCGTCGGCGGTGGTGAGCTCGGCGGGCGCGGACGCAGCGCAGTCCCGGTCGCCGGCCGGCGAGGACGGGGAAGACGGCGGGGCCGGCGAGGACGGCGGTGCCGCGCCACCGTCGCTCTCGGTGCCGCAGCCGGCGAAGGCGAGCGTCAGCACCGCCAGGGCGAGGGTCGTGGAACGGGTCGTACGGCGCATGGAGGCCTCCTCTCCCCCTTCGACGTACCACCCGTACGTCCGGATCCGTGCCGGACGTACGGGTGACGGGGAGACCGGCCCCGGCCCTCAGCCCCCGGGCGCCGGGCGCCGGGCGCCGGGCCTCAGCCCACGGCCGTCGGCCCGCGCGCCCCGGGCCTGTCCTAGGCCCAGAGCTGGCCCTGCAGGGTCTCGATGGCCTCCTCGGTGGTGGCCGCCGTGTAGACGCCGGTGGAGAGGTACTTCCAGCCGCCGTCCGCGACGACGAACGCGATGTCCGCGCTCTCCCCCGCCTTGACGGCCTTCCTGCCGACGCCGATCGCGGCGTGCAGTGCGGCGCCGGTGGAGACGCCGGCGAAGATGCCCTCCTGCTGGAGGAGTTCCCGGGTGCGGGTCACGGCGTCCGCCGAGCCGACCGAGAAGCGGGTGGTGAGGACGGAGGCGTCGTACAGCTCCGGTACGAATCCCTCGTCGAGGTTGCGCAGGCCGTACACCAGGTCGTCGTAGCGCGGCTCGGCGGCGACGATCTTCACGTCGGGCTTGTGCTCGCGCAGGTAGCGGCCCACGCCCATGAGGGTGCCGGTGGTGCCGAGGCCCGCCACGAAGTGGGTGATCGACGGGAGGTCGGCGAGGATCTCCGGGCCGGTCGTCGCGTAGTGGGCGCCGGCGTTGTCCGGGTTGCCGTACTGGTAGAGCATCACCCAGTCGGGGTGCTCGGCGGCGAGCTCCTTGGCGACGCGTACGGCGGTGTTGGAGCCGCCCGCGGCCGGTGAGGAGATGATCTCGGCGCCCCACATCGCGAGCAGGTCCCGGCGCTCCTGCGAGGTGTTCTCGGGCATCACGCACACGATGCGGTAGCCCTTGAGCTTGGCCGCCATGGCGAGGGAGATGCCGGTGTTGCCGGAGGTCGGCTCCAGGATCGTGCAGCCCGGCGTCAGACGGCCGTCCTTCTCCGCCTGCTCGATCATGTACAGGGCGGGGCGGTCCTTGACCGAGCCGGTGGGGTTGCGGTCCTCCAGCTTCGCCCAGATACGGACGTCGGGGGACGGCGACAGCCGCGGCAGGCGCACCAGAGGGGTGTTGCCCACCGCGGCCAGCGGGGAGTCGTAACGCATGATCGGGTCTGCCGGCCTAGGCCATGCCGCCGGCCACGGCCGGCAGGATCGTCACGGTGTCGCCGTCGGCGAGCTTGGTGTTGATGCCGTCTACGAAGCGGACGTCCTCGTCGTTCAGGTAGACGTTGACGAAGCGGCGCAGCTGGCCGCCGTCCACGATGCGGGCGTGGATGCCCGCATGCCGGGTCTCGAGGTCGGTGAACAGGTCGGCGAGGGTGTCACCGCTGCCCTCCACCGCCTTCTGACCGTCGGTGTACTGGCGGAGGATGGTCGGGATGCGGACCTCGATGGCCATGGCTCAGGGCTCCTGTCGGGAGGTGGTGTGGGCAGCGCGGGATACGTGCGTGTGAGACAGCGCCGCGGCTCACGGCCGTACGGCGAGCAAGGGCCTGCGTCAACAGATGGCGCTGGCGAGCCTGCACAGGTCGACGTGCAGCCGCGCCACGAGCAGTGCGCCCGGCGTCCTCACGCTCACGTCGTTCAAAACCATGGGCTCATCGTATCGATTCCCGTCCCGCCTCCCGGAATGTGATCCCATATGGCGGACGGAACCGGGCCACCCAGTGAGACCGGACAGGTCGGGGCGGTCAGGCGGACCGCCGTCGGACCAGTCGGGTCGGCACCACCACGGAGGCCTCGGGGCCGGTGTGTTCGAACAGCAGCCGGGCCATGCGGCGGCCCATCTCCCCGACGTCCTGGTGGACGGTGGTCAGGGGCGGGTCGGTGGTCTCGGCGATGGAGGTCAGGTCGTCGAAGCCGACGACTGCCACGTCCTCGGGCACCCGCCGGCCGCGCTCGCGCAGGGTCTGCAGGGCTCCGGAGGCCATGAAGTCCGAGGCGACGAAGACGGCGTCGAGGTCCGGGCAGCGGTCCAGCAGGGCGGCCATCGCGTCGGCGCCGCCCTGACGGCTGTAGTCGGCCCGCTCGACGAGGTGGGACGAGGCGTCCGGCAGGACGTCCCGGTAGCCGGCGAGGCGGTCGGCGGCGGAGTTCTCCTGGTCGTAGGGCCCGGCGACGGTGGCGATGCGGCGGCGGCCGAGGGAGACGAGGTGGCGGACGGCCTGGCGCGCTCCCCCGCGGTTGTCGCCGTCGACGTAGGCGTGTCCGGGGACGGTGTCGCCGTCCCGCAGCAGCGGGCGGCCGCCGAAGACGGCGGGGATGTCGAGCCGGCCGATCATCGTGTGGAGCAGGTCGCCGGGGCGCAGCGAGAACAGCACGGCGCCGTCGACATGGCCGCCGCCGAGGTAGTCGGCCACCCTGACCCGGTCGTCCGGTTCCTCCAGGAAGAGCAGGACCGCCTGGGCGCCGTGCTCGGCGAGTTCGCGGCGCACCCCGCGCAGCAGGAGGTCGAAGAACGGGTCGAGGAAGAGCCGGCCCTCCGGCGGGGTCGCGACGACCGCGATGGCGTTGGTGCGGCGGGTGACCAGTTGCCGGGCGGCCTGGTTGGGGACGTACCCCAGCGCGTCGATCACCGCACGGACCCGGGCGACGACCTCGGCGCTGACCCGGGCCTCTCCGTTGACCACCCGCGACACGGTCGACCTCGACACCCCGGCCCGCCGGGCCACGTCCTCGAGGGTGGGCCGCCGTAAGTTCGCCGTCGTCCGCTGCGTCAACACCGTCTCCGTGGGGTCCCGTTGTGGAAGCGCTTGCCGGAAACGGTAGCCGAGACGGCCGTGCGGATCAGTAGGCCTCGACGACCCGCACGTCCTCCTCCGTCACCACGCCGTCCACGATCCGGAAGGAGCGGAACTGGAAGTCGCCCAGGCCGTCGGTGTCGGCGGTGGAGACGAGGACGTAGTGGGCGGCGGGCTCGTTGGCGTAGGAGATGTCGGTGCGCGAGGGGTGGGCCTCGGTCGCGGTGTGGGAGTGGTAGATGACCACCGGCTCCTCGTCGCGGTCGTCCATCTCGCGGTACAGCTTGAACAGGTCCCCGGAGTCGAACTCGTAGAACGTGGGCGACATGGCCGCGTTCAGCATCGGGATGAAGCGCTCGGGGCGGTCCGATCCGGCCGGGCCCGCGATGACGCCGCACGCCTCGTCGGGGTGGTCCTTGCGCGCGTGCGCGACGATCTGGTCGTACAGGGCCTGGGTGATGGTCAGCATGCTGGTCAGGATAAGCAGAGGGGCCGCCCCGTACCGAAGTGCGGTACGGGGCGGCCCGTATGCCGGACGTCCTGAGCGGCTGCCACGGCGGGGCGCCACGAGTGCTCCGTGCGGCCGGACGTCCTGGGGGAGGATCAGCCGATCTTCTCCAGCTCCGGCTCGCGACGGCTCGCGACCTCCGGGTTGCGGCCCTTGAGCACGGCCCAGCCGACGCCGAGCGCGGCGGCCCAGCCGGCCATCACGTACAGGCAGACGCGGGAGTCGGCGTCGTAGGCGATCAGACCCGTGACGAAGAGCAGGAACACGATGGCGATCCAGCTGCACACCGAGCCGCCCGGCGCCGGGAAGGACGAGGCGGGCAGGCGGCCCGCGACGACCGCGCGGCGGTAGAGGACGTGGCTGATCAGGATCATCAGCCAGGTCCAGATGCCGGCCGCGGTGGCGACGGAGGTGACGTAGGCGAAGGCCTTCTCCGGGACGACGTAGTTCAGGACCACGCCGATGCCCATGAAGAGGACCGAGACCGTGATGCCGAAGGCCGGGGTCTTCGTCGAGGACAGCTTCCTGAAGGCGCCGGGGGCCTCGCCGCTGTCCGCCAGGGTCCGCAGCATGCGGCCGGTGGAGTACATGCCCGAGTTGCAGGAGGACAGGGCCGCGGTGAGCACGACGAAGTTGACGATGCCGGCGCCCGCCGGGATGCCGATCCTGGCGAAGGCCTCGACGAAGGGGGAGACACCGGGGGCGAACTCGGTCCACTTCACGACGCAGAGGATGACGGTGAGCGCGCCGACGTAGAACAGCGCGATGCGCCACGGGAGGGTGTTGATGGCCTTGGGGAGCGTCTTCTCGGGGTTCTCCGACTCGCCCGCGGTGACGCCGACCAGCTCGACGGCGAGGTAGGCGAACATCACGCCCTGCAGGGTCATCAGGGAGGAGCCGATGCCCTTGGGGAAGAAGCCGTCGAACTGGTAGAGGTTCGCGACCGACGCCGTGTCACCGGCGCTGCTGAAGCCGAAGGTGAGCACGCCCAGGCCGATCACGATCATGCCGATCAGGGCGGTGACCTTGACCATCGAGAACCAGAACTCCAGCTCGCCGAAGAGCTTCACGGAGATCAGGTTGACCCCGAAGAGGATCACCAGGAAGACCAGCGCGGTGACCCACCGCGGGATGTCCGGGAACCAGTAGTTGACGTAGATCGCGGCGGCCGTGAGCTCGGCCATGCCGGTGACGACCCACATCAGCCAGTACGTCCAGCCGGTGAAGTAGCCGAAGAACGGGCCGAGGAACTCACGGGAGTACTCCGCGAAGGAGCCCGAGACCGGGCGGTACAGGAGCAGCTCGCCGAGCGCTCGCATGATGAAGAAGACGATCGCGCCCGCGAGGGCGTACATGAGGATGAGGCTGGGACCGGCCTTGGCGATGTTCGCGCCGGCGCCCAGGAACAGGCCGACGCCGATCGCGCCGCCGATCGCGATCATCTGGACCTGGCGGCTGCCGAGGCCGCGCTCGTACCCCTCTTCGGACTCTGCGGAGGTCTTCTCCGTGTCGACCTGAGCGGAGGTCATGGTGTGGTGCGCCTTTCTCCATGCCGACCCGGGCCTCTCGTCGGCCTCGGACCGGGTTTCGATCCCCCCGGATTGATGGAGCTGGGCGGGCTGCGCGAGCCCGCCCGTGCCTGGCCGACGATGGTCGGCTCGGTGGCGCACCCGGCGGAACATACGGGTGGTGTTCGCCGGGCGGTCGTGAAGATTTATCACGGCTGAAATATTGATCGCCCGGCGCGGGAGTGGCGCACGACACAGGGAGAAGGGGATGAATGAGACACAAAGAGGACACTCCCGGCCGTCGCGTTGATGCGATCGTTATCCGGATTTGAGCGTCCTCTGAGCGAACACAAGGCGCCCGCACAACGGGCACGAAAACGGCACAGACTACGGCAGAAGGGTGGTCACGAGGGTTTCCTGGAGTCCGCCCAGCCACAGGTACGCCATCACCATCGGCTTGCGCGGGTCGTCGTCGGGAAGCCGGTAGAGGACGTCGGTGTCCTCCTCGTCGGCGATCTCCAGCCGGGCCCCGATCGCCAGCCGCAGGTCGTTGAGCGCGCCGAGCCACTGCCGGGACTCGCGCGGCGCCAGCTCGAGCACCGCGCCGCCGGCGGCGGCCGCCTCGGAGGCCAGCGCGTCCAGCGAGCGGATCACCGCGAGGGCGTTGTCGCGCTTGCCGGCCCGCAGGTCGTTCTCGGTGTAGCGGCGGAACTCGGCGGAGTGCTCCTTCTGCTCGTCCGCCTGCTTCGGCTCCGGGGTGCCCTCCGGGTCGGTGTAGGCGTCCGGGAACAGGCGGCGCAGGACGGGGTCGGCGGGGGGCTCGCTCGGCCCCTCGGCGAAGAGCTCGGCGAGCGGGTCGTCAGGGGCGTCCCCGGCGGGTCCGGGGCCGATCAGCTCCAGGAGCTGCACGGCCAGCGACCGGATGATCGAGATCTCGACGTCGTCGAGCGCGACGGCCGCGCCGCCGCCGGGGAGCGGTTCGAAGTGTCCAGGCATCAGTGAGGAGGCTACTTCCGGTCCTGCTGGAGGGTGGCCCACAGTCCGTAGCCGTGCATGGCCTGCACGTCGCGTTCCATCTCCTCGCGAGAGCCGCTGGAGACGACCGCCCGGCCCTTGTGGTGGACGTCGAGCATGAGCTTGGTGGCCTTGTCCTTGGAGTAGCCGAAGTACGTCTGGAAGACGTACGTCACATAGCTCATGAGGTTGACCGGGTCGTTGTGGACGATCGTGACCCAGGGGACGTCCGGCTCGGGGACGGCGAAGACCTCCTCCGCCGACTCGGTGCGTTCGATCTCTAGGGGAGCGGGTGACGTCACAAGGCCCATGCTGCCACGAGCCCTACAAATCGTCACACTGACGCAAAGGGGTGTAGCATCCTTGCCATGAACACAGCGGACCTTGGGCTGCCGGTGGACGTCCCCTCCACGGCGCTCTTCACGGACCAGTACGAGCTGACGATGCTGCAGGCCGCCCTGAAGGCCGGAACGGCCGAGCGGCGCAGCGTGTTCGAGGTCTTCACCCGGCGGCTGCCGGAGGGACGGCGCTACGGTGTCGTCGCGGGCACCGGGCGGGTCCTGGACGCCGTCGAGAACTTCCGCTTCGACGCCGGCGTCCTGCGCTTCCTGCGCGAGCGGGGCATCGTCGACGTGGAGACGCTGGACTGGCTGGCCGGCTACCGGTTCTCGGGTGACATCTGGGGCTACCCGGAGGGCGAGGTCTACTTCCCCGGCTCCCCGGTGATGCGAGTGGAGGGCACCTTCGCCGAGTGCGTGCTCCTGGAGACCGTGATCCTGTCCATCCTCAACCACGACTCCGCGATCGCCGCGGCCGCCTCCCGGATGTCCTCCGCCGCGGGAGAGAGGCCGCTGATCGAGATGGGCGCCCGCCGCACCCATGAGCTGGCCGCGGTCGCCGCAGCCCGCGCCGCGTACATCGGCGGCTTCACCACCACCTCCGACCTGGCCGCGGGCTTCCGCTACGGCATCCCGACGGTGGGCACGAGCGCCCACGCCTTCACCCTGCTGCACGACAGCGAGCGGGACGCCTTCCGGGCCCAGGTGGACTCCCTCGGCCGGGGCACCACCCTGCTCGTCGACACCTACGACGTCGCCGAGGCCGTCCGGATGGCGGTGGAGGTGGCCGGGCCCGAACTGGGCGCGGTCCGTATCGACTCCGGCGATCTGCTCCTCGTCGCGCACCGGGTGCGCCAGCAGCTGGACGAGCTGGGGGCGACGGACACACGGATCATCGTCACCTCCGACCTCGACGAGTACGCCATCGCCTCGCTGGCCGCGGCACCCGTGGACGCGTACGGCGTCGGGACGCAGCTGGTGACCGGGTCCGGGCACCCGACCTGCTCGATGGTCTACAAACTGGTCGCCCGCGCCGAGTCCGCCGATCCGAAGGCCCCCCTGGTGCCGGTGGCGAAGAAGTCGTCCGGCGGCAAGACGTCCGTCGGCGGTCGCAAGTGGGCGGCGCGGCGGCCGGACGCGGACGGGGTCGCGGAGGCCGAGGTGATCGGCACCGGCCCGGTGCCGGCCTCGCTGGCCGACCGCCTGCTGCTGGTGGAGCTGGTCAAGGGGGGCGCGACGGTCGCCCGCGAGCCCCTGGACGTCGTACGCGACCGGCACGCGGCGGCCCGCGCCAACCTGCCGCTGTCCGCCACCCAGCTCTCCCGCGGCGAGCCCGTCCTGCCGACCGAGTACCTCCAGGACCGCTAGGGGGTGGGGCCCCCGCGCCCGGCACTGTCGCCCGGCCCGGAAAATCTCTAGGCTTGCTTACTTCACCCTCCCTCGGGCTCGAAAGAGCCGGGGGACCCCCGTCGAAGGACACCGACCATGCGCCGCGCCTTGATCGTCGTAGACGTGCAGAACGACTTCTGCGAGGGGGGCAGCCTCGCGGTGGCCGGGGGTGCCGATGTCGCCGCCGCGATCACCGAGCTGATCGGGCAGGCCCCCGCCGGGTACCGGCATGTCGTGGCCACCCGCGACCACCACATCGCACCCGGCGGCCACTTCGCCGACAACCCCGACTACGTCCACTCCTGGCCCGCGCACTGCGTCGCCGGCACGGAGGGGGTCGGGTTCCACCCGAACTTCGCCCCGGCGGTCGCCTCCGGCGCCATCGACGCCGTCTTCGACAAGGGCGCCTACGCGGCCGCGTACAGCGCCTTCGAGGGCGCCGACGAGAACGGCGTCAAGCTGGGCGACTGGCTGCGGGCCCGACAGATCGACGAGGTGGACGTGGTCGGCATCGCCACCGACCACTGCGTCCGGGCCACCGCCCTGGACGCGGCCCGCGAGGGCTTCCGCACCCAGGTCCTGCTCGACCTCACGGCCGGAGTCGCCGCGGAGACGACCGAGCGGGCCCTGGAGGAGCTGCGCGAGGCCGGGGTGGAGCTGACCGGGAAGCCGGTCGTGCACTGAGCCCTCCGGGAGCGGCCGGCCAGGGCCTGCTGCGAAAGTGGCGCCGCCGCCCGGAGTGCGGCCGCGCGGCGCCGTGCGGCCCCTCCCTAGGCTGCCGCGCCTCTCAGCAGTGACCTGATCGGCCGCCACAGTTCCGGGGCCGTCACCGGGGTGAGCGCCGCGTCCTGGGCCGCGCGCCATATCAGGCCGTCCGGGTGGTGCAGTACGGCCGTGATCTCGTCCGGCGTCGGCGGCGCCCCGTTGCCGCGGAGGTAGACCGCGCGCAGACCGAGGTTGCGCAGCCGGGTCAGGGCCCGCGCACGGTTCTGGGCATGGACGAGGACCCGTACGCCCGAGGAGTCCGGGTGGGCGGGGCTGGGGAGGTTCAGGGCCACCACCACTCTGCCGTTCGGCAGCTTGCAGAACCCTCCTGCGGCCATGCGGTCACACCCCCGTGCGAGTCGGTGTCGAGGTCGGCGTCAATAAGGGAAACACAGGAGGCACCTAAACACGATCGGCGGCAACCCGCCAGGGGTTGCCGCCGATACGCTTCTGACCTGCGATTACGCCGACTACTTCGCCGACGGGCCGACCTTGACCGTGACCGTCGAACCGCTCAGCGGCTCGCTGACGATCTTGATCGAGGTGTCGGTGTCAGTGATCTTGACGCCCGCGAGCGGGTTCGACGCGTCGTAGTACGTCGACCTGCCGTCGTCGAAGACCGGGACGCCCGGACGGGACTTGATCTTGGTCGCGACGTCCGCCTTGTGCAGCGTGATCGCGTCCGTCGGGTACCAGCTGAAGGTGGAGTCGAAGGCCTGGATGCGGTTGCGCATCAGGGTGCCGTCGGACCACTTCAGCGGGGTCGGGTGCGAGTCGACCGGGAGGATCAGGCCCTCACCCGGGTGGGCGCTGGTGTTGTCGTCCGCCTGGGAGGTGTCCCACTTCCAGATCAGCAGACCGTTCTGGTACGCGTAGTGCTCCACCCAGTCCGGACGGGTCGTCGAGAAGCCGTAGTTGTACGGGCCGACCTTGAGGGTCTTGTCGTACGACACGTACTGGCGGTTCTCGGCGATGTAGTACTGCGCGTAGTCGTCCGTGATGGACGCGCCGATGCGGGAGAAGCCGTTCGCCGTCCAGGCCGCGTCGGCGGTCTCCGCGTTGTCGGAGAACAGGGTCGCGCCGTCGGCGGTCACCGTGATCTGGTCGGCCGCGAAGCCCTTCTGGGCCACGCCGCCGTCGGTGGCGTAGCGGAAGCGCAGGCTGATCTGCTTGCCGGCGTAGGCGTCCAGCGGGAACGTCAGCTTCTGGTAGGCGGCCACCGTGCCGGTGAGGGCGGGCTTGTCGCTGCCGTCACGCGGGATGGCGGTGCCGTCGGCCAGGGTGCCGTCGATCGGCGTGTAGCTGGCGCCGCCGTCGGTGGAGACCTCGGTGTACAGGTAGTCGTAGTCCTGCTCGATGTCCCACCAGCCGTCGAGCGTCAGGGACGCCGCCGACTTGCCGGTCAGGTCGACCGTGCGGGTCAGCGTGTTGCGCAGGTCGTCGCCGCTGCCGCTCCACCACTGCGTGGCACCCTGCGCCGGGGCGACCACCTCGGTCGTGACCGTCTTCTCCGGCAGCTGGACCACGAGGGCCTGCGGGTTCTTGGTGTTGTACTCCGCGACGCCCAGCTTGTGCGTGGACTTCTTGCCGGCCGCCGCGACGTCGTAGTCCAGCCAGCCCAGCTGCAGCTTGTCCCAGGCGTTCATGTCGCCGGGGAGGTCGCCGATGGACTCCTTGCCGGTGCCCAGCCAGGAACCGGAGGACATCAGGGTCCAGAAGCCGGTGGAGTTCTCGCCGCCGCCGGTGGTGTCGTACTCGTCGGGCAGGCCGAGGTCGTGGCCGTACTCGTGGGCGAAGACGCCCAGGCCGCCGTTCTCCGGCTGGATGGTGTAGTCGCCGACCCAGATGCCCGTGTCGCCGATCTGCGTGCCGCCGAGCTTGTTGGTGTCCGGGCCGGTGGCGCCGGCGTCGGTGCCGAAGGCGTACCAGCGGTGCGCCCAGATGGCGTCCTCGCCCTGTGCGCCGCCGCCCGCGGACTCGTCCTCGCCGGCGTGCACGATCTGGAAGTGGTCGATGTAGCCGTCGGCCTCGTTGAAGTCGCCGTCGCCGTCGTGGTCGTAGCGGTCCCACTGGTCGAACTCGGCCAGCTCCGCCTTGATCTCGGCGGCCGTGTCACCGGCGGCCTCGCGCTCGGCGACCCAGGCGTTGACACCGTCCTGAACGGCGTACCAGGCGCCGGTGGGGGCGTCGTTGGAGCCGTAACGGGCCTCGTTGTAGGGGACCTTGACCCAGTCGGTCACTGCGCCCTCGACCGAGTAGCGGCCCGAGGACTGCTTCTCGTAGTACTTCTTCAGCGACTCGGTCTTCTTGCCGGTGCCGAAGTACAGCTCCTCGAAGTGCGCCTGGTCGTAGTCCGCCTGCCAGGCCGTGGAGTTGTCCTTCGCGCGGTCCGGCGCGGCTATCTGGTTGTGCAGCGGGCCGACGGTGCCGCCGTAGCGGCTGTCGATCTGGTCGCCGAACTCGACCAGGATGGTGAAGATCTTGTCGGTCTTCTCGCGGCCGAGCTCGACGTACTTGCTGTCGCCCTTGCGGCTGTCGAGCCTGACCACCTTCGAGCCGTCACGGTCCTTGACCGTGGCCTCGCCGGATATGACCTGCTTGAGGGCCTCCTCGCGCTGCGCCTCCTGCGTCTTGCTGAGCGGGCCGTCGAAGTCGTGCTCCTTGGCCTTGGCCGGCTGCGGGTCCTGCCGGTCCACCGCCGCCGCTCCCGCCGCACTGCCCTCGGCGGCCTGCGCCACGGCGAACGTCGTGAACGTCGCCGAGGCCGCCGCGAGGGCGACGACCGTCGCGGCCGTCCTGAACGTCCAGGATCTACTGGTCACTTGATGTCCTCCCACTCACGCGCCCGTCCGCGCGGAAGGGGGTCCCCTGTCAAGGAAAATCCGCGCGCGGTTATACGCGTGTAGTCAAGTGACGCCATTTGACTACTGGTTTACGAGAAAAAACAGACCTTGACTTGGACAGATCAAGTGCATTAATGAGAGCCGGTGTTCGCATTGCGGACACATGACCGTAACGTGACCGGCCGCCGGCGGGTTCGAACGGGCGCGCGGGACAGTCCACTTGCTGGACGCCATGACTCCGTGCGCCCCCTGTGCACCGGCACCGTGGGTTAGGTCACGCTTACCGTTCGTTCCGCTCGGGCATGCAGCCGATAGAGTCGAGATCTCCCCCGCTTCCGAGGACACGATTGCCATGCCTCGTCCGACTGTCGCACAGCTCACGTACGGTTCCTGCACCGTCATCTTCTCGACGCTCGCCATGCTGCTGCTGTCACAGACGAGTTCGGGACCCGGGATCGCGGTCGTCGCCGTCGCCGCGCTCGCGCTCGGCGTGCTCGTCGCGCTGACGGTGCCGGTGACGCGGTCGTCGCCCGCCCCCGTGGCCCCGCAGCAGCCGGCGGCGCCCGAGCCGGTGCCCGTACCCGCCTCCGTCGCCGCGGCGTCCGGCGCACCCGAGCCCGTCCGGGAACCCACGGCGCCCTGAACGACCCGGTGGAGGGCCCGTGCCGTGCGGCGCGGGCCCTCCACCGTGCCGTGGCCCGCCCGCCGGTGTGTCAGGTCGTGCTGACCACCACCGTCTTGGCCGCCTTGTCGTGCAGGCCCTGCTTGTAGGGCTTGTCGAAGAAGCTCCAGCCGCCCGCGATCGCGGTCCAGACGCAGGCGCAGCAGAACGCGAACGGAACCCACAGCACCAGGGCGCGGATCAGCGAGGTCTGCACGGAGGGCGTGGAGCCGTCGTCCAGGTTGGCGACCCGCATCCCGAACCACTTCTTGCCGAGGGTCTGGCCGGTGCGGGCGATCAGGATCGTGTCGTACGCGACGTAGAGGACGACCGTGATGACCTCGCGTCCGAAGGTCTTGCCGAACTCGATCTCGTCGGCGTCGACGGTGTACTGGTCGACGCGGAAGGCCCACACCAGCAGCGCCACCACGATGTACACGAGGACCATGTCGATGATCCGGGCGAGCGTGCGCTTGCCGCTGTCGGCGAGCGGGGCCATACCGGCGAGCGGATCGGGCGGGTAGCCGCCGTACGCGTCACCGCCCTGGCCCCCGTAGGGGCCGCCGCCCGCGTAGGGGCCGCCGCCCCCCGAGTAGGGCGGGGGCGGTTCCCCGTCGTACGGGCTGTCGTACGGCGAGCCGCCCCGGCCCTGGCCGGACGAGGGCGGCGGGCCCTGCGGGGGCTCCTGCGGCGGCTCCCGCGGGGGCTGTTTCCGGAGCGGGTCCTCCTCCGGCGGGCCGCCGGAGCCGGGGGGCGGTTCGGTGGTCATGGCCCGAGTGGAACCCGCGGCCCGGGGCGCCGCATCCGGCGAGCGGCCGTACGGGTGTCGCCGCGGGGGCGTGGCGGCGGCGGTCGGCGGCGGCTGGTCCGAGCAGCAGCCGCCGCCGGGTGCGCCCCTACGGCTGTCAGCCCGCCACGAACGTGTGGGCGGCCTTGTCGTGCCAGCACTGCCGCCACGGCTTGTCGAACAGCCCCCATACGACGCCCACGACACCGATCAGGAGCAGCCCGGGCACGCTGTAGACCAGCCAGCGGCGCAGGGCGGCCCCGAAGGACGGGGGCTCGTGACCCTCGATGTCCCGGACCTCCAGACCGAGCAGCTTCTTGCCCAGGGTGCGCCCCCACCGGGCGGTGGGCACGGCCTCGTACACGATCCCGAAGACGAGGAGGACCGCGAGGACGATGCCGAGGTAGACGGAGGTGGTGCCGTCGAGCAGCCACACGGTGACGGTCTGCCCGGTGAGCTCGGCCTCGTCGATCTTGTCGTTGACGTGGTCGACGGCCTTCAGACCGAGCGGCACGGCCGCGGCGGAGGTGACGGCGGCGAGGACCAGCGTGTCGACGAGCCGGGCGGCGAACCGCTTCCCGAGCCCGGCCGGCCGGGCGGCCGCCTGCCGGCGCGCGGCGGCCTGGAAGATGTCCTCCACGGGCGGCTTCCAGGGCGCGGGCTGCTCGTCGGCCCCCGCCAGCCGGTGCACCTGCTGGGCCCACGAGGACTGCCCGCCGCCCGGACCGGCGGCCATGGGCGTGGACGCGGAGGCGGGCGCGGGTGCCGGGGCGGGTGCCGGAACGGACTGCTGCGGGACGCTCTGCGCGGCCTGCGGGGCCCCGGACAGACCACCGGTCTGCCCGGCGGCGGGCGGGAATCCCACGGGACCCTGCTGGGCGGGGCCCTGGAGTCCGGGGGTGCCCTGCGCCTGGGCCGCCTGAGCGGCGGCCGCCCGCTCGGCGGCGGCCTTGCCCGCGGCGAATCCCGGCTTGGCGGTGGCGGGAGCGGGGTGGGCGGGGGCCGCCGCGTCCGCGCCGCCCGGAGCCGTGCCGGGTCCCGCCGGACTCCCGCCGCCCGCGCGCGGGTTCGGGGGGCCGAACGTCATCGTGCTCGGGTCGGGGGCGGTGCCTGCGGGCGAGCCCGCGGCCGCGTCCCTGGAGGTGGGGCGGCGGAAGACGAACGTGCCGCCCGACGCCACGTCACCCGCGCCGGCCTCCGGCTCCGCCGGGGGGATCGTCGCCGTACCGTCCGTGCTGGCCGACCGGCCGTCGGGCTGGGCCGGAGCCGCCGGACCCGGAACCCCGGGCCGCTCCGCGGACCCCGGCTGGGGACCGCCGGTCAGCCGGGATCGCGGATCGGCGTCGGGTGCCGCGCCCCAGGAGATCCGGCGGTCCTGGTCGCCGCCGAAGCCGGACTGGTGGGAGCGGTCGGCGCCCCAGGCCGAGGCGGGCTCGGGGCGGCCGCCGCCGTACTGCTGCGCCGGGTCGGGGTCCTCGTCGAAGAAGTGCGGGCCGGTCTCCTCCACGGGCGACGCCGGAGGGGTGAGCGGCGCGCCGTCCGACGGGGCCGGGCGGCTGGTGCCCGGTACCCAGGCGGAGCCGTTCCAGTACCGGACATATCCGGGAATGGACGGGTCCGGGTAATACCCCTCGCGGGGCCTGTCGTCGCCGGGTGCCGGGGTTGGGGCGCTCATGTCCGTCGTCCCGTATCTGCTCGGAGGTGGGATGGGGGCATCCACATCTATCAGACGGACGCAACCCCCACCGCCACTCCCGCCGTACCCGCCCCTTTCCGGGCAACCCCGTGCACTCCCTTCACACGTTCGGAACCGTCCGCCGCGGGTTCAGCCGTCGGAACTCGCGAAAAAAGTTCGGCGAACCCGCGTAATACTCCGCATCCCTCGCGCTCTCTCCCTCCGTACACATCCGTACCGAGAGGAGAACGACCATGCATCACACCGTGGTGGAGCGCGAGCTGGAGCTGAAGCTGATCCTGTCGCCGGAGCGCAGCATCCCCGTCCCGGCCCGGCTGGGCTACCGGGTCGACGACCCGTTCGCCGTGCACGTCACCTTCCACATCGACTCCGCGCACCCCGTGCACTGGACCTTCGCCCGCGAACTGCTGGTGGAGGGGGTGTTCCGGCCGTGCGGGAACGGGGACGTACGGGTGTGGCCGACGAAGGCGGAGGGACGCAGCGTCGTGCTGATGGCGCTCAGCTCTCCCGGCGGCGAGGCCCTCCTTCAGGCTCCGGCCGCCCAGGTCTCGGCCTGGCTGGAGCGGACGCTGCGGGTGGTGCCCCCGGGGTGGGAGGGCGAGCGGCTCGGTCTCGACGAGGGGCTGGCCGAGTTGCTCGCGCCCACCCCGGCGGACGATCCGTGGCTGCGCGAACCGTGGCCGGCGGACGAGGCGAAGGAGGGTGAGTGAGCCGTCCGTGTCCGGGAACCTCAGAACAGCTTGCCCGGGTTGAGGATCCCCAGCGGGTCGAACACCTGCTTGACCGCCCGTTGCATCTCCACCCCCACCGGGCCGATCTCGCGCGCCAGCCACTCCTTCTTCAGGACGCCCACGCCGTGTTCGCCGGTGATCGTGCCGCCGAGCTCCAGGCCGAGGGCCATGATCTCGTCGAAGGACTCGCGGGCACGGCGGCACTCGTCGGGATCCTGCGCGTCGAAGCAGACGGTGGGATGCGTGTTGCCGTCGCCGGCGTGGGCGACGACCCCGATGGTCAGCCGGTGCCTCTCCGCGATGCGCTCCACGCCCTCGATCATGTCGCCGAGCCGCGACCGGGGCACGCAGACGTCGTCGATCATCGTCGTGCCCTTGACGGCCTCCAGGGCGACGAGCGACGACCGGCGGGCCTGCAGCAGGAGTTCGGACTCCGTCGCGTCGTCCGCGGGGACCACCTGGGTGGCGCCCGCCTCCTCGCACAGCGCCCCCACGGCGGCGAGGTCGGCGGCCGGGTCGGAGGTGTCGAAGGCGGCCAGCAGAAGGGCCTCGGTCGACTCCGGCAGGCCCATGCGCGAGAGGTCGTTGACCGCCTTGACCGTCGTACGGTCCATCAGCTCCAGCAGGGACGGCACATGCCCGCCCGCCATGATCCGGCACACCGCGTCGCAGGCGGCGGCCGCCGAGGCGAACTCCGCCGCCAGCACCAGCTGCCGGGGCGGCTGCGGCCTGAGGGCCAGGACGGCCCGTACGACGATGCCGAGCGAGCCCTCGGAGCCCACGAACAGGCGGGTCAGGTCGTAGCCGGCGACGCCCTTCGCGGTACGGCGCCCGGTGGACATCAGCCGTCCGTCGGCCAGCACCACGTCGAGCCCCAGGACGTACTCGGCCGTCACCCCGTACTTCACACAGCACAGGCCGCCCGAGGCCGTGCCGATGTTGCCGCCGATGGTGCACATCTCCCAGCTGGAGGGGTCGGGCGGGTAGCACAGGCCGTGGTCGCCCACCGCGCGGGAGAGTACGGCGTTGACGACGCCCGGTTCGACGACGGCGATGCGGTCGACCGGGTTGATCTCCAGGATCCGGTCCATCTTCGTCAGCGACAGCACGATGCAGCCGTCGGTCGCGTTGGCGCCGCCGGACAGACCGGTGCGGGCGCCCTGCGGGACGACCGGGACGCGTAGCCCGGTCGCGGTGCGCATGACGTGCTGGACCTGTTCGACCGTGCGCGGCAGCACCACGACGGCCGGGCTGCCGGCCGGACAGAAGCTCGCCATGTCGTTGGCGTACGAGACGGTGACGTCCGGGTCGGTGAGGACGGCGTCGGCGGGCAGGCCGGCGAGCAGACGGTCGACGAGGTTGCCCGTGACCTCGTCGCGTGGCGCTTCGATACGGCTCATGATCACAGGTTCGCACCCGGGGCCATCGGTGTGAACCCCGTCCCCGGCGGCCGTCACCTGCCCGGGTGCGGTGCGGGCGCTGCCGCACAGTGAGCGCCATGGACAGCGTCGTACCGAAGGAAGAGAACACGGGCGAAGAGGACGTGACGGAAGCGAGCGCCGTTGAAGAGGGCGCCGGCGGCGAGGGCGCCGGCGGCGAGGGCGCCGGCGGCGAGGGCGCCGGTGACGGGGGTGCCGTGGAGGGGAACGCCGGTGGGAAGGACACCGCCCCCGCACCGCGAGAGGCTTCCCGGACCGCCCCCTGGTACCGGCGGCGGGCGCCGGTCTGCTCGCTCGTCGGGGCCCTCGTGCTGGCCGGCGGGGCGGTGCTGCTGTGTCTGCCCGGGGAGCGGGCGGGACGCGGGACGGCGTCGGCACCGGCTCCCGGGGCTCTGGCGCACGCGGCGGTGGGGGCGGGGGTGCCGGCCGCGCTGCCCGGGCTGAAGGTGCTCATCGACCAGCGCGAGAGCCGGGTGCGGGAACATCCCCGGGACGCCGGGTCGTGGGCGGTGCTCGGCGCGGCCTACCTGGAGCAGGGGCGGCGCACCGCCGGGGCGGACGTCCTCTACCCGAAGGCCGAGCGCGCGCTGCGCACCTCGCTGAAGGTGCGCCCGAAGGACAACCCCGAGGCCCTCGACGGACTCGCCGCGCTGGCCAACGCGCGCCGGGACTTCCGGACGGCGCTGGCCCGGGCGGAGGACGCGCGCCGGCGGGCCCCGGCGCGCTGGACGACGTATGCGCAGCTCATCGACGCGTACACGGGCCTCGGCGACTACAAGAAGGCCGGCCGGGCGCTGGAGCGGCTGAGGGAGCTGCGGTCCGGGCCGGCCGTGCTGGCGCGGGCGGCCGGCGTGTACTGGGAGCAGGGCCGGCGGGAGGACGCGCAGGCCGCGCTGGCCGACGCGGCGGCCGGGGCCTCCTCCCCCGCCGAGGAGGCCGCCTGGCTGGAGCGGGCCGGGCAGCTGGCCTGGGAGCGCGGCGAGCGGGAGGACGCGCTGCGGCACTTCCGGGCGGCCCTGCGGCGGGACCCGGACCAGCGGGCCGCGCAGGCGGGCCGGGGACGGGCGCTGGCGGCGCTGGGCCGGAGCGCGCAGGCGCTGACCGCGTACCGGGCGGCGCTGGAAGGGCAGCCGCTGCCGCAGTACGCGCTCGAACTGGGCGAACTGTACGAGTCGTTGGGGCGGACGTCGGCGGCCAGGGCGCAGTACGGCCTGGTGCGCGAGCGGGTGCGCGCGGACGCGGCGGGCGGGGTGGACGGGGAGCTGGTGCTCGGTCTGACGGAGGCGGACCACGGTGATCCGGCGTCGGCGGTACGGCGGTTGCGGGCGGAGTGGCGGCGCCAGCCGGGCATCGCGGTCGCGGACGCGCTGGGCTGGGCGCTGCACCGGACCGGTGACGACGAGGAGGCGCTGCGGTTCGCCGCGATCGCCACCGACCGGGTGCACGGCGGCGCGGTGTTCAGCGCGTCGTACGCGTACCACCGGGGCATGATCGAGCGGGGCCTGAAGCGGACCGCGTCCGCCCGCCGTCATCTGCGGGAGGCGCTGGAGATCAACCCGTACTTCTCCCCGCTGCACGCGCGTGCGGCGCGGGCCGCCCTCAAGGCCCTGGGCGAGCCCGCGGACGTGCCGCTGCCCGCACCGCCCCCGTCCGGGTGAGCGCGCCGGCCGACGACGTCTGCGCTGGCGGCGGTGGGCGCCCCCGCGGTCCGCGGGGGCGCGCCCGGCCGCCTACAGGTTGCCCCGCTTCGCCTGCTCGCGCTCGATCGCCTCGAACAGGGCCTTGAAGTTGCCCTTGCCGAAGCCCATCGAGCCGTGGCGTTCGATGATCTCGAAGAACACGGTGGGACGGTCCTGGACCGGCTTGGTGAAGATCTGCAGCAGGTATCCGTCCTCGTCGCGGTCGGCGAGGATCTTCAGCTCGCGCAGGGTCTCCACGGGCACCCGGGTGTCGCCGACCCACTCGCCGAGGGTGTCGTAGTAGGAGTCCGGGGTGTCGAGGAACTGCACCCCGGCCGCGCGCATGGTGCGCACCGTCGCGACGATGTCGTTGGTGTTGAGCGCGATGTGCTGGACGCCCGCGCCCCCGTAGAACTCCAGGTACTCGTCGATCTGGGACTTCTTCTTGGCGACGGCGGGCTCGTTGATCGGGAACTTGACCTTGAGCGTGCCGTCCGCGACGACCTTGGACATCAGGGCGGAGTACTCGGTGGCGATGTCGTCGCCCACGAACTCCTTCATGTTCGTGAAGCCCATGACCTTGTTGTAGAAGCCGACCCACTCGTTCATCCGGCCGAGCTCGACGTTGCCGACGCAGTGGTCGATCGCCTGGAAGGTGCGCTGGGCGGGCGGTGCGACGATCGGGTCCGCGGCCACGTAACCGGGCAGATAGGGGCCGTCGTAGCCGGAGCGGTCGACCAGGGTGTGACGGGTCTCGCCGTAGGTGGCGATCGCGGCGAGGACGACCGTGCCGTGCTCGTCCTTCAGCTCGTAGGGCTCGGCGACCGAGCGGGCGCCGTGCTCGATCGCGTAGGCGTACGCGGCGCGGGCGTCGGGGACCTCGATGGCGAGGTCGATCACGCCGTCGCCGTGCTCGGCCACGTGCCGGTCGAGGAAGTGGCCCCAGGTGGTGGTGGGCTTGACGACGGAGGTGAGGACGAAACGGGCCGAGCCGTTGGTGAGCACGTACGACGCGGTCTCGCGGCTGCCGGTCTCCGGGCCGCTGTACGCGACCAGCTTCATGCCGAAGGCGGTGGAGTAGTAGTGCGCCGCCTGTTTGGCGTTGCCCACGGCGAAGACGACCGCGTCCATTCCCTTGACCGGGAAGGGGTCGGCCTGCCGGGCGGTGTCGGGAGCGTGGTGTGTGGTCTGCGTCATAGCGGAAGCCTCACTCCGGGGCGCAAGGTGCGCAACAGTTCGCTGTAGGGCTGGGCAATGTGTTCAGCGGTACGGCGGTTTCGACGGGCTTTCTGTACAGGGTGACCATCTCGGAGGCGGGCGTGGCGATCGATCATCTGGACGCGCGGATCATCGTGCTGCTGGCCCGGGAGCCGAGGATCGGGGTCCTCGAGATGTCCCGGCGTCTGGGGGTGGCCCGGGGGACCGCGCAGGCACGGCTGGACCGTCTTCAGTCGAACGGAGTCATCCGGGGATTCGGGCCCGAGGTGGATCCGGCGGCGCTCGGCTACCCCGTCACGGCGTTCGCCACCCTGCAGATCCGGCAGGGGCAAGGGGCGGACGTACGGGCTTACTTGGCGACCGTGCCGGAGGTGCTGGAGCTGCACACCACCACCGGCAGCGGGGACATGCTGTGCCGGCTGGTGGCCCGCTCCAACGCCGATCTCCAGCGGGTCATCGACCGGGTTGTCGGTTTTGATGGAATCGTCCGGGCCTCCACCGCGATCGTGATGGAGAACGCCGTTCCGCTGCGGATCATCCCGCTGGTGGAGCAGGCCGCCTCCGAGGGCCGGGAGAGGACATAGCCGACCTGGGGTGGTGAGGGCCTGTGAGCTTCCGGGAGCACCTGGAGATCTTCCGTGCCGGCGCCTTCCCGGGAAGCGTCGGCGGCCCCACGCGGGCCTGGGCCCGCACCCGGAACAGGAGGGGGCGTGTCGGCGCCTGAGCTGGAGGAGGAGCGGGAGGCGTCGCCGTCCGCCGGGCCGGCCCGACGCGTCACCTGGCGCAAGCTGACCGTCCGGCCCGGCTTCCTCGTCGCCCTGCTGCTCGGCACCTGGCTGTGGTTCGGGCAGGCCGGGCTCGACCCGGTGTCGGCGGAGGCGCTGTCGGGCGGCCGGGTGCCGCAGGCACTGTGGCGGCACGTGGAACTGACGCTGCTCGCCACCCTCTTCGTGCTCGTCATCGCGATCCCGCTGAGCGTCCTGCTGGTCCGGCCGGTGTTCCCCCGGGCCCGCCCGGTCGTCCTGTTCCTCTCCACCAGGCGTGGGGCGGCCCCGGCGATCGGTCTCCTCGCCCTGCCGCTGATCTGGCTGGGCACCGGCGTGCGGGCGGCCCTCGCCGGCATGGTCGCCTGCGCGATCCTGCCGGTCCTCTCCCGCACCCTCACCGGCGTGCGGGCCGGCGACCCGGCGCCGACGGAGGCGGCGCACGAAGCCGGGACGGCACCCACGCGAGCCCTGACGCGCTTCGCACTGCCCCTCACCGGCGTGCGGGCCGGCGACCCGGCGACGACGGAGGCGGCGCGCGAAGCCGGGACGGCACCGACGCGAGCCCTGACGCGCGTCGCGCTGCCTCTCGCCGCGCCGCTGATCCTCGCGGCCGTCCGCACGGCACTCGTCCTGAACGTCGCCACGGCGACACCGGCGGCGTTCGCCGGAGCCGGCGGCCTGGGCGTCCTGATCCGCACGGGCCTCACCGCCCACCGCACCCCGGTCCTCGTCCTGGGCGCGATCCTGACCCTCGCCCTGGCCTTGCTGCTGGACTGGCTGGCCTCACTTGCGGAGCTGCTGCCGGAGCCGAGGGGGGTGGGCGCGAGGGGCGTCGAGGAGCGGGGGGCCTCGGTCTGACGAGGCCTTCCGCCCGGCACGCCGAGAGCACGCACACCGGACGCCGCGAGGCCCGCCGTGCGGGCGAACGAGGGGACCTTGCGGGCACGACCTCAGGGCCAGTTGCCGACGGGGCGGCGTCGCCCGCAGGGCGGCCGCGCGGCGTCGCGGGGCCCCTCCCGCGCGAGCGAAGCCGAGCGTGGGGGAGCCGTGCCGGGCGTCGCGAGCCCGGTGAACCCTTCCGGTCACAAGCACCAGGGCCCTAGCAGCGGGGCACGGAGCCCTTTCCGCTCTGCAGGGCCGTGAGCGCGTTCACCGCTCCCTCGAGGGTGGTGACGGGGATCAGGCGGAGGCCCTTGGGCAGTTCGGACTTGGCGTCGCCGCACTCGTCCTTCGGGACGAGGAAGACGGTCGCCCCGTCGCGGCGGGCGGCCTGGGTCTTCAGGGCGACGCCGCCGACCGCGCCGACCGTGCCGTCCGTCTCGATGGTGCCCGTACCGGCGATGGTGCGTCCGCCGGTGAGGTCGCCGCCCTCGCCGTTGCCGTCGAGCTTGTCGACGATGCCGAGCGAGAACAGCAGTCCGGCGCTGGGACCGCCCACGTCGGCCAGCTTCAGCGTGACCTTGATGCCGTCGTCGGTGCGGTCGAGGTACTTCAGGGCGGCCTCGGTCGCGGCGTCCTGGGACTGCTCCATCTGCTCGGTGTTGTGCCGCTCGATCTCCTTGGTGGTCTGCCCGCTGGGGTAGACGGAGTCGCGCGGCATGATCGCCTGGTCGCCGCGGAACCAGCCGTCGATCACATCGCCGAGCCTGACGTCGGCGTCCGGGCCGGTCGCCTCGATCGTCGTCATCCGCAACTGCCCGGACGTGTCCCGGGTGGACGCGCCGGAGATCGTGATGACGGGGGTGCCCTCGTTCTCGCCGAGGACGTTCGCCGTCATGCCGGGCTGCGCCACCGTGAACGGCAGGGGCGCGACCACCGCCGTGGCGAGGAGACCCACGAAGGGCACGGCGCAGACGGCGAGGGCCTGGAGGCGAGAGAGGCGAGAGAGCACGGGGTCAATGTAACCGGCGCGGGTGTGCGGACCACCGCGAGGTGCTCGCGCACCCGGCCGTCGGCGGCCCCGGGAGGTCCCGCGGCCGGTACGGCACTCAGCGCAGCGCCTCCGCCACCTCACGGGCCGCGTCCATCACCCTCGGCCCCACCCGCTCGGGCACCGCGTCGGCCAGCATCACCACGCCCACACTGCCCTCGACGCCCGTCACCCCGAGCAGCGGCGCCGCGGCACCGCTCGCCCCCGCCTCCAGCTCCCCGTGGGTCAGGGTGTAGCCGGGCTCGCCCGGCAGCTTCTGGCGCGCGGCGAGGATCGCCCGGCCGGCCGCCCCGCGGTCCAGCGGATGCCGGAAGCCGGCCCGGTACGCCACGTGGTAGTCCGTCCAGGACGGCTCGACGACCGCGACCGCGAGCGCCTCCGCACCGTCCACCAGCGTCAGATGGGCGGTCGCCCCTATGTCCTCGGCCAGCGACCGCAGAGCGGGCAACGCCGCCTCGCGGACCAGCGGATGCACCTGACGGCCCAGCCTCAGCACCCCGAGACCGACCCGGGCTCGGCCGCCCAGGTCACGTCGTACGAGTGCGTGCTGCTCCAGCGTGGCGAGCAGCCGGTACACGACGGTCCGGTTCACGCCCAGTTTCTGGGACAGCTCGGTGACGGTCAGCCCGTGGTCGGTGTCGGCCAGCAGCTTGAGGACCTTCAGGCCCCGGTCGAGCGTCTGGGAAGTCTCCGCGGTCACGACGCCCACTCCTTCAGTGGTGAGGTCGGCAGCCCCGGCACGGCGGATGCGTCACCGAGTCCCGTCAGTGACGCGCGTCAGAGGCCGCCGATCGGCAGGAGGGCCAGGCGTGTCCGGGCCCAGTCGCTTCACGGCTGCGCTCCGCGGCGGCGCTGCCACGGGGCGTGTGCGTAGCGGGACAGTAGCGAAGCAGGTTCGCTGAGCGGAAGAGAACGTCCAGAATCCGGTCAGTGGCCGGTATGGACTGCTAGTGTTTGCCTCGCTTTTGCCCTGGTACGTCACCCCGCGCGGCCCGCCTCACTTCATGCGGGTCGCCCACTCCTGCACCTTGGCGATGCGCTGGCGCAGCTGCCCGGCCGTCGCCTCCGCGCTCGCCGGCCCCCCGCACACCCGCCGCAGCTCGGTGTGGACGACCCCGTGCGGCTTGCCGCTCTGATGGACGTAGGCGCCGACCATCGTGTTGAGCTGCCGGCGCAGTTCCATCAGCTCCTTGTGCGAGACGACGGGCCGCCGCTCGGCGGGCACCTCCAGCAGGTCGGCCTCGCTGTCGGGCCGCTTCTTGCTGTGCGCGATCTGCTTGGCCTGCCGCTTCTGCAGCAGCAGTTGCACCTGCTCGGGCTCCAGCAGCCCCGGGATGCCGAGGTAGTCCTGCTCCTCCTCGCTCCCCGGGTGGGCCTGCATGCCGAACTCGGCGCCGTTGTACATGACCCGGTCGAAGACGGCGTCGGACTCCAGGGCCTCGAAGGGCAGCATGTCCTGCTCGCCGGTGTCCTCGTCCTGCTGCTTCTCCGCCTCCTGGAGAAGCTTCTCCTCCTCGGCGTACGGGTCCTCCTCGCCCTCTTTCCTGGGCTTGTCGAGGACGTGGTCGCGCTCGCGTTCCATCTCGCCCGCGAAACCGAGCAGATCGGGCACGGTCGGCAGGAACACGGACGCGGTCTCGCCGCGCCGCCGGGACCGCACGAAGCGCCCCACGGCCTGCGCGAAGAAGAGCGGCGTGGAGATGGTGGTGGCGTACACCCCCACCGCCAGCCGGGGCACGTCGACGCCCTCGGACACCATCCGGACCGCGACCATCCACCGGTCGTTGCCGTGGCTGAACTCGTCGATCCGGTCGGAGGCCCCGGCGTCGTCGGAGAGCACCAGGGTCGCCTTGGTCCCGGTGATCTCGCGGATCAGCTTGGCGTACGCGCGCGCCGAGTCCTGGTCGGAGGCGATGACGAGGGCGCCCGCGTCCGGGATGGCCTTCCTGACCTCCGTCAGCCGCAGGTCGGCGGCGCGCAGCACGCTCGGCATCCACTCGCCGCGCGGATCGAGCGCCGTACGCCACGCCTGGCTGATCGCGTCCTTGGTCATCGGCTCGCCGAGCCGGGCGGCGATCTCGTCACCGGCCTTGGTGCGCCAGCGCATGTTGCCGCTGTAGGAGAGGAAGATGACGGGCCGGACGACGTGGTCGGCGAGGGCGGACCCGTAGCCGTAGGTGTAGTCGGCGGCGGACCGCCGGATCCCGTCCGCACCCTCCTCGTAGGTCACGAAGGGGATGGGGTTGGTGTCGGAACGGAAGGGGGTGCCGGTCAGGCACAGCCGCCGCGTGGCGGGCTCGAAGGCCTCCAGGCACGCCTCGCCCCACGACTTGGAGTCACCGGCGTGGTGGATCTCGTCGAGGATGACGAGGGTCTTGCGCTGCTCGCTGCGGTTGCGGTGCAGCATCGGCCGTACACCGACGCCCGCGTACGTCACCGCGACGCCGTGGTAGTCCTTGCTGAGCGGGCCCGCGCTGTACTCGGGGTCCAGCCGGATCCCTATCCGCGCCGCCGCCTCCGCCCACTGCTTCTTGAGGTGCTCGGTGGGCGCGACCACGGTCACCTGCTGCACGACGTGGTGGTGCAGCAGCCAGGAGGCGAGGGTCAGCGCGAAGGTCGTCTTGCCGGCGCCGGGCGTGGCGACGGCGAGGAAGTCGCGCGGCTGCTCCTGGATGTACTTCTCCATCGCCCCCTGCTGCCAGGCCCGCAGCTTGCTGGCGGTACCCCAGGGGGCGCGGCCTGGGAAGGCGGGAGAGAGGTGGTGGGAGTGGGAGTGCGAGGAGGTTGCGGCGGGGGTAGTCACGGTCTCCGTGGGGGTCGGGCGGCTCGGTTCTCGGCTGGTTATGACAACCGGGCCACCCTACCGGCGGGCCTCCTGCGTCACGGCGCGAACGAGGCCGGGTCGCCGGTGGGTGGGACCCACATCACAGAGAGCGCGGCAGAATCAGCGTGCGAAACGTGGCAGCTGGGCCGCGATCTTGGGTACGTCCAAGGCGCCTTGGCAGACGTCAAGGACGAACCGCTCCGCTTCGTCCACATCGAAGTCTGCGTCCAGAGGATGCCCGTTCATGTGGAGGAAGACCCAGGTCGCATACCAGGCGATGCGCTTGTTCCCGTCGACGAGCGCGTAGTTGCGGGCGAGGGACTCCATCAGCGCCGCGGCCTTCTGCCATACGTCAGGGTAGGCGTCCTGCCCGAAAACGCTCGCCTGTGGACGCGCCACAGCCGAGTCCAGCAGCCCATAGTCACGCACCTCGTCCGCCCCGAGTCGCTTCGCCAGGTTCAGCAGCTCGGGCAGGGTGAGGTAGTGCATCAGGCGAGCCTCCGGTTCAGCTCGGCACTGGCCTTCAGCACGTGCTCGGCGGCCTCGTTGAACAGACGCGAGTGCTCATTGACGGCCGCGATGACCGCGTCGTGCGCGAAGGCTTGCATGCTGCGCCCCTCAGCAGCGGCACGCTCACGCAGAGCATCGATCTCTTCGTCCGTGAAACGCAGGTTCAGTCCGGCCATGCTTCGACGGTACCATTTGGTACCACTTGGTGTCGTCCCGCATCCGTCACCGGGCCTCGACCTTCGTCGCCCGCAGCCGCGTCGTCACCCAGGCCCCCACCAGCGCCACCCCCGCCATCGGCAGGAAGACCGCGGCGAAGGCCGCCGGATGCGAGGAGCCGCCGGCCGCCGCGGCCGTGTGCGCCACGCTCCCCCCGCCGAGCGCCGCGAAGGCCGCGCCCCCGCCGGCCAGCAGCAGCACGTTCGACAACCCGTCGGAGATCTGCAGCGCGGCCGAGTTGGCCCCTGCCTCCTCCGGGGCGGACAACTGCAGCAGAAGCACGCTGGTGGAGGAGATGACGAGCCCCATCCCGAAACAGCCGAAGCCCCAGGCGACGGCGACGGTCCAGGCAGGCACGGAGTGGACCAGCACACTGGGCGTGGCGGCGACGGCCGCGGCCACCAGCACCATCCCCGCCGTCATCAGCCGTTCCCGGTACGGCTCCACCCGCGCCCGCGCCTGCAGCCAGGAACCCAGCGCCCAGGTCCCCCCGCCGGCCGCGAGCGAGAACCCGGCGAGGGTGGGGCTCAGCCCGCGTTCGGTGACGAGCATCAGCGGCACGAAGGACTCGGCGGAGACGAAGGCACCGGCGGCCAGCCCGCGCAGCAGCACCACGGACGGCAGGCCACGGGCCGCCCGCCAGATCCCGCCCGGGAGCAGTCCGCGCGCGGCGGGCAGGAGCAGCGCGAGCCCGGCCACGACGGGCACCGCGGAGACGGGTCGCAGATCCTGGGCGCCGTACTGCAGCAGACCGGCGCCGAACGAGATCCCGAGGGCGAGCCGAATCCGCCGCCGGTCGAAGGACGAGGAGCCGGCGGAAGAAGAGGAGGCGTCACCCGAGGTGCTGCGAACGGCCCCGCCGGCCCGCCGCCGTATCTGGGGCAAGGCAAGGGCGAGCGGGAGCAGGACGAGGACGGGCATCCCGAGGAACACCCAGCGCCATCCGAGGTGCTCGGTCACCGTCCCGGCGGCCAGCGGGCCGACCACGGACGGCACGACCCAGGCGGCGGCGAAGGCGGCCATGATGGCCGGCCGGAGCCGCTCGGGATAGGCCCGGCCCACGACGACGTACAGGGCGACGATGACGAGCCCGCCCCCCAGTCCCTGCACGGCCCGCCCGACGATGAACGCCCACATCGCCTGGGCGGTCCCGGCCACCACGAGCCCCGCCGCGAAGGCCGCGATGCCCGTGCTCAACGCCCCGAGCGGCCCGCGCCGGTCCGACCACTGTCCGGCGAGCACCATCCCGAACAGGCTGGTGGTGAAGTACCCGGAGAACGCGAACGCGTACAGCGACACCCCGCCCAGTTCCCGGGCGGCGACCGGCATGGCGGTCCCCACCGCCGTCGCCTCGAAGGCGATGAGCAGCACCACGGAGACGATCCCGACACTGAGCGCCCGGTACGCCCGCCCCAGAACGGACTCACCCGGGCCCGGGCTCGGACTCTCACACGCGTCGGCGACACCAGCGTCGCGGGGTTCCAGGACAGCCATGCCCGCCAGCGTAAGGTCCACGACTGACATTGACCCCTGTCAGGAGGCGGACCCCGGCCTCCGACCTTGGTCGTACGCCCGGCCCGTTCATGAACGGCGCATGGCAGTCCCGTCGCAGCCCCCCGGCCCCCCTTGAACCCCCCTCCACCCCGCCCATACGGTCATTCCACCAAGCCGGAACGGAACAGGTTCCACCCCGGGCGTGTGCACGGACGAGCGCTTGGTGAACGGCCGTGTGCCCGAGTGGTTCAGGGGCTCGCCTGCGCCGCGTTCTTCAGCGAGCTCCGCTCGCAGGGAGTTACGTGGGTTCGAATCCCGCCACGGCCTCCCTCGGGGCGCGGCTTCCGGCAGTGCGGGACGTCGGGGCCGCGCCCGGGGCGTGGCTGACGTGGCGCCAGTCTTCTTGCTGTTCCCCGGATTTAACCTACGACCCCTTGGCGACCCTGTCTCTACGCGCGTAACTTGAGCCGACCTCCCCACAGCACCCAGCCGTGCACGACGACGTACGAGGAGATCGGCAGCGTGTCCAGTCCCGCAGGCAGCAGAGTCCCCAGACCCACCGGAACCCCGGGCGTCCGCAGCAGCCGCCGCTCGGCCCGCGCGCTCATATCCGTGGGCGTCGCAAGCGCGTTCGCCATCGTCTCCCTTCCCGCCGCGTACGCGACGCCGTCCGCCACGGCGGTGATCTCCGAGGTGTACGGCGGTGGCGGGAACTCGGGGGCGACCCTGACCCGGGACTTCGTCGAGCTCGGCAACGCCGGGTCGGCGGCCTACGACCTGGCCGGCTTCAGCGTCCAGTACCTGCCCGGCTCGCCGTCCTCGTCCTCGGCGTGGCAGGTGACCGCGCTCAGCGGGTCCCTCGCGCCGGGCGGGCGGTTCCTCGTCGCCGAGGCGGCGGGTTCCGGCGGGACGACCGCCCTGCCCACGCCCGACGCCACCGGCTCCATCGCCATGAGCGGCACGAGCGGCACCGTCGCGCTCGTCTCCGGCACCGCCGCCCTGACCTGCAAGACCGCCGCCGACTGCGCGTCCGACAGCCGGATCGTCGACCTGGTGGGATACGGCAGCGCCGTCGTCCGGGAGGGAAGCGGGCCGGTCACCGGTGCCTCCAACACCGCGTCGGTCGCCCGCGGCGCCCTGCTCGCCGACACCGACGACAACGCCGCCGACCTCGCCTCCGGCACGCCCTCCCCCGTCAACTCGGCAGGCCAGACGCCCGGTTCGGGCGACGGGGGCGGCGACGGCGGCGGGGACGACCCCACCCTGCCCGGTACCGTCCGCGTCCACGACCTTCAGGGCACCACCCGGCTCTCCCCGCTCGCCGGGCAGACCGTCACCCGTGTCCCGGGCGTCGTCACCGGTGTGCGGACGTCCGGGTCGAAGGGGTACTGGATCCAGGATCCGGCAGCGGACTCCGACCCGCGCACCAGCGAAGGCGTCTTCGTGTACACCGGGTCCGCCGCGCCCACCGTCGCGGTCGGGGACTCGGTGCTCGTCAGCGGCAAGGTCAGCGAGTACCACCCGAGCAGCACCAGCCAGTCCGTCACCGAGATCACCGGGCCCACCACGACCGTGCTCTCCAGCGGCAACGCGCTCCCCTCCGCCGTCACCCTGGACGCCGCGAGCGTGCCGTCCGCCTACATCCCCACCGCCGGCGGCGGCAGCATCGAGTCGCTGCCCCTCGAACCCACCATGTACGCACAGGACTTCTACGAGGCCACGGAGGGCATGCGCGTCAGCTTCTCCGACGCGCGGGTCGTCGGCGCGAGCGACGCCTACGGCGAGCTGTGGGTGACGGTGAAGCCGGACGAGAACGCCACCGTGCGCGGCGGCGCCCTCTACTCCTCCTACGACCGGCCCAACACCGGCCGGCTGGAGGTGATGTCGCTCGACACCACCGCCTCCTTCCCCGCCGCGAACGTCGGCGACGAGCTGTCCGGCACCACCACCGGGCCGCTCGACTACTCCGCCTACGGCGGCTACAACGTCCAGGCCACCCGGCTCGGCGCCCTGGCCGGTCACGGGCTGGAGCAGGAGGTGACCCGCCGGCAGAGGGGCGACGAGCTGGCCGTCGCCACCTACAACGTGGAGAACCTGGACGCGCTGGACGGCCAGGAGAAGTTCGACCGGCTCGCCCAGGGCGTGGCGGTCAACCTCAACTCGCCCGACGTCGTCGCCCTGGAGGAGATCCAGGACGACAACGGCGCCACGAACGACGGCACGGTCACCTCCGAGGCCACCCTCACCCGCTTCACCGACGCGATCCGTGCCGCCGGCGGGCCCCGCTACCAGTGGCGCTACATCGCTCCCGCCGACGGACAGGACGGCGGCGAGCCCGGCGGCAACATCCGTCAGGTCTTCCTCTTCAACCCCAAGCGGGTCTCCTTCACCGACCGGGCCGGCGGTGACGCCGGCACGGCCACGAGCGTGGTGAAGACGCGCAAGGGTGTCCGCCTCACCTACTCCCCCGGCCGGATCGACCCGGCGGACGACGCCTGGGACAGCAGCCGCAAGCCGCTGGTCGGCGAGTTCGTCTTCCACGGCGAGACCGTCTTCGTGATCGCCAACCACTTCAACTCCAAGGGCGGCGACCAGCCCCTGCACGGCCGCTACCAGCCTCCGGCCCGCAGCTCCGAGACCCAGCGTCAGACGCAGGCCGCCGAGGTGAACACCTTCGTCAAGTCGCTGCTCGCGGCGGACAGGAACGCGAAGGCCGTCGTCCTCGGTGACCTCAACGACTACGAGTTCTCCCGGACGGTCACCACGCTCACCGACGGCGGTGTCCTGACCCCGCTGATCACCACCCTGCCGGCCGCCGAGCGCTACACCTATGTGTACGACGGCAACTCGCAGACCCTGGACCACATCCTCACGAGCCCGGCCGTCACCCGCTTCGACTACGACGTGGTGCACCTCAACGCCGAGTTCGCCGACCAGGCCAGCGACCACGACCCGCAGATCGTGCGGATCGACGTCAGCAGGTGCCGGCGCTAGACGTCAGCGCACAGGCCGCCACCCGGCTCGTCCTCGAACATCCCCGGCCAGTAGCGCCAGCCGTCGTCGGCGGGGGTGGCCGGGGTCGGGTCGCAGGCGACGGGGTCGACCCCGGCCAGGGTCCAGGACATCGTCTCGGCCAGCTGGTCGTAGGCCTCGGTCAGTTCGTGCACCGCGTCCAGGGCCCGCTCACGCCGTATCAGCCACAGGGTGAACGCCAGGGTGGAGACGTCGGCGTTGAGCGGGCGCAGGGCGAGGTCCGGCTCACTCCAGCTCAGCACCGCTCCCGTGGCGCCGTCCACGACGAGGCTGGTTTCCTCGAGCAGATGGCCGAGGCGGATCAGCCGGTCCGCGTGCGCCGGGAGCCGCTCCTCGGCGCAGACCCCCTCGGGGGCGTCGGCGCAGTACTCGGCGAGCGTCTGCAGCGGCATGTCCGTGTCCAGGAAGAACCAGGCGACCTCTTCCGGCAGGCCCGTCTCGCGCAGGAAGCGACGGGTCGGGGCGTGCGTGAGCGCCTTGGGGAAGTCGACGTCCTCGAAGCGGACGATCTCGGAGGCGCCGAACTCCTCGTCGAGCAGACGGGCCGGCAGGTCCAGGGTGAGGCCGGAGGCGGTGCCGGGACCGGCCACCAGGGCCAGCGGGCGGAGCACCGCGGCCAGCTTCCAGAAGAGCTCCGGCTCGCCGCCCGTGCCCCCTGCCTCGAACACCGCCAGCAGCTGCCGGGTGGCCTCCGCCACCGCCTGCGGGCCCAGCCGGCCCGCGTAGGAGGCGAACTGACCGCGCAGGGCCGCGAGTTCGTCCACCGCCGTCGCGCAGCGCACCAGCCTCTCCAGGCTGGGCGCGAGGGGGCGCGGGTCCATCAGGTCGGGCCGGTCGTGCAGGAAGTACGTGGTCGAGATCTCGCCCGTCGTGCCGTCCAGCAGGACGGACTCCCGCTCCCGGCCGTCCGCGCCCAGGATGCCGCCGATGACCAGCCGGTCGCGCAGCTCCGCCGCCAGGCGGCCGTCGGGGTCGCCGGTGGAGTCGCCGACCGTGCGCAGCCCGTCCGCGCGCAGCGCCTCGAACGTCAGCAGGCCGCCGTCGCCGGGCAGTCCGGGGCCGGTCAGCCAGCGGCGCGTCGGCGCGTGCGTGACGTACGGGTCCAGTTCGTCCTCGGTGAGGGTGATCGTCGTCGTGCCGGTGAGGTGTGCGATGTTCGTGGCGGTGGTGGTCCTGGTCGTGCTCATCGGGTCCCCCGTGCGGATAAGTGCGTGCGCCGTCCCACTGCTCCGCACCCTACGCGGAGCCACTGACAACGCCTCCTGACCGGCGACGACGCCGCAGCGACTCCGACAGCGCCCCGCACCACCGACACCGGCCCACACTGAGGAGACGTCACACCACCCTCGCGCGTTCCCTTCCCGCCCGCATCGCCACGACCGCCTCCCCCGGACGACCACGTACACGGGGCGGGTGCGGACCCTTCCGACGTACGTCCGCGGGGCGGGGCCCAGCACCACGTCCTGCACGGGAAGACGCACCTCATGTGAAGTGGACGCCGCCCGGCGCCGCCACCGCGGACACCGGGATCCGCGGCTGCGGCCTGCCCGCGCTCGGCGGGGGCTCGTGGCGCCGCGGATCGCTCACTGGCCGGTGACCACCGCCGCCTGGGGGCGGATCGGGAGGCGGTTGACGGGGCGGCCCGTGGCGGCGCGTACGGCGGAGGCGATGGCCGCCGGGGACGTCACCACCGGGACCGCGCTGGCCGCCTTCGCCCCGAAGGGGGCGACCACGTCGCGTTCCTCGACCAGTTTGACGATCCGGATGTCCGGGGCGTCGAGGGCCGTGGGGAGGGCGTAGCCGGTGAGGTCGGGGTGGCGGATCAGGCCGCGCGGGGTGCGCAGGTTCTCGGTGAGCGCGATGCCCACGCCCTGCGTCACGCCCGCCTCGATACGGGCGGCGAGCTGCGCCGGGTTGAGGACGCGGCCGACGTCCTGGGCGACCGCCAGCTCCACGACCCGCACCGAACCGATCTCGATGTCGACGTCCACGACCGCGCGGACCGCGCAGAAGGCGAGACCGACGAACGCGTCGCCCTGGCCGGAGCCGTCCAGCGGTTCGGTGGGGTGCGGGCGGCACTGGGCCGTCGCCCACAGCTCCTTGCCGTGCAGCTCCTCGGTGACCGTGGTCGACAGGACGCCGTCGTACGAGGTGATCTTGCCGTCGGTGATCTGGAGCAGCTCGGTGGACATGCCGAACTTGTGCGCGAGGGGCTGCAGCAGCTGGGTGCGGACCATCTTCGCCGCGCGTTCCACCGCGCCGCCCGAGACCCAGGTGTGGCGGCCGCGGCAGCCCGCGCCGGCCGGGGGCTGGTCGGTGTCCACGGGGGCCACGTGCACCTCGTCGACGCCCAGGGTCTCCTGGACGATCTGGCGGGCCAGCGTGGTGAAGCCCTGGCCGGTCTCCACCGCCGCGCACAGGACGGTCGCGACGCCGTCCTGGACCTTCACGGTCGCCGTGGAGACCTCGTCGGCACCCTCCGCGCCGAGCATGTGCACCATGCCGAGGCCGTAGCCGACGCCCCGGCGCACCGCGCCCGGTTCGCCGGCGCCCTCGGGTCCGCCGGGGAGGAGCCACTCCTCCTCGGGGGTGTCCTTGGGCAGCGGGGGCAGGGGGAACTCCTGGACGGCCTGGAGGAGTTCGGCGACCGGCGCCGGGCAGGTCACGCTCTGGCCGGTGGGCAGGACGTCGCCGGTGGCCATGACGTTGCGCATGCGCAGTTCGGCCGGGTCCAGGCCGAGCTTCTTGGCGAGCTTGTCCATCTGCGCCTCGTAGGCGGCGCAGACCTGCATGGCGCCCTCGCCGCGCACATGGCCGGACGGGGGGTTGTTGGTGCGTACGGCCCAGCCCTCGATGAAGGCGTTGGGGACGACGTAGGGGCCGCAGGCGAAGGAGACGGCGGCGGCGAGGGCCTCGGAGGAGGTGTCGGCGTACGCGCCCGCGTCCAGCAGGATCTGGGCCTCGACCTTGACCAGCCGGCCCTCGGCGTCGGCGTGGTGGCGGTAGCGCAGCAGGGTCGGGTGGCGGTGGGCGTGGCCGAGGAAGGACTCCTCGCGGGTCGCCGTGAGCTTCACCGGGCAGCCGGTCTTCAGGGCGAGCAGGCCGAGCGGGAGCTGGAAGCCCTGGTCCTCGCGGTCGGCCGTCGCGCCGGGCACACCGGTGACGACGATCTTCACCCGATCGGGGGACAGGCCGTAGACGGCGGCGGCCGTGTCGCGGTCGGCGTGCGGGTCGGTGGAGGCCAGGTAGAGCTCCACGCCGCCGTCGGGCCGGGGCACGGCGAGCCCGGCCTCGGCGCCGATGGGGGCCGGGTCGGCGCGGCCGATGCGGTACTGGCCCTCGACGACGATCTCGCCGGCGGCCGACGGGTCGCCGTGGTGCAGCGGGATGTGCCGGATCAGGTTGCCGTCGGGGTGCAGGGCGTTCGCCTCGAACGCCTGCTCGGGGTCGATCACCGGGTCGAGCACCTCGTACTCGACGATCACCGCCGCGGCGGCCATCCGCGCGGTGTCGGGGTGGTCGGCGGCGACGGCCGCGATGGGCTCGCCGTGGTGGCGGACCACCTCGGAGGCGAAGACGGGGCGGTCGGCCTTGCCGCGGCCGTGCACCGGGCTGCCGGGGACGTCCTCGTGGGTGACGACGGCGCGGACGCCGGGCATGTCGCGCGCGTGGGACGTGTCGATCGACACGATGCGCGCGTGCGGGTGCGGTGAGCGCAGCACGGCCGCCCACAGCAGGCCCTCGGCCCACAGGTCGGCCGCGTACGGGAAGGTGCCCTCGGTCTTCGCGCGGGCGTCGGCGGGCTGCAGCGAGGCGCCGAGGCCGTGCGGGATCGGCTCGGGGGCCGGGGCGGCCTCCGCGGTGGTCGTCGCGGTGGCTGCTTCGTTGGTCACGCCTGGCCTCCGTCCTGGCCCTGTCCGTACACCGGGTCGTGCGGGTGGGGCTGTGCCGGGTTCTCGAACGCCGACGGGTGGACGCCGCCGGCGCCCGGGCCCGCCTGGTGCGGGATACGTGCTTCGTCCCCGTCCGTCTCGGCCTCGGCGGCGGCCTGGGCCTCGCGCTCGGCCACGACGTCCTCGACGGCCCGCAGGACGCCCCGGTAGCCGGAGCAGCGGCACAGGTTGCCGCACAGGGCCTGACGGGCCTCCAGCTCGGTGGGCGCGGGGTTGCCCTCCAGCAGGTCGTGCAGGGTCATCGCCATGCCGGGCACGCAGAAGCCGCACTGCACCGCGCCGCACCGGGCGAGCGCCCGCTGCACGTCCGAGGGCTGTCCGTCGACGGCCAGGCCCTCGACGGTGCGGATCTCGCTGCCGGCGGTGGTGACGGAGGGGACCAGGCAGGAGGCGACGAGCCGCCCGTCGACCTGGACGTTGCAGGCCCCGCACTCACCCTGCGAGCAGCCGTCCTTGGCGCCGGCGAGGCCGAGGCGCTCGCGCAGGACGTAGAGCAGCGACTCGCCGATCCAGGCGTCGGTGACGGGCCGGTCGGAGCCGTTGACGCGCAGGACGTAGGAGGCGAGGGGGTGTTCCTCCGCGGGGGGCGGGGGGATCTCCTCGGGAGCCTGTGCGGTTCCCTCGGTGGCCGCCTCGGACTCCGCGCGTGCGGCGGCCGGGTCGTCGCCGTCCGCCTGCGCGGCGTCCGGCTCGTGTCCGGCAGGGGGCTCGGCGGGCCCGTGGGCGGCCTCAGCGGGCCCGTGGGCGTCTCCGGCTTCCCCGAGGGCCTCGACGGCCCCCACGGCCTCAGAGGCGTCTCCCACGGCCTCCGGGACGTCCGACGCCCCGGGCGGCGGGCCGGAGTGGTCGGAGGGGCCGGAGCGGTCTGAGGGGTCGGAGTGGTCCGACGGATCGTGCAGGTTCCCGGGGCGGGTCTCGGCGGGCGCCCCGCCGTGCGCGGGCGCGTGGCCGGTGCCGTGCGCCGAGGTGTGATCGACGCCGTACGGGGGCGTGTGGTCGTCACCGTGCCGGAGCGTGTGGTCGACGCCGTGCGGGGGCGTGTGGTCGACCCCGTGCCGGGGCGTGTGGCCGACGCCGTGCGCCGTCTCGTTCGCCATCCCGTACGCGGTCTCGTGCGCCGTGTCGTGCGCCGCGCCGGGCTCCGGCCGGTGCCCGAACGCGGGCCCCTCCGGCGCCGGCCGTCCGGCCGTGGGTGCGGGGTCCGCCGGGTGGCCGGTCTCCTGGACACCGGCGTGCGCGGCCTCGGCCGCGCCGGACTGCTCCGCCGACTGCGCCCAGGGCCGGCCCGCGCCGTTCGTGGCGCCGGGCGCCC
The DNA here is from genome assembly GCF_042898825.1 of Streptomyces sp. NPDC000345. Classification (NCBI taxonomy): domain Bacteria; kingdom Bacillati; phylum Actinomycetota; class Actinomycetes; order Kitasatosporales; family Streptomycetaceae; genus Streptomyces; species Streptomyces sp. NPDC000345. The sequence goes on from NZ_JBIAZE010000021.1 coordinate 58,858, forward strand.
AGGGCGCGGGCGCGCCGCCCGGCAGGGTGGCCGGCGGGGTGCCGCCCCACTGCTCGACCAGTGCCGACGTGGTGAACTCCCCGGACTCGTCGGGCAGGTCGCCGCCGGCGACCGGGATCGACCACTGGCCGGTCACGTCATGGCCCGGGGCGGGGGCGGACGGGCCGGCCGGATGGACCGTGCCGTCCGCGTTGTCGGTGAAGGCCCACTGGCCGGTCGAGCCCGGGTTGTACGTGAACCGGTCACCGCCGGAGGTCTCCGGCGGCAGCTGCGGGGCGGGCCACTCGGTGCCGCCCGCCGGAGCCGCCCAGGTGCCGGTGCCGTCCGCCGCGGGGGGCACCGCCGTTATCTGCGGCGGCACATAGCCGTGGCCCGGCGCGGCGAGCGGGGTGTCACCGGCCAGGAGGGCGTCGATGCCGCCCTCGGGGAGCTTGACGAAGGCGGTGGCGCCGTCGTCGTAGTCGCCCTGGGGCAGCGGGTCCCAGCGGCCGCCGCTCTGCGGCGGCGTGCCCTCTCCGTGCTGGTCGTCGGTCACGACAGCGCCCTCCCCAGTGCTCGTCGGGCCAGCGCGGCGACGGTGCGCCGCAGGTGCAGTACGGCGGGCGGAAGCTCGGGTACGGAACCGTCCACGCCCGGCGTCGGGTCCGGGATGCAGGCCGCGGCGACGTACTCGCCGAACGCGTTCAGCGCCTCGGGGACGATCGTACGGTTGTTGTCCCAGTCGATGAGCCGCGCGACCCACTGCTCGGCGTCGAGGGGCCGCAGCGGCATCGGCGCTATGGCGCCGACGGCGCACCGGACCCCGCGCCGGGCCGGGTCCAGGACCAGCGCGACCGAGGCGACGGCGCGGCCGGGTCCGGTGCGTCCGGTCGCCTTCAGGAAGACCTGCGGGGCGTGCAGCAGCGGCACGCGCACGTACCCGATGAGTTCACCGCCGCGCAGCATCTCCATGCCCGCCAGCAGGTGCGACACCGGGACCTCGCGGCGGGCTCCGCCCGGGCCCGCGACGATCAGGGTCGCCTCCAGCGCGGCCAGCACGGGCAGCGCGTCACCGGTGGGGGCCGCCGTGGCGATGTTGCCGCCCAGGGTGCCCGCGTTGCGGATGTGCGGCGGACCGGCGGCGCGCGAGGCGGCGGCGAGCGCCGGGATCAGGGCGGCGAAGTCGGGGCGGCCCATGCGCGCGTGCGTGAGCCCGGCGCCGAGCAGGGCGTGACCGTCCTGGTACTGCCAGCCGCGGATCTCACTGATCCGGCCGAGGCCGACCAGTCCGGCGGGCCGCAGCTGTCCCGAGTTGACGGCGGCCATCAGATCGGTGCCGCCGGCCACGGGCACGGCGGCGGGCATGGCCGCCAGGGCCGCCACCGCCTCGTCCAGCGTCGTGGGCAGCGTGACGGCCTGCGCCGCCTGCGGTGCGTGCGTGCTCAAAACCGGCTGCCCCTTCCCGCTGCCCCACCTGGTCCCACCTGTGTTGCCGTACGGTACGTGCTGACAGGGCGGACGTGGCAACTCTGGCACATGTTCGCCGCACCCGAAGACGGGGGTCCGACAGGAGGCATTCGCCCACCTCACCGAAGAGATGGTCCGTTTTCGTACGGCATCACCTGTGCGTGCGAATTGCCACTCTTCGGTGACGCTGCCGGGGTTTTCCCTGACGCGCCGCAGCCGTGACCCGCGACACCCGTGACGTGACCCGCGACACCCGTGACGTGCCGCGCGGCACACCGCGCCGGGACGCCTACCGGCTCGGGGGCGGGCCGTCGACCGGGCGCCCGAGGACACCGGGCCGCCGCTGCCACGGACGGGGTCCCCCCGGCGGGCGGTAGCCGACACCCAGGGCGTCGAGCCGCCCGTAGTGGGCCTCCATCCGCCGCTCGAAGCCGGCGAAGTCCCGCTCCGCGGGGACGGGCAGCGCACTCCAGGCGACCTCGGCGAAGGCGGCGAGCCGGGGGAAGGCCTGGTAGTCCACGCGCGCCTGGTCCTCCGTCACCTCGGTCCACAGGTTGGCCTGCGTGCCGAGCACGTGTGCCGTCTCCCCGGGCGTGAACTCCGCCGGAACGGGCTCGAACCGGTAGACGTCCTCCAGGGTGCGCACATAGCCGATGGGCACCGGCTCGTCGGGGCCGTCGTGCTGCCGGTGGTCGAGGTACACCTGCTGCTCGGGGCACATGACGACGTCGTGCCCCGCGCGCGCGGCGGCGATCCCGCCCGCGTAACCGCGCCAGGACGACACGGCCGCGCCCTCGGCGAGCCCGCCCTCCAGGATCTCGTCCCAGCCGATCAGCCGGCGCCCGCGCGCGGAGAGCCAGGTGTCGAAGTGCCGGACGAACCAGGACTGCAGGGCGTCCTCGTCCGCGAGCCCGAGTTCCCTGATCCGGGCCTGCGCGGCGGGCGACCGCCGCCACTGGTCCTTGGGACATTCGTCACCCCCGACGTGAATGAACGCCGAGAACTGAGCGGCGTCCGCGGGGAACAGGCCGAGGACTTCCTCGAACACCCCCTCGTAGAAGCGCAGGGTGTCGTCAGTGGGGGCGAGTACGTTCGGGTTGACGCCCCAGGTGTCCCAGACGGAGAGGCGGGTGGTGTCGACGACGTCGGTGTTGCCGAGTTCCGGATACGCGGCGATCGCGGCCTGCGAGTGGCCCGGTACGTCGATTTCGGGGACGACGGTGATATGCCGCTCGGCGGCGTACGCCACGATCTCCCGGATGTCGTCCTGGGTGTAGTGGCCACCGTGCGGCTTCTCGTCCCACAGCGGTGAGGTGCGATGGCCGAATTTCGTGCGGGCCCGCCAGGAGCCGACCTCGGTCAGCCGGGGGTGCCTCTTGATCTCGATCCGCCAGCCCTGGTCGTCCGTCAGATGAAAGTGGAAGACGTTCAGTTTGTGCGCGGCCATCAGGTCCAGATGGCGCAGGACCCCGTCCTTGGGCGTGAAGTGCCGGGCGACGTCGAGCATGAGGCCGCGCCAGCGGAACCGGGGACGGTCCTCGACGGTGACCTCCGGGAGGTCCCAGACGCGGCCGGGGCGCAGCGGGGCCCGCCGGAAGGCGTCCGGGCCGAGCAGTTGCCGGAAGGTCTGGGCGCCCCAGAAGACGCCGGCCGCGCTGCCGCCCTCGATCAGGCGGCCGGGGCCGTGGAGGGACAGGCGGTAGCCCTCCGGGGGCAGGCCGGGGTCGACGGCCAGCCGGAGGGGCCCCTCGCTGTCGCCGTGCTCCGGGAAGGGGAGGCCGGTCGCCGCGCCGACGGTGGTGCGCAGCCAGCGCGCGACGCCCTCGGTGCCGGGCCCCGCCTCCAGCCGGGTCCGGTCGTCCAGGCGGACCCGGCCGCCTTCGTTCCCGCCGATGCGCCATGGCGCCGGGATGAGATCCATCACGTCAGTCCTTCACCGCTCCGCCGAGGCCGACGGAGTCAAGTCGTCGCTGTGGGAGTACGAAGAACACGAGCACCGGAATCGTCGTCACCGTGGAGCGGGCGAGGTGTCGCTGAATGAGGAACGGCTCGGCGAACAGGAAGCCGTTGGGGGAGACGAAGGAAATGCACGCTCATGGTCACGAGACCCGGCAGGCCGAGCGGGAAAGGCTCCCCAAGGCCTCGGGACGCCTTTCCCGAAGGGGATCGTCAGTGCCTCCACGGGGACCGTCCGGGCCGCCGGGAACATGATCGGCAAAGGGGTCCGGAAGCGGAACCGGAATCGGGTCACGGCGGTCGCGGCGGGAAACGCGAACAGTTCTGAGGCGATCACCACCGCGCCCGCGACGACAAGGCCGTCGAGGAAGTGACGGCCGAATTCCTGCCGCCCGGACACGCGCCGTCGCCGGTCGCCGCACCGAGGCCGTACCGCGGGACGGGGAGCTTCATGGGCGAGCCTCCACCGGCGCGTCATTGCACCATGCGCAATGACGGTTTCGCTGTGCACAACACGGGGAGGAGGCTAGGGACTTCATGGACACGGCCACAAGAGGTCTCCACCACTTCGTGACCCCGGGACGCACTCCGGGCGACGCCGGGACACGGCAAAGGCCCCCGGGCGCGTGACACCGCGCGCCGGGGGCCTCGGAAGGCCTGCGGGCTACTTGCCGCCCTTGCCGCCCTTGTCGTCTCCGCCGCCCACGCCCATCGACTCGAAGATCTCCTTGCACATCGGGCACACGGGATACTTCTTCGGGTCGCGGCCGGGCACCCACACCTTGCCGCACAGCGCCACGACGGGCGTCCCGTCGAGGGCGCTCGCCATGATCTTGTCCTTCTGGACGTAGTGCGCGAAGCGCTCGTGGTCGCCGTCGCCGTGCGACACCTGCGGTGTCGGCTCTACGAGGGTCCCCGTACCGGTGCCGCGCTCGGGCTCAAGAGTGCTCATGCGCACAAGGGTACTGAAACGCACACGGATCAGTTGAGCGATGGGTCGTCCGGGTACGTCGCCACCATCGCGAGCTCGTTGCGCTGGCGGCGCAGCACCTCGCGCCAGAGTCTTTCCGGGGACGGGGACGACACGTCACCGGGTTCGGACTCCACGACGTACCAGGCGCCCTCCACCAGTTCGTCCTCCAGCTGGCCGGGGCCCCAGCCGGCGTATCCGGCGAAGATGCGCAGCGAGCCGAGGGCCGAGGCCAGCAGTTCCGGCGGCGCCTCGAGGTCCACCAGGCCGATCGCGCCGTGCACCCGGCGCCAGCCGAGCGGGCCGCGGTCGCCGGAGGAGTCGCCGGGGATCACCGCGACGCCCAGCGCGGAGTCGAGGGACACGGGACCGCCCTGGAAGACCACGCCCGGCTCCCCGGTGAGGTCGGCCCAGCCCTCCAGGATGTCGCCCACGCCGACGGGCGTCGGACGGTTGAGGACGACACCGAGGGAACCCTCCTCGTCGTGGTCGAGAAGGAGCACCACCGCGCGGTCGAAGTTCGGGTCCGCCAGGGCGGGAGTGGCCACGAGCAGCCGCCCTGTGAGCGAGGACACCTCGGTCATGCCAGACATGATCCCGCATCTTCCCGTGAAGTGGGGAGGCAATGCGGGCACCTGGGCGAGGGGCAGGTCGGGCGCACGGATGCGGTCCGGGCGCACGAACGGGGAAGCCGCCGCACGGTGACCCCATGTGCCCGCCGGGGAACCGTTCGTGTTGTGACACAGCTATGACCTTCCTGGGCGGCCCTCGGGCTTACGGGAGGGGCCCCGGTGGCGATTACCCTGTCTCCTCTGGCCCTTGCACCGATTGAGGCCCTGCCCCAGTCCACCACCCATGGAACGCGAGATACATGACCGTCAACGGCTCTGACGACGTACTGCTTGTCCACGGCGGAACCCCGCTCGAGGGCGAGATCCGTGTCCGCGGCGCGAAGAACCTCGTACCGAAGGCCATGGTCGCCGCCCTGCTGGGCAGTGAGCCGAGCCGGCTGCGCAACGTTCCGGACATCCGTGACGTGCGGGTCGTACGCGGTCTGCTGCAACTGCACGGGGTGACGGTCCGTCCGGGTGAGGAGCCGGGCGAGCTGGTGCTCGACCCGACCTACGTCGAAAGCGCGAACGTCGCCGACATCGACGCCCACGCGGGCTCCAGCCGTATCCCGATCCTGTTCTGCGGTCCGCTGCTGCACCGGCTCGGGCACGCGTTCATCCCGGGACTGGGCGGCTGCGACATCGGCGGCCGGCCGATCGACTTCCACTTCGACGTGCTGCGGCAGTTCGGCGCGAAGATCGAGAAGCGGGCGGACGGCCAGTACCTGGAGGCGCCGCAGCGGCTGCGCGGCACCAAGATCCGGCTGCCGTACCCGTCGGTCGGCGCGACCGAGCAGGTGCTGCTGACGGCCGTCCTCGCCGAGGGCGTCACCGAGCTGTCCAACGCGGCCGTCGAGCCGGAGATCGAGGACCTCATCTGCGTTCTGCAGAAGATGGGCGCGATCATCGCCATGGACACCGACCGCACCATCCGGATCACCGGTGTGGACAAGCTCGGCGGCTACAACCACCGCGCCCTGGCGGACCGTCTGGAGGCCGCCTCCTGGGCGTCCGCGGCGCTGGCGACCGAGGGCAACATCTACGTCCACGGCGCCCAGCAGCGGTCGATGATGACGTTCCTGAACACCTACCGGAAGGTGGGCGGTGCCTTCGAGATCGACGACGAGGGCATACGTTTCTGGCACCCCGGCGGCCAGCTGAAGTCCATCGCGCTGGAGACGGACGTGCACCCCGGCTTCCAGACCGACTGGCAGCAGCCGCTCGTGGTGGCGCTGACGCAGGCCACGGGCCTGTCCATCGTCCACGAGACGGTCTACGAGTCCCGGCTGGGCTTCACCTCGGCGCTGAACCAGATGGGCGCCCACATCCAGCTCTACCGCGAGTGCCTGGGCGGCTCCGACTGCCGCTTCGGCCAGCGCAACTTCCTGCACTCCGCGGTCGTCTCCGGCCCCACCAAGCTCCAGGGCGCCGACCTGGTCATCCCCGACCTGCGCGGCGGCTTCTCGTACCTGATCGCGGCTCTCGCGGCCCAGGGCACGTCCCGGGTCCACGGCATCGACCTGATCAACCGCGGCTACGAGAACTTCATGGAGAAGCTGATGGAGCTGGGCGCGAAGGTCGAGCTGCCGGGCAAGGCGCTCGGCTAGGACGCGTCGATCCGCCGGGCCGGTGAGCACCGGCCCGGCGGGCGGGCGGGCGAGGCCGTTCGCACCCCGCGACCACGAGGGGGCGGCACCCGGAAAGACCGGGTGCCGCCCCCTTCGCACTGCCCGAGCGTCCTACACCCTCGCACGAGGTGTGGACGGCGGGGTCACTTGCCCTTGGCCGCTTCCTTGAGCTTCGAGCCCGCGGAGACCTTCACGCTGTAGCCGGCCGGGATCTGGATCGGGTCGCCGGTCTGCGGGTTGCGCGCGGTGCGAGCGGCACGGTGGGTGCGCTCGAAGGTCAGGAAGCCGGGGATGGTGACCTTCTCGTCGCCCTTGGAGACGATGTCGCCGACGACCTCGGCGAACGCGGCCAGCACGGCGTCGGCGTCCTTGCGAGTCACCTCGGCGCGGTCGGCCAGCGCGGCCACCAGCTCACTGCGGTTCATGTTGTTACTCCCGTGTTCTTCTTGCCGTTGCGGCGTGCCACGCGGCGGAGCCGCATGTTCGGCACAGCGAAAAAGTCGATGTGCACGCGCCCAGAGACGCATCCTGCCCCCACCTGCGGCGGGAAAGCCAATCCGGCACCCGCAGGAGTCGTGAGAACACCCTTGGGAGTCACACGAAGAGAGCCTGAGCCCGGCGGACACGATAGGACGCACCACTGACAGCGGGTTTCGCGACGCGCCGATACGGGAACCGTGGCGGTTCTCACAGTCCCCGCACAGTGCGCCTCACAGGTTACGACGCCGACGCGCCGGCCGCCTTCGCCGCGTCCCGCACCGCGCCCGCCACGGCGCCGGCGACCTTGTCGTTGAAGACGCTCGGGATGATGTAGTTCGCGTTCAGCTCGTCCTCGCTCACGACGTCCGCCAGCGCCTTCGCGGCCGCGAGCATCATGTCGGTGTTGACCGTGCGGGACTGGGCGTCCAGCAGGCCGCGGAAGACACCCGGGAAGACCAGCACGTTGTTGATCTGGTTCGGGAAGTCGGAGCGGCCGGTGGCCACCACGGCGGCCGTCTGGCGGGCGACCGCCGGGTCCACCTCGGGGTCCGGGTTCGCGAGCGCGAACACGATCGCGCCCTCGGCCATGGCGGCCACGTCGTCGCCGTCGAGGACGTTCGGGGCGGAGACGCCGATGAAGACGTCCGCGCCGCGCACGGCCTCCTTCAGGGTGCCGGTGAGGCCCTCGGGGTTGGTGTTGTCGGCGATCCAGCGCAGCGCGGAGTCGGGAGCGGCGTCGACCAGGTCCTCGCGGCCGGCGTGCACGACGCCGTGGATGTCGGCGACGACGGCGTTCTTCACGCCCGCCGCGAGCAGCAGCTTGAGGATGGCCGTACCGGCGGCGCCGGCGCCGGACATGACCACGCGGACGTTCTCCATGCCCTTGCCGACGACGCGCAGCGCGTTGGTCAGGGAGGCCAGCACCACGATGGCGGTGCCGTGCTGGTCGTCGTGGAAGACGGGGATGTCGAGGGCCTCGCGCAGCCGCGCCTCGATCTCGAAGCAGCGCGGGGCGGAGATGTCCTCGAGGTTGATGCCGGCGAAGCCCGGGGCGATGGCCTTGACGATCTCGACGATCGCGTCGGTGTCCTGGGTGTCCAGGCAGATCGGCCAGGCGTCGATGCCGGCGAACCGCTTGAAGAGGGCCGCCTTGCCCTCCATGACCGGCAGGGCGGCCTTGGGGCCGATGTTGCCGAGGCCCAGCACGGCGGAGCCGTCCGTCACGACCGCAACGGAGTTGCGCTTGATGGTGAGGCGGCGGGCGTCCTCGGGGTTCTCGGCGATCGCCATGCAGACCCGGGCCACGCCGGGCGTGTAGACCATGGAGAGGTCGTCACGGTTGCGGATGGGGTGCTTGGACTGCATCTCGATCTTGCCGCCGAGGTGCATCAGGAACGTACGGTCGGAGACCTTGCCGAGCGTGACGCCCTCGATCTGGCGGAGCTGCTCGACGATCTCGTCGGCGTGCGCGGTCGAGGTGGCCGCGATGGTGACGTCGATGCGGAGCTTCTCGTGGCCCGAGGCGGTGACGTCGAGGCCGGTCACCGAGCCTCCGTGGGACTCGACGGCCGTGGTGAGCTGGGAGACCGCGGTTCCGCTCGCGGGCACCTCCAGCCGGACCGTCATCGAGTAGGAGACGCTGGGCGCCGTTGCCATGGCCGACTTCCTCTGCACTGCTGGGTCGCGGGTTTGCCGTCCGATCGTCGCACCTACCGACGAGTACGTGAAAGCCGCACCGGATTGCGATCGTTTTGTTCTCCGGGACCGCGAACGCGAAGAGACCCACGTCACAACGGACGTGGGTCTCTTCGTACGTTCATGACACCGGCCCGCCATGCTCGCCTCGCGGCAAGTGGTCGCTCGTAGCGACGAAGGTTGGGCCCGGGGGCTTGGATCGAGCCGGTGTCACACCCAGGCTAACAAACGGAAGCCCGAAGACCATTCCCGTCCGGAACAGTTCACAGGAATCAGTCCCGCAGCAGGTCCGGAACCCCGTGCGCGTCCGGCTCGTCCCGGTCCCCCGAGACCACCGTGAGCTGCTGCGTGGCCCGGGTCAGGGCCACGTACAGCACGCGCAGACCGGCCGGGGACTCGTCGGCGATCTCCGCGGGCGAGACGACGACCGTGGCGTCGTACTCCAGGCCCTTGGCCTCCAGGCTGCCGAGCGCGACGACACGGTCGCCCAGCCCGGCGAGCCAGCGGCGGGCCTCCTCGCGGCGCTGCATCGCGACGACGACGCCGACGGTGCCGTCGACCCGCTCCAGGAGGCGGTCGGCCTCGGCGCGGACGGTGGCGGCCAGGCCGTCCTCCGCGGCCGCGCCGCGTCTGGTGTCCGCCGCCACGAAACGCGGTACGACCCCGGTGGAGCGGACCGCCGAGGGGGACTCGGCGCCGGGCATGGCGAGGGCCAGCACCTTGGCCGCCAGCTCCGCGATCTCGGCCGGGTTGCGGTAGTTCACGGTGAGCTGGAAGCGGCGGCGCGGGCGGGTGCCGAGGGCCTCGTCGCGGGCCTCGGCCGCCTCGTCGGGGTCGGACCAGGAGGACTGGGCCGGGTCGCCGACGACCGTCCAGGTGGCGTGCCGGCCGCGGCGGCCGACCATGCGCCACTGCATCGGCGTGAGGTCCTGGGCCTCGTCGACGATGACGTGCGCGTACTCGACCCGTTCGGCGGCCAGCCGCTCGGCGCGCTCGCGCTGCGACTCCTCGCGCACCGGCATCAGCTCCTCCAGGCCGGTGAGCTGGTCCAGCGGGTCGAGTTCGCGCTTCTTCCGGGGGCGGGCCGGGGTGCCGAGGATCGCCTGGAGCTCGTCGAGCAGGGCGATGTCGTGCACCGAGTGGCCGTCCCGCTTCAGTGAGCGGGCGACCTTGCGGACCTCGCCGGGGTTCAGGATCCGGCGGGCCCAGCGGCCCAGCCGCCGCTCGTCGGCCATCGCCGCGAGGACGGCCCGCGGTGTCAGCTCGGGCCACCAGGCGTCGAGGAACGCGATGAAGCTGTCCTCGCCGGTGACGTCCTCGTCGAAGGAGGAGCGCAGTTCGGCGGCGAGCTCGGGGTCGGTGTGCCGGCCCGCGGCGCCGGAGCGCTCCCACAGGGCGTCCAGCAGCAGCTTGCGGGCGCGGGGGCGCAGCAGGTTGACGGGGGCGGTGCCGCCGAGGGCGCTCTGGCGGATCCGCTCCAGGTCCGGGGGCTCCAGCTCCAGGCGCCGCCCGAAGGCGACGACCCGCAGCCGGCCGGGCGGTCCGGCGGGGGCGGTCTCCCCGGTGTCGGTGTCCTCGTCGCCGAGGGTGAGCTGTCCGGCAGGGGCGGCGCGGCGCCGCCCGGCGGTGTCCCGGGCCGCGCCGCCCGGTCCCAGCTCAAGGGCCCCGCGAGCGGCCTTGCGCAGCACCTTCAGCATCCGGTACGACCCCTTGGCGCGGGCCACCGACGGGGAGTCGTAGAGGGTGGCCTCCACGCCGTCGACGAGGGAGCCGATGGCGCGGATGGCGACCTGGCCCTCCTCGCCGAGGGAGGGGAGCACGCCCTCGGTGTACGCGACCAGCAGCGGGGTGGGCGAGACGATGAGGATGCCGCCCGCGTAGCGCCGCCGGTCCTGGTAGAGGAGGTAGGCGGCCCGGTGCAGGGCGACGGCGGTCTTGCCGGTGCCGGGTCCGCCCTCGACGTACGTCACGGAGGCGGCGGGAGCGCGGATGACCAGGTCCTGCTCGGCCTGGATGGAGGCGACGATGTCCCGCATGGTGTGGCTGCGGGCCTGGCCGAGTGCGGCCATCAGGGCGCCGTCGCCGATGACGGGCAGCTTTTCGCCGTCCAGGTACGCCTTCAGCTCGGGACGCATCAGGTCGTCCTCGACGCCGAGGACGCGCCGTCCCTTGGAGCGGATGACCCGGCGCCGGACGACCCGGCCGGGGTCGACCGGGGTCGAGCGGTAGAACGGAGCGGCGGCGGGCGCCCGCCAGTCGATGACCAGCGGCGCGTAGTCGGAGTCCAGCACGCCGATCCGGCCGATGTGGAGGGTCTCGGCGATGTCGGCCGTGTTGTCCCCGCGCACGGCGCCCTCGGCGGGCTCGACGGCGGTGTAGGCGCCGTCGGGGCCCTTCTTGCCGTCCTTGCCGAGCAGCAGGTCGATGCGGCCGAACAGGAAGTCCTCGAACTCGTTGTTGAGCCGGTTGAGGTGGACGCCGGCCCGGAAGACCTGGGCGTCTCGCTCGGCGAGGGCGCCGGGTGTGCCGACCTGGCCTCGCTTGGCGGCGTCGTTCATGAGGAACTCCGCCTCGTGGATCTTCTCCTCCAGGCGCCGGTAGACCCGGTCGAGGTGTTCCTGTTCGACGCTGATCTCGCGGTCCCGGACCGAGTCCGTTGCGGCGCTGACCGCGGATTCCTGCTGAGCCTGAGCGGCCACCGGGCCCCCTTCTGACGTGCTGGGCAGCCGTCAACCGTACGCGAAGGGGACCCCGGGAAGCGAGGGGCCTGCCCGGACGAGCCGGGCAGGCCCTGAGCGAGTGCGCGGGAGGGTGCCTACGCGTCGACCTGGACGAGCTTCTTGCCGTCGAAGGTCATGACCTCGAAGTGGTCGATCTCGTTCGGCTTGAAGGCCGCGCCGCCCACCACGTAGAGGGGGTTCTTGGCCTGCTCGGTCTTGGCGTCGGGGAGGCCGTAGCCCCACTCGGGGACGGACCAGGAGGAGACCGTCTCGCGCTTGCCGTCCTTGCCGACGGCGATGAGCGAGCACTTCTCCGGACCGGCCACGTTCTTCAGCTCGACGCCGACCTCGGTGCCCCACGCCTTCTCGCCCATGGCGACGGTCGCGGTGACCTTGCTCGAGGAGTCGGTGGCGGAGACCTTGTCGGAGAGCGTCTCGAAGGTGCTCTTGGCGGGGTTGGTGGTGCTGGTGCTGCTCGCCACCGGTGCCTTGCCGCCGTCGTCGCCGCCGGTCGCGGCCATGACGCCCACGGGGCCGCCGATGATCAGCGCCGCCGCGGCCGCCACGAGGTAGAAGGAGCGGCGGCGCTTCTGGGCGCGGCGCTCGGACACCTCGTCGACCAGCCGTTCCACGAGGCGCGGGCTGGGACGGGCGGAGAGGGAGTCGCCGATCGCGGGTGTCCCGGAGCCCGGCAGGTCCGCGAGCGCGGCCAGCATCGGCTCCATCCCGGCGAGTTCGTCGAGTTGCTGGGCGCACCACTCGCACCCGGCGAGGTGCGCCTCGAAGGCGGTCGCCTCGGCGTCGTCGAGGATGCCGAGGGCGTAGGCGCCGACGGTCTCGTGTTCGCTCGGGCTCGGAGATCCCACAGATCCCTGCATGGGGCCAGACATACCCGGCCCACCCGCTCCGAACCCCCCGTAAATGCTCATCACGCCGTCACCCCCCGCTCCTCCAGAGCCAGCTTCATCGACCGCAGGGCATAGAAGACCCGTGAGCGGACGGTGCCGCTGGGTATACCCAGCGTCTCGGCCGCCTCATTGACGGTACGCCCCTTGAAGTACGTCTCGACGAGCACCTCCCGGTGGGCCGGGGTCAGGTCGTCGAGCGCATCGGACAGCGTCATCAGCCACAGCGCCTTGTCGATCTCGTCCTCCGCGGGGATGACCTCCAGCGGCGACGGGTCGACCTCCTGCGGCCGGGCCTGCCGGCTGCGGTGGCCGTCGATGACGATGCGACGCGCGACCGTCACCAGCCAGGGGCGTACCGAACCGGTCGCTCGATTGAGCTGGCCGGCGTTCTTCCAGGCACGGATGAGTGTCTCCTGCACTACGTCCTCGGCACGCTGCCGGTCTCCGGCAACCAGGCGCAGGACATACGCAAGCAGGGGTCCGGCATGCTCCCGATACAGAGCACGCATCAGCTCCTCGTCAGGTTCCGAGGGCTGGGACATGCGATGTCGGGCCCTCGATCCACGTTCATTGGCCACGGCCGCATCCTTGCGCACGCCCACCTCCGGTGTCCGGGGGTTCCCCCAGTCGGTCGCTCGACGAGGGGTACGGACCACGGGTGTTGCGTGTTCAAACCGGGGAGACAGATTTCTTCGGGGTGTCATGACGAGGGGGACATGGCGGCACATTCCCACCGCTTCTTCTTCACATTTTCGCCACACTGACAAGAAGGCGCGGGCTGCCCTTGCTCAGGCATGAGCAAACATGATGTTGTCGAAATCACTTCGACAATTTCCCGACGGGCCGCTGTGCAATTCCTGTCAGCTCATCAGAGATGACGTATACCGGGCAGTTGGGCCCGGGCGAGCGCGGCGCGCCGGCGGTGCCGTGCGACCCGTTCCCGGTTCCCGCAGACCTCGCTCGAACACCAACGCCTGCGCCGGCCCCGGGAGGTGTCGACGTACACGATCGGGCAGTTGTCCCCCTCACACTGCCTCAGCCCCGACCGCGCCCCGGGATCCGTGAGCAGCTCCACGGCGTCCCGCGCGACGACGGCCAGCAGCGCGGCGCACTCCGGCGGACCGTCCAACTCCCTTACGAGGGTGCCGTCCTCCTCGCGTCCGGCGCGGGGGACGGGCGGCGCGGCGCGCGCGGCCTCGTTGAGCCGGGCGAGGTCGACGTCGTACGGACCGGGGTGGCTGCGGGCCAGCCAGCCCCGCACCAACCGGTCGACGACGGACCGCAGTTCGCGGAAGGCCGCCGGCCACGAGGGGTCGGCGTGGGTCAGCGCGGTGCCCGGCGGGACGAGTCCGGCACCGCGGATCCACGCGCACAACGGCGCGACACCGACGAGGTGTTCGTGGGGATGACTGGTCGCGAGGAGGTCGAGACAACTGCGTCCGGCGTCGAACCGCAGCTCGTAGGGGTCCGTGGCCGTGCCCAGTGCCATGCGCCACCGCCTGCGTCGGAGCGTTCCTGAGGAAACCGTCGCTCTCACAGTGCCCCGGGAGCCGCCCCGACCGGAACCCCTCCTTCGTCAGGCGGCCCCGGCCCGGCTCACGCGTCCGCGTACTTGGTGTCGGCGGCGGGGTCCAGCGCCAGCCGGTAACCGCGCTTGACCACCGTCTGGATCAGTTTCGGGGCGCCCAGGGCGGTGCGCAGACGGGCCATCGCCGTCTCGACGGCGTGCTCGTCGCGGCCCGAACCGGGAAGCGCGCGCAGCAGGTCGGCCCGGGGGACGACCCAGCCCGGCCGCCGCGACAGCGCCCGCAGCAGCGACATCCCCGCCGGCGGAACCGGCTTCAGACACCCGTCCACCAGCACCGCGTGCCCCCGGATCTCCACCCGGTGCCCCGCGATCGGCAGCGCCCGCGCCCGCCCCGGCAGCTCCTGGCACAGCAACTGCACCAGCGGCCCGAGCCGGAAGCGCTCCGGCTGGACGGTGTCCACGCCCCGCGCCTGCAGGGGCAGCGCGGTGACCGGGCCGACACAGGCCGGCAGCACGTCGTGGTGGAGCGCGGCGAGCAGCTCGGGCAGCAGGCCCCGCTCCTCCGCGCGGGAGAACAGCGACGCGGCGGCCGGCGCGCTGGTGAAGGTGATCGCGTCGAGGCCGCGTGAGACGGCCGCGTCGAGGAGCCGGTCGAGCGGCGCGATGTCCTCGGGCGGCATCCACCGGTACACCGGCACGCCCACGACCTCCGCTCCCGCGGCCCGCAGCGCCTCCACGAACCCGGGCAGCGGCTCACCGTGCAGCTGGACGGCGATCCGGCGCCCGTCGACACCCTCCTCCAGGAGCCGGTCGAGCACCTCGGCCATGGACTCGGACGACGGCGACCAGTCCTCCGTCAGACCGGCGGCACGGATGGAGCCCTTGACCTTGGGGCCGCGGGCGAGCAGTTCCACCTCACCGAGCCGGGCGAGCAGCGTCTCGCCGAGCCCCCACCCCTCGGCCGCCTCGACCCAGCCCCGGAAACCGATCGCGGTCGTCGCGACGACCACGTCCGGGGCCCGGTCGATGAGGTCCTCGGTCGCGGCGAGCAGTTCGCCGTCGTCGGCGAGCGGCACGATCCGCAGGGCGGGCGCGTGCAGCACCGTCGCGCCGCGCCGCTGGAGCAGCGCGCCGAGCTCCTCGGCCCGGCGCGCGGCCGTCACGCCCACGGTGAAGCCCGCCAGGGGCCCGTGTTCCACGGAACCCGGGCTGGTGGCGTCCGGTCGCTGCTGTTCCTCGTACATAACTCTCGTCCCGCACTCGAGTCGCCCTGCTCTTACATGCCGCCGAGCCTGTCAACGGTGCGTGACAGGCTCGGTTCGGCTTCATGTCCGTGGTGTTACCGATGGCCGGGTCCTGGCCGGGCGCCGGGGGCGACCAGCGGTTTCCGGCCGAGGGTCCGGGGGTCGCCCCCCGGATCGGCACAGCGTCACACCTCGGCGTAGCTGAGCTGCGGCTTCGCCTCGGAGGACGGGCTGGACGCGGTGACCCGGCCCGCCGGGCGGCGAAGGTATACGGCCCAGGTGACCGCGAAGCAGACCGCGTAGAAGGCGAGGAAGGCGACGAACGCGCCGGTGCCGGAGCCGTAGGAGAGGAAGGACTGACGGAAGGCCAGGTTGATGCCGACGCCGCCGAGCGCGCCGACCGCGCCGATGAGTCCCATGGAGGCACCGGACAGGCGGCGGCCGTAGGCGGCGGCCTCCTCGCCCTGAAGACCCTTCGCGACGGCCTTGGCCTGGAAGATGCCGGGGATCATCTTGTACGTCGACCCGTTGCCGAGGCCGGTGAGGACGAACAGCACCACGAAGACGGCGACGAAGAGCGGCAGCGACTTCTGCATGCTGGCGAAGACCAGGACGGCGGTGGCGGCGGCCATGCCCACGTAGTTGTAGAGGGTGATCCGCGCGCCGCCGTACTTGTCGGCCAGCCAGCCGCCCAGCGGACGGATCAGCGAGCCGAGCAGCGGGCCGATGAAGGTGAGGTAGGCCGCCTGCAGGGGCGTACGGCCGAACTGGTTCGTCAGCACCTGGCCGAAGGCGAAGCTGTAGCCGATGAACGAGCCGAAGGTGCCGACGTAGAGGAAGGACATGATCCAGGTGTGGGCGTCCTTCGCGGAGTCGATCGCGGCGCCGGTGTCGTTCTTCACGGACGACAGGTTGTCCATGTACAGGGCGGCGAGGGTCGCGGCGATCACGATCAGCGGGATGTAGATCCCGAGCAGGACGCGCGGGCCGCCGCTGGCGCCGATGACGGCGAGGCCGACCAGCTGCAGGACCGGCACACCGATGTTGCCGCCGCCCGCGTTCAGACCGAGCGCCCACCCCTTCTTGCGGAGCGGGAAGAAGGCGTTGATGTTGGTCATGGAGGAGGCGAAGTTGCCGCCGCCGATGCCCGCGATCAGGCCGACGAGCAGGAAGGTGCCGAAGGAGGTCCCCGGCTCCATCACCATGAACGCGGCGACCGTGGGGATCAGCAGCAGGCCGGCGGAGACGATCGTCCAGTTCCGGCCGCCGAAGATCGCGACGGCGAAGGTGTACGGCACCCGGACGACCGCGCCGACCAGCGTCACCATGGACGTCAGCAGGAACTTGTCGGCCGGGGTGAGGCCGTACTCCGGGCCCATGAAGAGCACCAGCACGGACCACATCGTCCAGATCGAGAAGCCGATGTGCTCGGAGAGGACGGAGAAGAGGAGGTTCCGGCGGGCGATCTTCTCGCCCTTCTCGTTCCAGAACGTCTCGTTCTCCGGGTCCCACTCCTCGATCCAGCGGCTCCCCTTCTTCGCGGGGGACGGGGGTGCGGGGGCTGTACTCGGGGCTGTCATGACGCCTCCACGTGCTCCGGGCTCGGGTGGTTCGGGGTGATGAGCGGTGATGAGTCCCGAAGGTAGGGAGGGCGCGTTTCCGGTCCTGTGGCTGTCGGTGACCGGAAGGGAACGTTGCTCTCACCTCCGGCGGAGGCCGGGTGAGAGGTTTTGGGCAGAGGTGTGCGGGCCGTCCGGCCGGCCCGAGGGGTCCGGCCGGGGCGTTGCGGCCCGGGGGCCGCCGGTCCGTCCGTCCGGCCACAGCCGGGGCCGGCGCCCGGCGGCCAGGTCCTCCGCCCAGCCGAGACACAGGACGCAGAGCGCGGTGAGGAGCCAGACGCCGGGCAGCTGCGGCCAGGGGCTCTCCAGCAGCCAGGGGGCGTTCTCCTCCAGCCACACGAGATTCCACAGGTGGTCCCACAGCGCCTCCACCAACGCGATGCACACGTTGTGCCAGAGGTAGACCGTCACGGCACGGGAGTTGAGGAGGGTGACCACCCGGTCCCAGCGGCGCAGCGGGCGGGGCCATGCGGACCAGGACGGTGGAGGCGACGCTGCTGCGGCCGGGGCTGACACGGCGGGCGAGTACGGCGCCGAGGACGGCCGTATGAGAAAGGGCCCGCACCCGGGTGGGTGCGGGCCCTTCTCGCGGTCAGGGCTGTTCGACCAGGTACCGGACCCTGTCCACGACGAACTCGCCGTAGTGCAGGGCCGCTCCGATGGCTTCCATCCTCTGGTACCGGCCAGGAGACAGCGTCGCGCCCGGGGCGTTCTCCACGGCCCTCAGCAGCACCCGGAACGCCAGGTCCGGGGTGCCGCCGCGGGCGCAGTCGACGAGTGCCTCGCGCACCTCGGCGGCCAGGAACTCCGCCCGCTCGATCTCGGAGACGACCGCGTCCCGCTGGGACCAGCCGTCCTCCGTGTCGGCGCCGGTGAGCGGGCGGACGTCCGCCCGCGCGGACAGCCTGGCGTCACACAGCCCGACGACCGTGCGGGTCCACTCGGCTCCCGTGGTCTCGGTGAAACCCGGCATGTACTGCGCTCCGGCGGTCCACAGCACCTCGAGCGTCTCCGAGGGCAGTTGGCCGGCGAGGGTCCGGGCGTCCCGGAGGACCGCCAGGACCTCCTCGTCGCTCTCCTCCGCCAGGTGTTTCGCCACGACGTCGGCGGCCGTGGGCCCGTCGTGGGTCCAGTCCTGGTGGAAGAACCCCATCACCCACGGGACTCCGAAACCGAACTCGGTGAATCGCCGCACCGCGCGTCTCCTCCTTACTTCGGGTAGCAGGTCTGCACGTAGTAGCCCCGGGGGTGCTTCGGTATCCCCGGCCCCTTCGGTGCCCTGACCAGCTTGATGTAGAAGCCGTTGCCCGCGGCCGTGGGCGCCCGGTTCAGCCTGGTCCCGTCGGCGTAGTACACCGTGCCGAGGGACTGGTCCTTCGGCCCGTAGTACCCCGTCCAGTCCAGCTCGTTCTTGTTGCCCCTGAGCCACCTGCTGATCATGCCCGCCTTGTCGGCCAGGGCGGCGTCGACGACGGCCTGGGCCGTGGCCTGGTCCTTGAACACGCTGTTCGGGGTGTCCCGGCCGTTGTTCTTGCGTGTCTTGTCGACGGCCTTGGCCTCGGCCGCCGCCCGGTCGGGCCGCACATGGTCCTCGAGGGTGTGCGCCTGGCCGGGGAACTTGGCCTCGTCGAACACGATGTCGTTGCAGTTGTGGACCAGGACCGGAGTGCTCCCCGCCACCGCGTAGAACGTGTGGAGGCCGGACACCGTCAGGTCGTACACCGTCCGGGGCGCCCGGGCGTCTCGGTCGAGCACCGCCGCCACCGTACGGACCGTTCCGTCGGAGGTGCGCAGGCTGTCACCGGCGCGCAGGTCGGACGCGAGGGTCCAGTCCCGGCCGGTGACGTAGAAGCGGTGGCCCGGTGTGCTCGTCAGACGCCCGCCGTCGGCCAGGGTGATGTCCAGCAGATCCTCGGTCGGGTGCGAGAACGTGCGGGTGACCGGCTCGGCCTGGGTGCGGCCGGTGAGCGGGTCGGTGGCCAGGAGCAGGTCGCCGAGGCGCACCTCGCGGATCGTCTTGCGGCTGCCGTCGGCCAGGACCACTTCGGTCGTGCCGGGGAAGCTGTTGATCCTGCACGCCGTACGCGCGTCCTCGTACGCCTTCACGCTGCGTTCGATCTGGGCCAGCGTCTGCGGGTCCACGTCCAGGGCCTTCAGGGCCTTGAAGGCGTCGGCCACGCCGACCCCGGTCTTCATGGCGGCGTCCAGGGCACGGATCGCCTCGGCGGCCTTTTCGAACACCTTGCCCGGGATGAAGTTGGACGCGAACCAGGCGCAGCCGACCTTGTCGCCGTGGTAGCAGCGGACGGCGTCGCCCAGCACGATCTCGTACAGGACCGCGCCGACGGTGTCGCCGAAGAGGGCCTGCCAGCCGATCCGGGTGATGTCACCGGCGCTGAAGTGGTGGGTCCACTCGCTCTTCTGGTTCTTGAGGACCTCCGTCTTGAGGAAGACCGTGTCCTCCGCCGGGCAGCCGGAGGCCGTTGCGGGGACATCCGGGTTGGAGCAGAAGTAGTAGCTGACCGTGATGTCGACGTGCAGCTCGTACGTCACCGTGCAGCCCTGCAGCGTGTAGTCGCACTTGTTGAGCTGCTTGGCCGGGGCGGCGTCGGTCATCTTCTCGATGACGTAGAAGACACCGCCGACACCGGTTCCGGCGCCCGCCTGGACCTGCCCGTTCGCCTCCTTGCGCTCGGCCGAGTCGGCCGCCTGCTGTGCGGAGTCCGCGTACTTCTGCGCGTCCTTCGCGGCCTGCTCGGCCAGGGTGGCCTCGGCGTCGGCGCGGTCGGCCGCCGCGCGGGCGTCCTTGGCCGCCTGCTCGGCCTCGGAGGCCGCGGTACGGGCGGCTTCCGCGTCCAGGGCTGCCTGGTCGGCGGAGGAACGGGCCTCGGCCGCGTAGCCCTCGGCCCGGCCGGCCGCCTGGTCGGCCGCCGCCGCGTCGGCGGTGGCCTGCCGGTCGTAGTCGATGGTGCGGGCCAGTGAGGCCTGTGCGTCCGCCGCGTACTTGGCCGCCTCGGCGGCGTAACCCAGGGCCTCCTTGGCCGACTTGCGGGCGTTCGCCGCGAACCCGGCGGCCTCCGCGGCCAGCGTGTAGGCAGCCTTCGCGTCGCCGGTCGCGGCCGCGGCGAGGCTCGCCGCCTGGTCGGCGTTCTTCTGCGCGTTGGCGGCGTGCGCCTCGGCAACGGCCTGCTGCTGTTCGGCGATCGACTTCGCCGACTGGCCCGTCAGGACGACGAGACCCGCGGCGGCGTCGGTGTCGACGTACGGCGAACCGAGCTGGACCGCGTCGTTGGCCGGCGCGGCGACCTGCTGCGCCGAGGCGCCGGCGTCCGCCGCGGCCTGCGCGGTGGTGTAGGCGTGCCCGGCCGCGTCGGCCGCTCCCGCGACCGCCTTGGCGGCCTCGGCCTTCGCCGCGTCGGCGTGGGCCTTGGCGTTCGCCGCGTCCTTCTCCGCGTCGTCGGCCAGCTTGACCGCGGTACGCGCGGCGGTGGCGGCGGTCTGGGACGCCTTGATGGCGTCCGCCGCCGCGCTGGTCGCCGTGCGCACCGCCGCGTCCGCCTTCAGCTTGGCGGCCTGCGCCTCGTCCGCGGCGGACCGGGCCCGCTTGGCGGCGGCCTCCGCCCGGGTGGCGGCGGCGTCCGCGTCGGCCGCGGCCTGGGTCGCCGCGTTCGCCTCGGCGCGCGCCGACGTGGCCGCCGACTCCGCGTCGTCGGCCGCCTGGTCCGCCTGGTCCGCCGCGGCGCGGGACTCCTTGGCGTCGGAGTCCGAGTCGTGCGCCTCGGCGTAGGCGTCCTTGGCGTCGGCCTTGGCGCGGGCGGCCTCGGCCTTGCTCTCGGCGTCCCACGCGTCGTCGCGCTTGCCCTTGGCCCGGTCCCGGGCGGCCTCGGCGTCCTGGCGCTTGGCACGGGCGGTGGACTCGGCGGTCTCCGCCCGGCCCTTGGCCTCGGTGGCGGCCGTCGCGTAGCCCTGGGCGTTCTTCTTGTGCTGGGCTGCCTCGGCCTGCTTGGCGGCGGCGGTCTCCTTCTCCGCCTTCGCGGTGGCCTCCTCGGCCTCCGCCGCGAGCCGCTTGGCGTGCGCGGTGGCGGCCGCGGCCTTCGCGTCGGCCTCCGCCTTCTGCGTCTCGAGGAGCTTGGACTTCGCCAGGTCGCGGGCGGCCTTGGCGTTCTGCGCCTGGACGGCGGCGGCGTCGGCGGCGGCCTTCGCCTGGGCGCGGGCCTCGTTGGCGGCGGCCGTGCGGAACGCCGCCTTCGACTGGGCGGCCTGCGTCAGGGCGCGGGCGGCGATGGTCTCACTGTCACCGGCGGCGGCCTTGGTCGCGGCGTACGCCGTGTCACCGGCCTTGGCCAGCGCCTCCAGCGCGGCGGACGACGCCTTGGTGACCTGCGCCTTCTGCTGTCCGACGAGCAGGCCGCGGCCGCGCGGAGCGCCCGCCTTGTCGGCCGTGGCGTAGGCGGCCTGGGTCGCGGTGTCCGTGTCGGCCGCGGCCTTCTTCGCCACGGCGGCCTGGGCCTTGATCAGGTCGAGCTGCTTCTTCGAGGCGGCCTGGGCGTCCGTGACGCCCTTCTTCGCCTTGTCGAACTGGGCCTTCGTCGGGTAGTCGAGGTCGTCGGTGCCGTTGTGACCGGAGGGGACGACGTCGAACTTCTGCGGGTCCTTGCCGGTGCAGTCCCACATCCGGCCGTCCCGGCTGTTGGTGTAGTCCGCCAGGTCGAGGCAGTTGCCGGTCGCCGGGTGGTACAGCCGGGTGGTCCCGTGCGTGCCGTACTCCCAGTTCTGGGACGTGCTGCTGCCGCAGGTGGAGATCTGCACGGCCGTGCCGTTGGCGTTCGCGCCGCCCTTGACGGTCAGGCACTTGCCCGAGTTGGGGTTGACCAGGTGGTCGCCGGAGATCTGCCACTTCTGCCCGGCGCTGCCGTTGCAGGTGTAGATCTGCACGGGCGTGCCGTTGTCCTTCTTGCCGCCCGCCACGTCCAGGCACTTGTCGGTCGCGCCGTGGGCGTGCACCACGAACGGGCTGTCGCCGATCCAGCCGGGACCTCCCGCGGACCAGTAGTCCTGCCAGCGCGTCAGATGGTCGGCGATCCAGGACTGGCCGAGCATCTCGCCCAGCGCGGAGGCGCCGGCGGCCAGGGACTTGGTGGCGTCACGGCTCGCGTCGAGTATCTGGTTGCGCTGGGTCGCCTGGGCGGCGATCTCCTGCTGCCACTCGGCGGAAGCGGCCGCGACCTCCTTGCCGAGGACCTTGTTCGGGTCGGCCGGGCTGTGCCAGTCGCAGGACGCGAACCGGGTCTTCAGGTCCTCCACCGCGACGCGGTACTCCACGCTGCCCGGTTCGGGCGCGGTACGCGGGAAGCCGCCGGAGGAGAGGAAGATACGGGCGTCGTCGGCCCACTGCTTGTGCATGAAGACGCGGTCTTCCCACGCCCGCTGCTCGGCCAGCGCCCGGTTCCACTCGTCACGCGGCAGGCTCGGGTCCGGGTCCTTGCCGTAGAGCGGGGTGCCGAGGTCGGTGACCGCCTTGGCCGTCACCTCGTCCGCCTCGGGCGTCGGGTCCTCGTAGTAGTCGCCCTCGCTCTTCCACCACTGGGCTCCGAGCCAGGGAGTGATGCCGACCTGCTCGAAGTAGTCCTTGCCGCCTCCGGGCAGGCCCGGAGGGTCCGTGAAGTCGGCGACGCTCTTGAAACCGCCGGGGTAGGAGAGCCCGGACAGGGGCTTCTTCCATTCCTGGAGGCGTCCGTAGAGGTTGATCTTGTCGATGTCGTCGCGGTCCTTCTGGAACGCGCCGCTCAGCGGAGTGGAGTTCCAGTACTGCCGGTCCGCCGCGGTGTGCAGCCTGTCCGGCGTCTGGTTCAGCCCGTCCTGGGCGATCGCGTACATGGCCGGGCCGCCCATCCGCAGTACCTCGGTCATGAGGCACTGATCCTGGCGCAGCTGCTCGGCGGCCTTGGCGTCGAAGCCGTCGTAACTGTCTCCCCCGTCGGCGACGGTGGCCATGTCGTCGGCCGCGTACCGGCCCAGCAGGTCCGGCTGGACGGCGAGACCGCCGATCAGGGCCACGGCCACGGCCGAGGTCACGGCCGTCGTCAGGGCGGAGGCGAGTGGTCCGGATCGTGCTGATCCGGGCCTGATGAACCCTCGTCTGGGGCGCAAGGAAGCATCCCTTTCATCGCATGTGGGCAACCGGGGGTCGCCCGTGCGGCAGGGCATGCGTGAAGAGCCGGCTCGCGGCATGACGAACGGTCTGTCTCTCCCCGTGGCGACGGTGTCCCCCCGGTCGCCTGTCGTCGCGCACGATGACGGAGTGGTCGGCTCCGCCGGGCGCGGCGATCACCATAGGCAGATGTGACGGGTTCCGGACAAGAGTGTTCGGCGAGATGTGCGGAAAACGTGATGAGGGAACGGGGTCCGGGCGGCCCCGAGCAGCACGAAGGCCCCGCCGCTGTACGCGACGGGGCCTTCGCCCACATGGGATGTCGTGGAGATGGCGGGAATCGAACCCGCGTCCAACGGTGCGGAACCAGGGCTTCTCCGTGTGCAGTTCGCTGTGATTTTCTCGGCCCCGGCGATCACGCGAACAAGTCGCCGACGGGCCCAGTCACTGTTTGATTTCCCTCTTCACCCCGTGACCGGGATCAAGGTTTAGTCCCCTAGCTGATGCCAGGATCCGGGTCGGGAACGAGCCCGGGCTGACACTCCCATGAAGGAGCTAAACGATCACTACCTGATCAGGCAGCGAGAGCGTAGAGCTCGGGAGAATCGCTCTTGGAATTGGCGATTATTTTTTTCGGCCTGTGGTTTACGAGATCATGGCCGCTTTCTCGACACGCTTCCCCTGCTTCGACAGCCGCTGTCGAAACCGATCATCCCCATGTTGATTTTTCAATCGCTGCACCCTCGGTGGGGTGCGATCCCATCGTACGTGACCAACGCACGCGGATGCCACCGTATTCCCGCCGACCGTGCGACAGGGAGGAGGCGGGCGGCGGCTACCCGTCCCGCTGCTGCCGCTTAGCCGCCGCGATCGCCCGGTCCGTCTCCCGGCGGTCCTGCTTCTCCCGCAGGGTCTGCCGCTTGTCGTACTCCTTCTTGCCTCGCGCCAGCGCGATCTCGGCCTTCGCCCGGCCGTCCTTGAAGTAGAGGGCGAGGGGCACGATCGTGTGACCCGTCTCCTCCGACTTGACCGCCAGCTTGTCGATCTCCTCGCGGTGCAGCAGCAGCTTGCGCTTGCGGCGCGCGGAGTGGTTCGTCCAGCTGCCCTGGCTGTACTCGGGGATGTGGGCGTTGAACAGCCACGCCTCGCCGTCGTCGATCTGGACGAAGCCGTCGGTCAGCGAGGTCCGGCCCTGACGCAGCGACTTCACCTCGGTGCCCGTGAGCACGAGCCCGGCCTCGTAGGTGTCGATGATCGCGTAGTCGTGCCGGGCCTTCTTGTTCTGGGCGACGATCTTGCGCTTGCCGCCCTTCTCGCCGTCCTTGGACTTGCCGGCCGCCCCGCCCTGCTTGGGCTGGGACTCCTTCGGTACGTACATTCCCTTGCTCATAGTGCCGCCATTTTCGCACCCCGAGGGGGTCGGAGGGAAAGCCGATTACGCGAGGTCCGGGACGGGCTCAGGACGGGTCCCCGAGACCGCCGAGCACGGTCTCGGCCCGCTCCAGCGCCCCGTCCGTCACGTCCAGGTCGGGTGTGATGCCCGTACCGTCGACGGCACGGCCGGAGGGAGTGCGGTAGTGGCCGACGGTGAGCTCGGCGACCGAGCCGTCGGGGAGTCTGCTCGGCATCTGCACCGAGCCCTTGCCGAAGGTGCGCGAGCCCACGACGACCGCCCGGCCCCGGTCCTGGAGGGCACCGGTGAGCAGCTCGGCCGCGCTCATGGTGCCGCCGTCGACGAGCGCGACGAGGGGGCGGTCGGTGTCGCCGCCGGGCGCGGCGTGCAGGGCGCGCTGGTCGCCGTCCACGTCGTACGTGGCGACCAGGCCGCCGTCGAGGAAGGCGGAGGCGGTGGCGGTGGCCTCGGAGACCAGGCCGCCGGAGTTGCCGCGCAGGTCCAGGACGATCCCGGTGCCGGCGGGGGCCCGCCGCACGGCGCTGCGGACGGCGTTGCCGACCCCCCTGGTGAACGCGGAGATCTTGATGACGCTCGCGCCGTCGGAGAGCCTGCGGACGGTGACGGAGTCCGTGGACAGCAGGGCCCGGCGCAGGGTCTCGGTCCACGCGCGGGTGCCGCGCTCCAGGCCGAGGGTGACGGTCGTCCCCGCGGGCGCCTCCATGGCGTCACCGCGCAGTAAGGAGACGACCTCGGTGACGGGACGGCCGTCGACCCGGTGGCCGTCGATGCTGCGCAGCCGGTCGCCGGCGCGGATCCCGGCCCCCGCCGCGGGCGAACCGGGCCGCACCTCGGTCACCTCGATGCGCCCGTCCCGCTCGCGCCGCGCCCACAGGCCCACGCCGGTGTAACGGCCGTCGAGGGAGTCCTCGAACTCCTCGTACTCACCGGCGGAGTAGACGGCGGCCCAGCGGTCCCCGCTGCGGCTCACCGCGCGTTCCGCCGCGTCAAGGGGGGACTTGCCGACCGCGGCGGCCTCCTCGGCCGCCCGTGTCACGTCCGAGGAGCGCCCGGTGGACGCCTCCCGCGTCTCACCGGAGGCGGCGCGGCGGCCGTCCCCCGGCAGCGAGCCGGTCGCCGCACCGGCAACGAGCACACTCGCGAACACCAAGGTCAGGGCGGCCCCGCGGCCGAAACGGCGGGGCTGACAGAACAGGTCACGGCCTGACATGGCGGTGAGTCTAGGGGAACGGGGAGGGGCCGCACGGTCGCTCGACCGTACGGCCCGGGGGGTGTGCGTCACACCTTCAGGTACTTGCGCAGCGCGAAGAACGCCGCCAGGGCCGGCATCAGCAGGCTGGTGGCCAGGATCAGCGGAAGCTTCGTCAGGACCGCGTCCCAGCCGATGAAGTTGATCAGGTTGAGCTTCTCGGAGAGCGCCAGGCCGTTGTCGATGATGAAGTAGCGGGCGAGCACCAGGAAGCCGCAGGCGACCGTGCCGCCGATGAGCCCGGCGACGGCGGCCTCCGCGATGAACGGCGCCTGGATGTAGAAGCCGGAGGCGCCGACCAGCCGCATGATCCCGGTCTCACGCCGACGGCTGAACGCCGAGACGCGCACGGTGTTGACGATCAGCATCAGCGCGACGACGAGCATCAGCGCCATCACCGCCCGCGCCGCCCAGTTCATGCCGTTGAGCAGCCCGAACAGGTTGTCCAGAATGCCCTTCTGGTCCTGCACCGACTGCACCCCGTCCCGCCCGTCGAAGGCGGTCGCGATGACCTGGTACTTCTCCGGGTCCTTCAGCTTGATCCGGTACGACTCCTGCATCTGGTCCGGGGTGAGCGAGGCGGCCAGCGGCGAGTCGCCGAACTGCTCCTTGTAGTGCTTGTACGCGTCGTCCTGCGACTCGTACGTCACCGTCTGGACCACCGACATCTTGCCGAGGTCGGACTTGATCTGCTTCTTCTGGTCGTCGGTGACCGCACCCTTGGCGCAGTTGGGGTCCGACTCGGCGTCGCTCTTGTTGCAGAGGAAGATCGAGACGTTGACCTTGTCGTACCAGTAGCCCTTCATGGTGCTGACCTGGTCGCTCATCAGGAGCGAGCCACCGAAGAGCGCCAGCGACAGGGCGACGGAGACGATGACGGCGAAGGTCATCGTGAGGTTGCGGCGGAGACCGACACCGATCTCGGAGAGTACGAACTGGGCACGCATGGCGTGTACTTGAGGCCTTTCCGGGAACGTCTGCGGGCGGTCAGTGCTGGTAGCCGTAGACGCCGCGCGCCTGGTCGCGGACGAGGCGGCCCTTCTCCAGCTCGATGACGCGCTTGCGCATCTGGTCCACGATGTTCTGGTCGTGCGTGGCCATCACGACGGTCGTGCCGGTCCGGTTGATCCGGTCGAGCAGCTTCATGATGCCGACGGAGGTCTGCGGGTCGAGGTTGCCGGTGGGCTCGTCGGCGATGAGCAGCTTGGGCCGGTTGACGAAGGCGCGCGCGATGGCGACGCGCTGCTGCTCACCACCGGACAGCTCGCCCGGCATCCGGTCCTCCTTGCCGCCCAGCCCGACGAGGTCGAGCACCTGCGGCACGGACTTGCGGATCTCGCCCTTCGACTTGCCGATGACCTCCTGCGCGAAGGCGACGTTCTCCGCCACCGTCTTGTTGGGCAGCAGCCGGAAGTCCTGGAAGACGGTCCCCAGCTGGCGGCGCATCTGCGGCACCTTCCAGTTGGAGAGGCGCGCGAGGTCCTTGCCCAGCACGTGCACCTGACCGTGGCTGCACCGCTCCTCGCGGAGGATCAGCCGCAGGAAGGTGGACTTGCCGGAGCCGGAGGACCCCACGAGGAACACGAACTCGCCCTTCTCCACCTCGAGGGAGACATCCCTGAGTGCGGGGCGGGTCTGCTTGGGGTAGACCTTGGAGACGTTGTCGAATCGGATCACGGGTGCACCACGGGTCGCCGGGGGTAGATGAGCGTGACCATACGCGAACCGGGTGTGCGAGCGCAGGCGCCGGGAGCCGTTGCGGGAGGCTTGTGCCTTTTTGTACGGGACTTTGTACGGGAGTTTGTGCGGGCCCCTCTTCGAACGGGCCGCGCGGGCTTGCCGCGAACCTGGCAGAGTGGAGGGGGAACGTTCTCGGCTTCGTGAGCGTTGTGTACGTGGAACCGGCGCAAGGAGGGCGAGCGCATGACGTACGACCGGCTGGTGTGCGCTAACTGCGCGGCGCCCGTGAGCGAGGGCCGGTGCCCTGTGTGCCGTGCGAACCGCGAGCGGCTGCAGCAGGAGAGCTTCTTCGCGGGGCTGAACCCGATGGCGCTGATCGCGCTGCTGGCGGTCCTGGTGGCGGCGGTGGCGCTGCTGGCCCACCAGACCGCGTAGACCGCGGGCCTACGACGCCGAAGGGGCCCGGAGCCGATGAGCTCCGGGCCCCTTCGCGTTCACGTCATGTGACGTCCCGCACGGGAGTGGCTACCGTCAGGCAGCGGCCCCGCCGCGGCCCGCGACGAGACGCGGCAGCACACGGAAGCCGACGCCGCCGGCGATCATCGTGGCAGCGCCGATGATGAGGATCGTGGTCTCGCCGGCACCCGTCTCGGCGAGCTCCCCGCCGCCGCCCTGGGCGGTGGTGTCGGAGGCGGTGTCCGAGGTGTCGGTCAGCGCGGAGCTGCCCTCCTCCTGAGTGGAGGTGCCGTCGGTGTCGGTGCCACCGGTGGCGGAACCACCCGTGGTGGAGCTGCCGCCGTTGTCACCGGAACCGCCGTTGTCGCCCGAGCCACCGTTGTCACCGGAGCCACCGTTGTCGCCCGAGCCACCGTTGTCACCGGAGCCACCGTTGTCACCGGAGCCACCGTTGTCGCCCGAGCCACCGTTGTCGCCCGAGCCACCGTTGTCGCCCGAGCCACCGTTGTCACCGGAGCCACCGTTGTCGCCCGAGCCACCGTTGTCGCCCGAGCCACCGTTGTCACCGGAGCCACCGTTGTCGCCCGAGCCACCGTTGTCACCGGAGCCACCGTTGTCACCGGTACCACCGTTGTCACCAGTGCCGCCGTTGTCACCGGGGCAGACAGCGATCGGGCACGGGTCGTCGCCGTCCTGCGTGGTGACTTCGATGTCGC
Source organism: Streptomyces sp. NPDC000345 (assembly GCF_042898825.1). Taxonomy (NCBI): domain Bacteria; kingdom Bacillati; phylum Actinomycetota; class Actinomycetes; order Kitasatosporales; family Streptomycetaceae; genus Streptomyces; species Streptomyces sp. NPDC000345. Next base: position 87,329 of record NZ_JBIAZE010000021.1, read on the forward strand.
CGGACGTCGAGACAAGCCCGCTGAGGCCACCCTCTTCACCGGCGGCCGAAGCGACGCCGGCGACCGTCAGCGAGGCACCCGCGGCGATCACGGCGCCGGCGGCGATGCGCGCGACCCGGATCCGCGTCTTCTTGGTCATATGGTTGCTACCCCCAGTAGCTGATCGTCGATGAGGCCGCGCTCGGGACAGTGATCGACGGAGGTAGCAAAGATGTAGCTGAAGCCCCCCGGTTCACATGCGCCCCAGAGATACGCATGCCACACTGCACCTTCCCGATTTTTCAAAGCAACGTCAAGGCCGTTGCGCACGCAATGTCCAAGTCAGGGCGCTTTGCGTGATGTCAGAGCTGTGAGTGTGATGTAAAACCCAGACATCGGGGGGAGTTGGGCCACGCAAAAAGGCAACCGCCCCTGACGCAGGGGCGGTTGCCTTATCGACAAACCTACTTCTCTTGCTGCTTGCGCCAGCGAATTCCGGCTTCCAGGAATCCGTCGAGCTCACCGTTGAACACGGCCTCGGGGTTGCCGACCTCGAACTCCGTACGGAGGTCCTTGACCATCTGGTACGGGTGCAGGACGTAGGACCGCATCTGGTTGCCCCAGGAGTTGCCGCCTTCGCCCTTGAGCGCGTCCATCTTGGCCTGCTCCTCCTGCCGGCGGCGCTCGAGGAGCTTCGCCTGGAGGACGTTCATCGCGGTCGCCTTGTTCTGGATCTGCGAGCGCTCGTTCTGGCAGGAGACGACGATGCCGGTCGGGAGGTGAGTGAGCCGCACCGCGGAGTCGGTGGTGTTCACGCCCTGGCCGCCGGGCCCGGACGACCGGTAGACGTCCACCCGCAGCTCGGACTCGTCGATCTCGATGTGGTCGGTCTGCTCGACCACGGGAAGCACCTCGACCCCCGCGAAGGACGTCTGGCGGCGTCCCTGGTTGTCGAAGGGCGAGATGCGCACGAGACGGTGCGTGCCCTGCTCGACGGAGAGGGTGCCGTAGGCGTAGGGCACCTGCACGGCGAAGGTGGTGGACTTGATGCCCGCCTCTTCGGCGTACGACGTCTCGTAGATCTCGGTCTTGTAGCCGTGCTGCTCGGCCCACCGCAGGTACATGCGCTGGAGCTTCTCGGCGAAGTCGGCGGCGTCGACGCCACCGGCCTCCGCGCGGATGTTCACGAGCGCTTCCCGGGAGTCGTACTCCCCGCTGAGAAGCGTGCGGACCTCCATCTCGTCCAGCGCCTTCTTGACGGCGGCGAGTTCGGTCTCGGCCTCGGCCCGGGTGTCCGGGTCGTCCTCCTCCTCGGCCATCTCGAACAGCACCGAGAGGTCGTCGATCCGGCCGCGCAGAGCGTCGGCCTTCCTGACCTCGGCCTGGAGGTGGGAGAGCTTGCTGGTGATTTTCTGCGCCTCGTCCGGGTTGTCCCACAGGGACGGCGCGGCCGCCTGCTCCTCGAGCACGGCGATGTCTGCCCTCAGCTTGTCGAGGTCCAGAACGGCCTCGATCGACTCCATGGTCGAGGAGAGGGACTTGAGCTCTTCGGATACATCGACGACTGCCACGCCTCCAGCGTAACGGACCCTCCCTCCCGGCCCGCCCGCGCGCACGGTCAGGTACCGGCCCAGGTGATCCAGTGGGTGATCCGGCCCGTCCGCCGTGCGCGGACGAGGCCCGTTCCGGGCCCGAGCGGGGGACCGGGGGCGGCAGCCCCCCTCGGGGCGAAGGGGCGGAGCCTCCGGCCGGCCCCCTCACGGCGATGCCGGCGCCGAGCTCCCCTTGTCCTGCGGCGAAGCCCCCGCGTCGTCTCCCGAGGTCGCCGCCCACGTCCCGACCCCCACCGCCGCGGCCAGGACCACCGCGGCCGCGCCCAGCGTGATCCGCCGGCGCCGGGTGGCGGCCCGGTTGCGTGCGGAGCCCGGACGGGGCGCGCCCGCCGCCCGCGGAACCCGCGCCGTTCCGTGCGCGCCGCCCGCCAGCTCGTCCGGCGCCGGCACCCGCATCGACGTGTGCGTGTCCCGGTTGGAGTCCGGCTTCGCCCCGGGGACCAGGGGCACCGCGCCCCGCCGTACCCGCCCCCCGGAGGGCGCGGGAGGGGACGCCGCCGATCCCGTCTCCGCGGTCTCCGCGCCCCCTTCCTGCGCCGCCTCCGTGTCCGGCTCGTCCACGTCCAGCGGCGGCATCCCGGCCAGTGTCGGCAACTGCTCCCGCAGCCGCGACGCCAGCTCGGACGCCCGCAGCCGCGAGGCCGGCCCCTTCGCCAGGCACTGCACGATCAGCTGCCACAGCTCGTCGGGGATGCCGGGCAGCGGGGCGACCGTCTCCGTGACGTGCCGGCGCAGCACCGCGCCGGGGTGACCACCGCCGAACGGGGTGAAGCCGGCCAGCAGCTCGTACAGCACGGTCGCCAGCGCGTAGATGTCGACCGAGGCCCGCGGCGGCAGCCCCTCCACGATCTCCGGGGCGAGGTAGTCCGGGGTCCCGATGATCTTCGTGGCGCGGGTCCGCTTGGGGGTGTCGATGAGTTTCGCGACCCCGAAGTCGGTCAGCAGCGCCCGGTGCGAGCCGCCGGGGCCGAGCGGTCCCTGCATGTCCAGCAGCACGTTCTCCGGCTTGACGTCCCGGTGGACGACCCCGGCCGCGTGCGCCGCGGCCAGCCCCTCCGCGACGTCGGCGACGATCGCCACCGCGGCCTCGGGCGCGAGCCTGCGGTCCCGGTCGAGCCGGGTGCGCAGGTCGGTGCCCCGGACCAGGTCCATGACCAGTGCCAGGTCGTTGCCGTCGACCACCAGGTCCCGTACGGAGACCACGTGGGGGTGCTCCAGCCCGAGCAGGGCGGTGCGCTCCTGCACGAAGCGGCCCACGAGCTCCTCGTCGGAGGCGAGGTCCTCGCGCAGCAGCTTGATGGCGACCGGCCCGTCCGGTCCCTCGCCCAGCCACACCGTGCCGGCGCTGCCCCGTCCCAGGATCTGGTGGGCGGTGTACCGGCTGCCGATCTTCCGTGCCAAGACTGCTCCTACCGACGCGTGTTGCCGACAAAAGTACGCGTCCGAAGAGCCAACCTTCACCGCGGAGACGGAAATCACCCGCCAGAAGTCGACAAGTCCACAGACTCACGGCCGGGGACCGGCGGCGGTCAGGATTTGCTGCCGCCCGCTCCGTCCACGGCACTGGCCAGGTCGCCCACCCAGCTCGTGAACTCGCCGAACCAGTGGCTGAGCTCCCCCCACCAGCTGCGGCCCGTGCCGATCCAGCCCTGCAGCGGGCTGAACTCCCAGATCAGCCAGCCGGCCACGAAGAAGATGACGATCGTGAACAGACAGCCCTTGAGGCAGCCGAGCCCGGGGATCTTCATCGGGTTGGCGCTGCGCTGCCTCGGCTCGCGCGGCTCCCGGGGCTGCCGCGGCTCCGGAGCGGGCCGCTGCGGCTGGGGCTGGTGGCGCTGGGGCTGCTGCCGCTGGGGCTGCGGCGGGGCGTACTGCTGGGGCTGCTGCTGCGGGGGCGCGTACTGCTGCTGCGGCTGCTGCTGATAGCCGTATCCGCCCTGCTGCGGGCGCTGCGGCGGCTGCTGCGGCCGGGCGACCTGCCGCTGGGGGCGGCGGCGCAGCGGGTCCTCCCCGGGGTCGAGGTACTGCTGGACCTGCGTCTGCTCGTTGCGGTCGCGGGCCGCCCGCAGCTGGGTCTGCCAGGGATGCGGCTGCTCGGGCTGCTGCTGTCCGGGCTGGTGCGGCGGCACGGGCGGCATCACGGCCGTCGGGTCGGCCGCGCCCGCCGGGGCGCCGGTGTGCGGCAGGACCGCGGTGGGGTCGGCCGCGCCCGCGGGTGCGCCGGTGTGCGGAAGCACGCTGGTCGCCGCGTTCGGGTCGTACGCCCCCGCGGGCGCCCCCGATCCGGCGCCCGGCACCTGCGCGGGCGCCGGGTCCGGGGCGAGCAGGTGGACGACGCCCTCGGCGGCGGCGATCTGCATCGAGTTGGCGTGCACGCCGATGCCCTCGGCGACGATCCGCAGACCGCGCGCGAGGTTCTCGGCGCCGGGCCGGTGCTCGGGGTTCTTGCTCAGGCAGCGCTCGATGACCGTCCACAGCGGGTCGGGGACGGTGGAGGGGCGGCGCGGCTCGGCGCTGAGGTGCTGGTGGAGCACTTCGAGGGCGGAGCCGCCGGAGAACGGCGGACGGCCGGTGACCAGCTCGTACAGCAGGATGCCGGCGCCGTAGATGTCGACGGCGGAGGTCTGCGGGCGGCCCTCGGCGGACTCCGGCGCCACGTACGCGGGCGTGCCGACGAACTCGCTGGTCCGGGTCAGGCCCGGGGAGTCGGCCAGTCGGGCGATGCCGAAGTCGGTGAGCATCGGGTGCATCTGGCCGCCCTCCTGCTTGAGCAGGACGTTGGCCGGCTTCAGGTCGCGGTGCACCACGCCGTCGGCGTGGCTCGCGGCGAGCGCGTCGGCGACCTGGGCGGTGAGCAGGGCGGCGGCGACGGGCGTCAGGGGCCCGCTCTCGCGCAGGTAGCGGTGCAGGTCGGGGCCGTCGACGAGGTCCATCACGAGGGCCAGCAGATCGCCCTCGACGACCAGGTCGCGGACCCGGACGATGTTGGGGTGGGTCAGGCGCAGCAGCACGGACCGCTCGCGCAGGAACCGCATCACGACGTCGGGGTCGCTCGCGAGCTCCTCCTTGAGGACCTTGATCGCGACGGTCTCCCCGGGCTGGCCGGGCACGGCTGCCTCGGCGCCCGCTGTCTCGCGCTGGCGGGCTCGCCAGACGGTGCCCGTGGCGCCGCGTCCGAGCGGCTCCTCGAGCAGGTACTTGCTGCCGACTGGCCGCACGTCACGCGCTCCCTGCTGCTTGCTTGGCTGCTTGCTTGCCTGTTCTGGCTGTGTTCCGACCCACTGTAGTGCCGTGCTCCCCGTACTGGGCTGTCCTCTTCCTATGGGCCTTACGTACGGTTACGTGCCCTCTCCCTCGCCTGTTCGAAGGAAAGACGCGCACCCCGGTCCGCGGGTTGCCGGAGCCGGGCGTGACCGATCTCAACTGATCGTCGGATGATCGCCGACGGTGCCATGGTCAGGCACTTTTGCGGGCAGAGCCGACCAATCAAGATCACTTGTCCTCGGGTGGTGGGCGGATTGTCAGTGACAGGTGCGAGGATGCCTGCAGTACTGGCCGATGTGCTCGTGTGGGGTGGGGGGTTGTCCGCGCCCGCGCAGAAGGGACCGCTGACGGCGATGCAGATCCGGCTGACCGTCGTAGACCCGCTGGGCCCGCATGCGGACGCACGCGGCCGCGCCGCGAGCTGCGACGTACTGGTCACGGCGCCCGCCGGCACGGCCCTGGCCGCGGTGGCGTCCGCCCTGGCCGCGGCGGTCTCCGGCGAGGGCGCCGGGGGCGCCTCCGTCGTCCTGTACGCGGGCGCGGAGCGGCTCGACACCCAGCGCTGCACGCTGGGTGAGCCCCCGCTGATCGACGGCGCCGTGCTGTCCGTGGGCGCCCCGGCCGATCCCGAGCCGCATCCCGAGGTCGACGACGCCCCGGCCCGGCTGCACGTGGTCGCGGGCCCGGACGCGGGCGGGGTCCATCTGCTGCACGGCGGCCAGGTCCGCGTGGGCCGCTCCGCCGACGCCGAGGTCCCGCTCGACGACCCGGACGTCTCCCGCCTCCACTGCGCGGTGACGCTCTCGCCCGACGGCCGCGCCACGGTCACCGACCTCGGCTCCACCAACGGCACCACCCTGGACGGCATCCGCGTCCAGACCCGCCCCGTCCGCCTCGTCCCGGGCGCGCTGCTGCGGATCGGCGAGTCGGCCCTGCGGCTCGCTCCCCCCGGCGGCCCGGGGGCGCGGGTGGCGACGACCCCGGACGGCGAGGGGCACGTACGGGTGCCGTGCGGCGGCACGGCGACCGAGGGCGCGGTGCCCCCGGGTCCCGCCGCCGCGGGCGGCGAGCACACACGCGAAGCGGGTCCCGGCCTCAGGGGGACGGGCACCCCGGGCGCGTCCCCCGCGCGCGAGGCGGACGCCCGGCCGGGCACGAACACCGGCGGGACGGACCCGCGGGACGCCGTCCGCCCGCGCGTGACCGGCACCGGCCCGGACGCGGGCGCCGGCGGCGCGGCCGTCCGGGGCTCCGCCCGCGTGCCGGGCGCCCGCGCCGCCGACGCGCGCGAGAGCGGCGACGGGAGCGGCACCGGCGATCCCGCCCCGCCCCACGGCCGGACCGGCCACGCCTACGGCACCGCGGACTGGAGCGGCTCCACGGCCGCCCGGTCCGAGCGCGCCCACACCGTTGGCGAGGGCCCCCTGGTCCCCGGCCAGGCGGGCGCACCGCACATCGAGAGCCACCGGGACACCGGCGGGACGCGGCCGTCGGCGGACCGCCGCACCCCGCCGCCGTCGCCCCCCTCCGGCAGCACCTCCGCACCGGGCACCGGCCCCTCCCAGGACACCCACGCCGCCCTGGGTCCCTTCGCACCGCCGTACGCCGACGGGCCGTACGACGACGTGCGGGGCCCGCACACCCCGGACGCCGGCCCCGACGCGGTGTTCCCCGCCGCCTCCCGCCGCAAGGGCACCCCGCTGCGCGGCACCGACGTCCCGCCCGGTGTGCGCCGGCGCGGCGGTCTCTCCGCGTGGGCGCGGCGGCTGGCGGGCGGGCGCGGCGGCGCGCAGGACGACCCCGGCGCCGACGCCTACGACGACGACCTGCCCGGAACGCGGGCGCAGCCCTCGGCGCTGCCCGCGCCGGCGCCGGAGACCTGGCCGGACCCCGCGGCGCTGCTGCTGACGGCCCTGGCCCCGGGCCCCCGGCTCTGGGAGCGCGGCCCGGGTCACCCCGAGGCGCTCACGGTCCGGCTCGGCACGGCGGACCGGGCGGCGCCCGACGGCTCGGGCCTGCTGCCCGCCGTACCGGTGACCGCGGGCCTGCGCGAGGCGGGGGCGCTGGGCCTGGCCGGTCCGCGCCCGCGCCTGTCGGGGCTGGCCCGCGCCGTGCTGGCCCAGCTCGCCGCGCTGCACTCCCCGGACGCCCTGGAGATCGTCCTGATCAGCACGGACCGCGCGCGGGGGGAGCAGGAGCGGGCCGCCGAGTGGTCCTGGCTCGGCTGGCTGCCCCATCTGCGCCCGGGCCACGGCCAGGACTGCCGCCTGCTGCTCGCCTACGACCACGACCAGGCCGCCGCCCGCACCGACGAGCTGCTGCGCCGCCTGGAGGACCACCCGCCGGCCGGCGGCCCGGCGCCCCGCACGGCCCACCGCCCGTCCTGGGCCCGGGCCGACGACGCGGGTGCCGGCTTCCCGGGCCCCTTCACGGTGGTCGTCGTGGACGGCGATCCGGGCGGCGCCGATCTGCGGGAGGCGGTCACCCGGCTGGCGGTGGCGGGACCACGGGCCGGCATCCATGTGCTGTGCCTGGCCGAGACGCCCGCCGCGTCCCCGGCCTCGCCGGTGACCGAGACGTACGAGGCGGCCTGCGCGTCGGCGCCCGCGTTCCGCGCGTGCGGGGCGGTCGCGCTGCTCAGCGGGGACGTGGCGACGGCGCTGCGGCTCTTCCGGGTCGCGCCGGAGGGCGACGGCAGGTCCGGTCCGGTGGGAGCGGGCACGCTCGCCGCCGTGGACGCGGTCTCGCTCGCCTGGGCCGAGCGCTTCGCACGCGCCCTGGCGCCGCTGCGCCCCGACGGCGGCGGCGAGCGGCACACGCGGGTGTCGGCGCCGCTGCCCCCCTCGGCCCGTCTCCTCGACGAGCTGGGCCTCGCCCGTGCCACGCCCGCGTCCCTGATGGCCCGCTGGGCGGACGCGGCCGACGATCCCGAGGCGCTCGGCGGCCGGGCCTGGGCCGTGCTGGGCGCCGGACCGCGCGGCCCGGTCGCCGTGGACCTCGCCGCCGAGGGCCCCCATCTGCTGATCGAGGGCCCGTCCGGCAGCGGCCGTACGGAGCTGCTGCGGGCGGTCGTCGCCTCGCTGGCCGCCGCCGAGCGGCCGGACCGGCTCAGCGTGCTCCTGCTGGACGGCCGCGACACCGTCGGCAAGGGCACCGGCGGCCACGGCGACGGTCTGCGCGTCTGTACGGACGTACCGCATGTCACCGGCCATCTGACCGCCAACGACCCGGTCCGGATGCGGGAGTTCGCCCAGTCGCTGAGCGCCGAGCTGAAGCGGCGGGCCGAACTGCTGGGCCTCTCCGACTTCGCCGAGTGGCACACGCACCGCGCGGTCTCCGGCCGGATCGTCCCGCAGCGGACCCCGAAGATCCCGCCGTCCCCGGGGGCCGGCGCCGCCGACCTCGACACCCCGCCCAGCTCCACCCTCCGGCTGCGGCCCTCGGCCGCCGCCCGCCGGGAGACCGAGGTGCCGCCTCCGCTGCCCCGTCTCGTGGTGGTCGTCGACGACCTCGACGCGCTCGTCTCCCCCGCCCTCGGCTCCCCCGGCCGGCCCGCCGCGGGGTCCGTCATGCGCGCGCTGGAGGCGGTGGCCCGGGAGGGTGACCGGCTCGGTGTGCACCTGGTGGCGGCGACCGGGCCCTGCGGCCGTACGGCGGAGTCGGAACCGGCCCGCCGTTCCACCGTTCGGATCAGTCTCGACGCGCCGGGTCCGGGCGCCGACGAACCGGCGCCCGGCCGGGGCCGCCTCAAGGGCGCGGACGGCCGCCTCACCCCGTTCCAGGGCGGCCGCGTCACGGGCCGTATCCCCCGGACGGCGACCCTGCGCCCCACGGTGGTGCCCCTGGAGTGGCAGCGCATGGGCGACCCGCCCACGCGCAGGCCGGTCCGCGAACTGGGCAACGGCCCGACGGACTTGGCCCTGCTGGCCAGCGCGTTGGAACGCGCGGCGGCCACCGGCAGGCCCCGGTCGGGGCAGCCCAGCGCGTCCGGCGCCTGAGGAGCGGGGCCCGTTGCGGGCCGAAGGGGTCCGGGGCGGCGCTCCCCGGACCACGCCCGCGCGAGGAAACCCCCGCCCCGCAGTCACGACGCGGTCACGATCCCCCGCTTGACACGCTTCGCGCCCTTGCCGACCTCTGGCACCCGGCGTAGACCAGTGCCACGGGACAGCGCTCGAACGTTCGACGAGGAACGAAGAACGGGGCAGTGATGCGCAGGACGAGCAGCACCATCCGGACACGCAGGACCGTGAAAGCCGCCGCCACGCTGCTGGCGGGAGCCCTGGCGCTCTCGCTCACCGCGTGCGGCGACGACGACAAGAGCAGCGGCAACGGGAGCGCGACCGGAACAGAGGACTCCGGAAGCACCGTCACCCTCCCTGAACTGAACGGCACCACACTCGAGGTCGCCGCCGTATGGACCGGCACCGAGCAGGCCAACTTCAAGAAGGTCCTGGCGGAGTTCGAGAAGCGCACCGGCGCGAAGGTCACCTTCGTGCCCGCGCAGGACCCCATCATCAACTTCCTGGGCTCGAAGATCGCGGGCGGCGCACCGCCGGACGTGGCGATGCTGCCCCAGCCCGGCGCGATCAAGCAGGCCGTGGACAAGGGCTGGGCGAAGCCGCTGGGCGGGGACGCCACCAAGGAGCTCCAGAAGAACTACGCGCAGGGCTGGCAGGACATCGGCAAGGTGGACGGCAAGCAGTACGGCGTCTACTACAAGGCCGCCAACAAGTCGCTGATCTGGTACAACGCGCAGGTCTTCGAGAACGCGGGCGCGAGTGAGCCGAAGACGTGGGACGAACTGCTGGACACCGCGCAGACGGTGTCCGACTCCGGCGTCACGCCGTTCTCGGTCGGCGGGGCCGACGGCTGGACGCTCACCGACTGGTTCGAGAACGTCTATCTGTCCCAGGCGGGCCCGGAGAAGTACGACCAGCTCGCCCAGCACGAGATCAAGTGGACGGACCCCTCGGTCAAGGAGGCGCTGACCACGCTCGCCCAGATCTGGGGCAAGACGGACTGGATCGCGGGGGGCGCGAACGGCGCCCTGCAGACGGAGTTCCCGGCGTCGGTCACCCAGACCTTCACCGGCGGCGACCAGCCGAAGGCGGGCATGGTCTACGAGGGCGACTTCGTCCAGGTCAACATCGCGGACACCAAGGCGAAGGTCGGCACGGACGCCAAGGTGTTCCCGTTCCCGAAGGCCGGCGACACCGCGCCGGTGGTCTCCGGCGGTGACGCGGCCGTCATCCTGAAGGACTCCAAGGGCGCGCAGGCGCTGGCGACCTTCCTGGCCTCGCCGGACGCCGCGGAGATCCAGGCCGAGCTCGGCGGCTACCTCTCGCCGAACAAGAACGTGGACATCTCCGCGTACCCGAACGAGGTCCAGCGGAGGATCGCCAAGGCGCTGATCGCGGCGGGCGACGACTTCCGCTTCGACATGTCCGACCAGGCCCCGCAGGCCTTCGGCGGCACGCCGGGCAAGGGCGAGTGGAAGGATCTGCAGGACTTCCTGAAGAACCCGTCGGACGTGGCCGGCATCCAGAAGAAGCTGGAGTCGGACGCGTCGGCGGCGTACGGGAACTGACCCGGCGATGAAGTCGGCAGCGGTGGCGGGGGCTCCCGGAGCCCCCGCCCCTCCTCGCCCGCGCAAGAGCGTCACCGGCACCCGCAAGGCCGTGGCGGCGCTGTTCCTGCTGCCCGCCCTGCTGCTGCTCGGCGCGCTCGTGGTCTACCCCATCGGGTACTCGGTCGTGCGCAGTCTCTACGACCAGTCCGGCGACGGGTTCGCCGGCGTCGACAACTACAAGGCCCTCTTCACGGACGACGGCATCCGCGCGGCCCTGAAGAACAACGTGATCTGGGTGGTGTTCGCGCCGACGGTCGCGACCGCGCTCGGGCTGATCTTCGCGGTGCTGACCGAACGGGTGCGCTGGGGCACGGCGTTCAAGCTGGTCGTCTTCATGCCGATGGCGATCTCGATGCTCGCCGCCGGCATCATCTTCCGGCTGGTCTACGACCAGGACCCGGACAAGGGCGTCGCGAACGCGGTCTGGGTGGGCGTGCACGACACGTTCGCGCAGGCGTCCGCGTTCCCGAAGGCCCACCCGGGCCGCGACTCGCCGCTGCGCGCCGGCGAGGGCGGCTTCCTGACCGAGGCCACCGTCCGCACCGGCGGCACCGTCACCCTGCCCCTGGTGGGCGTGGCCCCCGACCAGATGCCCGACGGCGCGAAGACGGCCGTGGCGCCGAAGGCGGAGCCGGGGAAGATCACCGGGACCACCTGGCAGGACTTCACCCGGGGCAAGGGCGTCGGCACCCTCGGCGCCCCGGACCCCACCGAGCTGGGCTACGCCGGCATGAGGATCGAGGCGGTGAAGGACGGCAAGGTGGTGGCGTCCGCGAAGGCCGCCGACGACGGCACCTTCACCCTCCCCGCCGAGGCCGACGGCGCCCGGCTCCGGCTGCCCGCGAGCAACTTCAAGGAGCCGTACAACGGCCTGGACTGGCTGGGCCCGTCCCTGGTGACCCCGGCGATCATCGGGTCGTACATCTGGATGTGGGCGGGTTTCGCGATGGTGCTGATCGCGGCCGGCCTGGCGGGCGTCCCGCGGGAACTCCTCGAGGCCGCCCGGGTCGACGGGGCGAACGAGTGGCAGGTGTTCCGCAGGGTCACCGTCCCGCTGCTCGCGCCGGTCCTCGCGGTCGTCACCGTCACCCTGATGATCAATGTGCTCAAGGTGTTCGACCTGGTGTTCATCATCGCGCCGGGATCCTCGCAGGACGACGCGAACGTGCTGGCGCTGGAGCTGTACCGCAAGGGCTTCTCCGAGGACCAGCCGGGCATCGCGAGCGCCATCGCGGTGTTCCTGCTGCTGCTGGTGATCCCGATGATGTGGTTCAACGTGCGACGGCTGAGGCGGGAGGTGCGGCGATGACGACGACGGGCAAGTGGCTGGTCGAGAAGCTCAACGGCGGACTGGTCCGGGCGTTTCTCCTCGTCGTCGGCCTGTTCTGGCTGGTGCCGACCATCGGTCTGCTCGTCTCCTCCCTCCGCGCACCGGAGGACATGAGCGCGAGCGGCTGGTGGAAGGTGTTCAGCGAGCCCTCCCGGCTCACCTTCACCAGCTACCGCAAGCTCCTCGAGAACAGCGACATCACCGACTCCCTCGTCAACACGGTGCTGATCACCGTCCCGGCGACGATCCTCGTCGTCTTCATCGGCTCGCTCGCCGGATACGCCTTCGCGTGGATGGAGTTCCCGGGCCGCGACTGGTGGTTCCTCGCCGTGGTGGGCCTGCTGGTGGTGCCCGTGCAGGTGGCGCTGATCCCGATCGCCGAACTGTTCGGCAGGATCGGCCTGTTCGGCACCGTCCTCGGGGTGATCCTGTTCCACGTCGGCTTCGGCCTGCCGTTCTCGGTGTTCCTGCTGCGGAACTTCTTCGCGGAGATCCCGCGCGAACTGCTGGAGGCGGCCCGGCTGGACGGGGCGGGCGAACTGCGCCTGTTCTTCCGGGTCGTGATGCCGCTGGGCGCTCCGGCGATCGCGAGCCTGGCCATCTTCCAGTTCCTGTGGGTGTGGAACGACATGCTGGTCGCGCTGGTGTTCACCAACGCCGACAGCCAGCCGATCACGGTCGCCCTGCAGACGCAGGTGCGGCAGTTCGGCAACAACATCGACGTGCTGGCGCCGGGCGCGTTCATCTCGATGGTGATCCCGCTGGCCGTGTTCTTCGCGTTCCAGCGGCAGTTCGTGTCCGGTGTGATGGCGGGCGCGGTCAAATAGCCCGGAGGACAACGACGGGAGGGGGGCGGGACGTCACGGTCCCGTCCTCTTTCGTTCACCCGCAATCCCCCGAATGCCGTACGAACCGTAACCGGATCACTCCATCGGCCGTTTCCGGGCAAGGCCCTGCCCGCGCCGACCCATGGATGTCCCTTGCCCAGGTTCAGTGTCATCGTCCCCGCGTACAAGGTTCAGGCGTACCTGCACGAGTGCCTCGAGTCGGTGCTGTCCCAGTCGTGGACCGACTTCGAACTGATCGCCGTGGACGACCATTCGCCGGACGCCTGCGGTGAGATCATCGACGAGTTCGCCGCCCGCGATCCGCGGGTGCGCGCGGTGCATCTGGCGGAGAACGTGGGTCTGGGCCGGGCCCGCAACGCGGGCATGCGGGTGGCGAGCGGCGACTACCTGCTGTTCCTGGACTCCGACGACACCCTCACCCCGGAGGCGCTGCGGGCGATCGCCGACCGGCTGAAGGAGACCGGCGAACCGGACGTCCTGGTCTACGACTACGCGCGCACCTACTGGGACGGCCGGGCGGAGCGCAACCAGCGGGCGGCCCTGCTGACCGAGCAGGGTCCGGCGCCGTTCCGGCTGGCGGACCGGCCGGGCCTGTTCCGGGTGCTGATGGTGGCCTGGAACAAGGCGTGCAAGCGGGAGTTCGTCCAGCGTGTGGGTCTGACCTTCCCGCCGGGCTACTACGAGGACACGCCGTGGACGTACCCGGCGCTGATGGCGGCGGAGTCGATCGCGACGCTCGACCGGGTGTGCGTGCACTACCGCCAGCGCCGCCGGGGCAACATCCTGTCCACCACCAGCCGCAGGCACTTCGACGTCTTCGAGCAGTACGACCGGGTCTTCGCGTTCGTCGAGGAGCACCCCGAACTCGCCCCGTGGCGGCCGGTGCTGTTCCGCCGCATGGTCGACCACTTCACGACCGTCTTCACCAAGCAGGACCGGCTGCCGCGCGGCTCGCACGCCGAGTTCCTGCGCAGGGCCCGCGCCCACTGCCGCCGGCACCGCAGCCCGGGCAGCCCGCTCCCGCTGCGCTCCCGTCTGCGCCACGCCCTGGTCCACCTGGGCCTGCACCGCACCTACCGGGCGCTCCAGGCGGGCATGACCCTGCGGCGCCGCACCCTGAAGCTCGGCGTGAAGCTGGCCCGCGCGCTGCGGGCCGCCCTGCTCCAGGCGCACTACCACATCCAGCTGCGGCTGCCGCTGCGCGCCGACCGCGCGGTGTTCGGCGCGTACTGGGGGCGCGGGCACGGCTGCAACCCGGGCGCGCTGGAGGCCGCGTTCCGCACGTTCGCGCCGCAGGTGCGCACCGCCTGGATCGCCCGCCCCGAGCACCAGCGGTCGGTCCCGCCGGGCCCGCAGCCGCTCGCCCCCGGCACGGCCGCCTACTGGACGGCGCTGGCCCGCTCCAAGTACCTCGTCAACAACGTCAACTTCGACCGCAGGCTGGTCAAACGGCCCGGCCAGGTCTTCGTCCAGACGCAGCACGGCACCCCCCTCAAACACATGGGCCTCGACCTCCGGGAACGCCCGGCGGCCGCGCGGGACATGGACTTCGACGAGCTGCTGCGCGGCGTCGACAAATGGGACTACGTCCTGTCCGCCAACCGCCACACCACGCTGACCTGGGAGCGCGTCTACCCCGGCGGCTATCTGACCCTCGAATACGGCTATCCGCGCAACGACGTCTTCCAGCAGGCGACCGCGGCGGACGTGGCCCGGCTGCGCGAGTCCCTCGGCATCCCCCGCGACACGGTCGCCCTCCTGTACGCCCCCACCCACCGCGACCACCGCCGCACCCAGTGCGCCGCCCTCGACCTGGAGCGCGTCGTGCGCGGTCTGGGCCCGCGCTTCGTGATCCTGGCCCGCGCCCACTACTGGCAGGGCTCCCTCCTCGCGCGCCGGACGCCCGGTGTCATCGACGTCGGCGAGCACCCCAGCGTCGAATCCCTCTGCCTGGCCTCGGACGCGCTGGTCACCGACTACTCGTCGATCATGTTCGACTACGCCAACCTGGACCGCCCGATCGTCGTGCACGCCCCCGACGACGACTGGGCCGCGTACCAGGCGGCCCGCGGCACCTACTTCGACGTGCGCGCCTTCCCGCCGGGCGCGGTCGCCCGCAGCGAGGACGAGCTGATCGACATCTTCACCACCGGCCGATGGCGCGGCTCCCGCTCGGCCCAGCGGCGCGCCGCGTTCCGTGAGCGGTTCTGCCCGTACGACGACGGACGTGCCGCCGAGCGGGTCGTCCGCCGGGTCGTGCTGGGCGAGACGCAGCTTCCGCCGGTGGTGCCGCCGGCCGAGCGCCGGCCCGCGCCGTCGGCGGCCGCCACGGCGCACTCCCCGGTCGCCGCCGTGCCGCAGCCTTCCGGCTCGCACCCCGTCACCGACGGCCGCTGACCGCCGTTGAACACCGCTGTAGAGCGGCACACGGCGGTACCGGGCGGCACCGATGGCCGACGGCACAGAGCGCGGCCGCAGAGCGGCACAGATCACCACAGAGAGAGCAGTATGCCCCGCTTCAGCATCATCGTCCCGTCCCACGGGGTGGCCGGCCGGCTGTCGCTGGCGCTGGACTCCGTCCTCGCCCAGTCCTTCGGCGACTTCGAGCTGATCCCGGTCTGCGACGCGCCCGACACCCCGGCCGCCGCCGTCGCCGCCGGGTACGCGGAACGGGACGCGCGGGTGACACCGGTGCACTCGCCGCCGTCGGCGGGCCTGGCCGGGGCGCGCAACACCGGGATGCGGGCGGCGACGGGCGGGTACCTGCTGTTCCTCGACGGCGACGACACCCTCGCCCCGGGCGCCCTGACGGCGCTGGACACCCGCCTCACCGCGACCGGTGACGTGGACGTCCTGTACTTCGAGCACGAGCGCACACCGTGGTGGGAGGGCGAGCCGACGAACCCGGCGGCCCCGCTGCTGGCGAGGGCCCCGAAGGGCGCCTGCCCCCCCGCCGAGGCCCCCCTGGTGACCGGTGTGCAGCTGCCTGCCTGGAGCGCCGCCTACCGCCGCTCCTTCCTCGGCGAACAGCGGCTCGCCTTCCCCGAGGGCCACTTCACCGACGTCGGCTTCGGCGGCCTGGTCACCCTGAGCGCCGGCCGGATCGCGGTCCTGCGCCATGTCGTCGTACGGCATCTGCTGCGCCGGCAGGGCAGCCGGCTCAACCTGCCGGGCGAGCACCACACCGAACTGCTGGACCGCGCCGAGCTGGTGCTGACGCGGGCCGCTGAACTCGGCCTGCCCACGGACCGGCTGGGTCCGCTGTTCGAGCAGCTCTTCACCCTCGTCCTCAAGACGGCCGCGCACCCCGCCCGGCTGCCGGGCCGCTGCCGCCGGGCCTTCTTCCGCCGTGCGGGCAGGCTGTACCGCCTTCACCGGCCGGCGGGTTTCCGCAGGCCGGGCGGGAGTCTGGGAGTACAGCACCGGCTCCTCGCGGCGGGGGCGTACACCGCGTTCCGCGCGCTGCGCGGCGCCAACCAGAAGGCATCGGCGGCCGCCCAGCGCGTGCCGCGCCCCCGGGGTCTGCGCACGCGCCTGTTCTACGGGCGCCGGCTGCGCCGCCGTATCGACCCCGGCCTGGCGGTGTACTGCGCCTACTGGGGCCGGGGTTACGCCTGCAACCCGGCCGCGATCCACGCCAAGGCCGCCGAACTCGCCCCGCACATCCGCTCGGTGTTCCTCGTCGAACCCGATCAGGCGCACGCGATGCCGGAGGGGATCGACCACGCCGTCATCGGCAGCCGCCGCTACTGGGACGTCCTGGCCCGCGCCAAGTACCTCGTCAACAACGCCAACTTCGCGGAGGGCGTCGTCAAGCGGGAGGGCAGTGTCCATGTGCAGACGCAGCACGGCACCCCGCTGAAGAAGATGGGCGTCGACCAGTCGACGTACCCGGTGACGGCGGCGGCGACCGGCTCCTTCACCAAGCTGCTCGGGCGCGTGGACCGCTGGGACTACAACCTCTCCTCCAACACCCATTCCACGCAGATGTGGGAGCGCGCCTTCCCGGGCCGGTACGAGCACCTGGAGTACGGCTATCCGCGCAACGACGTCTTCTACACGGCGACGGCCCGGGACGTGGCCCGGGTGCGGCGGGAGCTGGGCGTCCCGGAGGGGAAGACGGCCGTCCTGTACGCGCCCACCCACCGCGACCACCAGACCGGCTTCGAGACGGGCCTGGACCTGGAGGCCTTCTGCGAGGCGGCCGGCGAGGACCTCGTCGTCCTGCTGCGCGCCCACTACTTCTACGACCGCGGCCCCTCCCGGGGAACCGGCCGGATCATCGACGTCACCGGCCACCGCTCCTCCGAGGACGTCTGCCTGGCCGCCGACGTGCTGGTCACCGACTATTCGTCGATCATGTTCGACTACGCCAACCTGGACCGCCCGATCGTCGTGTACGCCGACGACTGGGACGTCTACACCGAGACGCGCGGCGTGTACTTCGACCTGATGGCGGCCCCGCCCGGACCGGTGGCCCGCACCCCGCAGGAGCTGGCGCGGGTGTTCCGCGACGGCGCGTACGCCTCCGCCGGGTCCCAGGCGCTGAGGGCCGCGTTCCGTGCCCGTTTCTGCCAGTTCGACGACGGCCGCGCCGCCGAGCGCGTGGTGCGCAGGGTGCTGCTCGGCGAGCCCCCGGAGGCGATCCCGCCCGTGCGGCCGCTCGCCGAGCGCGTCCCGGCCCCGGCCGCCTCCCCCCTCGTAAGGAGCTGACCCCCGCAGTGCCCCGCTTCAGCATCATCGTCCCCTGTTTCAAGGTGCAGGGCTTCCTGCGCGAGTGTCTCGACTCGCTGCTAGACCAGTCGTACCGGGACTTCGAGGTGATCGCCGTCGACGACCGCTCGCCCGACGGCTGCGGTGCGATCCTCGACGAGTTCGCGGCCCGCGACGACCGCGTCCGGGTGCTGCACCTGCCGGAGAACGTCGGCCTGGGCCGCGCCCGCAACGCGGGGATGCCCCTGGCCACCGGCGACTACCTGTTCTTCCTCGACAGCGACGACACCCTCACCCCAGGCGCCCTGCGCGCGATGGCCGACCGGCTGGCCGAGTCCGCGGACCCGGACGTGCTGGTCTTCGACTACGCGCGCACCTACTGGTGGGGCGGCACGCGCCGCAACGCCCTCGCGCACCTCCTCGCCGAGACCGGCGACGGCACCTTCACGGCCGCCGAACGCCCGGAGATCCTGGACCTGTTGATGGTCGTGTGGAACAAGGTCTACCGGCGCGCCTTCGTCGAGGCGAACGGCTTCGCCTTCCCGCCCGGCTACTACGAGGACACCCCCTGGACGTTCCCGGTCATGCTCAGCGCGGAGCGGATCGCCACGCTGGACCGGATCTGCCTGAACTACCGCCAGCGCCGCCAGGGCAACATCCTGTCCACCACCAGCCGCAAGCACTTCGACATCCACGACCAGTACGAGCGGGTCTTCGCCTTCGTCGACTCCCGCCCCGCGCTGGCGGACTGGCGGCCGTTTCTGCACCGCAAGATGGGCGAGCACTGCCTGGACATCCTCGCCAAGCCGGACCGGCTGCCGCCCTCGGACAAGGGCGAGTTCTTCCGCCGGACGGCCGAGATGTTCCGCGCCCACAAGCCCGCCGGTGCGCCCGTCCCGGCGGGACTGCGGGTGCTGGAGGGCGGGTACGCCGCCTACCGGGTGCGGCGGCAGGCCGAGCGGGCCGCGCGGGAACTGGCGCGGCGCGGCGGGCTGGTCCGCCGGGCGGCCGCGGGCGGGGTGCGGCGCGGGCTGGACGGGGCGCGGCCGCGCCGGGCGCCCGATCCGCGGCTCGTGGTGTACTCGGCGTTCTCGCACCGGGGCGTGCTCGGCGACCCGGGCGCGGTCTACCGCAAGGCGCTGGAGATCGCCCCGCAGTTGCGCGGGGTGTGGGTGGTGCGCGACGAGGAGACGGCCGCGCGGCTCCCCGAGGGGGTCGAGCACGTGCTCCTGGACTCCCCCGAGTACCGCCGGGTGACCGCGCGGGCCGGCTTCTTCGTCAACAACGTCAACTGGCCGGGCACGCTGGCCAAACGCCCGGGCAGCGTCCACATCCACACCCACCAGGGCACCCCGCTGAAGTACATGGCCGCCGATCTGCTGGCCAAGCCCGGCGCCCGGTACGGGGTGGACGTGCCGCAGATGCTGCGCCGCGCCGACCGCTGGGACCACAGCCTGGTCGCCAACCGGCACTCGGAACTGGTGTGGGAGCGGGCGTACCCGTGCCACTTCGCGTCGGCGCGGACCGGCAGCCCGCGCAACGACGTGCTGGTCGGCGCGGGCGCGGAGGCGGGCGCGGCGGTGCGTGCCCGGCTGGGCGTCCCGGCCGGGCACACGGTCGTGCTGTACGCGCCGACCCGGCGGGAGTACGTGCGCGGCGGGCATGTCGACCGGATCGACCTGGCCCGGTTCGCCGCCGACCTCGGTGAGGGCCACACCCTGGTCGTACGGCTGCACCCGTCCCTGGCGACCGGGCACGCGCGCGGGATGGGCCTGTCGGACCTGCACCGGCGCGGTGTGCTCGTCGACGCGACCGACGAGCCGCACGTCGAGGACGTCATGCTCGCCTCGGACGTCCTGGTCACCGACTACTCGGCCCTGATGTTCGACTACGCCAACCTGGACCGCCCGATCGTGGTGCACGCCGACGACTGGAACGCGTACGCGGCCAGCAGGGGCGTCTACTTCGACATCACCGCGCAGGCTCCCGGCCATGTCTCGCGCACCTACCGCGAGCTGGTCCGGCTGCTGGCCTCCGGCAGCTGGCGGGATGAGGACTCCGCCCGGCTGCGGGCGGACTTCCGGGCGCGGTTCTGCGAGTACGACGACGGGCGCGCCGCCGAGCGGGTCGTACGGCGGCTGCTGCTGGGCGAGGAGTTCCCGGACGGGGTGCCGGTGAAGGTGCCCGGTCCGAGCGCGGCGCACGAGCAGCTCGCGTCGACCTGAACACGCGGCGGGCGTGATAGTCCAGATGCCGTGAAATCCCCTTATGTCACTGAATCCACAGAAGTCGTCGGAGTCACATGGCGGCCCCGCACCTGGGTGCTGGTCCTGGCCGCCGTGTTCGCGGTGCTCCAGCTCGCGAACGTCACCGGCCGGGACACCCCGGACTCCAAGAACTACCTGTCGTACGCGCTGAGCCTGCGCGGGGAGGGCAAGCGGGAGGCGGCGGAAGCGACCATCGACTACGCCTGCCTGAGCGGCGCCTCGATCGCGGCCCGGCGGCAGAGCGTGGACGTGGTCCGCTTCCACGGGCCCGACCCCACCCGCCGGGTGCAGTCCGAGTGCCGGGAGCGGGAGTGGCGCAACGTCGGGGCGCGGCTGAGGGCGGGGCAGACCGGCGGCCACACCGTGCCGTTCATGCCGGAGCGCTTCATGCGGATCTTCGAGGCGCGGCCCGGGTATCCGGTGTTCCTGCTGCCGTTCCTCACCCTGTTCGGGGTGACGTGGGGGCTGTGGCTGGCGGGTGTCGCGGTGACGGTGGCGGGCGGGGTGCTGGCCTTCCTGGTGCTGCGCGCCCTGCGCGCGCCCGCCCTGGTGTGTCTGACCGGACAGGCGCTGTACTACGTCCTGCCCTGCGGCACGACCGCGATGCGCCCGATGACCGAGGGGCTGATGCTGGCGCTGACGCTGGCCGCGGTGTGGGGGTGCGTGCTGGCCCTGGACGAGGGCGGGCGGCGGGTGCGGGCGGCGGCGTGGCTCGTCGGGGGGTCGCTGGCGGCGCTGTTCACGGTCAAGCACTCGCAGGCGCTGTTCCTCGGGCTGTGCCTGGCGTCCGCAGGCGGCCTGCTGGCCGTACGGCGGCGGCGGGCGGGGCGGGCGCCGGGGCGCGGCGTGGTCGTGGTGACCGCGGCGGGCTGCTGCGGGGTGCTGGGGACCATGCTGCTGGCCCGGCTGCTGCACTATCCGGCGGAGTCGGAGAGCCTCCAGGATCTGCTGACCCCTCACTTCTCCCGGCCCGACCGCGCCCGGGTGTGGCCGGAGTTCTTGCACCTTCAGTTGAACTTCTGGGTGGAGTGGTCGCGCCGGCAGTTGTGGGAGCCGCTGTTCGTGGCGGCGCTGGCGGCCGGGGCGTGGGGTGTGCTGCGGGCGCGGCGGGCGGCCGGGGTGTTCGTCGTGGCCGCGGCGTTCACCGGGGTCCTGACCCAGGCGGGGCATCCGGACATCAACATCTGGGGTGACCGGCTGATCGTGCTGGCGTGGCTGCTGCCGGTGCTGGGGATGCCGCTGCTGCTGGAGTCGGTGCTGGTGCGGGAGCGGGTCGCGCTGCCGGCGCAGGAGCGGTCAGGGCCCTCCGATCGGACTCACTCGATGGGATGACATCCGGCAAGGCCGTTGACGCAGACGGGAAGATACGACCAATGCCCCTGATGCGCAACTTTGCCCCTGTCTGCCGCTTTCTGGTTTCCGTCCGGTGAGCGCCGGTGTCCTGACCCGGCGGCCCGTGCGCGGCGCCAGGGCGCTGCGCGGCGGGCGGGTGTGGCGTCCGAGTCCGTACCAGGTCTTCGGCTTCCTGTTCTGGCTGGTGATGTCGCTGGCGTTCTGGCGGGTGCCGCTGTGCTGCGACGCGGGTGTGCACGCGGCGGTCGTCGAACGCCTCAAGGCGGATCTGCTCCGGCCCCGGCATCCGATGGCCGACCTGCCGGGCGCGGGCAGCCCCTACTACTCGCCGTACGCGGTGGCCGAGGGCGCGTTCGCCCGCCTGACCGGGCTGACCGGCTGGGAGGTGCTGCGGGTCGCCGGGCCGCTGAACCTGCTGGTGCTGCTGACCGGCATCGGCCGTTTCGTGCGCGCGCTGACGCCGCGACCGTGGGCGCCCGTTCTCGCCCTGACGGCGATGACCCTGCTGTGGGGTACGGAACGGGCCTGGTGGAGCGGCTATCTGGGCCTGATGTCGATGACCGGCAACCTGGGCTATCCGTCCACCTTCGCCATCGGGGCCGCCTTCTGGGCATGGGCCCTGACGGCGGCACGCGCGCGTGACGGCCGCCTGGTCCGCTACGTCGGCCCGAGCGGTCTGCGCGGCTTCACCGGGTACGCCGGGCTGGGCGCGCTGTACGGGGTGATCCTGCTGGTGCATCCGATCACGGCGGTGGCTGCCGTGACCGGCGGCGTCGCCGTGGTCCTGGGGTGGCAGCGCGAGTGGCGGCCGGCGGTGGCGGCCCGCTGGGCGGCGACGGGCGCGGTGGCGCTGCTGGTCACGGCCGGCTGGCCGTACTTCGACGTGTTCGCGCTGGCCGGGGACGGCAGCGTGGACGCGATGCACCGGCGGCTGTACGACGGGATGACCGGCCACTTCTGGCTGGCGCTGCTGGGCCTGCCCGCGCTGTGGGCGCGGGGGCGGCGCTCGCCGCGCGACCCGCTGGTGCTGATGTTCGCCCTGGACTGCCTGGTGGTGACGTACGGATTCGCCAGCGGCCACTACACCTACGGGCGGATCCTCGGCCTGACCCTGGTGCCGGCGCAGTTCGCGCTGGCGGTGGAGCTGGCCGCGCCCCGGCCGTGGGCGGTGTGGCGGCGGACGCTGGGGGCGGTCGCGGTCTGCGGGGCCGGTCTGGGGCTGCTGACCGTGCAGGCGGGGGCGGTCGTGCCGCGCGCGCTGGACCCGGTGGGCTTCGACCAGCCGCCGCACTGGCCGGCGTACGACTGGGCGGCCCGGCACATCGGGCCCGGGGAGGTGGTGGTCACCGACGGGTACTACGCCGTCCACGCGATCGCCGGGTACGGCCCCAACCTCGCGGCGCCCGCCTGGCCGGACGCGTCGCTGGACGAGCGGGTGCGGCTGCGCCGGCTGGCGGACGTCCGCGCCTATCTCGACCACGACTCCACCCGCGCCGAGCGGGTGGTGATCGCCCGCCGCTACCGCATCCGCTGGCTGCTGCTGACGCGCTGGCACCCGGTGCCCGAGGAGGCCGTGGTGGTGGCGTGGAGCCGGCGGACGGGGGAGGTCCTGGCACGGGTGTCGCCCGGGACACAGAACCCCCGGGAGCAGCTTTCCGGGGAATAGCCGCTTCCGGGGGTGGTCGTCCGGGGTGCTTACTCGATGACGAGGTCGACGTCGATGTTGCCGCGGGTGGCGTTGGAGTACGGGCAGACCTGGTGGGCGGCCTCGACCAGCTTGCGGCCGGTCGCCTCGTCCAGCGTGTCGGGCAGCTCGACGCGCAGCGTCACCTTCAGGCCGAAGCCCTCACCCTGCTTGCCTATGCCGACCTCGGCGGTCACGGCGGCGTCGCTCACGTCCACCTTCGCCTGACGGCCGACGAGACCGAGCGCGCTGCCGAAACAGGCCGCGTAGCCGGCGGCGAACAGCTGCTCCGGGTTGGTGCCCTGACCGTTGCCGCCCAGCTCCACCGGCATGGCGAGCGCGAGGTCGATCCTGCCGTCGTTGGTGACGGCGCGGCCCTCGCGGCCGTGGGTGGCGGTGGCGACTGCGGTGTAGAGCGCGTCCATGGATGAACCATCCCTCTCGGAAGTCTGTGACGGGGGTGGCCGGCCCGGGCGCTGCTCGCACCCGGGCCGCTCACGGAGACAAGTAGAGCACACAATTCAATTGCACACAACTAAATGGCTCGCCGGGGCTATCCTGGAGGCATGAGCAACAGCCCGACCCCGACCCCCTCCCCCGCCCCGCCGGAGAACTGGCTGCTCCTGGACCGCCAGATCTGCTTCTCCCTGCACGCCGCCTCGCGCGCCTTCAACGGCGTCTACCGCGTGATCCTCAAGGAACTCGGGCTGACCTACCCCCAGTACCTGGTGATGCTGGTCCTGTGGGAGCACGGCGAGCTGCCCGTGAAGAAGCTCGGCGAACACCTGCGCCTGGACTCCGGCACGCTCTCCCCGCTGCTGAAGCGGCTGGAGTCGGCGGGCCTGGTGCGCCGGGAGCGCAGCGCGCGCGACGAGCGCTCGGTGGAGATCCGACTGACCGACGAGGGCGCCGCGCTGCGGGAGCGGGCGCTGGAGGTCCCCCGCCGGATCGTTTCGGCGACCGGGTTCCGGCTGGACGAGATCAGCGAGCTGCGGGAGCGCCTCGACCAGCTCACCGGCGCGCTGGACGCGGCCGCGCTGGAGGAGGAGCCGGGGAACAGGTGACGGCCGGGGAGCAGGCGGGGGCCGGCGGGCGGCGGGTGTACAACCGCAGCGTGACCCCGTCCCGCACGAACTCGCGCCTCGGCTCGCCCGGCACGAAGTCCTCCGTCACGACGGTCAGCTTGACCCGCTCGACCGGATTGCGCGGGTACCACGGGGAACGCAGGGCGTACGGCTCGGCGAACACCCAGAGCCGGTCCAGGGCGAGCAGCCGGCGCCGCAGCTCGGCGGCGCCCCGCTCACGGCCGTAGAGCGTCCCCGAGACGGGCCCGGGAGCGGCGAGCGCCACGTCCCGCACCCCCCGGAAGCCCTCCGGGTACGCCGCCTTCGCCCGCCGCCCGATGGCCGGCAGGAACACCACGGCGTCCCCCGCCCGCAGCTCCCGCGCGGCCAGCGCGGAAACAGCGGCCTGCGTGTCGGGACGCACCCGCAGCGCACGGTCCTGGCGGTGCAGCGGCAGATGATGGGCGAACGCCAGGACGACGGCGAGAGCGCCCGCCAGGGGGGCGAGGACGCGGAGGGCCGGGCGGCGGGTGGCCCCGGGCCGGGCTTTCGGCGACGGGGTCCGTGAGGACGCCGCACCGAGCAGCCGGCTCGCGCCCGCCGCCACCAGCAGCGGCGCGCCCGCGAGGGCGTACAGGACATAGCGGTCGTCGTACATCGGGCGGAACTGGGAGACGGCGAGCAGGGTCAGCGGGGGCACGGCGGTCCACGGCAGGGCGACCGCGGCGAGCGTGAGGCGGCGGGGGCCCGGCAGGGCGAGGAGCGCGAGGAACAGGCAGGTCCAGAAGACCGGCCCGCCCGGCCCGAGAAACGCGTGCAGCAGCCGCTGCGCGCTGCCCGGCCCCGGCCGGGGCAGCCACGCCACCTGACCGGACTGGCCGCTCGACACCAGGGCGAGCGGCAGCAGGACGAGGCCGGTGGCGCCGCACGCGGCACCCCATCGCACCCAGACCCTCCTCCCCACGCGCGCGTACAGCAGCGTCACCGCGTGGGCCGGCACCAGCAGCACCGCCAGCTCGTGCAGCAGACAGGTCAGGGCGAGGGTGACGCCGTACGCCCACCAGGAGCGTCCCTGGAGCGCCCGGACGAGCAGCAGGGTCGCCGCGGCCGCGCCCGCGGCGACGAGGGCGTACGAGCGGCCCTCCTGCGCGTAGTGGCCCACCAGCGGGGTCGTCGCGTACAGCAGGCCCGCCCACAGGCCGACGCGCGGCCGGGCCAGCCGTACGCCGAGCGCCGCGACCAGTCCCGCCGTGGCGACCGCCGCGCCCACGGACGGCAGCCGCAGGACGACCTCGCCGGGACGGACGGCGAGGACGGCGTGCAGGAGGAGGTAGTACAGGCCGTGCACCGCGTCCACCCCGTGCAGCAGCCGCCAGATCTGCGGCACCGAGCGCCGTGCGACCTGGAAGGTGACCGCCTCGTCGCGCCACATGCCCCCGCGGTCGAGCCCCCACAGGCCGAGCGCGAGCATGACTCCGGCGGGGGCGGTGACCGCCACGGCCGCGCGCCACGGCCTCCCGCCCTCCGCACTCCCCGTGTTCCTCGAGACCACGGGACCATTTTGTGCGATTTAGTACCGCTTATTGGCTATTGACGGAGTATCTGAACTAAAGAGGCATTCAAGCGGCTTACGATCCGCCGTCATGGAACGTCGTCGTCTTCTTCTCGCCCTCGCCGCCGCCTGGCTGGCCACCCGAGCCCTGATGCTGTGGCTGCTCGCCCACGACTCCCTCGGGATCCTGGGCGGCCGGGTGAGCCGGGAGGTGTGGCGCACGTACCACCACTGGTACGGCGTCCTGTCGCACGGCGCCTTCCCCGCGCACGACACGCTGTGGCAGTACCCGCCGGGCGCCGGAGTCGTGCTGCTGTCGCCGGGGCTGCTGCCGTGGTGGACGTACTTCCAGGCGTTCGTCGCCCTCACGGTCCTCTCGGACGCGGCGGTCGCGTGCGCGCTGGCCCGCGCGGGCACCCGGCCGGGCCGCACCCTGGCCGGGGCGGCGGTATGGGTGGGTGGGCTGCCCCTGCTGGTCCGCGTCCCGTTCGCCCGCTACGACGTGCAGGTCACCGCCCTCGCCGTGATCTCCCTGCTGGCGCTGTCCCGCTCCACGCGCGTGGGCGGGGCGTTCGCCGCCCTGGGGGCGCTGGTGAAGGTGTGGCCGGTGCTCGTGCTGGTCGGCGTGCGGCGGGGACGCGAGACCCGGTCGGTGTGGGCGTCGGTGGCGCTGACCGGGGCCGCGGTGTTCCTGCTCCTGGTGTTCGCGTTCCGCAACCCGCTCGCCTTCCTGCTCCAGCAGGGCGGCAGGGGCGTGCAGATCGAGTCCCTGGGCGGCACGCTGCTCTCGCTCGCGACCCACGCCGACTGGCCGGGCAAGGTCCACTACCGGTACGGCGCGATGGAGTTCACCGGACCGTACGTCTCCAGCGTGGCGCACGCCTCGCTCGCCCTCACCGCCGTCGCCTTCGGCCTGCTGCTGTGGTGGCGGATCCGCGCCCGCCACTGGACCGAGGCCGTGCCGTACGACGCGGCACTCAGCGCGGTACTGCTGTTCACCGTGACCAGCCGGGTGATCAGCCCGCAGTACATGATCTGGCTGGTGGGCCTGGCCGCCGTCTGCCTGACCTCCCGGCACACCACCCAGCGGCCCGTGGCCGCGCTGATCCTGGCCTCGACCGCGCTCAGCGCCGTGATCTTCCCGGTCAAGTACGGCGAGGTCATCGAGTGCACCTGGACCGGCACCGGGCTGATGGTCCTGCGCAACGGCCTGCTGCTCGCGGCGGCCGCGCTCTCGTACGTGCGCCTGTGGCGCGCGAGCACGGCGCGCGCCGCGGAACGCGCCGTCAGTTGTCCACAGGCCCTGCACGGGAGCCGCACGCCTGCTTCACTGTGAGACGACTCCATTGCGGCAATTGTCCGCGGATCGACCGAGTGAGTGACGAGGGGGAAGGTCGCGACATGACCTGGCTGATCACGGGTGGCGCCGGCTACATCGGGGCGCACGTCGTACGGGCGATGACCCGGGCGGGCGAGCGGGCGGTGGTCTACGACGACCTGTCCACCGGCATCGCCGCGCGCGTACCCGCCGGGGTGCCCCTGGTGGTGGGTTCGACGCTGGACGCCGAGCGGGTCGCCCGCGTCCTCGCCGAGCACGCGGTCACCGGCGTCGTCCACCTCGCGGCGAAGAAGCAGGTCGGCGAGTCGGTGGAGCGGCCGCTGCACTACTACCGGGAGAACGTGGAGGGGCTCAGAGTCCTGCTGGAGGCGGTGACCGCGGCCCGGGTCCCGTCCTTCGTGTTCTCCTCCTCGGCCGCCGTGTACGGCATGCCGGACGTCGACCTGGTCACCGAGGACACCCCCTGCGTGCCGATGTCGCCGTACGGCGAGACGAAGCTGGCCGGCGAGTGGCTGGTCCGCGCCACGGGCCGGGCCACGGGACTGGCCACGGCCTCCCTGCGGTACTTCAACGTGGCGGGGGCGGCCGCCCCGGAACTGGCGGACACCGGAGTGTTCAACCTCATCCCGATGGTCTTCGAGAAGCTCACCGAGAACGCCCCACCGCGCATCTTCGGCGACGACTACCCGACCCCGGACGGCACGTGCGTGCGGGACTACATCCACGTCGTCGACCTGGCCGAGGCCCATGTGGCCGCCGCCCACGCCCTGCGCTCCTCGCCCGGCCGCGACCTCACCCTCAACATCGGCCGGGGCGAGGGCGTCTCGGTCCGCGAGATGATCGACCGCGTCAACGCCGTCACCGGGCATCACCGGCCGCCCACCATCGCGCCCCGCCGCCCCGGCGACCCGGCCAGGGTGGTCGCCTCGGCCGACCGCATCGCCACGGAACTCACCTGGAAGGCCGGACACGACGTCCAGGACATGATCACCTCAGCCTGGCAGGGCTGGCTGCGCCTCCATCCGGAGGCAGCACGGCGCTGACCGGCCGCCGGGAGCCGGGGCCCTGGGCCCGCAGCCGCCCGGTCCGTCGGACTCGTACGCTGGCGTGATGATCGATATCGCGCGGGCCGTCGGATGTGTGGTCGGCTCGGCTGTGGGTGACGCGCTCGGGGCGCCCTTCGAGTTCGGGCCGGAGGGCGCCTTCTCTGCCCGGTTCCCGGTCCCGGGGCATGGCGGCGAGATGTGCGGGGGCGGCGGCTGGGAGCCGGGCGAGGCGACCGACGACACGCAGATGGCGGTACTCGTCGGCGAGTCCCTGGTGGAGTGCGGCGGGCTGGATCCGGCCGACGTCTTCGCCCGGTTCCGGCGCTGGGCCGCCGCCGGCCCCAAGGACATCGGCCTGCAGACCGAGGCGGTGCTGAACAGCGGCGACCCCTGGGACACGGCCGCCGAACGCCACTTCCGGTCCGGCCAACGGGCTGCGGGGAACGGCGCGTTGATGCGGGCGGCGACCTCCGCCGTGCACTTCGCGCCCCGGGGCCGCGCCGCCACCCTGGACGCGGGCCGGCGGCTGTCCGCCCTCACCCACGGGGACCCCGCGGCCTGGGAGGGCACGGCGATCTTCCACGACCTGGTCCGCGTCGCCCTGACCGGCGCCGACCCGCTGGCCGCGCTCCCGGACACGCTGGCCGCGGTGCACCCCGCCCACCGGCGGCGCTACGCCACCGTCCTCGCCCCCGACTGGCACCCGGACCTCGCCACCGAGTTCAACGGCGCGGTGTGGCCCTGCCTCGGCTCCGCCGTCTGGGCCCTGCGCACCACCTCCTCGTACGAGGACGCCGTCCGCGCCGCCGTCGACGTCGGAGGAGACACGGACACCGTCGCGGCGGTCACGGGCGGGCTCGCCGGGGCGGTGTACGGCATCGACGGCGTCCCGGAGCGCTGGACGGCCGCCGTGCACGTACCGCTGCCCGGATGGGACGGCCGGGTGCTGCGGCCGGCGGAACTCGCCGGGCTCACGCGGCGACTGGCTGCTTGAGAGGGTCGGCGCGCGGGATCAGGTGTTGTTGAGACAGGCCAGTACGGCCAGCACGCGGCGGTGGCCGGTGTCGCTCGGCGGCAGGCCCAGCTTCAGGAACACGTTGCCGATGTGCTTGCTGACCGACCGCTCGGTGATGACGAGCGTGGTGGCGATGGTCGTGTTGTCGTGGCCCTCGGCCATGAGCGCGAGCACCTCGCGCTCGCGCGGGGTGAGCCGGTCCAGCGGGGAGTCCTTGCGGCGTGTCATGAGTTCGGTGACGACCTCGGGGTCCAGGGCCGTGCCGCCGCCCGCGACCCGTTCCAGCGCGTCCAGGAACTCGTCGACCCGGCCGACGCGGTCCTTCAGCAGGTAGCCGACGCCGCTCGCGCCGCCGCCGAGCAGTTCGGCCGCGTAGGACTCCTCGACGTACTGGGAGAGCACCAGCACCGGCAGGCCGGGGATCCTCTCGCGGGCCTCCAGGGCGGCCCGCAGCCCCTCGTCACGGAAGCCGGGCGGCATGCGCACATCGAGGACCGCCACATCGGGCCGGTGCTCCAGCAGCGCGGGCAGGATCTCGGGGCCGGAGCCGGCGACGGCCGCCACCTCGTGCCCGGCCGATGTCAGCAACAGGACAAGACCCTCTCTGAGCAGGGTGTTGTCCTCGGCCATCACGACTCTCATGCCACCTCGATTCCTGTCGCTCCCGTCCGGGCGACCGGAGCCGCCCGTTCACAGCGCCTTGATCGCCTCGGCGGTCGCCCGCGCCAGCGCGCCCAGATAGCCCTTGGGCAGCTTCGGGCTGCGGATCACCACCGAACGCCAGTAAAGCGGACCCGAGATCAGATCGAGCGCCAGCTCGTCGTCCAGCCCCGTCCGGACCTCGCCGCGCCGCTCCGCCGCCGCCACGATCTTCAGCGCGACGCCCTCCTGGCCCTCCCGCAGCGCCTTCTGCAGCGCCTCGGCGATCTCGGGGTTGCGGGCCGCCTCGGCCTGCAGATCCGGGATGATCTGCGAGGCCACGGGATGCCGGAGCGCCCGCGCGGTGACCTCGTACAGCATCCGCAGATCGCTCTCCAGGCCGCCCGTCTCCGGGGCGGGCAGGCCCTGCACGGCGAGCGCCGAGACGAGGTCGAGGACCAGGTGCAGCTTGGAGCGCCAGCGCCGGTACACCGCGGTCTTGCCCACGCCGGCGCGCCGGGCGATGCCCTCGATGGACATCCGCGCGTAGCCGACGGTCGCGAGCTCCTCGAACACGGCCGCCCGGATGGCTTCCGTCACATCCTCGCGGAGCACGGCCGCGCCCGCGGGAGCCCGGCGGCGCGGCTTCGCCTGCGGTTCGTCGGCGTTCGTCGCGTTCGTCGTCATGCCGACCAGCATAGGGCGTTACGACGAAACGGTTGCGTTCCGACGTGAAGAAGGCCTACGCTCACGTTGCGACGATACGGTCCCGTCCCGACGTAAGAAAACGTGAAGAGAAACGTAAGAGAACGCCGGGCGACGGCCGTGCGGCCGGACGACCGCACGCACCCCCACCCCCGAGTGAAAGCAGCGGATGTGAGCCAGGTCCTCCACACACCGCCCACCACCCAGGCGGCCGCACCCCACGACGACCTGGCGGCCCTCGCCGCCCGGCACGGCCTCGCGGTCAGCGGTGCCCGCCCCTCCCTGCCCCGGTACATCCGTCAGCTGTGGGCGCGCCGCCACTTCATCACCGCCTTCGCCACCGCCAAGCTCACCTCGCAGTACAGCGCCGCGAAGCTGGGCCAGATCTGGCAGGTGATGACCCCGCTGCTGAACGCGGCCGTCTACTACTTCATCTTCGGCATGCTGCTGCAGACCAAGAAGGACGTGCCGGACTTCATCCCCTTCCTGGTCACGGGCGTGTTCGTGTGGACGTTCACCCAGAGCTCGATCATGTCGGGCACCCGGTCCATCTCCGGCAACATCGGCCTGGTGCGGGCCCTGCACTTCCCGCGGGCCGCGCTGCCGATCTCGTACTGTCTTCAGCAGCTGCAGCAGCTGCTGTTCTCGATGGCCGCGCTGCTGATCATCCTGTTCGCGGTCGGCGTGCCGCCGGCCCTCTCCTGGGTGCTCGTCCTGCCGGTCCTCACCCTGCAGTTCGTCTTCAACGCGGGCATCTCGATGATCCTGGCCCGGCTGGGCGCGAAGACCCCGGACATCGCCCAGCTGATGCCGTTCGTGCTGCGCACCTGGATGTACGTGTCCGGCGTGATGTGGAGCATCGACAACCTGCTCAGCAAGCACACCGACTGGCCGTCCTGGGTCAGGGACGTGCTGCGCGCCAACCCCGCCGCCGTGTACATCGACCTGATGCGCTTCGCGCTGATCGACAGCTTCCACGCCGATCAGCTGCCGCCCCACGTGTGGGCGCTCGCGTCCGGCTGGGCGCTGCTCGCCGGCGTCGGCGGCTTCATCTACTTCTGGAAGGCTGAGGAGACGTACGGCCGTGGCTGACACCGCACACCCCATCCAGCCCCTCGACGAGCGGGCCCCCACCGTCGTCGTCGACGGCGTCGACATCGTCTACCGGGTCAACGGCACCGGCGGCGGCCGCGGCAGCGCCACCGCGGCCCTCAACCGGATCCTGCGCCGCAAGCAGGCCGAGAAGGCGGCGGGCACCCGACTGGTGCACGCGGTCAAGAACGTCTCCTTCGTCGCCTGCAAGGGCGAGGCGATCGGCCTGATCGGCACCAACGGCTCCGGCAAGTCGACCCTGCTCAAGGCGATCGCCGGCCTCCTGCCGGTGGAGAACGGCCGTATCTACACCGACGGCCAGCCCTCCCTCCTCGGCGTCAACGCGGCCCTGATGGGCGACCTGACCGGCGAGCGCAACGTCTACCTCGGCGGCCTCGCCATGGGCATGTCCCGCGAGCAGATCAAGGAGCGCTACCAGCAGATCGTCGACTTCTCCGGCATCAACGACAAGGGCGACTTCATCTCCCTGCCCATGCGCACGTACTCCTCCGGCATGGGCTCCCGACTGCGCTTCTCCATCGCCGCCGCGAAGGACCACGACGTCCTCCTCATCGACGAGGCCCTGGCCACCGGTGACGCGCAGTTCCGCAAG
Source organism: Streptomyces sp. NPDC000345 (assembly GCF_042898825.1). Lineage (NCBI taxonomy): Bacteria > Bacillati > Actinomycetota > Actinomycetes > Kitasatosporales > Streptomycetaceae > Streptomyces > Streptomyces sp. NPDC000345. The sequence continues at coordinate 119,074 of NZ_JBIAZE010000021.1, forward strand.
CGCTCGGCGGACCGCATCCGCGAGATGCGCGAGCACGCCGGCACCGTCTTCCTGGTCAGCCACAGCAACAGCTCGATCCGCGAGACCTGCGAACGGGTGCTGTGGCTGGAGCGCGGCGAACTGCGCATGGACGGCCCCACCGAGCAGGTCATGGACGCGTACGAGGCGTTCAGCGGCGACCACAAGGCCAAGAAGAAGCCCCGCCCCAAGCCGGTCGCGGCGACCGTCTGAGCCGGCGGGCAGGCGAAGGGCGCCCCCCGATGACCGGGGGGCGCCCTTCGTCACGCCGTACGCGATGTGCCCGGACGGGCGGCGTTACGAGTGCGTCCGCAGCAGCGTCCGCATCGTGCGCATCGCGACCGACAGGTTCGCCAGGTCGAACGTCTCCGAACTCTGGATCTCCTCCAGCGTCGTGCGCGCCCGGCCCAGGATCGCCGCGTTCCGCTCCTGCCACGCCTTGAACCGCTGCTCGGGCGTCGAGCTGCCGTTGCCGACGGCCAGGACGTCCGCAGTCAGCGCCGCGTGCGCCGCGTACAGGTCCTCGCGGATGGAGGCGCGGGCCATGGACTGCCAGCGGTCGGCACGCGGCAGCTCGATGATGCGGTCCATGAGCTGGGTGATGTGCAGCCGGTCGGCGAGGTCGTAGTAGACCTCGGCCACGTCCAGCGGGTCCTTGCCCATGCGGTCGGCGACCGACACGATGTCCAGCGCCGGGAAGGCGGAGGAGAACCCGGCCACCCGGGTGGCGAGCTCGTCCGGCACACCCGCGCCGGTCAGCTCGTCGTAGATCTTCTGCCACCACTCCAGGTCCGCGCCGCGCAGCAGCTTCGTCAGCTGCGACCAGACCTGCTCGACGCGCTCGGCGAAGAACTCCACGGTCTCGGCGAGCTGCAGCGGCTGCGGCCGGTTGTTGAGCAGCCAGCGGGTACCGCGCTCGACGAGCCGGCGCGAGTGCAGCCGGATCCGGGTCTGCACGGCCGCCTCGACGGTGTTGTCGAGCTCCTCGACCGCGTCCCACACCGGCGCCGACTTGAAGATCGCCCGGGCCGCGGTCTGCGCCCGCACGATCTCCTCCAGCGAGGCGCCGGTCTCCTCGCGCAGCCGGTGCAGATACGTCGTACCGCCGGTGTTGACCGTGTCGTTGACCAGCACGGTCGTGGTGATCTCACGGCGCAGCGGGTGGCTGTCGATGTGCTCGGGGAACTGCTCGCGCAACGCGGTCGGGAAGTACGCGTACAGCAGACCGCGCAGATACGGGTCGTCGGGCAGCGACGTCTGCAGCAGCTCGTCCGAGACCGTGATCTTCGTGTACGCCAGCAGGACGGCGGTCTCCGGACCGGTCAGGCCGTGGCCGGACCCGAGGCGCTCACGGATCTGCCGGTCGGTCGGCAGGAACTCCAGCGCCCGGTCCAGGTGGCCCTCGCGGACCAGGTGGCGGAGGTAGCGCTGCTGGGCGTGGAGCATGTCCTTGGACTGGGCGAGGGCGTTGGCGATCGCCGTGTTCTGCGCGTAGTTGTTGCGCAGGACCAGCGCGCCGACCTCGTCGGTCATCTCCGCGAGCAGCTTGTTGCGCTGCTTGACGGTCATGTCGCCGTCCGTGACCAGACCGTTCAGCAGGATCTTGATGTTCACCTCGTGGTCGGAGGTGTCCACGCCGGCGCTGTTGTCGATGGCGTCGGTGTTGATCCGGCCGCCGCTGCGGGCGAACTCGATCCGGCCGAGCTGGGTCAGGCCCAGGTTGCCGCCCTCGCCGACGACCTTGACCCGCAGGTCCTGGCCGTCGACGCGGATCGGGTCGTTCGCCTTGTCGCCGACGTCGGCGTTCGACTCGGTGCTCGCCTTGACGTACGTGCCGATGCCGCCGTTCCACAGCAGGTCCACCGGCGCCGAGAGGATCGCCTTCATCAGGTCGGCCGGGGTCAGCTTGGTGACGCCCGCCTCGATGCCGAGGGCCTCCCGGATGTGCGCGTTGACCGGGATCGCCTTCGCCGTACGGGGGAAGACACCGCCGCCGGAGGAGATCAGGTCACTGTTGTAGTCGGCCCAGGAACTGCGCGGCAGCTCGAACAGGCGGCGGCGCTCGGCGTAGGAGGTCGCGGCGTCCGGGCGGGGGTCGATGAAGATGTGCCGGTGGTCGAACGCGGCGACCAGGCGGATGTGCTCGGAGAGCAGCATGCCGTTGCCGAACACGTCACCGGACATGTCACCGATGCCGACGACCGTGAAGTCCTCGACCTGCGTGTCGACGCCCATGTCACGGAAGTGCCGCTTGACGGACTCCCAGGCGCCGCGCGCGGTGATGCCCATCGCCTTGTGGTCGTACCCGGCGCTGCCGCCGGAGGCGAAGGCGTCCCCGAGCCAGAAGTCGTAGGACTGGGCGACCTCGTTGGCGATGTCGGAGAACGTCGCCGTGCCCTTGTCGGCCGCGACCACCAGGTAGGTGTCGTCCCCGTCGTGCCGTACGACGTCGGCCGGCGGCACGACCTCCCCGGCCACCATGTTGTCGGTGATGTCGAGGAGCGCCGAGATGAACGTGCGGTAGCTGGCGATGCCCTCGGCCAGCCACGCGTCACGGTCCACGGACGGGTCGGGCAGCTGCTTGGCGACGAAGCCGCCCTTGGCGCCGACCGGCACGATGACGGTGTTCTTCACCATCTGCGCCTTGACCAGCCCGAGGATCTCGGTCCGGAAGTCCTCCCTGCGGTCCGACCACCTGAGGCCACCGCGCGCGACCTTCCCGAACCGCAGGTGCACACCCTCCACCCGGGGCGAGTACACCCAGATCTCGAACGCCGGGCGGGGCGCCGGCAGGTCCGGGATCGCCTGCGGGTCGAACTTCATCGACACGTACGCGTGCGGCGTGCCGTCCGCGGTGTTCTGGAAGAAGTTGGTCCGCAGGGTCGCCTTGATGACGGTGAGGAAGGACCGCAGGATCCGGTCCTCGTCGAGCGAGGCCACCTGGTCGAGAGCGGCGTCGAGCTCCTCCAGCAGCGCGTCGACGATCTCCAGCCCGGCACGCTGCCGGCCGGGCGACATCCGCGCCTCGAACAGGGAGACGAGCAGCCGGGTGGTATGGACGTTCGTACGGAGGGTGTCCTCCATGTAGTCCTGGCTGAACGTGGAACCGGCCTGGCGCAGGTACTTGGCGTAGGCGCGCAGCACCATCGCCTGCCGCCAGTTCAGCCCGGCCCCCAGCACCAGCGCGTTGAACCCGTCGTTCTCCGCCTCGCCGGTCCAGGTCGCGGCGAACGCCTCCTGGAACCGCTCACGCCCGTCGTCCCCGAGCAGATCGGTGGTCCCGCCGCCCAGCGCCTTGGGGATGCGCAGCCCGAAGTCGTAGATCCAGGCCACCGACCGGTCCGTGCAGCGCATCTCGTACGGCCGCTCGTCGATCACCTCGACACCCAGCCGGTTCAGCACCGGCAGCACGGCCGACAGGGAGATCGCGGCACCCTTGCGGTAGATCTTGAAGCGGCGCTCGTCGGGCGCGGCGCCCACCGGCTCGTACAGGCTGAGCGAGAAGCTCTGGTCCTCGGTGAGCCGTTCGAGGTGGACGAGGTCGGCGACCGCGGCGCGCGGGGTGTGGTCGGCCTTGTAGCCCTCGGTGAAGGCGTTGTTGTAGCGGCGCAGCAGCTCGGCGGCCCGCTCCTCGCCCAGTTCGGCGTTGAGCGCCTCGGCGAACGCGTCGGCCCAGGACCGCGCCGCCTCCACGAGCCGCGCCTCGATGCGTTCCTTGTCGGCCTCCGACAGCTCGGGCAGCTCGGTGCCCTGCGGGACCCGCACCACGAAGTGCAGCCGGGACAGGATCGACTCCGTGTTCCAGGCGGTGAAGTCGACGCTGGTGCCGCCCAGCTCCTCCTTGAGGATGTCGATGATCCGCAGCCGGACACCGGTGGTGTAGCGGTCGCGGGGCAGGTAGACCAGCGCGGAGTAGTAGCGCCCGTACTCGTCCTGCCGCAGGTAGAGCCGCAGCCTCCGCCGCTCCTGCAGGTACAGCACGCTGGTCACGATGGACCGCAGCTCGTCGACCGGCGTCTGGAAGAGCTCGTCGCGCGGATACGTCTCCATGATCTGGAGCAGGTCGCGCCCGTCGTGGCTGTTGGGCGAGAACCCCGCGCCCGTGAGGACGGCGTCGACCTTGCGCCGGACGACGGGGACCCGGACCACGGACTCGGTGTAGGCCGCGGAGGAGAAGAGCCCGAGGAACCGCCGCTCCCCGACCACGTTCCCCTCGGCGTCGAACTTCTTGACCCCGACATAGTCGAGATACGAGGGCCGGTGCACGGTGGCCCGGCTGTTGGCCTTGGTCAGGACGAGCAGCTTGTGCTCACGGGCCTTGGCGCGCGCGTCGGCGGGGAGCCGCTCGAAGGACGGGCTGACGGGGTGCGCGTCACCGCCGGCGTGATGCGGATCGGCCCGCAGTATCCCGAGCCCGGTCCCCGGCACGGCCGCGAGGGAGTCGTCTTCCCGCAGCTGGTACTCCCGGTACCCCAGGAAGGTGAAGTGATCGGCGGCGAGCCAGCGCAGCAGCTCACGGGCCTCCTCGACCTCGGGCGAGGGAAGATCACCGGGCGTGGGCTCGTCGGGCAGGGCGTCGGCGATCCGCAGGGCCGAGTCCCGCATCTTCTCCCAGTCCTCGACGGCCTCGCGGACGTCGGAGAGCACCCTCAGCAGATCGGCGGTGACCTGCTTCAGGTCGGCGCGGTCGGTCTCCCGGTCCATCTCCACATGGATCCAGGACTCGACGTGCGCGTCGTGCGGAAGGTCACCGGCGGCGGCGCGCGGGGATCCCAGCACCTCGATGAGCTTTCCGGTCACGTCCCGCCGCACCACGAACTGCGGATGCACGACGAGGTGGATGCCCCGCCCCTGACGGGTCAGCTCGTTGGTGACGGAGTCGACGAGGAAGGGCATGTCGTCGGTGACGACTTCGACCACGGAGTGACTGCAGGTCCAGCCGTTCTCCTCGACCGTCGGCGTGTGGACCCGGACGTTGGCCGTCCCCTGCGGCCGGTTCTCGGCGAGCCGGTAGTGGGAGAGCGCGGCTCCGAAGACGTCGACCGGGTCGCGGTCGGTGAGGTCCTCCGGGGCGGTGTGCAGGTAGTAGCGCTGGAGGAACGCGAGGAGGGCGTCGTGGTCCGGGGTGCCCGCAGTGCCCTCGCCCGTCGTCCCAGTCGGTAGGTGCCCCCCGACCGGGCTGTTCTCAGCGACCCGCGCCGCCCTCTCGAGCAGCTCGGCCTTGGCTTCGTCCAGCTTGGTCTGCATTGTCCTCTGACTCCTGTCGCGCGCCGTTGCGTGACGTAGAAGGAAGTACGGTCTCTTCCCCAGCGGCTCGACGCCACAGCCCGGGGTCTCCGGTCTGCTCCGACGCTATGCCGCAAGGTGAGATGAGCGGGGGGTAATCGGCCATTCTCGACACCACTCCGAGGTGTGACGCTGCTCTCCGCGCCACGCGCTTCTCGAACGTACGCGCCGTCCTGAGGCTCCTGGTGCCCCGGCCCCGCCCGCAAGAACCAGCGTCCGCCGCCCGGCCGCGGAGATGGTCCGCACACGCCGGGCGCAGGGCAGGGGCCACAGCACCCCCGCGAGCTATCGCGCTGATCACGCCACCAAGGCTATCGCTCCTCACCGGGGACCCGTCATGAGCCGTATGTGTACAAAACAGGGGGGAGAACTTTGACGTTCTGCACAGGGGTGGGAGGGGGCGGGGGGTGCAGGTGGGGTGTTACTGGGGCAGGAGGCTGGTGGGGGCTGGTGGGGGCCGAGGGGCGGAGGTCTGCGAGGGGTGCGGGGGGGCGCGGTGCCCGCTGGGGTGCAGGGGGCGCGGTCCCCGCGGTCCCCGCCAGGTGCAGGGGCGGAGCCCCGGACCAGGGTTCCTTCTCCGCGAACCGAGTCGGGCGGGCGATGCCCCGCCAGGGGCACGGGGGGCGGAGCCGCGTGAGGGGTGCACGGGCGAAGACCCGCCAGGGGCACGAGGGGCGGAGCCGCATGAGGGGTGCACGGGCGAAGACCCGCCAGGGGCACGAGGGGCGGAGCCGCATGAGGGGTGCAGGGGCGAAGCCTCGCCAGGGGCACAGGGGCGGAGCCGCGTGAGGGTGCAGGGGCCGAGCCCGCCAGGGGCACAGGGGCGAAGCCCCGGTGAGGGGTGCAGGGGACGCAGTCCCCGCCGGGGCCGGGGCGGAGCCCCGAGGAGGGTCACTTCTCCACCGACCGAGTCGGGTGGGCGGGAGGGCGAAGACCCGCCAGGGGCACGAGGGGCGACAGGGGCGGAGCCCCCGGGATGGGACGGGTAAGGGCGGCGGGGGCGAGACAAGTCGACGCCGCATCCCTCGGCGAGAGACCCTGAAAGCGCCCCACCTCTTGGCAAGGCCACCCCCGAGAGGCACGTTGCCAAGGAGAGCGCCCGCCCGAGAGGAGCCGCCCACCATGCCCGCGAAAATCCTCATCGTCACCGGCGACGCAGCCGAATCCCTGGAAGTCCTCTACCCCTACCAACGCCTGCGCGAGGAGGGCTACGAGGTCCACATCGCCGCCCCCACCCGCAAAAAGCTCCAGTTCGTCGTCCACGACTTCGAACCCGGCTTCGACACCTACACCGAGAAGCCCGGCTACACCTGGCCCGCCGACCTCGCCTTCTCCGAGGTCGACCCCGGCCAGTACGCCGCCATCGTCATCCCCGGCGGCCGCGCCCCCGAATACCTGCGCAACGACCCCGAACTCCGCAAGATCCTCAAGTCGTTCTTCGACGCGGACAAACCCGTCGCCCAGATCTGCCACGGCCCCCTGCTCACCGCCGCCGCAGACGCCCTCCGCGGCCGCCGCGTCACGGCGTACCCCGCCCTGGAGATCGACATGCAGGCGGCCGGCGCCACCTACCAGGACAGCGAGGCGGTGGTCGACGGCACCCTCGTCTCCTCCCGCGCCTGGCCCGACCACCCGGCCTGGATGCGCGAGTTCCTGACGGTCCTGCGCGCGAAGGCCCCGGCGATCTGATCCCACGGCCCCACAGGTGCGGCGCCTCGAGGACGCCGCACCCCAGGCCCGCGGCCCCACGTCACTTCACCTCGGACCCCCGGTCCCCGCGGCCCCGACCCCGACGCCACGCCACACCACACCACTGCACGGCACACCACGGCACGGCACGGCGCGGCACACCACGGCACCTCAGGCCGCCAGCCGCCCCGCGACCTCCACCGCCTCAGCCAGCGAATCCACCACCGGCACCCCCACCCCTTCGAGGCTGGCCCGGCTGTGCGACCCACCGGTGTACAGCACCGCCTGCACCCCGGCATGCAGCGCGGCCACCGCGTCATCGGCCGCGTCCCCGATCACCACCGTCCGCGACGGCTCCACCTCGGCCAGCGCGGCGAGATGCCGCACCATGTGCTCGGCCTTGCTCCCCCCGGACGGCCCGACCCGCCCGTCCACCCGCACGAAGTGCGGCTCGATCCCGAACCCCCGCACGACGGGGACCAGCTCCTCATGCACGTACATGCTCAACAGGGACTGGCTGTGGCCCGCCGACCGCCACCCCGCGAGCAGCTCCACCACCCCTTCGGTCAGCCCGCACCGCACCCGGTGCTCCGCGTAGTACCGGTGGAAGATCTCGTCCATGAGCTCCCACTCGGCGTCCGTCGGCAGCCTGCCGATCAGCCGCTCGTAGAACTTCGGCACCGGCACGCAGTACAGCGCCCGGTACTGCTCCAGCGTCAGCGGTTCCAGTCCCAGTTCCGCGAACGCCGCGTTGGTCGCCCCGATGATCGCGTCGTTGTCATTGAGCAGCGTCCCGTTCCAGTCCCAGACGATGTGCGCCGCCACCTGCTGCTTCCCCATGCCAGAAAACGTACCCGCCTCCACCGACAATCAAGAGCCGAAGCGATTCCGCACCCTCACCGGGCCCGGTCCCTCAGCCGCCGGCCCCCACCAGGTTCGGGATCTCCTGCGTGGCGAACCACAGCAGTTCGTGGTCCTCCGCCCCGTCCACCACGAACTGCGCGTCGTCGTCCCCGCCGTCCGCCGCCCCGAGCGCCTCCGCCGCCGCGGCCACGTCCGCCTCCGCGTCCCCCGCGTCGACGTGCACCGAGGCCGCCTTGGCGAGCAGCACGGCACCCGACACCCGCACCTCGCCGAGCGCCGCGGGATCCAGTCCCCGGTCGGGGTCGACCGCGGCCGCCCGGTCGGGCACGTCGACGGCGACCACGACCCGCCGGCGCGGCGCACCCGGGTCCGCCGCGAGCAGCCGCAGCGAGGCCAGCGCGGCCCGGCTCAGCGCCGCGTACTCCAGCTCCTCGATGTCGTCGGACAGGTACCACTCGCGCAACGCGGGCGTGACGGCGTACGCGACGAGCGGCCCGGACCCCAGTTCCCCCGTCTTGTGCGCCTCGGCGAGGCCGGGGAGGGTCAGGGGGACGTAGACGCGCATGGCGGGCCGCTCTTTCGTCGTCGGTTCTCGGGCCGGACGCTCCGCCCGGATGACCCTCAGGATACGTGCGGGCGTCCCCTTTCGTGGCCCTCCCCGCGCCTCGGAAAGCGTCCACCCCACGCCCCGGAATTCACCCCCCGCACCCCGCCGGCCGGGGCTTTTCCCTCCCCCGACCACCCTGATAGGTGAACTTCCCCGCACCTCGCCACACACTCTCCGCTCACTTGCCATCACGCACCGCAACCGCGTACAAGATCGACGACGGCAAGTTACCGACCGGTAGAAGGTCGCGTCGTCGCCCCATCCAGCCGATCGAACGGGGACACGATGAACAAGGTCATGACCAGGCTGCAGCACTCCCCGGGCACCCGCCCTCCGGGCCGCCGAGACCCCCGCCGCCCCGCAGGCACCCCACCCCGCACCCGCCAGACCCGCACCAGCCAGCCCTCCACCACCCAGCCCGCGTCCCCCCGGCCCTCCACCACCCAGCCCTCGACGACACAGCCCTCCAGGGCCCCGCGCCGCCCCGGCCAGGCCCCAGCGCCCCACCCGCACCCGGCCGCCCCACCCGCCACGGCACAGCCCCGGCCCCACACCCCCGCGCCGCCCACGGCCCCGGCCCCCGCCCGAAGCCCGCAGCGCCCACCGGCCCAGCCCCGCCCCACCGACCTCTTCGCCGACCGCCTGCTCGCGGTCCTCAGCGGCCGGCGCCCCGTCCACTCGATGCTCCGCCACACCCGGGGCCGCGCCTACGACGACCTCGCCGACCTCGCCGAACACGGCCCCCTGCGCGCCGCCCACGGCGTCAGCCCGACCGTCCGCGACATCGGCTACTACGTCCCCCGCCCCGGCGCGATCGAGGCCTTCGCCCGCATCGGCACCGGCGACCGGCTGCGCGCCATGGCCTTCCGCCTGGAACTCGGCACCGACCGCCGCTGGCGCTGCACGGCCGTGGAACTGGGCGGCCCCCGCAGGCCACACCCCCAGGACGACTGAAGCCCCGCACCGGCAGGCACGCGAAAGGGCCGGGCCACCCCAGGTGACCCGGCCCCTCGATCCGCCACGCGCCCCACGACACCGTCACCTCCGGCAACGGCCCCGCGGGCCCGCACAGCCGCTACTTCTTGCGGCGCCGCCCGGCCTTCGCCTGCTTGCGGCGCTCCGCGCGCGTGAGACCGTCGGCCTCGGAACGCACCGGCTCGTCGTCGGCGTCGAAGTCGCCCTCGATGGTGCCGCCCTCGCCGTCCACCGTCGGCGCGGAGAAGTGCAGGTTCCGCCGCTGCGGAGCGTCCAGCCCCTTGGCGCGGATCTCCGGACGCGCGCCCGCCTGCGCCGGCACCACGTCCTGCTTCTCCATGTCGACGGGCGTGACGTCCTCGACCGGAACCTCCTCGACCTGCTGCTCGACCTGGACCTCCAGGTTGAACAGGTAGCCGACGGACTCCTCCTTGATGCCGTCCATCATCGCGGCGAACATGTCGAAGCCCTCGCGCTGGTACTCGACCAGCGGGTCCTTCTGCGCCATCGCGCGCAGGCCGATGCCCTCCTGGAGGTAGTCCATCTCGTAGAGGTGCTCACGCCACTTGCGGTCCAGGACCGACAGCACGACCCGGCGCTCCAGCTCACGCATGATCTCCGAGCCGAGCTGCGTCTCCCGCGCCTCGTACTGCTCGTGGATGTCGTCCTTGATGGACTCGGAGATGAACTCGGCGGTCAGACCGGCCCGGTCACCGGCCGCCTCCTCCAGCTCGTCCACCGTGATCTTCACCGGGTACAGCTGCTTGAACGCGCCCCACAGCCGGTCCAGGTCCCAGTCCTCCGGGAAGCCCTCGGCGGTCTCCGCGGAGACGTACGCGTCGATCGTGTCGTCCATGAAGTGCTGGATCTGCTCGTGCAGGTCCTCGCCCTCCAGGACGCGGCGCCGCTCGCCGTAGATGACCTCACGCTGACGGTTGAGGACCTCGTCGTACTTCAGGACGTTCTTACGGGTCTCGAAGTTCTGCTGCTCGACCTGCGACTGCGCGGACGCGATCGCACGCGTGACCATCTTGTTCTCGATCGGCACGTCGTCCGGGACGTTCGCCATCGACATCACGCGCTCGACCATCTGCGCCTTGAACAGACGCATCAGGTCGTCACCCAGGGAGAGGTAGAAACGCGACTCGCCCGGGTCGCCCTGACGGCCGGAACGACCACGCAACTGGTTGTCGATACGACGCGACTCGTGCCGCTCGGTGCCCAGCACGTACAGGCCGCCGAGCTCCTCGACCTCGTCCTTCTCCGCCTTGACGGCCTGCTCGGCCTTCTCCAGAGCGGCCGGAAGCGCCGCGGCCCACTCCTCGATGTGCTCCTCAGGGTCCAGGCCGCGCTGGCGCAGCTCCGCCTCCGCGAGGTCCTCGGGGTTGCCGCCGAGCTTGATGTCCGTACCACGGCCGGCCATGTTCGTGGCCACCGTCACCGCACCCTTGCGGCCCGCCTGGGCCACGATCTGCGCCTCACGCTCGTGGTGCTTGGCGTTGAGCACCTCGTGCTGGATGCCGCGCTTGGACAGCTGCTGCGAGAGGTACTCCGACTTCTCGACGGACGTCGTGCCGACGAGGATCGGCTGGCCCTTCTCGTGCTTCTCGGCGATGTCGTCGACAACGGCCTCGAACTTGGCGACCTCGGTGCGGTAGATGAGGTCCGACTGGTCCTTGCGGATCATCGGCTTGTTCGTCGGGATCGGGACCACGCCGAGCTTGTAGATCTGGTGGAACTCGGCGGCCTCCGTCATCGCCGTACCGGTCATGCCGGACAGCTTGCCGTAGAGGCGGAAGAAGTTCTGCAGGGTGATCGTGGCGAGCGTCTGGTTCTCGTCCTTGATGTCCACCCCTTCCTTCGCCTCGATCGCCTGGTGCATGCCCTCGTTGTAGCGGCGGCCGGCGAGGATACGGCCCGTGTGCTCGTCGACGATCATGACCTCGCCGTCGATGACGACGTAGTCCTTGTCCTTCTTGAACAGTTCCTTCGCCTTGATGGCGTTGTTCAGGTAACCGACGAGCGGCGTGTTCACCGACTCGTAGAGGTTGTCGATGCCCAGCCAGTCCTCGACCTTGGAGACACCGGCCTCGTGGATCGCGACCGTGCGCTTCTTCTCGTCGACGTCGTAGTCGCCGGTCTCCTCGAGGCCCTTCAGCGGGTTGCCCGCCTCGCCCTTCTTCAGGCGCGTCACCAGCTTGGCGAAGTCGCCGTACCACTTGGTGGCCTGGTCGGCCGGACCGGAGATGATCAGCGGCGTACGGGCCTCGTCGACCAGGATGGAGTCGACCTCGTCGACGATGGCGAAGTTGTGGCCGCGCTGGACGAGCTCGTCCTTGGACCACGCCATGTTGTCGCGCAGATAGTCGAAACCGAACTCGTTGTTCGTGCCGTACGTGATGTCGCACAGGTACTGCTCGCGGCGCTGGGCCGGCGTCATGTTCGCCAGGATGCAGCCCACGCTCAGACCCAGGAACCGGTGGACGCGGCCCATCATCTCCGAGTCACGCTCGGCCAGATAGTCGTTCACCGTGATCAGGTGCACGCCGTCACCGGAAAGGGCGTTGAGATACGCGGGCAGCGTGCCGACGAGCGTCTTGCCCTCACCGGTCTTCATCTCGGCGACATAGCCGAGGTGCAGGGCGGCACCACCCATGAGCTGCACGTCGTAGTGACGCTGGCCCAGGACGCGCTTCGCGGCCTCGCGCACCGTCGCGAACGCCTCGGGCAGCAGGTCGTCCAGGCTCTCCCCATCGGCATACCGCTGCTTGTACTCATCGGTGAGAGCCCGCAGCTCGGCGTCGGAGAGGTCGACGAAGTCCTCTTCGATGGAGTTGACCTGGTCCGCGATGCGGTGCAGCTTGCGCAGGATTTTGCCTTCGCCTGCACGCATGATCTTCGAGAGGACGGACACGGGGGTTGGTCTCCTTGCCGGTCGGGCCTGGGACGGTCGGTTTCCATTTGACTTACTGAGCAACGGCCATCGTATGCGAGGACCCCGCCACGCCGGGAGGCCTGCCGTGACGAGGACCGCACACTGTCGCGCACACGCTTCAAAATCTTCCTCAAACAGGACAACGCCCGGCGCCCGCCGATAGTGCCGCCCGAGGCCACGAATTGCGCGAATCGTGATCACTCGCTCACGCCCCGCAAACCGATGGCGTCCACCCGCCGCGCCCCACCACAATCTCCCGATGGAACCCGTCACCCTCACCACCGACCGCCTGGTCCTGCGCCCCGTCGGCCCCCAGGACACCGATGCCGTCCTCGCCGCCGCCCAGGACCCCGACATCCAGCGCTGGACCACCCTCCCCTCCCCCTACCTCCCCGAACACGCCCGCGGCTTCACCGAGCAGATCGCCCCCGAAGGCTGGGCGGACGCCTCGATGTTCACCTTCGGCGTGTTCCTCCCCGACCACACCCTGACCGGCATGCTCGGCCTCACCATGCGCACCCTCGGCACCGCCGAGATCGGCTTCTGGGCCGCAAAGGAACACCGCGGCCGCGGCTACATCACCGAGGCCACCCTCACCGCCGCCCGCTGGGCCTTCACCCACCTCGCCGTCGACCGCGTCGAATGGCGCGCCGAAGTGGGCAACACCGCCTCCCGCGCGGTCGCCCAACACGCCGGCTTCACCCTCGAAGGCACCCTCCGCTCCGCCCTCAACAACAAGGGCGTACGCCGGGACTGCTGGGTCGCCTCCCTGCTCCCCTCCGACCTGGGCCTGCCCTCGGCAGCCCCCTACCTGCCGTCCCCCACCGTCCCCGCCGACGACTGACGTCACACCGCCACCGTCGGACACCCGCCGAGCCCTCCACGGGAAAACCCCAGCTCACCGCGGACTGTCAGTCCCACGCCCTATCGTGCGAGCCATGACGACCCCGCGCCCCGCCACCGAGCTCTCCGCAGACGAAGCCCGCCGGATCGCCCTGCGCGCCCAGGGCTTCCTCGGCACCCCCGACCGCAAGGCCGGCGTCCGCGGAATCCTCCGCCACCTCGGCGCGGTCCAGCTCGACACCATCTCCGTCCTCGCCCGCTCCCACGAACTGATCCCCTACGCCCGCCTGGGCGCCGTGGGCCGCAGGACGGTGGAGGACGCCTACTGGACGCCCGGCTCCGCCGACACGCCTGCGGCACGACCCCACGCCTTCGAGTACTGGTCCCACGCCGCCTGCATCCTCCCCATCGAGGAATGGCCCCACTTCGCCTTCCGCCGCCGCGCCTACCGCAACCGCCCCCACTGGAACCACGACCTCCCCGAGGGCACCTACGACCAGGTCGTCAAACAGCTGCGCGCCGAAGGCCCCCTCACCGCCACCGAATTGGGCGGCGCGAAGAAGACCAGCGAATGGTGGGACTGGTCCGGCACCAAGGTCGCCGTGGAACGCGCCCTCATGTACGGCGAAGTGGTCTGCGTACAGCGCCGCGGCTGGAAGCGCGTCTACGACCTCGCCGAACGCGCCGTCCCCGCCGACCTGCTGCACGACGAGCTGGACGACACCGAATGCCTGCGCCGCCTGGTCCGCCTGGCCGGCCAGTCCCTCGGCGTCGGCACCCGCGCGGACATCGCCGACTACCACCGCATCAAGGGCGACCAGGTGGACGCGGTGATCGCCGACTCGGGCCTGGTCCCGGTCACGGTCGAGGGCTGGTCCAAGCCCGCCTGGGCCGACCCGGAGGCGCTCAGCACACCCCCGCGCGGCCGCCACCGCACCACACTCCTGTCCCCCTTCGACTCCCTGATCTGGGAGCGGGCGCGCACCGAACGGATCTTCGGCTTCACCCACCGCCTGGAGGCCTACGTCCCCAAGCCCAAGCGGATCTACGGGTACTTCGCCATGCCGGTCCTGGCCGGCGGCCGGCTCGTCGGCCGCGTGGACCCCGCCAGGGAAGGCCGCACCCTGGTGGCCCGACAGGTCACCCTGGGCAGCGCCAAGGCCGTCCCCGCGGTGGCGGAGGCACTGGTCGAGGCGGCGAGCTGGGTGGACTGCACGGACGTACGGGTGGAACGGGTGGACGCCCCGGAGCTGCGCGATCCCCTCATCCAGGAGATCACCCGCGCCCTGGTCACCGCCCTGCGCTGACCCGGCTGACCGGCATCACCCGCCTCACCTGCCACCGGGCGCGCCGGGTTCACCGGATCTCGAGGATCTTCTCCCGCATCGCGTAGACCACCGCCTCCATCCTGGAGTGCAGCTGCAGCTTCTCCAGGATGTTGCGCACATGGTTCTTCACGGTGTTCTCGGAGATGAACAACTCCTTGGCGATGTCCCGGTTGTTCATCCCCGTGGCGACCAGCTTGAGGACCTCCAGCTCACGGTCCGTCAGCCGCGGCGCGGGCACCAGCCGGCGCTCGTCGGTCCGCTGGATCATCGACTTGAACTCGGTGAGCAGCTTCGACGCCATCGACGGGCTGATCTGCGACTGCCCGTCGGCGACCGCCCGGATCGCGGTGGCGACCTCGTCCGTCGAGATCTCCTTGAGGAGGTAGCCGGTCGCGCCCGCCTTGATCGCGTCGTAGAGGTCGGCCTCCTCGTCGCTGATCGTCAGCATGATGATCTTCGCGCTGGGGGCGACCTCCTTGATGGAGGTGCACGCCTCGATACCGCCGCGCTTGGGCATCCGCACGTCCATCAGCACGATGTCCGGCAGCAGATCGGCCGCCTTGTCCACGGCCTCCGCGCCGTCCCCGGCCTCACCGACGACCTGGATGTCCTCCTCGGCCGCGAGCACGATCTCCAGTCCCCGGCGGAACAGGGCGTGGTCGTCCACGACAAGGACTCTGATCGGCTCCTTGCGTGAGGTGCCCGCGTCCGGGCCCATGCCGACGACGCCGCCGTCGGCATCCTCGTCCCGCATCGGTCCGAAGCTGTCCGCCATCGTTCCTCCCCCTGCAGGCTGTGGCCGTGGTCCTGAGCCATCGCCAACCCAAGGCAACGGCCCACCGATTGGGCCGCCCTGGCCATGATTCCATGCTTGGACGACAACACGGTGACAGAGCGACGCCCCGGGGGGTCGCACACGGGTGCCCCTGGGGGCGCACACCGCGCTCCAGGGGCACACCGCTCAGCTGTCACCGGGCCGGGTCACCCACCCAGCGCGCCACCCGCCTCGGGGGAGTGCGCCTGGGCGACCATCGGGTCCGTGTCGAGATGGATCACGCCGTAGTCGTAGGCGTGGCGCCGGTACACGACGCTCGGCTGCTTGGTCTCGGAGTCGACGAACAGATAGAAGTCGTGGCCGACCAGTTCCATCTCGTAGAGGGCCTGGTCGAGAGTCATCGGAGCGGCGACGTGGGTCTTCTCGCGGACCACGAGGGGGCCGTCACCCTGCACCTCCAGCGAACCGATCTTCTTGGTCGGCACGCTGTCCGACGCTTCGGCGGAAACGGGGTGTCCGTTGCCGTTGAGCGTCGCCACGCCCGGGACGTGGTCGGGAACCTCCGCCGCGCTGAGCCGGCGCGCGCCGCGGCGCGTGTAACGCTTGTCGTGCTGCTTGCGCAGCTGGGCGTCCAGCTTCTCCGCCGCCAGATCGAGTGCCGCATACGGGTCGCTGGCCGCTGCCTCCGCCCGGATCACAGGGCCACGGGAGCGGAGCGTGATCTCCACCCGGTCGCACCGGTCGGCCTGTCGGGGGTTGGGCTCCTTGGACACCTCGACGTCGAGGCTGATCACCTTGCCGTCGAGCTTCTGGATCTTCTCCAGCTTCAGCTTCTCGGCCACGTGCTTGCGGAACCGCTCGGGCACCTCGGTCTTGCGGCCCTTGACGACGATGTCCACGCAGAACTCCGTTCCCGGATCACTCCGCCTCAGTGCGGAGCGTCTCCCTCTTGCACCAGGTTCCGGTGAGCACCGGAACCTCGGACTTGGTGACTTCCACCTCCTCCTCCCCCATCGGCGAGATCTACACCCCAGGTGCCGCGGATGATTACCGAAACCGCAGCACGGCATTCGGATATGAGAGGTGTGGCCTGCGGCTTTCCCTCACAACCGAACATATCTCGCCCGGACGGATGTCGTCACCCTCTACTGCGGCGTACCTCCGTTCAGGTGAATTGGCCCTCTCATTACCTGCAACGACCCAAGTTCTCAGTCAGTTCCGGTTTATTACGAAGGAATCCGGAGGCGCCGCGACCACGGCCGCGCAGAGCACCTCCCCGCCACGACCCACGCCCGCACCTCCCTTCCTCGCCCGGGACGGCCGTACCTCTCTGCCTTCCCGACTGAGACCCTCGTACACGGCCGACACGCCGGAACCCTCCCCGGCCGCCCCCTCCACCCACCCGGGCTCCCCCGCCGCGCCGACGCGCCGGCACGCGCGCCCCGGGCGCCCCGCACGCCCCGCCCGTTCCACCGCCGTAGCCGCCCGCACCGCACGCGCCGCCTCCGCGAGCGAGGCACCCGTCGTCACCAGGTCGTCGACGAGCACCACCGGACCACGGCACAACAAGCGGCCGGCGCCGGGCACCACCGCCAGCGCCCCCACCAGGTTGTCCAGCCGCTCACGCGAGGTGAGCCCCGCCTGATCGGCCACCGCCCGCCGCTGCCGCAGCACCGCCGCCACCCGCACCCGCACCCCGGCCCGCCGCAGCTCACCGGCGGCAGCGAACGCGATGCGCCGCGCGGGATCGTGGCCACGAGCGCGGGTGGCGGCGGGGGCGGAGGGGACGGGGACGAGCAGGATGTCGGGCGGGGGCGGGGACAGGGACGGGGACGGTGGTGGTGGTAGTGCGTTTCCGGGGGGTGGGGGGCCCTCCCCCTCCCCCACCCTCCCCAACCCCACCCACACCGCCCCCGCCAACGCCGCCCCCAACGGTCGCGTCAGCGCCAGCCCGCCGCGTTCCTTGTGTGCCAGCAGCACGGCCCGTACCTCGTCCGCGTACCGTGCCGCCGCGTGAACGGCGGGCAGCCCGGCCGGCTCGGGCACCGGGCGGACCCGGCGCGGCGGGTGTCCGTCGAGTGCGGCACGGCACCGCGGGCAGAGCACCGTGCGGGCCCGTCCGCAGCCCGCGCACTCGGTCGGCAGTACCAGGCCGGCGAGTTCCTGCCACCAGTCGCGAACGCCTTCCACGTGCACCACTGTGCCGGGAGGCGAACGGGTCGGCCACCCCTGTGGAAAACCATGCGGACCGGCCTGTGGAAAACCCGTCGGTAAGTTCTGGCGAGGGGTGAGTCGGGGCGGGAAAGGAAGCAGCCCGGCCGGATAAATCAGTTGAGCGCCCCGGTCTGGGCCATTGGAAGGATCACCCCGGATAAAAGGCGGCCGAGGCGGTTTCCTTCAGGGTTCGCCAGCCGCTCCCGCCGGGCAGCCACAGCAGCCCCTCCTTGGAGGTCGCGAAGAGGGGCGCCTCGCTGTCCTCGGAGGCGGCGATGCTGGTGACCTCCGTGAGGCCGGGCAGGGTCCCGGACTCTGGAATCGAGCCGTCGCACTGCACGTACTGCACCTGTTCGACTCCGCCGGACTCCTGCCCGACCACCACGAGCCGGCTGTCCCCGGCCCAGGACACGGCCGTGACCTGCTCCAACTCGGGTGTCGCGGAGCGCAGTTCCTGCACGGACACGGCCGGCTGGTCCCCGCTGCCCGCGGAGCGTTCGATCCGCCCGATGAGCAGGGACTGCTTGTCGTCCTTGTCCACGACGAGCGCGATCCGCACCCCGTCGGCGGCCACCCGTACGGCGTTGATACGGCCGTCGAGTCGCGGTGTGAGCACCTCGACGGGCTGTCCCCCGCCCTTCTGCAGCAGGAGCAGCCGGGGGTCGGCGGTGTTGCGGTCGGCCACCCACAGGTCGCCCTGGGCGTCCCAGGTGGGGGTGGTGAGCCGGTCGTCCTCGGTCTTGCCCGCGCTGGTCAGGACGGGTTCGCCGAGGGAGCCGCTGGGCACGGTGGAGGCGACGTAGAGGGCCTTGCCGTCTAGGGAGACTCCGGCGGCGCTGTGCTCGTCGCGGGCCACGGCCACCGAGCGGACGGGTTTGGTGCCGTCGCCGAACGCGCCGGGGACGGGGTCGGCCTTGGCGTTGCCGCCCACGCTGCCGGCCATGCGGACGAGCTGGTGGTGGCCGTCGATGAAGTAGAGGTAGTCGGGGTGGGTCTCGCTGCCGCGCGCGGCGACGGCCGCGGCTTTCTCCTCGCTGAGGGAGCACAGCTGTCGGCCGCCCGCCCGCAGGGCGATCTCGTCGACGGTGGGGTTGAGGCTCTGCAGGGTGAACAGCAGCTGGGCGGCCATCTCGTCGCACTTGCTCTGCCCGATGCGGGCCGCCTTGTCGTTGAGCGGCACGGTGAGCTTGTTCTGGTCGTCGGGCGTGAGCGCGGTGGTGCCCTTCTTCAGCGCCGTGCCGGTGGGGAAGCTGGAGCGGACGACGGGGCGCAGCCAGCTGGTGGGTCCGTTGAGGAGGGAGCGGACCATCTGGGTCATGGCGTCGACGCGTTCGCGTACGTAGACGGGGTCGGCGACCGCCATGGGCTGTCCGGAGGTGGCGGAGGTGGTGTGGGAGGCGAAGTAGTACTTGTTGACGGACATGAAGTTGCGCTGGAAGTCCGACTTGCCCATGACGACGCCCTGGGGGAGCGCGTCGATGCGCCACTGTTCGGTCTTCTTGTCGCGTGTGAGGTGGACCGTCTGGTGGTAGCCGCCGGAGGCGGGGGCGTACGACTGCTGGGCGTCGACGGCGGCGACCTTGGTGCCGGTCAGGGTGAACGAGTAGTCGTCGCTCTCCTCCCGGCCGCCCGACCGGTCTGCTTCGGTGCCGGGGCCGTCGGCCAGGACGGTGGTGGACCGTTCCGGTTCCCAGTTCTGGGCGGCCCTGGTGGTCAGGTACTGCCGTGCCGTGGAGTAGCTGGGGTCGTCGCTGGTCAGTGCTTCGAGGAAGCCCTGGACGATTTCGGAGGGCGGTGCGTCGTCGCGGGGCGGCATGGCGAAGACCCGTACCTGGGTGTCCTGGCGGGGTGTGGACTCGACGCCGCGCAGGTCGCCGCTGTCGGGCATGGAGGCGCATCCGGCCAGCAGTACGGCGCCACAGGCGGCGTACGCCACCGCGCGCGCCGGCGTGCGCCGGGCGCCCCCCTCGCGGTCAGCGGCCACGGAATGCCTCCCCTTGTTCGTCCGGGCCCTGCGGTCCGGCGTCCGGCCGGTCCGGGGCGTCCCTGTGTGCCGTGTCGCGGTGTCCGGTGTCTCGGTGTCCGGTGTCGGTGCGTTCCGCGGTGGTGTCACGGGCCGGTTCGTCCGGGCGCCGGGGGCCCGAGGCGGGCCGGGGCACCACACGGGCGCCGTTGCCGGGCAGTGCGGTCGGGTCGGCCGTGGGGGCCACGCTGGCCATGCGGGGGGTGAGCGGGGCTCGTGCGGGCGAGAGCTGCTCTCCGGGCGTCTGTACGGGCACGGTGGCGCTCTTCTCGCCGTTCCGGCCGGCCTGGGCGGGGTCGTCGAGTCCGCGGTTGCGCCGGGAGTCCTTGGGTTCCAGGGGGATCGGCGAGCCTCGCAGCGGTTCGTCGGCGGTGCGGGGCAGGGTGAGGCGGAACTGTGAGCCGCCGCCGGGTTCGCCCCAGGCCTGCAGCCAGCCGCCGTGCAGCCGTGCGTCCTCCAGGGCGATGGACAGGCCGAGGCCGGTACCGCCGGTGGTACGCGCGCGTGCCGGGTCGGCGCGCCAGAAGCGGCTGAAGACGCGGGTGGCCTCGCCGGGCTTGAGTCCGACGCCGTAGTCGCGCACGGCGACCGCGACGGCGCCGCCGGCGGCGGCCAGTTTGACGACGACGTCCTTGCCCTCGCCGTGTTCCACGGCGTTGACGACGAGGTTGCGCAGGACGCGCTCGACGCGCCGGGCGTCGGCTTCGGCGACGACGGGCTGCTGGTCGCCGAGCACGCGTATGGTCGTGCTCTTGCGGTCGGCGAGGGGCGCGGCCCCGCTGACGACACGCCGTACGACCTCGCGCAGGTCGATGGGCTCGGCCTCCAGTGCGGCGGCGCCGGCGTCGAAGCGGCTGATCTCCAGCAGGTCGGCGAGCAGCGACTCGAACCGGTCGAGCTGGTCGGCGAGGAGTTCCGCGGACCGGGCGGTGACGGGGTCGAAGTCCTCGCGTGCCTCGTGGATGACGTCGGCGGCCATCCGCACGGTGGTCAACGGCGTCCGCAGCTCGTGCGAGACGTCGGAGACGAACCGTCGCTGCATCCGTGACAGGTCCTCCAGTTGCTGGATCTTCAGCTGGAGGTTCTGGGCCATCTTGTTGAAGGCCTCGCCGAGTCGGGCGATGTCGTCCTCGCCGGTGACCTTCATCCGTTCCTGCAGCCGCCCCGCGGACAGCCGCTCGGCGATTCCGGCGGCCATCCGTACGGGGGTGACGACCTGCCGTACGACGAGCCAGGCGATCGCGCCGAGGAGTACGACGACGAAGAGCCCCGCGGTCGCGAGGGTGCCCTTGACGAGGCTGAGCGACTTCTCCTCCTGGGTGAGCGGGAAGAGGTAGTACAGCTCGTAGGGGTCGCCGTTGGGGTCGTTGAGCTGTTTGCCGATGACGAGGGCCGGCTGGGACTCCTTGTCGTTGCTGTACAGGATGCGGGAGTAGCTCTGGGCGGCTGTGGGGTTGGTGTTGACCCGTGCGCGCAGGGCCTCGGGGACGCTCTTGTTGGGGTCGACGTAGCCGGATGCGCGGGGTCCGCGTCCGCCGCCGCTGTCGTCGCCCGGGGGCAGGGTGACCACGTCGAAGGCGCCCTGGCCGCCGCTGGACAGCGACGACACGAGTTCGCTCATCCATTCGATGACGTTCTGGGAGGAGCGGCCGTCGACCGCGGTCCCGGCGTCGGCTCCGGCGCCCGCGGCTTCGTCGGCCTTCTGTTTGGCGACGGCGAATCCGCCGGTGGCCTGGCTCTGGGAGGCCTTGACCTTGGCGTCGAGCAGCCCGTTGCGCACCTGCCCGATGACGACGAAGCCCAGCAGCAGGACGACGCCCAGCGACATCAGCAGGGTGGTGACGACGACCTTGAGCTGGATGTTGCGCCGCCACAGCCGCATGACGGGCAGCAGCGGCCGGCGCACCCAGCGCAGCAGCAGCCGCAGGACGGGGCTGCCCTGCATGCCGCCCTGCAGCAGTCCGCCCTCGAGGAGGCGTCCGAAGCGTGAACCCGTCGTCCTGCGGCCGACAGGCCGCTCCGACCGGGCCCCGGACCGGCCGGGGGCCGAAGCGGCACTGTGCCCGAACATGTCAGCTCGGCCCGGCCTTGTAACCGACGCCACGGACGGTCACCACGATCTCCGGCCGCTCCGGGTCCTTCTCGACCTTGGAGCGCAGCCGCTGGACGTGCACGTTGACCAGGCGGGTGTCGGCGGCGTGCCGGTAGCCCCACACCTGTTCGAGCAACACCTCGCGCGTGAACACCTGCCACGGCTTGCGCGCCAGCGCGACCAGCAGGTCGAACTCCAGCGGCGTCAGCGCGATGGACTGCCCGTCCCGCTTCACGGAGTGCCCGGCCACGTCGATGACGAGGTCGCCGATGGCCAGCTGCTCCGGCGCCGGCTCCTCCGACCTGCGCAGCCGCGCCCGGATGCGGGCGACGAGCTCCTTCGGCTTGAACGGCTTCACGATGTAGTCGTCGGCGCCGGACTCCAGCCCGACGACCACGTCGACGGTGTCGCTCTTCGCCGTGAGCATCACGATCGGCACCCCGGACTCCGCCCGGATCAGACGGCACACCTCGATGCCGTCCCGCCCGGGCAGCATCAGGTCCAGCAGCACCAGGTCGGGTTTCGCCTCCCGGAAAGCGGCCAGCGCCTTGTCGCCGTCGGCTACGAAAGACGGCTCAAAACCTTCACCACGCAGCACAATGCCGAGCATCTCGGCCAGTGCGGTGTCGTCGTCGACGACAAGGACTCGTCCCTTCATAAACGACATCATCCCATTCTCATAACAGTGAAGGTGGCGCAGGTGAGCAGGGTCACCGGCCAGTGACCATAGCCGCAGGGGACCGTCACTGTCTGCCCTCACCGGCAGACGGTGATCTCGAGGGGCTCAGGCACTCGCCCCGGAGCGCGCCCGCGCGCAGAGTTCGGCCAGTCCCTCGGCCGTCACCGGCGACACGACGCCCTCCTCGGTCACGATCGCCGTCACCAGTTCCGGCGGGGTCACGTCGAACGCCGGGTTGTACGCCGTGGTCCCCAGGGGCGCCACCGGAATCCCGCCACCCGCTCCCGTCACCGGCGCGTGCGGTGCGGCCACCTCGGTCACCTCGAACCCGGCGCGCTGCTCGACCTCGATCGACGCCCCGTTCGGTGTGTCCGGATCCACCGTCGTCACCGGCGCCACCACGATGAACGGCACATGGTGGTACCGCGCCAGCACCGCGAGCGGATAGCTCCCCACCTTGTTCGCCACCGAACCGTCGGCCGCGATGCGGTCCGCCCCGATCAGCACGGCGTCCACCTCTCCCGCCGAGAACAGCGAGCCCGCCGCGTTGTCCGTCAGCAGGGTGTACGCCATGCCGCTGCGGGCCGCCTCGTACGCCGTCAGGCGGGCGCCCTGCAGCAGCGGACGCGTCTCGTCCACCCACAGCCGCCGAAGCCGCCCCACCCGGTGCGCGGCCAGCGCCACGGCGAACGCCGTGCCCTCCCCGCCGGACACCAGCGAGCCGGTGTTGCAGTGGGTGAGGATCCGGTGCCCGCCGCCGGGCAGCAGCTCGTCGAGGAGCGCCAGCCCGTGCCCGGCCATCCGGGCGCTGGCCTCGGCGTCCTCCCGGTGCAGCCGCCGCGCCGCGGCCAGCGCCGCCAGCGCGCTCTGCGCCGGATCACCTCCTCTGGCCAGCTCCGCCCGGTACGCGGAGCGAGCCCGCCCCACACCGACGGACAGGTTCACCGCGGTGGGCCGTGCCCCGGCCAGCGCGGTGGCCGCCTCGTCCACGTCGAACCCCCGCGCGGCGGCGAGGGCGACGCCGTACGCCCCGGCGATGCCGAGCAGCGGCGCTCCGCGCACCGCGAGCGAACGGATCGCCTCCACCAGCGCCGACGCGTCCGTACAGACCAGTTCGACCTCCTCGGCCGGAAGCCTCGTCTGGTCCAGAAGCACCAGCACAGGGCCTTCGGGTGGCTCCTCCCAACGGATCACCGGTATCTCGGCCGGTCGCTTGTCCTCACCGGATTGCGCGTACTGATCAGCCATGCGGTCAGTCTGCCCGCTGTCCGGCCGACAATTGAAGGTGTACAGCGCCTACCGCGGCCGGTCTCCCCAAGACCGCCCCATGGCACGATGGCTGCCAACCTGCCGCCGCGACCGCGGACGGGCACCGTGAAGGAGCGACGATGAAAGACACTCCGGGCTGGGCCTCGCCCGGATCCGCCCCGTCCGACGGACAGGAGCCCGGCGCGTCCGACCCCGCCGACCGGCCCGCCGAGCCGCAGCCCGCGAACCAGCCGGACGCGCATCCGCCGAGCCCCGGCCCGAAGTGGTCCGAGGAGCAGCCGCCACCCGGCCAGTGGTCCGCGCCCGCAGGCCCCCGGAACCCGGCCCAGACCCCGCCGCCCCCGCCGCCCGGCCCGGGCTGGGGCGGCCCTCCGGCGCCCGGCGCCGGACACGGCGGCGCTCCCCCCGTCCACCCCGGCTACGGCGGCCATCCGGGACAGGGCGCCTACCCGGGCCCGGGCGGCCACCCCGGCTATGGCGGGTATCCCGGCTGGGGCAACGGCTGGGGCGGCCCCCCGCCCGCCGCGAAGCCCGGTGTGATCCCGCTGCGCCCGCTCGGCGTGGGCGAGATCCTCGACGGCGCGGTCGCCACCATGCGCACCTACTGGCGCACGGTCCTGGGCATCTCGCTGACCGTCGCGATCGTCACCGAGATCGTCGTCGTCCTGCTGCAGGGCCTGGTCCTGGACAACACCACGGACACCTCCGCCCTCGGCGACCCGAGCGCCACCGTCGACGAACAGACCCGCGCCATGGGCGACCTCCTGCTCGACTCCGGCGTCGTCGTCCTGATCACCCTGATCGGCACCATCTTCGCGACCGCCCTGCTCACGGCCGTCACCAGCCGCGCCGTCCTCGGCAAGCCGGTCAGCCTCCGGGACGCCTGGCGCGACGCCCGTCCCCGGGTGCCCAGGCTGTTCGGCCTGATCTTCCTGCTGCTGTTCATCGCGGGGGCCGTGGGCGCCGCGGGCGCGCTGCCGGGCGTCCTCGTGAGCGTGGCCGGGGCCGGAGCGGCGGGGACCGCGCTCTCCGTGCTGGGCAGCCTCGGCGCCGCCTTCGTCGCCCTGTGGCTGCTGGTCCGCTTCTCCCTCGCATCGCCCGCACTGATGCTGGAGAAGCAGGGCATCACCAAGGCGATGCGCCGTTCCGTGAAGCTCGTCCGCGGCTCCTGGTGGCGGGTCTTCGGCATCCAGCTGCTCGCCATGATCATCGCCAACCTCGTCGCGACGATCATCGTCGTCCCCTTCGCCCTCGCGGGCGCGGCGTTCAGTGACAGCGGCCTCAGCGGTCTCGCCGACGGCACCGGCGGCACCGGCTGGACCTACCTGATCGTCACCGGCATCGGCTCGGTGATCGGCTCCATGATCACGTTCCCCATCACGGCCGGAGTCGTCGCACTCCTCTACATCGACCAGCGCATCCGCCGCGAGGCCCTCGACCTCGATCTGGCCCGCGCCGCAGGCGTGCAGGGCTACGGCGCCCCCGAACCCGGCACCACCCCGGGGAGCTGATGCGGTGAGCCTGACGGGGGGAGTCCTCACCGCACTACCACTCCCGGGCGGCACCACCCCACCTGTGCCGCCCGGCTCGGCCGACCCGGCCCCCATGGCACTGTCCCGTGCCGCCGGGCCGGCCCTGGACGTCTGGTCGCGGATCAGCCACGCCGCCGTCCACGCCCTGCGGCGGGCCACCGACGGCTCCCTGCCCTCGACGGTCCGCGCCGACGACCTGCCACCGCTGACCGTCCCCCGCGACCCCGCGCGGGAGGCCGCCCGGCGCGAACTGTCCAAACGCCTGTACCACGAGAACGACCCCAGCCTCCTCCAGCGCGCCCTGGACACCCTCTGGGGCTGGATCGGCGACCTGTTCGACAGCGCGTCCGCCGCGACGCCCGGCGGCACACTCGGCGTGCTGGTGGTCATCGCGGCCGTCGTGGCCGTCGTGGGCGCCCTGTGGTGGCGCCTGGGCACCCCCCACCGCCACACCGCCTCCGCCGCCACCCTGTTCGACGACCGGCCCCGCAACGCCGCCGAACACCGCGCGGCCGCCGCGGCACACGCCGCCCAGGGCCACTGGACCCAGGCCGTCCAGGAACGCATGCGCGCCATCGTCCGCTCCCTCGAGGAACGCGCCCTCCTCGACACCCGCCCCGGCCGCACCGCCGACGAGGCAGCCGCGGCAGCCGGCCGCACCCTGCCCTCCCACGCCGACCGGCTGCGCGCCGCCGCCCGCGAGTTCGACGACCTGACATACGGCGGCCGCAGCGCGACCGAGCAGGCGTACCACCGCATCGCCGACCTCGACCTGGACCTGGAACGCACCAAGCCCCGCCTCACCGCGACCAGCACACCCGAACCGGCCCCCACCAGCCGCCGGGGAGCCGCCGAATGACCACCGAGGCCACCCTCCCGTCCACCTCGGCCTCGCCCACCGCCCGCCACTTGTGGACCCGCGCGCGAGGACTCGCGCTCGCCTTCACGCTCCTCCTGGCAGGTGCCGTCGCGCTCGCCACACTCCAGTCCGGCACCCGGCACGGCACCCTCGACCCACGCTCCGCCGACCCCCACGGCAGCCGAGCCGTCGCCGAACTCCTCGCCGACCGCGGTGTATCCACCCACGTCGTCACCACCCTCGCCGAGGCCCGCACCGCCACCGGCCCCGACACCACCCTCCTGGTCGCCTCCCCCGACCTCCTGACGGCACGACAGCAGAAGGAACTGCACTCCGCCACCGCCGACTCCGGCGGCCGCACCGTCCTCGTCGCCCCCGGTATCTGGTCCGTGAGCACCCTCGCCCCCGGCGTCACCGCACACCCGGCCACCAGCGAAGGCGCCGCCCTCGCCCCCGACTGCGACCTGCCCGCCGCCCGACGCGCCGGCACCGCGGAAACCGGCGGCGTCCGCTACAGCACCAGCCACCCCGACGCCGACGAGTGCTACCCCAGCCGGCGCCTGGCCACCCTGCTGCGCATCCCGGACACCTCCGGAAACGGCGACACCGTCATCCTCGGCACGCCCAACCTCCTCTACAACACCCGGCTCGACCGGCAGGGCAACGCCTCGCTCGCCCTCCAACTCCTCGGCTCCCGCCCCCATCTGACCTGGTACCTCCCCTCGCTCTCCGACACCACCGCCACCGACCCGGACGACCAGCAGGGCCTCTTCGACCTGCTGCCCTCCGGCTGGCTCTGGGGCACACTGCAGCTCTTCGTCGCGGCAGCCCTCGCCGCCCTCTGGCGGGCACGCCGACTCGGCCCGCTCGTCCCCGAAAAACTCCCCGTGGCGATCCGCGCCTCCGAAACCGTCGAAGGCCGCGCCCGCCTCTACCGCAAGGCCGACGCCCGCGACCGCGCGGCCGCCGCTCTTCGCTCCACCACCCGCACCCGCCTCGCCCCTCTCGTAGGCGTCCCCGTCGCCCAGGCACACGCGCCCGAAGCACTCGTCCCCGCCCTGTCCGCACACCTCCGCGGCGACGGACAGCCCCTGCACTCCCTTCTCTTCGGCCCGCCGCCCGGCGACGACACCGCCCTGATCGCACTCGCCGACCAACTCGACACCCTCGAAAGAGAGGTACGCCGTCCATGATGGACCCGACCACCGACAACGCCGGGAACACCGGGGAGCCGGGCCGCGCCCGCGCCTCCCTGGAGGCTCTGCGCGCCGAGATCTCCAAGGCCGTGGTCGGCCAGGACCCCGCCGTGACCGGCCTCGTCGTCGCCCTCCTCTGCCGCGGACACGTTCTCCTTGAAGGAGTCCCCGGAGTGGCCAAAACGTTGCTCGTCCGCGCCCTCGCCTCCGCCCTCGAACTCGACACCAAACGCGTCCAGTTCACCCCCGACCTCATGCCGAGCGACGTCACCGGCTCCCTCGTCTACGACGCCCGCACCGCCGAGTTCTCCTTCCAGCCGGGCCCGGTCTTCACCAACCTCCTCCTCGCCGACGAGATCAACCGCACCCCGCCCAAGACCCAGTCCTCCCTCCTCGAAGCGATGGAGGAGCGCCAGGTCACCGTCGACGGCACGCCACGCCCGCTCCCCGACCCGTTCCTCGTCGCCGCGACCCAGAACCCCGTCGAGTACGAGGGCACCTACCCCCTCCCCGAAGCCCAACTGGACCGCTTCCTCCTCAAACTGACGATCCCTCTGCCCACCCGCCAGGAGGAGATCGACGTCCTCACCCGCCACGCCGAGGGCTTCGACCCACGCGACCTCCACGCCGCCGGTGTCCGCCCCGTAGCGGGCCCCGCCGACCTCGAGGCAGCCCGCGCAGCCGTCGCCAAGACCACCATCTCCCCCGAGATCACGGCCTACGTCGTCGACATCTGCCGCGCCACCCGCGAATCCCCCTCCCTCACCCTGGGCGTCTCCCCCCGCGGCGCGACGGCGCTCCTCGCCACCTCCCGCGCCTGGGCATGGCTCACCGGCCGCGACTACGTCATCCCCGACGACGTCAAAGCCCTCGCCCTGCCCACCCTCCGCCACCGCGTCCAACTCCGCCCGGAGGCCGAAATGGAAGGCGTGACGGCCGACTCCGTCATCAACGCGATCCTGACCCACGTCCCCGTCCCCCGCTGATGGCACTCACCGGACGCGCCGCCCTCCTCGCGGCCCTCGGCGCCCTCCCCGTCGGCATCTGGGAACCCGGCTGGACGGGCATCCTCGCCGTCAACGCCCCCCTGGCCCTGGCCTGCGCCTGCGACTACGCCCTGGCAGCCCCCGTACGCCGCCTGCGCCTGACCCGCTCCGGCGACACCACCGCCCGCCTCGGCGAAACCGCAGACGTCACCCTCACCCTCACCAACCCCTCCCGTCGCCCCCTGCGCGCCCAGCTCCGCGACGCATGGCCCCCCAGCAGCTGGCAGGCCGGCACGGAAACCGAGGCCTCCCGCCACCGCCTGACCGTCCCCGCCGGCGAACGCCGTCGCGTCACGACCCGTCTGCGCCCCACCCGTCGCGGCGACCGCCAGGCCGACCGCGTCACCATCCGCTCCTACGGCCCCCTCGGCCTCCTCTCCCGCCAAGGCACCCACCGGGTCCCCTGGACGGTACGCGTCCTGCCCCCCTTCACCAGCCGCAAGCACCTCCCCGCCAAACTGGCCCGCCTCCGCGAACTCGACGGCCGCACCAGCGTCCTGACCCGCGGCGAAGGCACCGAATTCGACAGCCTGCGCGCATACGTCCCCGGCGACGACACCCGCTCCATCGACTGGCGCGCAACCGCCCGCCACTCCACGGTCGCAGTCCGCACCTGGCGCCCCGAACGCGACCGCCACATCCTCCTGGTCCTCGACACCGGCCGCACCTCCGCGGGCCGTGTCGGCGACGCCCCCCGCCTCGACGCCGCCATGGACGCGGCCCTGCTCCTGGCCGCCCTCGCATCCCGCGCCGGCGACCGCGTCGACCTCCTCGCATACGACCGCCGGGTACGCGCCCTCGTGCAGGGCCGCACGGCCCGCGACGTCCTGCCCGCCCTGGTCAACGCCATGGCCACCCTCGAACCCGAACTGGTCGAGACGGACGCCCGCACCCTCGCCGCGACGGCGCTGCGCACGGCCCCCCGCCACTGTCTGATCGTCCTGCTGACCACCCTCGACACGGCCCCGATGGAGGAAGGCCTCCTCCCCGTCCTGCCGCAGCTCACCCAGCGCCACAGCGTCCTGGTGGCCTCGGTCGCCGACCCCCACATCGCCGGCATGGCCATCTCCCGCGGCACCACCGAAGCCGTCTACGACGCCGCAGCCGCCGCCCAGGCCCAGGCGGAACGCCATCGCACCGCCGACAAACTCCGCCGGCACGGAGTCATGGTGGTGGACGCGATCCCCGACGAACTCGCCCCCGCACTCGCGGATGCCTACCTGGCTCTGAAAGCAGCGGGGCGTCTGTGACCATGCGAAAAATACAGGGCCTTATACAGGTCCTGAACGCAGAAAACCCCCGCACCATACGGTGCGGGGGTCTCCCGGAATGATTGTTCGGCGGTGTCCTACTCTCCCACAGGGTCCCCCCTGCAGTACC
>NZ_JBIAZE010000022.1:0-138087 GCF_042898825.1 Streptomyces sp. NPDC000345
GGGGGGGGGGGGGGGGGGGGGGGGGGGGGGGGGGGGGGGGGGGGGGGGGGCGCCCGGGGGGGGGGGGGGGGGGGGCGGGCCGGGGGCGCCCGGCGGGGGGGGGGGGGGGGGGGGGGGGGGGCCCCCCCCCCCCCCCCCACGTCGTCGTCGTCCCGTCCTACGACAGCGGCATGACCTTGCGATAGGTGAACACCGCGACCGCCGCGACCGCCACGTGCATCAGGAGCAGCGCCGACACGCCGATCGCGCCGCCGTCGCCGAAGAGCAGGAAGTCGGGCACGAAGGACACCACGACGAGGGCGGGCACCAGCCACCGCACGAGTGCCTGCGGGGCCTTCGCCACCTTGCGCAGGACGGCCCAGCCGACGGCTCCCGCGATCACGCCGACCGCCGTCAGAAAGACGTACGAGGACGCCTTCAGCGGCCGGAAGTCGTCCGGGGCGCCGGCGGCCAGGGCGAGCAGGGCGAGCACGGCGTCCGCCACGGACGCCACCACGACGGCGGCCACCACTGCGCCCACGACCACGAGCGGGCCCCGGCGGACGGCAACGGGTTCAGAGGCGACTGACATGACAACTCCAGGAAGGCTGCTGGGGGATGAGCCCCGAGGACGGGTGTGTTTGAAGAATCAAACAGTAGCTCGGCATGAGTCTGGCCGAATACATTTGAAATTTCAAGCGTAGGGTCGCACGGAGGCCCGGACCCCCGCGGCCGGGGCCCCTGAGGCCGGGGCCCCCTGAGGCCGGAGACCCCTGAAGCCGGGGGCCGGGGCGGTCAGGCCACCGTGTAGCCGAGCTGGCGCCGCATGAAGGGGGTCATGAGGGTCTTCGCCTTGGCCAGGGTGGAGGTGCGGGTACCGAGGACCGCCGTCTCGCCGCCCGGCACGGGCAGGACGGTCACCCCGTCGGCCGGGCCGAACGGCACGACGAGCGGGGTGCGGTGAACGGCGCGATAGGAGCGGGAGTTCTTCCCGTGCCTGCCCGAACCGCGCAGATAGGAACCGATGTTGTGGGCGGCGGTCTCCGCCTGGGAGAGGGCGGCGGGGGTGACCTTGAGCTCGTGGACGTCGTTCACGTCGCCCACCGCGAACACGTCCGGCCACCCCACGACCCGCAGCATCGCGTCGACCTTGACGTGCCCCGCGCCGTTCAGCCACTCGCCGTGCCCGGCCAGCCGCAGCCAGAGCGTGTTGGGCGTGGTGCCCGTCGCCCAGAAGGAGAGGTCGGCGGCGAGGACGGTGCCGCGGGCGTCGCGGTAGGTGCCGAAGTCGTTGCCGGGGGACATGAAGGATTCCAGCCGCACCTCCACCCCGTGGGCCTCCAGCCAGGCACGGGCCCGGCGGCCCGCGCGGGCACTGCCCGTGGAGTTCAGCAGCTCGGTCCCGGCGTGGGCGAGGGTGACCCGGGCGTCCGGGCGGGCGAGGCGGATCTCGGCGCTGAGCTCGACACCGGAGGGGCCACCGCCGACGACGAGGACGTGCCCGGCGGTGGCGATCTTCTGCTGGTGCCCGGCGAACGACTTGACCGCCTCCTCGGCGGTGCCCCCGGTGAACCGGGCCGGCTCCGGGTAGTCGGCGCCGGTGGCGATCACCAGGACGTCGTACGGCAGCCGCTCACCGGTGGCCAGCACGACCTCCCGCCCGGCGGTGTCGACACGGACCGCCTTGCCCCTGACCACCCTGCCGTTGCGCAGCAGCCGGTCGTACGGGATGAACGGGGTCACCGTCCACTCCGGACGCACACCGGCGCGCAAGGAGGCGATCCGGTGGAAGAAGACGTCCTTGCGGTCCACGAGCGTGACACTCGCCGTCGCGTCCAGCCGTTTCGCCAGGCGGACGCCCGCGTAACCGCCGCCTATCACCACTACGTTGCCGTCTCGCACAACGGATCTCCTGTACCGGGTGGGGGGATTCAGCGCGAGCGTAGCCCCTTGAAACCTAAAGCACCTTGGGGCTCTGTGCAGGTCCTGTGAAGGGTGCGGCACCGCTCCCTCGGCCGCTCACGGCGAACCGCCGGCCGGCACGGCACCGCCGTCCCGCAGGACTGGAAGGGCCGGTTCGCCGAGGCGTTCGACACCGAGTTCCGTGAGTGGATCGGCGCCGTCGCGGCCGGCGCCGAACCCACCGGTCCGTCCGCCTGGGACGGATACGCCGCCACCGTCATCACCGACGCCGCCGTCCGCTCGCTGGAGTCCGACGGCACGGTCGTCACCGTCGACATGAAGCCCCGACCCGCCTGCTACGGAGGTGCCGGGTGAAGATCGCCCTCGACCCGTACATGTTCCGGGCGCTGCCCATCGACGACATGGTGCGCACGGTGGCCGAACTCGGTTGCGAGTACATCGAGTTGTCGCCGCGCGAGGACTTCATGCCGTTCTTCCTGCATCCGCGGGCGGACGACGAGCGCGTCCGGGAGCTGAAGAACTCCCTTCGCACGCACGGCGTGAAGCCGTCCTCGGTGCTGCCCCTCTACAAGTGGTCCTCACCCGACGAGACCGAGCGGCAGGCCGCCGTCCGCTACTGGAAGCGGATGATCGAGATCACCGCGGACCTCGAATGCCCGCTGATGAACTCGGAGTTCAACGGCCGCCCGGAGCGCGCGGCCGAGAGCGAGGCCGCGTTCTGGCGCTCGCTGGAGGAGTTGCTGCCGCTCTTCGAGCGGGAGGGCATCGCCCTCGATCTGGAGGCCCATCCGTTCGACTTCTGCGAGGAGAACACACCGGCGGTGGACCTGGTCCGGGCGGTCGCAAAGCCCTGGGTGAACTACCTCTACTGCGCTCCGCACTCCTTCCATCTCTCGGGCGCCGACCCGACGGCGGACATCGCGGCCATGCTGCGCTACGCCGGCGACAAGCTCCACCACGTGCACATCGCGGACTCCTTCAACCACAAGGGTTCGTCCGGCCTGCGGTACATCCTCAACCCGCCCGGCACCACCGCGCGGATCCACCAGCACCTGGACATCGGCCAGGGAGAGGTCGACTGGGACGCGTTCTTCGGCACCCTGCGCGCGCTGGAATTCGACGGTGTCGCCACCGCGTGCGTCTTCGCCTGGGAGGAGCGCGCCCGGGAATCCTCCGCTTTCATGCGGGACCGGATCGCCAAGGAACTCGCGGTCTGATTCAGGGGAGACATCAGCCCGACCGCCGCACGGAAAAGTGCAGCAAGAGCCTTGCGGGGGAGCGCACCCTCACCCGGCAGGGCCCTTTCTGCTGCCCAGGAACACCCTCCCCACCAGGCAGAACGACCTACGGCGCGCCGGAGACCCGCGGCCGTCGTCGAGGGACCGGAGGGCCTGCACCGCCCTCGCGAGGGCAAGCCCCTCGCCTGAGCGACGGGCGCGGCGGCCGGGCGGGGGGAACCGCCCGGCCGCCGCGGCCGGGATCATGCCGGGGCCGGCCCGCTCGAACGGGCCCGCGTCCCGGCGGGGCCCGCCGCTACGACGGGGTGACGGCGTCGTGCGCCGTGGTGCGGCCCAGCCGCTGCCGGACCACGGCCACGACCACCACGCCCACGGCCACCAGGGTGGACAGGACGACCTGGTCGCGGCCGCCGCCCTCGGCCGTGTCGGTGAGCATGTAGCCCAGGACGAAGGTGATCAGGGCGATCGTGGCCCAGGTGAGGTAGGGGTAGAGCCACATCCTGACGACCAGCTTCTCCGGCGACTCCCGCTGGATGATCTTGCGCATCCGCAGCTGGGAGAAGCAGATCACCAGCCAGACGAACAGGGCGATCGCACCGGAGGAGTTGAGGAGGAACTGGAAGACCGTGTCGGGCCAGAGGTAGTTGAAGGCGACCGCGACGAAGCCGAAGACGACCGAGGCCAGGATGGCCGACCGGGGGACGCCGCGGTCCGTGGTCCGCCCGAAGGCCGCCGGGGCGTCACTGCGGCGGCCGAGCGAGAACGCCATGCGCGAGGCGGTGTACAGGCCGGAGTTGAGACAGGACAGCACGGAGGTCAGCACGATGGCGTTCATGATCTGGGCGGCGTGCGGGATGCCGATGGAGCTCAGCGCGGCGACGTACGAGCCGTCCTCGAGGATCGCCGGGTCGTCCCAGCGCAGCAGCGACACGACGATCAGGATCGAGCCCAGGTAGAACACCGCGATCCGCCAGATCACGCTGTTGGTGGCCTTGGTGACCGCGCCGCGCGGGTCCGAGGTCTCGCCGGCGGCCAGCGTGACGATCTCGCTGCCCATGAACGAGAAGACGACCATCAGGACGCCGGTGAGGATCGCCCCCGGTCCGTTCGGCAGGAAGCCGCCGTGCGCGGTGAGGTTGGAGAAGCCGCTCGCCGGGTGGTCCGAGCCGGGCAGCAGCCCGAAGATCGCGAGGCCGCCGATGACGATGAACGCGCCGATGGCGACGACCTTGATGCCGGCGAACCAGAACTCGAACTCGCCGTAGGAGCTGACCGAGACCAGGTTGGTGGCGGTGAGGACGACCATGACGATCAGCGCCCAGCCCCATTGCGGGACCGCGGGGATCCAGCCGGCCAGGATCTTGGCGCCGGCGGTCGCCTCGACCGCGAGGACGACGACCCAGAAGAACCAGTAGAGCCAGCCGATGGTGAATCCGGCCCAGCGGCCCAGCGCGCGGTCCGCGTAGGCGGAGAAGGAGCCGGACGTGGGGTTGGCCGCCGCCATCTCGCCAAGCATGCGCATGACGAGGACGACGAGGACGCCGACGAGGGCGTAGGAGACGAGGATGCCGGGGCCCGCGGCGGCGATGCCGGAGCCGGAGCCGACGAACAGGCCGGCGCCGATGACACCGCCGATGGCGATCATCGACAGATGGCGGTTCTTCAGGCCGGCCTGCAGGCCGGAGTCCGCCGGGTTGCCCGCGGCGGGGGCCGCCGGAGGCGTCTCGGAGGGAGCGGGGACAGGGGGACGTGTGGTCATCTCGACATCCGTGGAGGAGGGGACGGTGACGAGGCGCGAAATTAGTTCACTACGATCGAAAAGAACAAGACTTGTTTAAGTGTTCACCTTGCTCTATTTTGCAGGCAACCGCGGAACCCTCACTTCCGGGAGCCCTCTGTGCACCACACCGTGACCCCGCTCAGCAGGCAGTTAGGGTGGCGCCGTGGTGAATGCAGCGGGCAAGTTCGGGCCCTACGGCGGCGGGGACACCCGCCTCCGGTCCGGCGGGAGTCAGACGGGTTCGGACCTGGTCCGGTCCCGGGTCGCGCTGCGGGTGCGCCTGAAGTCCGTCGCGCCGGGTGACCGGCTGCCGGACGCCGGCGTCCTCGCCGAGGAGCTGGGGATCGGTGAGATCACCGTGCGCCGCGCACTGGAGGGGATGTGCCAGGACGGCCTCCTCGACCGGCGGCGGGGCCGGGCGGGCGGCACCTTCGTCGCCGCGGACTGGGACACCGTCGTCGCCCTGATGCACGACGCCGAGGAGGCGGCCGTACTGGACTCCTTCCACCTGCTCCTGGAGTGCGGTCTCGTCGCCCACGGTGCGGGCGAGGTCCCGGCCGCTCACCTCGACGGACTGCGCTCGCTCGTCGACGAGATGGACCTGGCCGACGACCCGGCACGGCTGGTCGAACTCGAGACACGCTTCCACCTCGACCTCGCGGAACTGCTCGGCGGCGCCGGAATCCGCGAGTTCGCCGCCGACCTGCTCGGCCGGCAGTGCCTGCTGGTGCCCGCCCCGGACCCCTCGGTGGTACGGGCCCGCAACCGCTGCCACGCCGATCTGCTCACCGAACTCGGCCGCGGCGCGATGGATCCGGCCGTGCGCGCCGTGAAGGACCACCAGCGGGTCCGCCCGGGCTGACGCCCGGCCGGCCCGGCCCGGCCCACGACCCCGCGCACCCCGGTGCGCGCCGCCCCACCGCACAAGGAGCTGTCGCCATGTCCGATCCAGGAGCCGTCGGCCCGCCGCCGGCGTCGGGCCCCGTCGGCGGCGCGCCCGAGCGCCTGCGCGGCGGCGTGCTCGGCATGGCGGACATCGCCGCCGCCACGATGGCCAACGTCGGCCCGGCCATGAGCTTCTTCTTCGGCTTCGCCTTCCTGGCCACCACCGCCGGTGTCGCGTCCCCGCTGACCATCGCCGCCGCGGGAGTCGCCGTCGCGCTGCTCGGGAACACCCTCGCCGAGTTCTCCCGGGCGCACCCCTCGGCCGGCAGCTTCATCACCTTCGTCGGCAAGACGTTCGGGCCGGTCAGCGCCGTGACCACTGCCCTGCTCGCCGGCCTCGGCTACATCATCGCGATGGCCTCGGTGATCGCGATCTCCGGCGGGTTCGTGCAGATCACCCTGCACCACTACACCGGCGTCGACCTGCCGTGGATCCTGTGGACGCTGCTGCTGACCGGGCTGGCGGTCGTGCTGATGCTGCGCGGGATCGTCGTCTCCACCAAATGGGCCGGCTACTTCTTCGGCGTGGAGATGCTGGTGCTGGTCGTGGTCTCGGTCGCCACGCTCGTCGAACACCGTGGCAGCCTCTCGGCCGCCCCGTTCCTGCCCGGCCACATCAGGCACGGCCTGAGCGGGCTGGCGGCCGGATTCCCGCTCGCCGTGTACCTGTTCATCGGCTGGGAGAACTCGGCGGCGCTGGCCGAGGAGACGGCCAACCCGCGGCGCAACGTCGGCCGCGCCGTGTTCTCCTCGGTCGCGATCATGACGGTGAGCTACATCCTCTTCTCCTACGCCACCGTGACCGGCTTCGACTACGACACGGCCCGGCTCGGCGACTCCCCCATCCCCTTCATCGACGTCGCCCACCACGCGCTCGGGGCGCTGGCGTTCGTCGCCTACCTCGGAGGACTGACCTCCACCCTCGGCGTGCTGATCGCCGGGATCAACTCGCAGGCCCGGCTGGTGTTCAACGCCGGGCGGGAGGGGCTGCTCCCGTCCTTCTTCGGATACGTCCACCCCACCCGCCGTACGCCGACCAACGCGATCGTCACCTTCACCGTCACCGCGCTGCTGATCATCGGCGGCTGGGGTCTCGGGCATCTGCTCGGGTCCGCCGGCGGCCCGATGGATCCGGTGGTCTTCTTCACCGAGTCCTCCAGCCTGGGCGCCATCCTGATCCTGCTGGTCTACCTCGCGTCCAACATCGCCCTGCCGCTGTACTACCGCAGATACCGTCCCCAGGAGTTCCGCACGGTCCGCCACCTGGTCCTGCCCGCGATCGGCGCCCTGGCCATCCTGGTCCCGCTCTACTACCTGGCCAAGCCCGGTCAGCCGGCGCCGTACAGCTGGTTCCCCTACGCGGCGGTGGCCGCGCTGCTCGGCTCCGTCGGCTACGCGACACTCCTGGTGCGCCGCGACCCGACCCTGGCCGAGCGGGTCGGCTCGGTCGTCGCCGACGCGGAGTGAGTCCGTCCGCCGGTCCTGCGTGGCGACCTACGTAGTTCTACGGACGCGGAGCGGGCCGGGCACGGGCCACGCTGGACCATGACCATTTCCAGCAGCCCAGCGGCCACCGACGGGAAACTGACCACCGCCTACGTGCTGACGGTGGCCGCTTCGGCCCTCACCCTCATCGGGCTCTACGTCATGGACTGGTTCCCGGAGAGCGTCTGGGGCGGCCAGTCGTTCCTCGACTTCCGTACCGAGCACCTGGCGGGCCGCGTCGGCGCCACCGAGCTGGAGTGGTGGGAGTCCCTGGGCGACACCTACTTCCTGATCGGATACCTCGTCCAGACGGCCGCCTTCGTGCTGCTGCCGTTCGTGGTGGCGCGGTACAACCGATGGCACTGGCTGTCGGCTCTCGCGGTGCTCGGGGCGGCCTGGCAGACGACCGGGCTGATCGGCGCCGCCGTCGTGAACACGACGCTCGCGCCCGCGCTGGGACCCGTCGCCGGGGTCCTGGCCCTCATCGGCTGGGGGCTCGCACGCTCCGCGGTGAACGAGTAGCGGACGAGGCGCCCACGTCCGCTCCGGGGCGACGGTAGACGTACGGCGGCGGATCCTGCGCGGCACCGGTGGCGGTGAGGGCGCGCAGGAGGCCGTGGTCGGGGGAGAGCGCGCACGCCGGGTCGGTGCGGGTGGCGTCGCCGGTGAGCGCGTACGCCTGACAGCGGCAGCCGCCGAAGTCCTCCTCGCGGCGGGGACAGGTGCCGCAGGGGCCGGTCATCCAGTCGGTGCCGCGGTAGCGGGCGAACGCCGGGGAACGGTCCCAGATCCAGGCGAGCGGACGGTCCCGGACGCTGGGCGGGTCCAGGTCCGGCAGGGAGGCGGCGGCCGGGCAGGGCAGCGCGGTGCCGTCGGGGGTGACGGTGAGGGAGACCGCTCCCCAGCCGCCCATGCAGGGCTTGGCGACACCGTCGAAGTAGTCGGGGACGACCCACACCAGGTCGAGCCGCCCGGCGAGCCGCTCGCGCCGGCGTTCCACGGTCTCCCGGGCGCGGGCCAGCTGCTCACGGGAGGGCAGCAGCGCGGTGCGGTTGAGCAGGCCCCAGCCGTAGAACTGGGTGTTGGCCAGCTCGACCCGGTCCGCGCCCCAGGTCTCGCCCAGGTCGATGAGGTCGCCGACGGCGTCCAGGTTGTCGCGGTGCAGCACGACGTTGAGACCGAGCGGGAGCCCGGCGGCGCGGACGAGGGCCGCGGCCCGTTCCTTGGCGGCGAAGGCGGAGGGGCGTCCGGCGATCCGGTCGTTGGCCCGGGGGTCGGCGTGCTGGACCGAGAGCTGGACGCTGCGCAGCCCCGCCGCGCGCAGTGCGGTGAGCCGCTCCTCGTCCAGGCCGGTGCCGCTGGTGACGAGCTGGGTGTAGATCCCGGCGGCCTCGGCGGCGGCGACGATCCGCTCCAGGTCGGGGCGCAGCAGCGGCTCGCCGCCGGAGAGATGGGTGTGGACGACGCCCAGCGCGGCGGCCTGGCGCAGGACGTCCGTCCACTCCTCGGTGCTCAGTTCGCCGGAGCGGCGGGCCAGTTCCAGCGGGTTGGAGCAGTACGGGCAGTGCAGCGGGCACGCGTGGGTCAGTTCCGCGAGCAGCGCCCAGGGGCGCGGCGGGTGGGCGGGCGTCCGGGGGACGGTCATGCGAGCCACCCCTCCCGGCGCAGCCGGTCGAGGAAGGCGGGCACCTCGGTGGCCACCGGGGCGCCCGGGTGACGCGCGGTGAGTTCGTCGACGATCCCGCGCACGGTGCGCGTGCCGTCGCACAGGCCGAGGATCTGCCCGGCGTGGCCCTCCAGGACGACCACTCTCTCGGGCAGGACCAGCAGGTCCGCGCCCCGCACCGGGTCGTGCCGCAGCATCAGGGCCGGGGCCGGCACCGGCCGCCACGGCCCCGCGCCCACGCCCCTCACCCCTCCCCCCGCCCACCACGACGCGCCACCCGACCGTCCGGTTCAGGTCGCGGTCGCCGGTCCGGATCCTCTGGGCGGTCGGGGGACGGCACGGGGGCGGTGTGGTGCTGGACCGCGTCGAGCAGGGACCACAGGATGTCGCACTTGAAGGTGAGGGCGGCCACGGCGCGTCCCTGGTCCTCGCGGGTGCGGGCCCACTCCAGGACGAGGGCGAGGGCCTCCGTGCTGTCGCGGCGGCCCTGGGAGACGCGGCCGCGGAAGTAGGCGAGCCCCTCCGGCGCGATCCACGCGTAGTGGCGTTCGAAGGCGTCGATGCGCAGCCGCATCAGATGGGGCGCGGTGAGCTCGGTGAGCGAGGCCGCGACGGCCTCCAGCGGAGGACGCAGGCGGCAGAAGTTGACGTAACCGTCCACCGCCAGCCGGACGCCCGGCAGGACGCGGTCGCCCGCGAGCAGGCCGCGGCGGTCCAGTCCGGCCGCCTCGCCGAGCCGCAGCCAGCGTTCGATGCCGCCCTCTCCCTCCGCGCGGCCGTCGTGGTCCTCGATGCGCCGCAGCCACATGCGGCGCAGCCGCGGGGAGTCCAGCTTCGCCGTGATCAGCGCGTCCTTGACCGGGATGTGCCGCTGGTAGTGGAAGCGGTTGGCGATCCAGGCCCGCACCTCCGCCGGGGACAGGTCGCCCTCGTGCATACGGACGTTGAAGGGGTGGCGGTCGTGGTACCGCTCCCGGGCCACCGCCCGCAGGCGGTCCTCGAACTCGGCGGGGCTCCAGGGTTCGGCCGGGGCCTTCCCGGTCCGGGGGGCGGGTGTCGTGGTCACAGCTCGATCACCAACTCGTCGTCGGCCACCTCGATGCCCAGGCGGGCGAGCCGTTTGTGCTGCGCCGCGGTGGGATCGACGAGGGGGTTCGTGTTGTTGAGGTGCGTGTAGTAGCAGCGGGCGGACAGGGTGGCGAGGATGCCGGCGGTGCCGCCCGGACCGTCGACGGGCAGATGGCCCATGCCGGTCGCGGTACGGAAGGAGATGCCGGCGCGGCGCGGCTCCTCGTCGTCCCAGAAGGTGCCGTCGACGATCACGCAGTCGGCCTCGGCGGCGACGCGGTGCAGGGCGTCGGACCAGATGGCGACGGCGGGGGCGTAGACCGCCGTCCGGCCGGTGGCCGGCTCGTACAGCCGCAGCGCCACCACCCAGGCGTCGTCCTCGGGGGCGTCGGCGGCGTACCGGGGGCGCTTGCCGGAGACGGGGACGGCGCTGACGCGGACGCCGCGGTCCGGCGGGCCGAGGGAGCGGGTGCCGTGGCAGGGCAGTTCTCGCCAGGTCAGGGCGGTGTAGGGGCCGAGCACCTCGCCGAGCCGCAGGCGGTCCTCCAGTGCGCCGCGGACCGGGGCCGTGGCGTGGATCTCCAGGGCGTCCGCCTCGCGCAGCCGGGCGATGCCCAGGGTGTGGTCGAGTTCGGCGTCGGTGAGGACGACGCCGGCGATCGGGGTCTGGCGGGGCCCGGGCCCGGGGTGGAGCGCCGGGTGGGCCTCGATCTGGTCGCCGAGGTCGGGGGTCGCGTTGACGAGGTACCAGCGGCCCTCCTCGGTGCGGACCGCCAGGGAGGCGTGGCGGCGGCGGCGCTCGGGATGCGCGCGTG
Organism: Streptomyces sp. NPDC000345; assembly: GCF_042898825.1. Classification (NCBI taxonomy): domain Bacteria; kingdom Bacillati; phylum Actinomycetota; class Actinomycetes; order Kitasatosporales; family Streptomycetaceae; genus Streptomyces; species Streptomyces sp. NPDC000345. The sequence goes on from NZ_JBIAZE010000022.1 coordinate 10,900, forward strand.
CCCCGGAGCACCCGGGGCACGCGCAGTTCCACTGCGGGATGCCGCCGCCGGCCGCGGTGCCGAGCACCTGCAGCAGCATGGCGGCGGACTAGCGGGCGGAGAGGGAGTAGGCGGTGACCTCCAGCGCGGTGTCGACGACCGTGTACCCGGGCGTCTGCCACGTGGTCGGCTCGGTCCGCTCCGCCGTGGTCCCGGCCGGCCGCTGTGCCTGGGCCGGCTGCTCGGTGGTGTCGTTCATGGTGGGTGCCTTCCTTTCGAGGGAGGTGGGTTCACCCCTGCGCGGGATGCGTGCGGAGGGGAGTCACTTGAGGGTGATCCGCAGGATGCGGTCCCGGTTGTCGCCTCGGTCGGTCGTGCCGAGCCAGAGCTCGTCGGCGCCGGGCACCTTGGCTAGCGCCCGCAGCCGGCCGTAGGTGCCGTTGTAGTACGACTTCGCGGTGCCCACGGCCTTGCCGGTGCCGTCGATCGGCAGCGCCCACAGCCGCTGCCCGAGCAGCGTCGTGACGTAGACGACGTCCCGTTTGATCGCGATCTGGGCGGGCACGCCGCCCTGGTCGGGGTGCCAGACCTTCTTGGGGTTGGTCATGCCGGCCTTGGAGCAGGAGCCCTCGCAGGCGGGCCAGCCGTAGTTCCTGCCCGGCTCGACGAGATTGAGTTCGTCCCAGGTGTTCTCGCCGATCTCGGTCTCCCACAGCCTGCCGCGGCTGTCCCAGGCGAGGCCCTGCGGGTTGCGGTGGCCGAGGCTGTAGACGCGGGTGCCGAACGGGTTGCCGGGGGCCGCGGCACCGCTCTTGGTGATGCGCAGGATCTTTCCGTTGAGGGATTTCCTGTCCTGCGCGAGGTTGCGCTTCAGGGCGTCTCCGACGCTGACGTACAGATACCCGTCGGGGCCGAACGCGATCTTTCCGCCGTTGTGGTCGCCGCCCCGGGTGATTCCGCCGAGTACGACCTTGTAGTCACGGAGCGAGGTGCCGTCGAAGTGCATGCGCGCGACCCGGATGTCGGAGGCGGCCGTGTGGACGAAGAAGACGTCCTTGTCCGTGGTGCCGTTCCAGGTCGGTGAGGGGGCGACGCCCAGCAGGCCGCCCTTGCCCCCGCTCGGCGACGGGGGAACGGTGTGGGGGACCGTGCCCACCTTCTTCTTGGAGCCGTCGCCCGCCTGCAGCCATACGGCGGCGGTGAAGCGTTCGGTCACCAGGGCCTTCTTGCCGCCGGGCAGGAAGGTGATGGCCCAGGGCCGGGTCCACTGGCCGGAGAGCACGGTGGCGCCCGCCGGCGCCGCGCCGGCGCGGATGCTTCCCGCGTCGGCGGCGGCGGCCGACGCGGGCTGCAGCAGGCAGGCGCCGAGGACGGCGGTGACGGCGACGGCCGCGGCCCTGCCGGACCGGGCGCTATGCGGCGCCGGTCGCGTCGATCGTGACATTCCGAAGCCCTTCGTCTCGTGGGCCGACCGGCCGCACGGTGAAAGGAAGTGCGCCGCCGCATCGGTGACATGGGGAGGCCGGACCGTACGACGGCTTCGACTCCCTCAAGGAGTATTGGGGCCGGGGTTTCGCGCGGGCCACCGGAGATCGTCCATCCTGCTGACGGCGAGCGCGACGGCGACCGCGCCGACGGCCGAATACGTAGTCGGTTACGTGGTTCTACGGAGGCCCCTCTCCGCGCGGCCGTCTACGTTCGGGGAGTCGAACGGTGCGAGCGGTGTTGAGGGGACTGAGTGAGCGGCAACGCCCAAGGCGTGCGGGGCAGTTGGGTGGTGACCCTGCTGGTGGCGGGGAGTCTGCTGGCGGGGTGCTCGGCCCACGAGGCGGACGGCACGCCGTCCGCGAAGGGCGGTTCGTCCTCTCCCGGCTCCCCGGCCGCCACGGCGGCCCCCTCGGCCGGCGCGTCCCCGGCCTCCGCCGTCTTCACCCCCGATGCCTCCCTCGTCCCCCGGACCGCCGCCGACGGGCGTGTCCTGGCCGACTCCGTGGTGCTCGCCCCGGGCGACTGGGGCCGGGGTTTCGTCGCCCAGTCCCCGGCCGCGAGTGCCGCGGGCACCTGGGCCGTGCTGGACGACGCCTGCCGCTGGGAGCGGGAGAAGCTGCCGCACGGGGTGCTGGCCAGCTCGTCCCGCTACAGCATGCTCCCGGCAGGCGACGGCAGGGGCACGGTCAAGGTGACGGCCGCGGCCACCGTGCACGCCTCCGTCCTCGGCGCCGACGACCAGCTCGGCACCACGCTCGAGGAAGTGCTGCGGTGCCCGGAGCAGCAGCCGCGGAGCGACGAGCGGATCACGGGCCTGAACTCGCTCGGCACCCCCTTCGGCGCCCGCGAGCAGGAGTACGCCGACGACTCCGTCCTGGAGGCCGGCGAGTTCACCGGGAACGGCGGCTCCGCCCAGCCGTACCGGTGGATGGTCGCCCGGCTCGGCACGGTCGTCGTGGCCGTCTCGGTGACGGGCGCGAAGGGAAACACCGAGCAGGAACTCACCCAGCTGGGCGCGGACGCCCTGGCGAAGATGCTGGAGCGGATCCAGCAGCGGTTGAAGGGAAAGTGATGGAGCCGCTGCGCACCTCCGACCCCGCCAAGGTGGCGGGACACCGGCTCCTCGGGCGGCTCGGCGCGGGCGGCATGGGCGTGGTGTACCTGGCCCGCTCGGCCGGCGGAACCCTGGTCGCGCTGAAGGTGATCCAGGCGGAGTACGCCGAGGACCCCGGCTTCCGGGAGCGGTTCCGGCGCGAGGCGGACACGGCGCGCCGGATGACGAGCCCGTGGGTGGCGTCCCTCGTGGACGCGGATCCCGAGGCGGCGCAGCCCTGGCTGGCGACCGTCTTCGTGCCGGGTCCCTCGCTCGCCGAGGCCCTGGCCGCGCACGGGCCGCTGCCGGCGCGGAGCCTGAGGGTGCTGGGGGCGCGGCTCGCCGAGGCCCTGCGGGACCTGCACGCGGTCGGTCTCGTGCACCGGGACGTCAAGCCGGGCAATGTGCTGCTGGCGCTCGACGGTCCACGGCTGATCGACTTCGGTGTGGCCCGCGATCCCGAGGACACCTCGCTCACGTCGACCGGTGTCGTGGTCGGCACGCCCGGATTCCTCTCCCCGGAGCAGGCCGGGGGCGGGCGGGAGACGGGCCCGGCCGGTGATGTCTTCTCGCTGGGCTGTGTGCTGGCGTACGCGGCGACCGGCCGCCCTCCCTTCGGCACCGGTTCGCTCGACGCGCTGCTGTACCGCACGGTGCACGACGCGCCGGACCTGGAGGGTGTCCCGGCGGAACTCGCCGAGGTGGTGGGCGGCTGTCTGGAGAAGGACCCGGAGCTGCGGCCCACGGCCGGGGCACTGGCGGAGTCCCTTGCCGCCGCCCCGCCCGCCTCGCCCCCCGACCCGCGCGAGGCCCTGCGGGCGGTGCGCCCCGCGGCCCCGGACCGGCCCGCCGAGCACCGTCCGGCACCCGGGGACGAGGCGAGCAAGGACACGGCGCCCGGGAACCAGGCGGCCCAGGGCACGGCCGCCGAGGGCCAGGCGGCCCAGGGCACGGCGCCCGCGGGCCAGGCAGTGGAGGACGAGGCGTCCGGCGAAGGCGTCTGGTTGCCCGAGCCGTTGGTCCGGCTGATCGCCGAGCGGTCGGCGGCCGGACTGGCCCTGCCCGGTGCCGACGAGACCGAGATCGACGCCGCGTCCGCCGGCACCGCTCCGGCGGACACCGCGGCCGCGCCGCCGCCGGGCCGTTCCCTCGGCAGACGCCGCTTCCTCCTCGCCGGGGGCGCGACGGCGGTCACCGCGGCGGGTGGCCTGGCCGCGTGGGCGGCGCTGGCCGGTGACGGCGGGAACGACGACCCCGCCCCGAAGGCCACCGGCCCCGTGCACACCGTCGGCCTGCACGCCGACCTGAGCGGGGACCAGAAGGCGGTCGGCCGGGCGCAGGAGCGGGGGCTGCGGCTCGCGGTGGACGAGTTCAACTCGCGTGGGAACAAGCCGTTCACGCTCGCTGTGAAGACGGTGGACGACGGAGGCGACCCGGACCGGGCACCCGAGGTGGCGAAGCGGCTCGTCGCCGACCGGTCCGTGCTGGCCGTGATCGGTCCCACCACGGACGCCACCGCCCTGGCCTGCCTGGCGCCGTACGACGCCGCGTCACTGCCCCTGATCGCGGTGTCCCCCGGCGCCACCGTGCTGGGCGTGATGGGCAGCCGGTCCTTCCTCCACGCCCGGGTCACGGACACGATCCTGCCGTTCTATCTGAACGCGTACCTGCGCGGCACCGCGAAGGCGCGCACGATCGGGATCGTCGACGACCGGGCGGCGGACGCCCACGCCTGGGAGATCAGCAGTACGCTCGCCCGGATCCTCAGGGACGACCGGCAGCCGGCCGTGCCGAAGGTGGTCAGCGCGCTGCGGACCGACTTCGCGCCGACCCTTGACGCTCTGCTCGACGGGGGCGCCGACTCCGTGGTCTTCGCCGGCTACCACGACCGGGCCGCGCTGCTGGCCCGGGAACTGAGCAACCGTGACTTCCCGGGCGCCCGGGCCGCCGCCCAGGGGGTGCTCGACGCCCGGTTCCTGTCCGCCGCCGGGGACGCCGCCGAGGGCTGGGCGATCGTCGCCCCGGTCATGGACGCCACCGCGGCGCCCGAGGCGAAGGCGTTCACGGCCGCGTACCGCGAGCGTTTCGGCGCGGAGCCGGAGCGGTACGCCGTCGAGACCTACGACGTGGCGCAGCTCGTCCTGAAGGGTCTGGGCTCGCTGACCGCCGGACGCCGTACCCGGCAGAACCTGACGACGGCGCTGCGCTCGGCCACGTACAAGGGGATCAGCCGGAACCTCGCGTTCGACAGGACGACCGGCGCGCTGGTCGTCGACGGCAGCGGGGTCCACCTGTGGAAGGTCACCGGCGGGCGGTTCGCGTACCAGGGCGTGGCGCCGTACCAGGTGTCCGCCTGAGGGGGCGTAGATGGAGCCGTTGCGCGGCGCGGACCCGGCCCGGATCGCGGGTTACCGGCTGCTGCGCCGGCTGGGCGCGGGCGGCATGGGTGTGGTGTACCTGGCCCGAACCACGGCGGGTTCGCTCGCCGCGCTGAAGGTGATCCGTGCCGGGCACGCGGACGATCCGGGGTTCCGGGCCCGCTTCCGCCGCGAGGTGGAGACCGCGGGCCGGGTCGCGAGCCCCTGGGTGGTGCCGCTGCTCGACGCGGACCCGGACGCGTCCTCGCCCTGGCTGGCCACGGCGTTCGTGCCGGGCCCCTCGCTGGCGGAGGCGGTCGAGGAGTGCGGGCCGCTGCCGTACGGGACCGCCCGTGTGCTGGGCGCCCGTCTCGCCGAGGCGCTGGACGCGGTCCACGGGGCGGGGCTGGTGCACCGGGACGTCAAGCCCGGCAACGTGCTGCTCGCGGTCGACGGGCCCCGGATGATCGACTTCGGTATCGCCCGGATGCCGGAGGACACCGCGCTCACCGCCAGCGGCATGGTGGTCGGCTCGCCCGGGTTCCTCTCCCCCGAACAGGCCCGGGGCAGGGGCCGGGAGATCGGCCCGCCCAGTGACGTCTTCTCACTCGGCTGTCTGCTGGCGTACGCCGTGACGGGCGAACGCCCCTTCGGCGGGGGCTCCGCGGCCGACATGCTGATGCGTACGGTCCACGACGAGCCGGAGCTGGACGGCGTACCGGAGCCGCTGCTGCCGCTGCTGCGCGCCTGTCTGGCGAAGGAGCCCGCGGCCCGCCCGGCCGTGGCGGACCTCCGGCGGACGCTGGAGGGGGCGCAGCCCTACGGCGACGCCTGGCTGCCGGGGTCCCTCACCCGTCTGATCGCCCGCCGTTCGGCCGCCGTCCTCGCCCTGCCCGACGTCGAGGCGACCGAGGTGACGGCGGTACCCGGCGGGCCCGCGACGGTCGTCGATCCCGTCCTCGGGCCGAAACCGGCACGGCGCCGGTTCCTGGTGCTGGGCTCGGCCGCCGGAGTCCTGGCGGCGGGGGGTACGGCGGCCTGGTGGAGTACCGGCCGCCCCGGCGGCTCCCCGGCCCGGGGCGGGGACAGCGAGCGCGAACGGCTGACCCTCGCCCTGCACGCCGATCTGAGCGGCGCCGGCCGTACGAGCGGCCGCGCACAGCACAACGGCGTCCGGCTCGCCGTCGACCACCTCAACTCCCGTGCGGGCCGCGGCTTCGACCTGGCGCTCCGGGTGCACGACGACGCGGGCGGCACCGCCCGGGCGCGGCAGGTCGCCCGGCGGCTGGCGGCCGACGAACAGGTCCGCGCGGTGATCGGGCCGACCACCGACGCCTGCGCGCGGGCCACCCTCGGCCTCTACCAGCAGGCGCTGCTCCCGATGGTCTCCGTGTCGGTCGGCCTCGACGCGGTGTCCGCCGTCACCTACCGGGTGTACGCCGCCACCCGTCCCCCGGACGCGAACCTCGCGGCCCCCCTGGTGGCGTACCTCGTCCGCACCGCCGGGGCCCGCCGGACGGTGCTGGTCGACGACGCGGCCGAGGGCGACTTCAGCTGGACCGTCTGCGCGGGCGTCGCCGAGGCCGTGCGGTCCGGGCGGCACACCACGGTCCGTCGCACCCTCGCCGCCGACGACGACTCCGACGGCGCGTTCCGCGCCGTCGCCGATGCGGTGACGGACGCCGGAGCGGACGCGGTGGTGTTCGGCGGCGGGTACGCGCGCGCGGCACGGCTGGCCCGGGCGCTGCGCTCCGCCGGCTTCACCGGCGCGCGACTGGCCACCCAGCGCGCCCTCGACCCGCGCTTCCTCACCTCGGCGGGCGACGCCGCCGACGGCTGGGTCTTCTCCACCGCCTTCCTCGACCCGGCCCGGGTGGCGGCCGCGAAGTCCTTCGTCTCCGCGTACCGCGCCCGCTTCGGCACCGCCCCGCCGCCGTACTCGGCCGAGGCCTACGACGCGACCCTGTTCGTCGGCCGCGCCCTGACCTCGCTGGGCGCGGCGCACGCCGAACGGGGCGCGATCGTGGGCCGGTTGCGGGAGACCGACTACCGGGGCATCACCAAGCGGCTGCGCTACACGGGGTCGAGCACCCGCTACACCATGGACGCCCTGTACCTGTTCCGGGCCGCCTCCGGCGACTTCCGTTACCTCGGCCAGTACAAGGACGCCACGTCCTGAGCGGGCGGGGTCAGGCCGCCAGCCGGGGCTCCTCGAACTGCGTGCGGTGCAGTTCGGCGTACCGGCCGCCCGCCGCGAGGAGCTGGTCGTGGGTGCCGCGCTCGACGATGCGGCCGGACTCGACGACGAGGATCTGGTCGGCGGCGCGCACGGTGGACAGGCGGTGGGCGATGACGACGGCGGTGCGGCCGGTCAGCGCCTCGGTGAGGGCCTCCTGGACGGCCGCCTCGGAGGTGTTGTCGAGGTGGGCGGTGGCCTCGTCCAGGATGACGACGCGCTGGCGGGCCAGGAGGAGCCGGGCGATGGTCATGCGCTGGCGTTCCCCGCCGGAGAGCCGGTAGCCGCGTTCGCCGACGACCGTGTCGAGGCCGTCGGGCAGGGAGCGCACGAGGTCGTCGAGGCGGGAGCGGCGCAGCGCGTCCCACAGGTCCTCCTCGGTGGCCGCGGGGCGGGCGAGCAGCAGGTTGGCGCGGACGGTGTCGTGGAAGAGGTGGCCGTCCTGGGTGACCATGCCGAGGGTGGCCCGCAGGGAACCGGCGCTCAGGTCGCGGACGTCGATGCCGCCGATGCGGACGGCACCGGCGTCGACGTCGTAGAGGCGCGGCAGGAGCTGGGCGACGGTCGACTTGCCGGCGCCCGAGGAGCCGACGAGGGCGACGGTCTGGCCGGGTTCGGCGCGGAAGGAGATGCCGTGCAGGACCTCGGTGCCGCCGCGGGTGTCGAGGGAGGCGACCTCCTCCAGGGAGGCGAGGGAGACCTTGTCGGCGGACGGGTAGCCGAAGCGGACGTCGTCGAACTCGACGGACACCGGCCCCTCGGGGACCTCGCGGGCGTCGGGCTTCTCCTCGATGAGCGGTTTCAGGTCGAGTACCTCGAAGACCCGCTCGAAGCTGACCAGGGCGCTCATCACCTCGACGCGGGCTCCGGCGAGCGCGGTGAGCGGGGCGTACAGGCGGGTCAGCAGCAGGGCGAGGGCGACGACGGCGCCCGGTTCCAGGGTGCCTTCGAGGGCGAGCCGGCCGCCGAGGCCGTAGACGAGGGCGAGGGCCAGGGCGGAGACGAGCGTCAGGGCGGTGAGGAAGACCGACTGGGCGGTGGCCGTGCGGACGCCGATGTCCCGGACGCGGGCGGCGCGTGCCTCGAACTCGGCCGACTCCTCCTCGGGGCGCCCGAAGAGCTTGACCAGGGTGGCGCCGGGTGCGGAGAACCGCTCGGTCATCCGGGTGCCCATCGCCGCGTTGAGGGCGGCCGCCTCCCGCTGCATTCCGGCCATCCGGCGGCCCATGCGCCGGGCCGGGATCACGAACACCGGCAGCAGCGCCAGCGCGAGCAGGGTGACCTGCCAGGACAGGGTGAGCATGACGGCGAGGGTGAGCAGCAGGGTGACCAGGTTGGAGACCACGCCGGAGAGGGTGTTGCTGAACGCCCGCTGCGCGCCGATCACGTCGTTGTTGAGACGGGAGACGAGCGCCCCCGTACGAGTACGCGTGAAGAACGCGACCGGCATTTTCTGCACATGATCGAACACGGCCGTGCGCAGATCGAGGATGAGCCCCTCCCCGAGCGTCGCCGAGAGCCTCCTGCCCAGGATGCCCAGCGCCGCCTCCGACACCGCGATGAGCGCGATGAGCAGCGCGAGCCGCACCACCCGGTCGGGATCGCCGTGCGACACGATCGCGTCGACGACCCACCCGGCGAGCACGGGGGTGGCGACGGCGAGCAGCGCCGTCACCACCCCGAGCACGACGAACAGGGCCATCCGGCGGCGGTGCGGCCGCGCGAACGCGCCGATGCGGCGCAGCGTGGCGGGGTCGAAGGGGCGGCGTTCCTGCTGGGAGTTCATGACGCTGTACAGCTGCGTCATGGCGATGGCGTCCATGCTCATGGGAGCGACCGTAGGACCTCGACCGCCCTTGAGGTCAATGCCGGCCCCCCGTCCCCTCGTCCGAGTGCTTCCCCGAAGGACCCGATGACCGTACGTAATGCGTTGTCCCCGCTTCCGCAACCCGCTGTTGGCGCCGCGCGGACAACCTCTCCCCCTGTGACAGCGGTCCCGCTCCCCTCGCTCCCCCGGCGTCTCCCCGTCCGCCGGATCCTGTGCCTGCTGCCGGTCCTGCTGGTCGGCGTGGTCGCGGTGCGGCACCGTTCGGTGCTCGCCGAGGGCTTCGGCCATCTGCGGACGGCTCAGTGGCCCTGGCTGCTGGCCGCTGCCGGGGCGACCGGTCTGACGTGGGTGGCCGCGGCCGTCACCCGGCAGGGTGCGGTGGTGCAGCGGCTGCCCCGGATCAGGCTGCTGGCCACGCAGTTCGCGGCGGGCGCGGCCAACCATCTGCTGCCGACGGGCCTCGGCGCGAGCGCGGTCAACCTCCGCTTCATGACGGTGTGCGGGGTGCCGCTGGCCCGTTCCTCCGCGGCGCTCGCGCTGTATCTGCTGGCGGAGGGCGTGGCCCGGGTGGGTCTGCTGGCCGCGCTGCTGCTGGCCTTCCCCGGCGCGCTGCGGTTCGGTTCCCTGCTCCCCGAGGGGTCGCTGGCCCCGCTGCTGGCCGCGGTGGCGGCGGCCCTCCTGGCCGCGACGGGTGCCCTGGTCCTCGTACGGCGGCTGCGGACGGCCGTGTCGTCGTTCCTGCGCACGGCCCTGTGCGAGGCCCGCTCGGTGCACACCTGCCCCTCCCGGGCGCTGGCCCTGTGGGGCGGCTCCCTGGCGTTCCCGGTGCTGCAGGCGGCCGGACTGGCCGCGGTCGGGCGGGCGTTGGGGCTGCCGGTCCCGCCGGCGCACATGGCGGTCGCCTATCTCGCGGCGACGGTGGCGGTCGCCCTGGTCCCCACCCCGGGCGGCATCGGGTCGGTGGAGGCGGCCCTGATCGTGGCCCTGGTCGCGGCGGGCGGCCCGGTGGCGACGGCGACGGCGGTGGTCGTCACCTACCGCGTCATCACCGTGTGGCTGCCGCTGGTGCCGGGGGCGGTGACGCTGGGGGCGCTGGTGCGGTGGAAGGTGATCTGAGAACGCAGGCCGGTCCACGGGCACACGGTGACCCGGGTGACACGTGCCCGAAAGACGTCGTCGGGGCAGGTGCGCGGGTGCTGACCACCCGGCACCATGCGGCAGGATGAACGGTCGTGCCCGTTCACGCGGGCATGCCGGCACATCCGAAACGAGCAGGTGACTACGTGACGATTCTTCACATCCGGCCGTCTGCGGCCCTCTTTGCCGCGCAGCGACTCCCCGGAGGTGAGCGGTGAACCGCGCGCTGACCCTGGACGACCTCGTCCTCGCCGGGATCGCTGTGGCCACGGGCTTCCTCGTGGCCTTCCTGTCGCGCACGCTGCTGCGCTGGCTGGCCAAGCACGCCAAGCGCACCCGGTGGAACGGCGACGACGTCATCGTGGACGCGCTGCGCACGGTGGTGCCGTGGGCGGCGATAGCGGGAGGGACGGCCGCCGCGGCCGCGGTGCTGCCGCTGACGAAGCCGGTCCAGCACACCGTCAACCAGTGCCTGACGGTGCTGCTGATCTTCGTGGTGACGGTGTCGGCGGCCCGGGTGGTCGCCGAGCTGGTGCAGTCGGTGACCCAGTCCCGCTCGGGGGTCGCGGGATCCGCCACGATCTTCGTGAACATCACGCGCGTCCTGGTCCTGGCCCTCGGCTTCCTGGTGATGCTGCAGTCCCTGGGCATCTCCATCGCGCCGATGCTCACCGCCCTCGGCGTCGGTGGTCTGGCCGTCGCCCTGGCGCTGCAGGACACCCTCGCCAACCTCTTCGCGGGCATCCACATCCTCGCCTCCAAGACCGTCCAGCCGGGCGACTACATCAAGCTGAGCAGCGGGGAGGAGGGGTACGTCGAGGACATCAACTGGCGTCAGACCACGGTCCGGGCGCTGTCCAACAACCTGATCGTGATCCCCAACGGGCAGCTCGCCAAGGCCAACATGACCAACTTCATGCGGCCCGAGCAGGAGTTGACGATCCTGGTGCAGGTGGGCGTGGCCTACGACAGCGACCTGGAGCACGTGGAGCGGGTGACCATGGACGTGGTCGCCGAGGTGATGACGCAGATCACCGGCGCGGTCCCGGAGCACGAGCCGGCCGTCCGTTTCCACACCTTCGGCGACTCCCGCATCGGCTTCACCGTGATCCTGGGCGTCGGCGAGTTCAGCGACCAGTACCGGATCAAGCACGAGTTCATCAAGCGGCTGCACAGGCGCTACCGCGAGGAGGGCATCCGGATCCCGGCGCCGGCCCGCAATGTGTCGCTGCAGCAGGGCACGGTGGTCATCCCCCACCCGCGCACCCCGGAGGAGACCGGCGAAGCGCTCTCCGTCCGGGTCGACGGGTAGGCCCGTCCCGCCCGTCCCGCCCGGATCGACGGGCGGGACGGGCGTCCTGGAACGCCGGCGGGTCCCGGCGTTCCAGGACCCCCGGATCCGAGGCCGGGATCAGAGCGTCGCCGAGTTCTCGTGCCGGCGGGCGCCGGACCTGTCGCGCGGGGCCGTGAGGGACGGCGGCACCGGGGTGACCGTCCAGTCCGGGTGACCGGGCATCCTCGGCGTCGTCGTGCCGTACAGCCAGTCGCGCAGGAAGCCGGAGACGTCCTGGCCGGAGACCTGGCAGGCGACGGTGATGTAGTCCTCGGTGGAGGCCGAGGAGTTGCGGTGGCGGGCCAGGAAGGCACGCTCGACCGCGTGGAAGGCGTCCTCGCCGATCAACTGCCGCAAGGCGTACAGGACGAGGACGCCGCCGAGGTAGCGCTGGCTGTCGAAGAGGTTGGCCGCGTTCGGCGCGGCGACGGGGCCCGAGGTCCGCCGCCACTGGTCGCCGCGCGCGTACGTGTCCTTCATCCGGGCCTCGAAGGTGGTCAGGCCCAGGGAGTCCGGCCAGCCGCGCTCGTAGCGGTAGAGCAGGCCGTAGAAGTCGGCGTGGCCCTCGTTGAGCCAGAGGTCGGCCCAGGTGGCGGGGCTGACGCTGTTGCCGAAATACGAGTGGACCAGCTCGTGCATCATGTGCGAGCCGATCTTCGGCTCGGCCTGCAGGAGGTAGTTCGGCTTGTAGAGGGTGAGGGTCTGGGTCTCCAGGCCGGTGAAGTCGAAGGCGGCCGGGTCGTCGGAGTTGCAGGGCAGCAGGCCGTACGTCTCGAAGGGGTAGGCGCCGAGCCGCTGCTCGAGCCACTCCACCAGGCCCGGGGTGAGGGCGAGCGCGGGCTCCAGCGCCTCGGCCCGCGCGACGGGGACGACGTCGCGCAGGGGCAGCCCGTGCGGGCCCTGCCGCTGCTTGACGACGTAGTCGCCGACCGTGATCTGCACGAGCTCGGTGGCGATCGGGGAGCGGGAGCGGTAGGTGTACGCGGTCCGGTCGCCGGCCAGGTGCTCGGTGCACACGAGGCTGCCGCTCGCGACGGCCTTCAGGGTCGCCGGGACCGTGAGGCGGACGGTGAAGCCTGCCTTGTCCGACGGGTGGTCGTTGCAGGGGAAGACGGTGTGCGCCGAGTCCGGCTGCGGGCACACGGCGAACCCGTCGGGAGTGGGGACCCAGGCGGTGTGCGCGAGGGTGCGGCGCGGGTCCGCGGTGTAGGTCACCCGGACCGTGGCACGGTCGCGGTCGGGAAGAGGGCGGGGCGGTGTGATCCGCAGCTTCTCCGCCACCTGCTCGAACGGCGCCGCGCGGCCGTCGACCTGCACGGAGGCTATGTCCAGGCCGAGGGCGTCCAGGGAGAAGCGCGACAGTGCCTGGGTGGTGCGGATCTCCAGCGTCGCCACGGCGTCCACCAGGGTGGTCGTGGCGTCGTAGGAGAAGTCGAGGTGGTAGGAGGTGACCCGGTAGCCGTCGTTGCCGAGGGCCGGGAAGACGGGGTCGCCGAGGGTCTCGGGGGCCTCGGTGCCCTCCGTCCTCGCGCCGTCCGTCGTGGTGCCTGCCGGGACGGCATGCGCCGTGGTGCCCCCCGTGAGAACGGCTGCGGTGCCGATCAGGGCCGCCGCGGGGCCCGTCACTCTGGTGCGATATCTCATGGTCCGCTTTCGCTGTGGCGGCCGGATGGTCGGTCCGGCCGGTGGACGAGGTCGACTCTCTACCCCCAGGACCACCGGTTCCGGCGGATCGGTTGCCCGGCCGGGGGCACGGACCGCGGAAATTGTGAGCGGACCCCTGGCGGACCCCTGTCGAGCCCGCCTCCGTCACGAGATATCTTGATGTCGAGCAATGTTGCAGACGTGGAGCGGAGCACCCGGTGACTGACTCGACCATCATCTATACGCACACTGACGAGGCCCCGGCCCTGGCGACGTATTCCTTCCTGCCGGTGGTCAAGGCGTACGCCTCGCAGGCGGGGGTCGCCGTGGAGACGCGGGACATCTCGCTGGCCGGGCGCATCATCGCCGTGTTCCCGGAGTACCTGACCGAGGACCAGCGCATCCCGGACGCGCTGAGCGAGCTCGGCGCCCTGGCCAAGACGCCCGAGGCCAACATCATCAAGCTGCCGAACATCTCGGCGTCGATCCCGCAGCTCAAGGCCGCCGTCGCCGAGCTGCAGGCGCAGGGCTACGCGCTGCCGAACTACCCGGACGACCCGAAGACCGACGAGGAGCGGGAGATCCAGGCCCGCTACGACAAGGTCAAGGGCTCCGCCGTGAACCCCGTGCTGCGTGAGGGCAACTCCGACCGCCGCGCCCCCGCGTCGGTGAAGAACTACGCCAAGACGCACCCGCACCGCATGGGCGCCTGGACCCCCGAGTCCAAGACCAACGTGGCCACCATGGGCGAGAACGACTTCCGCTCCACCGAGAAGTCCGTGGTGATCTCCGAGGCCGGCGCGGTGCGGATCGAGCTGGCCGGCGAGGACGGCTCCACCACCGTCCTGCGCGAGTCCGTACCGGTCCTCGAGGGCGAGGTCGTCGACGCGTCCGTGCTGCGCGTGGCCGCGCTGCGCGAGTTCCTCACCGCCCAGATCGCCCGGGCCAAGGCCGAGGACGTGCTGTTCTCGGTGCACCTCAAGGCCACGATGATGAAGGTCTCCGACCCGATCATCTTCGGTCACGTGGTGCGCGCCTTCTTCCCGAAGACCTTCGAGCGGTACGGCGAGACCCTCGCGGCCGCCGGCCTGTCCCCGAACGACGGCCTCGGCGGCATCTTCAAGGGCCTGGAGTCCCTGCCCGAGGGCGACGCCGTCAAGGCCTCCTTCGACGCCGAGCTCGCCGAGGGCCCGGCCCTGGCGATGGTCGACTCCGACAAGGGCATCACCAACCTGCACGTGCCGTCCGACGTCATCGTCGACGCCTCGATGCCGGCCATGATCCGCACCTCCGGCCACATGTGGGGCCCGGACGGCCAGGAGGCCGACACCCTCGCGGTGCTCCCGGACTCCTCCTACGCCGGTGTCTACCAGGCCGTCATCGAGGACTGCCGCGCCCACGGCGCCTACGACCCGTCGACCATGGGCTCGGTCCCGAACGTCGGCCTCATGGCGCAGAAGGCCGAGGAGTACGGCTCCCACGACAAGACCTTCGAGATCAAGACCGCCGGCACGGTCCGCCTGGTCGACCAGGCCGGCAACGTGCTCATCGAGCAGCCGGTCGCCGCGGGTGACATCTTCCGCGCCTGCCAGACCAAGGACGCGCCGATCAAGGACTGGGTGAAGCTCGCCGTCACCCGCGCCCGCGCCACCGGCAACCCGGCGGTGTTCTGGCTGGACGAGACCCGCGCGCACGACGCCAACCTGATCGCCAAGGTCAACACGTACCTGGCGGAGCACGACACCGAGGGTCTGGACATCCGCATCCTCGCCCTGGAGGAGGCCACCAAGCTGTCGGTGGAGCGCATCCGCCGCGGCGAGGACACCATCTCCGTCACCGGCAACGTGCTGCGCGACTACCTGACCGACCTGTTCCCGATCCTGGAGCTGGGCACCAGCGCCAAGATGCTGTCGGTCGTCCCGCTGATGGCGGGCGGCGGTCTGTTCGAGACGGGCGCCGGCGGTTCCGCGCCGAAGCACGTCCAGCAGCTGGTCAAGGAGAACTACCTGCGCTGGGACTCCCTCGGTGAGTTCTTCGCGCTCGTGCCCTCCCTCGAGCAGTTCGCCACGGCCACCGGCAACGGCCGCGCCAAGGTCCTCGCCGACACCCTCGACCGCGCCACGGCGACCTTCCTCAACGAGGACAAGTCCCCGACCCGTCGCGTCGGCGGCATCGACAACCGCGGCAGCCACTTCTACCTGTCCCTGTACTGGGCGCAGGAGCTGGCCCGGCAGACCGACGACGCCGAGCTCGCGAAGGCCTTCGCGCCGCTCGCCGAGACGCTCTCCGCCAACGAGCAGAAGATCGTCGACGAGCTGATCGCCGCTCAGGGCAAGCCGGCCGACATCGGCGGCTACTACCAGCCCGACCCGGCCAAGGCGGCGGCGGTCATGCGCCCGTCGGCCACCTGGAACGAGGCGCTCGCCTCCCTGAGCTGACGCCCCGCGGCCCGTCCCGCCCGACCCCGGGCGGACGCGGCCCCGGCGCCGTTCCCGCTCACCCCGCGCCCCGGCCGGCACCGCCCGGCCGGGGCGCGGTGGCGTCTGCGATCACGCACCGTCACCCCCGACCACGCCTCTGGAGCAGCCTGATGACGTCTGCCGTACCCTCCTTCGAGCTCCTCGCCGGGGCCGCCGGTTCGCCCGTGATCCTGCATGTGCCGCATTCGGCGCGGGAGATACCGGCCGAGGTGCGGGCGGGGATCGTGCTGGGCGACGCGGAGCTGGAGCGGGAGCTGGATCACATCACCGACTCGCACACCGCCCGGATCGCCGAAGAGGCGGCCGGGCTGGCCGGTGTGAGGCCCTGGCGGTTCGTCAACCGGCTCTCGCGGCTGGTGGTCGATCCGGAGCGGTTCCCGGACGAGCGGGAGGAGATGCGGGCGGTCGGGATGGGGGCCGTGTACACCCGGACCACGCACCGGGAGGTGCTGCGGGACGACGACCTCGACCCCGAGCCGCTGGTCGAGCGGTACTTCCGGCCCTACGCGCGGGCCATGACCGAGGCCGTGCGGGAGCGGCTGGCGGCGGTCGGGCGGGCCGTCGTCGTCGACGTGCACTCCTATCCGGCCGAGCCGCTGCCCTACGAGCTGCACGGAGCGGGCCCGCGGCCGCCGGTCTGCCTGGGCACCGACTCCTTCCACACCCCGCCGGAGCTGCTCGCCACGGCGCGCGAGGCGTTCTCGAAGGCCGGGGAGACGGGACTCGACAGCCCGTTCGCCGGGACGTACGTCCCGCTGGAGTACTACGGGCGGGAGCCGAGGGTGTCCGCGCTGATGGTGGAGATCCGCCGGGACACCTACATGAGCGAGCCGGGCGGGCCCGCCGGGGCGGGACTGCCCCGGCTGGCGTCGGCGCTGGCGGCCCTGGTGGACGCCGTCTCCTGAACCCCGCCGCGGAGCTCAGGCCCGCAGCCACTCCGTGACGACCACCTCCCCGCCGGTCCGCAGCCGCAGGGCGAAGGGGCCGGTGGGCGGGGCGTCGCAGAAGAAGCGGCCCATGTCGTCGGCGGTGAGCGGGGCGCCCGCGCGCGGGCCGTGCAGGACCTCGACCGAGGCGGGCTGCGGTGGCAGCAGCTGGCCCATCAGACCGTCCTCGGTCACCTCCACGTCGACCGTCAGTCCACCCGTGTGGAAGGTCAGCATCCGGGGCACGTCCACGGCTCCCCTGACCGGGATCGCGTCGGTCAGCGAGTCGAAGGTCAGCTCGGCGATCCGCGCGTCCAGGTCGTGCAGCGCGTACGCCTCGACGGCGATGCGGCGCAGCTCGGCCGGGACCGGGTCCAGGATGGCGGCGGCCTGGCGGAGCTCCAGTTCCAGACGTCGGTGGTCGAACTCCTCGTCGCCGGAGGAGCCTTCGCCCGCGCGGTCGTCGTCGCTCATGTCGCGCATGTCGCTCACAGTGCCCCCCGTGCGTCGAGCCTGGCCCTCAGCCGGCGCAGACATCGCTGGCGCATCGGCCCGATGCTGCCGACGGCGATGCCGAGCGCGCTCGACACCTCCTGGTAGCTGGGCGGCGGCGAGGCGATCAGCACCCGCAGCAGCTGCCGGCAGCGGTCGCCGAGGGCCTCGAACTCCTGCCACAGGAACCGGACGCGCTCGCTCTGCGCGGCCGCCTCCTCCGAGTCGAGCACCGACTCCTCGGGAGTCGGTTCCTCGCTGGCGCGGTCCAGCAGCTGGGGATCGTCGGTCGGCGTGAGCCGCCTCGAACTCTTGAGCACCTTCAGGCACTCGTTGCGTGCCGTGCTCGCGAGCCACGAGCCCGCCTTGTCCGGTTCGCGGATCCGGCCGAGGTGCTGGGCGAAGCGGAACCAGACGGTCTGGTAGACCTCGTGTCCGTCGGCCTCGGAGAGCCGGTGTGCGCGCACGACCGACCACACCAGTGGGCTCAGCCCCTCCACGAGCGCCTTCCAGGCCGCCGTTTCACCGTCGACGGCCGACCGGACGAGCGCGCCGACATCTGTACGGTCCACGGCCCCACCCCTCGTGTACGGCCTGTCATCGTACGCCGTGGCGGGTGCGCCGTCGGACCTCATCCGGACCTCGGGCCGGTCGTCGTGGCGGTTTCGGCCCGGGCCGCCGGGCCGGCGGCCGGCACGGCCCTCGTCGCGGACCTCATGCCGAGCCGACCGGGACCGGACGCCAGCCGGGCGGGCGCAGCGCCGGGACGTGGGCCCCGCGCACCTCGGCGAAGTGGGTGTTGCGGGCGAGCAGTTGGCGGGCGGCGGCACGGGGATCGGTCTCCTTGGTCGCGGTCATGTGGGCGGCGACGAGCCCGGCCACCAGGGGCGTGGCGAAAGAGGTCCCGCTCCAGGACGCGAACCCCTCGAACATCACCTGGTCCGGCTTGCCGGAGGCGTCGCTCAGTACGCCCGTGTGGCGCGGGGAGCGGCAGGTGCAGGCGTAGCCGAAGCCGTAGCGGCAGGTCTCGTAGGTGGAGTGCTGGTAGACGTACGGGACGGGCGTGTCGAAGCCGGTGAGGGCGCCGGTGAGCCGCTCGCCGGGGGCGTAGACCCGCACCCAGGGGCCGTGGTTGGAGAAGCAGGCGCCGTACTCCCCGTCGGCGCGCAGGGCGCCGACCGACAGGACGGCGTCGGCGTATGCGGGCAGGGAGGCGTAGGCGGCGGGCCAGAAGGGCGTCGCGCTGGCGTTGTTCCCGGCGGCGGCGACCAGCAGGGTGTGCCGCTCGCGCAGCGCGCGCATGAAGCCGTCGAGGCCGAGGAGGCCGTCGAGGCGTCCGTTGGAGGTGCCGGCGGACAGGCTGAGGACGTCCGGCCAGCCGCCCTCCTCCACCGCGTCGAAGAGCTTCTCGCCGAACTCGTCCTCGAGGATCGCGCCGCAGTCGTTGAGCGTGTTGCGCACGGTCACCTCGGTGTTCGGCGCGACGGCGGCGACCAGTCCGGCGATGAACGTGCCGTGGCCGACGTACTGCTGCAGGACGCCGTCCTCGTCGGTCTCCCGGATCTGGAGGTCGCCGGCGGTGTGGGCGAGCGGCGGGTAGGAGCGGTAGTCGTGCATCAGGCCGGTGTCGATCACCAGGACGCCGACGGCGCTGTCCGGGTCGTGCTCCCCCTCCGCCCGGGCGGGGTTGGGCGTCCCGCTGGACGGGGCGGGCACGGGCTCGTCGCCGGGGCAGGCGTTGACGGAGATCGACACGAGGTGGTTGCGGCTGACGAGCCGGCGTCCGGTGCGGCCCTCCGCCTCGCGCAGGGCGCGCAGGGCACCCGCCACGGCGTGGTCCGCGGTGCGGTCGGTGTGGCCGGGGTCGCCTACCTGGATGCGGGTGATGCCGGAGCGGTTGGCCCGCGGTCCGGCCCGGCGCACATGGTCGGGGACGAGGCCGGCGGTCTCGGTGAAGTGGGTGCGGACGGTGTCCTCGACGACCTGTGCCTCCTCGCCGTCGCGGGCGAGGACGACGCCCTTCTCGTAGATGAACTCGGCCGAGTCGTCCGGCCCCATCGCCAGCGGGACGCCGGGCAGCGCGCGCTGGATCTGGTCGAACTGCTCGTGGAATCGCTGTGGTGCCATGGCGTGTCCTCCCCCTGGACGGTGTGTCGTCAGTCGGATCCCCGCGTCCCTCGTCTGATACAGGTGGTGCGACGGCGGGTGCGGGTGGTGCGGTTGCGGAAGCAGGTGGTGCACTTGAGGCCGTACGCCCCCTCCGTACGCCCCTCCCGTGTGCGCCCCTCGGCGCGCCCCTCGTACCGGCGCGCGCCCCTCGTACCGGGCGTGTGCGCCTCCCCTGCCGCGCCAAGCCCCTTGACGTGATGCCTTCTTGATACGGGTGGATACGGCGCCGAACGGGTGTGGCGTGCCGGGCGGAGCACTACCATCCGTGGGGTGACAGCGGGAAACGACTCGGTTCTCGAACTGCTGCCGATGGTGTTCGCCGCCCCCAACGACGCGTTGGCGCGGGCGGAAGCACTGCTCCACACCGATCCGACGCCGTTGCACGCCTCGGTCGCCCACCAGGTGATCGGCATCTGGCAGCGCGACTGGGGCGACATGCGGCTCGCCCTGGACCATCTGCGACGCGCCCGCGATCTGGCGGCGCGCGCGGACTCGGCGGAGCGTGAGGCGGACGTGCTGGCCACGCTGGGGGTCGCGCTGGTGCACGCGGGCCGCACCCGGCAGGGCCTCGCGGCGTTCGAGCGGGGGGTCGAGCGCGGTACGGGCCACACCCGCGCGCGGGTGCTGTACCGGCGGGCCTACTCCTGGTGGGTGCTGGGGCACCATCGTGAGGCCCTGGAGGACGTCCGGCGGGCGATACCCGTGCTGCGGCAGGCGGACGACGTCATCTGGACGGCGCGCGCCCTGACCCTGCGCGCCACCGTGCATCTCGCGCTCGGGGCGGTGGAGCGGGCCGAGGCGGACTTCACGGCGGCCGAGGCGCTGTGGGACACCACCGGCCAGGAGCACGACAAGGCGGACGCGGTGGAGAGCCGGGGCCTCGCCGCGTTCCGCTCGGGAGACGTCCCCGCGGCGCTGCGGCTCCTCGACGAGGCGGAGGAGCGGTACGCCAAGCTCGGCACGCCGACGTTCATGCTGAACATCCGGCGCTGCGAGGTCCTGATGGCGGCCGGTCTCGCGCCGGAGGCCCGCGCCGAGGCGGACGCGGCGACAGCGGTCCTGGACCGGATCGGCGGCCAGTCCACCCGCAAGGCGGAGCTGCTGCTGGCCGCCGCGAAGGCGGCCCGGCTGGCGGGCGACCCGGGGACGGCGATCGCGCGTGCGGCGGTGGCCGTGCGGCTCTTCGCCGGGCAGCGGCGCACCTGGTGGGAGGCGCACGCCCGGCTGGTGCTGATCGACGCGCGGGTGGCCGCCGGACGCGGTTCGGGGCGGCTGGTCGCCGACGCGGTGAGGGTGGCCGAACGGCTGTCCGCGTTCGGCGCGCCCGCCGCCCCGGAGGCCTGGCTGCTGGCGGGCCGGATCGCGCTCGGGCTGGACTGGGCGGCGGACGCCGAACGGTATCTGGAGGTCGCCGCGCGCAGCCGGCGCAGCGGGCCCCCGCTGGCGCGGATGACGGGCTGGGCGGCGCAGGCGCTGTGGGCGCGGGCCACCGGCTCCGGGCGGGGCGTGCTGGAGGCCTGCCGGCGCGGCCTCGACGTGCTCGACGACCACCGTACGACGCTCGGGGCCTCGGAGCTGCGGGCCCGGGCCACCGCGCAGGGCGCCGAACTGGCCGCGCTGGCCCAGCAGGTGAGCCTGGAGCGGGGCGGCCCCCGGCGGCTGCTGGTGTGGAGCGAGCGCTGGCGGGCCACGGCCCTGTCCACCCCGCCCACCCGGCCGCCCGCCGACCCGGCGCTGCTGAGCGGGCTGACCGCGTTCCGGGTGATCGCGGCGCGCGCCGAGGAGGCCCGGATGGACGGCCGCCCGGTACCGACGCTGGAGCGCGAACAGCGCCGCCTGGAGCGGGAGATCCGCTCCCGCACCCTGCACATCCGGGGACATGTGCCGGGCTGCGGGGGCCGGTTCGACGCGGGCCGGCTCCTGGACCGGCTGGGCGACGGCCGGCTGGTCGAACTCGCCGTGCTGGACGGGCGGGTTCAGGTCCTGCTGTGCGGCGGGGGGCGGGTCAGACGGTTCGCGGGCGGGCTGCTGGCCGAGGCGGAGCGGGAGGCCGAGTACGTGCAGTCGGCGCTGCGCCGGCTGGCCCATCCGGGCGGGGAGGGGCGGCTGCCGCTGGCCGAGACGGCGGGGCGGCGGCTGGAGGAGCTGCTGCTGGGCGAGGCGGCGGGGCAGCTGGGCCGCGGACCGCTGGTGGTCGTGCCCCCGGCCCGTCTGCACCGCGTCCCGTGGGCGCTGCTGCCGTCGCTGCGGGAGCGGGTGGTCAGCGTGTCGCCGTCGGCGAGTGCCTGGCTGCGCGCCCGGGAGACCGAGCAGCCGCGCGGCGGCCGGCACGTCCTGGTGCGCGGCCCGGGTCTGGCGACCGGCGGCGCGGAGGTGCCGGAGGTGGCCGGACGGTACAGCAGGCTCACGGTGCTGGAGCAGGACGACGCCCATGTGACGCGGGTCCTGCGGGAGCTGGACGGGGCCGCGCTGGCGCACATCGCCGCGCACGGCACCTTCCGCGCCGACAGCCCGATGTTCTCGTCCCTGCGCATGGCCGACGGCCCGCTGATCGTCCACGACTTCGAGCGGCTGGCCCGCAGCCCGTACCGGATCATCCTCTCCAGCTGCGACACCGCCCGGCTCGCCTCGGTCGGCGCCGACGAACTCCTCGGCCTGGTCACGGCGTTGCTCCCGCTGGGCACGGCGGGCGTGCTGGCGAGCAGCGCGCCGGTGAACGACGCGGCGGTCGTGCCCCTGATGCTGGGCCTGCACAAGGGCCTCGGCGACGGCCTGTCCCTGGCGGAGGCGCTGCGCGACGCGCGGGCGGCGCTTCCGGGGGACGCGCTGCATCAGGCGACGGGATGGGCGTTCACGGCGTTCGGGGCGGCGTGAACGGTGTGATCGACGTGAACGCCCTTTGCCGCTAGGCGGGTTGGGCCTGCGACAGGTCCGCCGGCCGGGGCAGGTCGCCGCGGTCGCTCGCACCGAGGCGGGTGTACGCGCCGTAGAGGTGGTTGCCGACGGTGCGGACGGACAGGGTGAGGCGCTCGGCGATCTGACGGTTGCTCAGCCCCGTTGCGGCGAGGGTGACGATCTGCCGTTGGCGGGCGGTGAGTTCCCCCAGAACGAGGCCGGACAGGGCCGGGGTGCAGGCTCCCTGGCAGCGCCGGGCCAGGGCGACGGCACGGGTGCGGGCGGTGCGGGCGGCCGTGGGGTCGCGGTGGACCCGTGCCGCCTGGGCGTGCGCCTCGGCCGCGTACAGCAGGAAGCCGCGTTCCGCCAGCTCTGTTGCGACCCGGTCCAGGGCGGGCCCGTCGGCGTCGGCGAGGGCACGGGCGTGGCGGGCGAAGACGCTGCCGGGCGGAAGGAGGCCGGCGGCGCGCCCGGGGGCGCCGAGGCGTACGGCGTCGTAGGCGTCGAAGCCGGCGGCGGCGTCCGCCTCGCCCGACCGGGCCGCGGTCAGCTCGAGTTCCCGACGGCAGGCGGCGTCCTCCCCGGCGCTCGCCAGGCCCTCCCGCGCCCAGGCCGCGGCCTCGCGCAGTTCGCCCCGCAGCCGTGCGAAGCGGGCGAGGACGGCCGCGTACCCGGGCGGGACCCCTTCCCCCTCGGCGACCAGCCACTCCCCCACGGGCGCCCGCTTCGTGCGGACGTCGGCACGTCCGACGGACCGGGTCAGGGCGGCCGCCTCGGCGTCCAGGGCCGCGCGCAGCGATCCGCGGGCGCCGGCCAGCCGCCTCGCGCGCAGCCGTCCGGCGGCGGCGCGCAGCACGGGGCCGTGCAGCGGGTGGGCCAGGCGCACGGTCGTGGCGGCCTCGGTGTCGTCCACCTCGATCAGGCCGTCGGTCTCCAGGCGCTCCAGGACCCTCAGGTCGAGCGTGTCCACGGGCAGCGGCAGGGGTTCCGCGAAGGCGAGGCGGTCGAGGGTCTCGCGTTCGCCGGGGCAGGGCCGGGCGAGGACGGGGGCGGCGCGTTCGCGGAGGGTGGCGGTCAGCGGGACGCGGCCGCGCCACGCCCGTTCGCCGGTGCCGGGGACGGGGGTGAGCAGGCCCTCGTCGCGTACGGCGCCCAGGAGGTCGCGCAGGAGGCGCAGATCACCCCGGCACAGGCGGTGCAGACGGCCGGCGGTCAGGGGCTCCAGCGGGCCGCCGGCGCCGGCCGTGAGGAGCTGGGCGGTGTCGTGGGCGGGCAGCGGTTCCAGGGCCAGGCGGGGAAGCAGTTCACCGGTCCACAGCCGGGTGACGGCGTCCGGGACCGGGGTGCCGTCCGTCGCCACGACCAGCAGCCGGGTGCGGCCCTGGACGGCCAGCTGGTGCAGCAGGGCGGCCGAGGCGCCGTCGAGCAGATGGGCGTCGTCGACCAGCAACACCCTGACGTCGGCCAGCAGTTGGACGGCCCGGTGCAGGGTGACCCCGTCGGGCAGCAGGTGGGCGAACGCGGCGAAGGCGGTGCTGCGGGCGCCCGGGGTGGCGGCCACGCGGGCGCAGCCGGTGCCGCGGACCGCCTCGGCGGCCAGACGGGTGCGGCCGCAGCCCGCCGGTCCCGTCACCACGATTCCGGGCCGGCCGGCCGCCAGCGAGCGGCGGACCAGCTCCCGTTCCTCCTCCCGGCCGGTGAACGGCCACGGCATCCGCACGGACCTGGCATGCGTCTCGATCGTCGTCACGTCATCAGGAGCGCGGATACTCACACCTGATACAGGGCGACTTGAGTAGCCCCCGACTCAGGCGTCCGGCGGGGCGGTCACGGCACCCTGGTGGCCATGACCGCCCGCTACTGCTCGCTCGCGCAGCAGCCGGCCCCCGCGTTCCCGCCGGGGCTGGCCGCCGAGCGGCTCGGCGCGCTCCTGAGCGGACGCCGGATGTGGGTCAACGGCACGGTCCTGCACTACTGCTTCTTCGACGGCGACGGTGACGCGTCGGTGATCCCCGTGCCGGGTGCCGGGGGCACCCGCCGGGTGTCGTGGGTCGGCGACGAGGCGCAGCGGGACGTGGTGCGCGACTGCTTCCGTGAGTGGTCCGGCCTCGGCATCGGGGTGTCGTTCGCCGAGGTCGCCGACCGTTCGGAGGCGGAGCTGCGGATCGGCTTCCAGCAGGGTGACGGGGCCTGGTCGGCGGTGGGCCGGGACGCTCTGCGGGCGGGTCTCAACGAGCGGACCATGAACCTGGGCTGGGACCTGACCGCGCCCGGGGAGCGCGCGACGGCCCTGCACGAGATCGGTCACGCGCTCGGCATGCAGCACGAGCACCAGAGCCCGTTCGCCGGCCTGCACTGGGACGACGAGGCCGTCTACGCCGATCTGGCGGGCCCGCCGAACCACTGGAGCCGTGACCGCACCTGGTTCAACATCCTGCGCAAGCTGGACCCGGCCGAGGTCAACGGCCCCGTGTGGGACCCGCATTCCGTGATGGAGTACCCCTTCGAGGCGGGGCTGGTCCTGGAGCCGGAGCAGTTCCGGGGCGGTGTCCACCCGGCGGGGGCGCTGTCCCCGCTGGACAAGGAGTTCGTGCTGCGCTGGTACCCCCCGCTCGACGCGCCCCGGCCGCCGGCGCTGGTGCCGTTCCGGTCGGTGGCGCTGTCGCTGGGGCCGGGTGAGCAGGCCGACTTCACGGTGGAGCCGAAGGAGACCCGGGAGTACACCCTCGGCACCTTCGGGGAGAGCGACTCGGTCGTCGTGGTCTTCGAGGAACGGGACGGCGAACCCCGCTTCCTCGCCGGGCAGGACGACGGCGGCACCGCGCGCAACGCCACGATCAGGGCCCGGCTCGTCAAGGGGCGCCGCTACTTCGTCCGGATCCGGCTGTACTCCGGCTGGGGCTCGGGCGAGACGGCGGTCATGTGCTGGTGAGGGAGCACACGACCGCCCGCCGACCACTGTCCGGCGCCGGGGGAAGGTCCGGGGCACGTCTCCTTCGGGGGAGGGAGACGTGCCCCGGCCGCACCGGCTTCCGGGCCCCTGGCGGGGGCCGGCACGGCGAAGTGGCACGGCGCGTCGGGGTCGCGCGGCGGAAGCCTCATGAGGCGACCCGTGCGCGGACCGCCGCGTCCGGGTGGGCGAGGCCGAGGTGGTCGCGAAGGGTGGGGCCCTCGTAGTCCGTGCGGAAGACGCCTCGCTCCTGGAGCAGCGGGACGACCCTGTCGGCGAACTCGTCGAGGCCGCCGGGGGTGATGTGCGGGACGAGGATGAAGCCGTCGGCGGCGTCGGCCTGGACGTAGTCGTTGATCGTGCGGGCTATGGTCCGCGCCGAGCCGACGAAGTTCTGGCGGTTGCCGGTCTCGATGACCAGGTCGCGGATGGACCAGTGGTGGGCCGCCGCGAGCTCGCGCCACTCGCGGGCGGTGGCCAGCGGGTCGCGGTACATGCGGGCCTGGGCGCGACCGCGGGAGATGTGGTTCTCGCCGGGGTCGGGGTCGATGTCGGGCAGGGGGCCGTCCGGGTCGTAGGAGGACAGGTCCCGGTTCCAGACGAACTCCAGGTGCTTGATGGCGGTGGCGCCGCTGACCTGCCGGCGGCGCACCTCCTTGGCGAGTTCCTCGGCCTCGGCGTCGGTGTCGGCGAGGACGAAGGCGGCGGCGGGCAGGATCAGCACTGGTCGGAGCGTCGGCCGTACTTGGGGAGGCGGGACTTGACGTCCGTGCAGAAGGCCCGGCCCGCGTCGAGGGCGGCGTACCGGCTGAAGACGGCGTCGGCGGAGGAGGCGGCGAACTCGCGGCCCTCGTCGGAGTCTCCGGCCTGGAAGATCACCGGGCGGCCCTGCGGGCTGCGCGGGACGTTGAAGCGGCCGTGGATGTCGAAGTGGCGGCCCTCGTGGACGAAGGCGCCCGCCTTGGCGTCGCGCAGGAAGGTGCCGGTGGCCTGGTCGGCGACGATCTCGTCGCCCCGCCACGAGTCGAAGAGCTCGTTCGCCGTGGCGAGGAACTCCTGGGCGCGGGAGTAGCGCTCCTCCTGCGGGAGGAAGCCGCCGCGGCGGAAGTTCTCGCCGGTGAAGGCGTCCCAGGAGGTGACGAC
The DNA here is from genome assembly GCF_042898825.1 of Streptomyces sp. NPDC000345. Classification (NCBI taxonomy): domain Bacteria; kingdom Bacillati; phylum Actinomycetota; class Actinomycetes; order Kitasatosporales; family Streptomycetaceae; genus Streptomyces; species Streptomyces sp. NPDC000345. Next base: position 37,050 of record NZ_JBIAZE010000022.1, read on the forward strand.
GTTCCACGCGGAGCGGCCGCCGGAGAGGTGGTCGAGGCTGGCGAACTGGCGGGCCACCTCGTAGGGCTCGTTGAAGGTGGAGTTGAACCCGGTGGGCGCCGTACCACTTGTGCACGTCGTGCACTTCCACGGCGGCGGGCACGATCCCGGCGGCCGCCTCGGTCTGCACGGTCTCGGCGGTCATACGGCGGCCTCCCGGCGGATGCGGGCCCGCAGGTCGGTGAGACCGGTCCGCAGCTTCTGCAACGGCGTCGGCGGCAGGGAGCGCGTGGCGCCCCGGGCGTAGTACCGCTCGACGTAGAACTGGACGACGGAGACGAGGCTGGTCAGGATCAGGTACCAGACGGTGACGACCAGCAGCAGCGGCACGATGTCGCCCGGGTAGGTGGCGCCCATGGTCTGGGCGGTGCCGAACAGGTCGAGCAGTGACACGTAGAAGACCAGCGAGGTGGCCTTCACGAGGCCGATCAGCTGGTTGACGTAGTTCGGGGTGATCGACCTGAGCGCCTGCGGAAAGACGATCTTCCAGAACTGGTAGCCCCGGGGCAGACCGAGCGCGGCGGCCGCCTCGTGCTGGCCCTGGTCGACGGAGAGGATGCCGCCGCGGACCACCTCGGCGGCGTAGGCGGCCTCGTTGAGGCTGAGGCCGACGACGGCGATCACCATGTCGGTGGCGAGCCGGGACTCGTCGAAGGTGAGGAAGGCGGGGCCGAAGGGGACGCCCAGGCTCAGCGTCCGGTACAGGGCGCTGAAGTTGTACAGGAAGAGCAGGACGACGATCAGCGGGATGGAGCGCAGCGCCCAGACGTAGGTCCAGCTGACCGCGCGCAGCACCGGGCTCCTCGACAGCAGCGCGACCGCGAGCAGGATCCCGCCGAGGAGGCCCAGTACGGCGCTGTAGGCGGCGACTTCGAGGGTGATCAGCAGTCCGTCGAGGATCACCGGCCGCAGGAACCAGTAGCCGAAGCGGTCCCACTGGTAGAAGGGGTTGGACACGAGGCCGTGCGCGAACTGGGCGACCAGCACCAGCACGACGGCGGTCGCGATCCAGCGGCCCGGCCGGCGCAGCGGCTGAACCCGCCGGGCGGTGAGCTTTTCTGACGGCAGGTCGGCGGCGGGCGCCTGGGCGAGGGCCACGGCGCCTGGGGGTTCACTCATGAGGGGCTCCGGCGGGAGTCGGGCACCCCGGGTCGGCACCGTCGCGTGGGGTGGCCGTCGTCAGGCGCACGGCGCACGGGTGCGTACGAAGAACCGGGGTGAGGCGGTCAACGGCACACCGCGGGGGCGGTGTTCGTCACAGACGCGGAAGCGGGGCGAAGGGAGGTGCGGAGTTCAGCCCCGACAGCGGGCACGGCCCGGTGCGGTACACAGTGCGCTGTTCACGCGGAGCAGATCGACGGCGCGGTCGGCGACGAGTGGCTGTGCTGAGGGCCGTACGCGGCCCCCGAAGACGGCGGGGCGCCGTCCTGAGGGCTGCGTACATGGTGTTCTCCGTCGTGATCACGGCCCCGGAGGGACCTCGCGCTTACCGGAACGTCCCTGTCGGTACGTCGTCCGGTCCGGTCGTCACCTGGGGCACCCCACCGCGGCGCGAGGGTTGCCGGTCAGCGAGCCAGGGCTTGTCGCTGACGCTCATGACCGTTCTGGGCCGTAAATTACGATAACTGCCCGAACGAATGTCAACGCCGGTCCATTGACTGGACGGCTACCGGGTGGGGGCGGCGTGGGCCGCCCAGTCGAGGATCTGGACGGCGGCGCCGGCGGCCTCCAGCCCCTGACAGCGGGCGTGGTGACGGCGGGCGATGCCGTCGAGGTCGAGGTGGGCGCCGAAGGCCGGATGGGCGGCGAGCCGGCGGGCGTAGGCCCACAGGGCGGGGTGTTCGGCGACCCGGCGCACGGCGTCCGCGTCGAGGTGGTGCCGGTGCACGGTGTCGAGCCGGACCAGAGCGACCCACAACTCCGCGTCGGCCGCGGTGATCTGATCACCGATCAGATACGGCTGCGCACTGAGCCCTTGCTCCAGCACGGCGAGCGTGGCGAGGAGATGTCCGAGCGCGGCGGCACGCTCCGCCTCGCCGGCCCCCGCGTTCCCGGCGCGCTGGGCGGCCCCCTCGATGCCCTGCGCGCACATCCGCTCGACGGCCTCGATCTCCGATCCGGCGCCGCACGGGTGGAGCGTGGGGCGGCCGCCGCCGAAGCGCCGGGCGAGGTCGCGGGCGATGTCCGGGCCGTGGGTGGAGACGATCCGGCCGGACCAGTCGTCGCTGAGCACCGGCGCGAGGGCCGGTCCGGTGTAGCGGTGGGCGCTGGCCTCGTAGAGCGGGCGCAGCGCCCGGTGCCCACCGTCGGCACAGTCGGGGACGGCGGGCAGGAAGGCCACCGGACAGACCCGGTCCAGGCCGAGGAGGGTGTGGACGACGGCGATGCGCAGGCCGTCGGGATCGGCGGTGGACAGATGGAGGCGGTAGCGGCGCGGCACGGCGTAGTGGCCGCTGCGCGCGTCCCTGCCGATGCGGCCCCGGAAGGCGGGGGCGGGGCGGGTGGAGGGGTGGGCGGCCAGCGGTGTGACGGACATGACTCTCCCCGGAGGCGGGCGCACTGAGGACCGTGCGCGCGGCGGATGCGACGGCGGAAGGGAGACGGCCCTCGGGCACGCGTGCCGGCCCGGGCGACGCCCGGGAGACTCTGCCGGAACGGCTGCGCGCGGGGAGGTAACCGGCTCAGCCCCGTGCGCTGATGGCGCTGCAGACGCGCTGCAGGTCGATGTGACGGCGGGAGGTGAGAGGGGGCGACGACCACGCCGTGCGGCTCGCTCGGCCGGTGACCGTCTCCAGGCGCCCCATGTTTCCCTACCTGTTCACTAGGATTCCCTGATCGAGTGTCGATCCGCCCCCGGCGGACGTCAAGGGGTCGTCCACCAGGTGAGCGCCACGAGCCGCGCGGACCGCAGCGGGCCGGCGCCGGGGCGTCCACGCCGCCGGGCGGGGCGTCGCCCCGCGCCGGTATGCGGCCCGGCCGCACCCCGGACCACGCGGGAGGCCGCCGCGCGCGTCACGAGGCGGCCTTCGCGCATGCCGGGGCGGCCGGTGCCACACCCTCAGCGGGTCCGGCACCCGCAACGACGTCCGCGCCACCACCTTCCTTCGCGCATGCCGGGGAACGGCGCGTGCGGCGCGGACGGTTCACCGGCGCGGACCGGGGGCCGCACTCGACCGGGGCCGGGCGCTCCCGGCCTCGTCGGTCTCACCCGACCGGCAGGCGGTGGTGGTGGAAGCGGCGACGAAGGACGCTAAGGCCGTGGTCACGGCCCGCCGCGCCGCGACTGACCGGAGTGTGCTCCTCCGGCCGGCTCGGGCGGACGTCCGGGCGGGCTCGCGCGACCGCTCCTCCCGGCGGGGCGACGGACCGGCCCGGCCATGGTCCGCCGAACTCAGCTGCGGGGCTTGGCCGTTGCGGCGAAGGCGTCGGCCGCGGCGAGGTCGAAGTCGCCGTGGTCGCTGCCGAGTCCCTGCGCGACGAGTGCCGCGGCGGCGCTGCCGAGGACGGCGGCGTCACTCGGCGTCCGGCCCAGGCCCACACCCCGCAGATAGCCCGCGGAGAACGCGTCGCCGCAGCCGGTGGTGTCGACGACGTCGACGACGAAGGCGGGCACGGGCTCCGCGCCGTCCGCGGTCACCACCAGCGCTCCGTCGCCGCCGCGGGTGACCGCGACGACCCCCGCACCGGCGTCGAGGAGCCTGCGCGCACCGGTCAGCAGGTCGTCCTCGCCGGTGAAGCCGAGGACCTGGTCCTCGTTGGGCAGGAAGTGGTCGATGTGGGGCAGGGCCGCCTCGATCTGCTCGAAGCCGCCCAGGACACCGGGGGCCAGCAGGTCGACGGAGGTGACGACGCCGTGCTCCTTGGCGAACGACAGGATGCGTGCGGCGGTCTCGACGCCGATCAGCTCGGGGCCGCCCAGGTGCAGATGCGTGGCCTCGGCGAGGGCGTCCCAGGGCACGTCGTCGGGGCCGTAGGTGATGTTGGCGCCGAGCAGGTGCAGGGAGGGCCGGTCGCCGTTGGGGCGGATGGGCAGGACGCTCGCGGAGGTCGCGGTGTCCGTACGGCGGACCAGGAACGCGGTGTCGATCCCCGCCCTGCCGAGCAGCTGGACGAGCATGTCGCCGGTGGGATCGGAGCCGATGGCGCCCGCGCTGCGCACCTGTGCGCCCAGCTTGGCGAGGGTGAGGGCGGTGCCGCCGGCGGTTCCGGCGGCGGTCATCCGGATGTCCTCGACCAGGGTCGCGCCCTGCCCCTCGGGTATCTCCTCCACCGGCCGCACCAGGACGTCCAGCACGTGCACGCCCATCGTGAAGACCTTCATCTGCTCCCCCTGCATCGGCTCCCCTTCATCGGCTCTCGTCCTGCGCGGGTGGTACGGGGCGGGTGGTTCCGTAGTTCCGGGCGATCGCCGCCTCGATCACGGCCAGTTGCTGCTGTTCGTCCAGGGCGCGCGGGCGGCCCATGGCGGCCGCCCGCCGGTAGACGCCGCAGGCCCATTCGAGGAGCAGGGCGTGCTCGACGGCCTGGTCGAGGGTGGTCGCATGGGTGACCGCGCCGTGGTTCGCCATCAGGGCGGCGCTGCGGCCGTCGAGGGCGGTGAGCACCGACTCGGCGAGTTCCGGGGTGCCGAAGGTGGCGTAGGGCGCGACCCGGACCGTGCCACCCAGGGCCAGCAACTGGTAGTGGATGCAGGGCAGTTCATCGAGCACGCAGGCCACGGCGGTGGCGTTCGGGGCATGCGTGTGGACGACGGCGCCGGTGCCGCGGCGGCGGTGGACGCCGAGGTGCAGATCCAGTTCCGAGGTGGGCTCCAAGGTCCCGGTGACCGTCTTCCCGTCGAGGTCGACCACGGTCACCTGGTCCGGCGTCAGATCGGCGAGGACCGCTCCGGTGGCGGTGACGGCGATCCGGTCGGCGACGCGGACGCTCACGTTCCCTGCCGTGCCGATGAGGAGGCCCTCGGCCCCCAGGCGCCGGCAGGCGTCCGCCACGGCGGCCCGCTCCTGGCTCAGCGCCGAGCTTGAGGCGGTCATGGGCGCGAAGGTAGCGTAAACCTGAAACAAAGTCACGTTCACGTTCGGAGACGATCCTTGGGCCGGCCCACCGCAGACACGGGTTCCCCTCCCCTGCGCCGCACCCCTCGCCAGGCGCGCAGCAAGGCCCGCCTGGCGCTGGTCCTGCGGGCCGCCGAGCGCATCCTGGTCGAGGAGGGTGTGGAGGCGCTGACCACGACCCGGGTCGCGGCCGAGGCGCAGGTGTCGGTGGGCTCGCTGTACCAGTACCTGCCGGACCGCGGCGCGATCATCGACGCCCTCGCGGCGGGATATTTCGCGCGCCTCGAAGGGGTGATGGACGACCTGGTCCGGGCGGCGGCCGAGGAGCGCTGGAAGGACCCGGTGGGCGTGCTCATCGACGCCTACGCGGGGATCTACCGCACGGAACACGGTTTCCGCGCGCTCTGGTTCGGCAGCGGGCTGACCGAGCAGACCCGGGCGGCGGACCGCGAGCACAAGCGGCGGATGGCCGACGGGATCCGCCGGGTGCTGCTCGCGCTGGACGTCGTACGGGACGGCGAGGACCTGGCCCGCTCCTGCCACGCGGCGGTCCTCGCGGCGGACGCCCTCGCCCAGGAGGCCTTCCGCAGGGACGCGGACGGTGACGCGCGGCTGCTCGGGGAGGCGAAGGTGATGCTGCGCGGCTATCTGGCGGACGTCGTGGGCCGTCGCTGATCCGGCGTCCCGGCGGACCGCAGGGGCTTGGTCCGGCCGCCAGGAGACGACCGTCCGTCCGACGGCGTCGGGCGGACGGTGACGAGGGCCCGCGCCCGCCGCCCGCGGGGCGGCGGGCGTCGTCAGCGGCGGGCGAGTTCCGCCGCGATCGCGGCCGCCCAGGCGTCGACGGCGGCCCAGTCGCGGTAGTCGCCGAACCGGCCGCCCACCAGGCGGAACAGGACGCGTCCGGTGACGGGCAGCTGCTCCCGCGCGACGACACCGGAGAACAGCCGGTGCTCCCGGTACGCCTGATCACCGGGCAGACTCGCGACGATCACCGGGATCTCCTTGTCCGCCATGCGCTTCCACGGTCCGCGCAGCGCGGCCGGCATCCCGACGCTGAAGAGCCACACCGGCCGGGTGCCCAGTACCTCCGCATGAGCGCGTACGAAGTCCTTGGCCGGATCCAGCCAGGTCTGCCCGTGCACGGCACTGCCCAGGACGAACGCGTCGTACGCGGAGGCGTCGTCCACGCTCTCCACCGGCCTCGCCTCGGCCGTCAGCCCCGCCTCGCGCAACCCGGCGGCCAGCCGCTCGGCGATCCCTCGCGTCGAACCGTGCGCCGTCGCGTATCCCACCAGAACGTTCATGACGTCACCTCACCCCGACGTTTCTCCGTCGCGCGGCACGTCGATCCGCGGTCCGAGAATCTCACACACCCTCGCGGCGAGCAGCCGGACCGGGCCGGCACGGCCCGTCGGCCGGCCGGGCGGGCGACGGGGCCCGCCCGGCCGTGCGCACCGGGCCGTCGTCACCGGTTCACGGTCAGCGGCACGGTGTCGACGGTCACGGGCCTGCCGTCCTTCGGCGACAGGTAGTACGCGGTCAGCCGGCCGGGCCCGCTTCCCGCGGCCTTGTACGGGAAGGTGACGTCGAAGGTGCCGCGCGTCCCCGTGCCCGACGTGGCCATTACCCGGACGTCGGCGGCGGTGCGCCCGGTGCTGTCGGTGACCTTCAGCCGGAACACGGCCTCGAACGTGTCGGCACTGCCCCGGACCCTCAGCGGGGTCCGCACGGTGTCACCGATCAGCGGGGACTCCACCAGGACGGCCGGAGCGAGGTCCTCGAAGTCGGCCCGTCCCACCGGCCCGTCGAGGACGACACCCTCGCCGCCGAAGTGCTTCACCGGCTTGCCGTCGAGTGCGAAGGCGACCTTGTCCACCGCCGGGAGGCGCGTCACGGTGAACACCACCTGGGCGAGGCGCGCCCGCATGGACAGGCTGCCGCCGCCGTCGTCGTACCTCTCCGAGAGGTCCACGGTGGCCACACGGCCCCGGATCACGACGGAGTTCAGCGTCGTGCCGGCCGGGATGGCCGTCGTACGCCTGTGCCCGCGCTCGAAGGAGTCCGGGCCGGCCAGCAGGGCGCGCACGGCTCCGGTGGCGGTGGCCGGCGCGGTCACGGTGCGCGGGGCGGGCGAGACCTGCTCGCCGTGCAGGAAGTACACCGCCGTACGGACCGACGTCGCCGCGGTGCCGGTGCCGGTGCCGCCGCTCGTCGAGGAGGCGGCGGGCGGGGCGGGGCTCGTCCTCGGGGCGGTGGAGGGAGACGACGCGGACGGCGCGGGGGTGCCGGAGGCGCCGCCGGACGTGGCCGGGCCGGAGGGCCGCTCGGTGCCGGCCGGCGTGCCCGGACCGGAGCCCGAGCCGCACGCGGCCACGGCGAGGAGAGGGAGCGTCAACGCCGCGGTGAGCACGGGGCGGTGGCGTCGGCGGGTGCTGCGGGGGCTCGGGGCTTCGCTGTTCATGGCAGCCTCCTGTGACCCCTCCAGCCAAGCTCCGCGCAGGCGTGGTTTCCAGGGCTGACCGGCCTCTTTCACAGAGCCGACCGGTCCCCGTCCGCCCACGGAGCCGACCGGTCCCCCGTCCAGCCACGACACCGGCCGGCGCCTCGTCCGACCGAACAGCCGACGGCCCCCGACGACCGCCCATGACCCTGGCCTGCCCCCCCGCCGGCCCCGTCCCGCTCCCGGAACGACAAGAGGCCGTACCGGAATGCTCCGATACGACCTCTGACCTGACCTGTGCTGTCACAAGTCGGGACGACAGGATTTGAACCTGCGACCCCTTGACCCCCAGTCAAGTGCGCTACCAAGCTGCGCCACGTCCCGCCGCGCTGCCGCGGCGGTGAGCTGCGGGAACGCGCAGGAAAACCTTACCGTACGCGGGCGGGTGCCGGGGTCGGCGACTGCCGCGTCACCGGTTCCGGCAGCCGGGCGGGAGGTCCCGCGGGCACCAGGAGGAAGGCCAGGGCTGCGCCCGGGCAGAGCGCCCAGCGCGACCGTGTCCTGGCCGGCGCACTGGACGGGGTGCGCGCCGGGCGCTGGCGTGAGGCCCGGCCGGCGGGCGCGTCAGTGGGTGAGGGAGGGCGGTGCGGTGGAGCCGCGTACCCGCAGCTCGACGGCCGGGCCGAGGGGTTCCGGCGGGAGGGGCCTGCCCTCGACGACGGCGGTCAGGACGGCGACGGCGTGGCCGGCGACGGCGGCGAGGTCCTGGCGGAGGGTGGTCAGGGGCGGCGAGAGGTGGGCGGCCGCGGGGACGTCGTCGCAGCCGACCACGCTCACGTCCTGCGGCACGGTCCGCCCGGCCTCGGCGAACGCCCGCAGCACCCCGATCGCCATGTCGTCTCCGGCGGCGAACACCGCGGTGACATCGGGCAGCCGGGCGAGTTCGCGCCCCGCCGCGTACCCGGACGCGGGGGTCCAGTCGCCCTCGGCGGGCAGGGGCGGCTCGGTGGCCCCGGCGGCGGCGAGGGCCTCGCGCCAGCCGCGCAGCCGCTCACGGGCGCTGAACCAGTGCTGCGGGCCGGGGACGTGCCGGACGGTGCGGTGCCCGAGGGAGAGCAGATGCGCGGTGGCCGTCCGGGCGGCGGCGACCCCTCCGGACGGTACGACGACGCCGCGGCCGCCCGCCGTCGCGACGGGGGCACCGAGGCTGACGACGGGCAGATGTCCGGGGAGCCGGAGCGGGCGGCCGTCGTGGATCGGCTCGGCCAGCACCACGCCGTCCACACCCTGCTCCAGCAGCGACTCCACGGCGGCGGTGACGCCCCGGCCCGCCGGGGCGGTCGCTAGGGCGCAGGCGTATCCGGCCCGCCGCACCGCCTGCTCCAGGCCCAGAAGGAGCGAGGCCGGGCCGTGCAGCGCGGAGCCGGGGGCGACCACGCCGATCCTGCGGTAGCGGCCGAGCAGGAGGGCGCGGGCGGCGGTGTTGGGGCGGTAGCCCAGGTCCCGGACGACCCGAAGGACACGCTCCCGCACCTCGGGACCGACATGCGGCTCGCCGTTGACGACCCGGGACACCGTCTTCTGGGAGACACCGGCGGCGCGCGCCACCTCTGTCATCCCCGGGCCGCGCCGGGGCCGGGCCGACGTCATGGGCGACTCCCTGCCGCATGCGGAAGCGACCACGCGGCCAAGCCGGTCGACGACCTCCCGAGGACCGGCTTGACTACGTAGTCACATCAGTCTTGGCGTTGGATGTGTGCACGTCAAGCCCCCTCCCGGTCCTTCCCGGACACGCGGCCCCCGACACACGGATTTTCCTCCCGCACCCCGCGCGGGCCGGGAATGGGCACCCCGATCCGGACATGCCGTCCAAAGGAACCCATTTCTTTCGGTCGTTCATGTTTCTACCGCGTGAGTCCGGAGTGAACGCCGACGGGCCCGAAAGGAATTCATCCGGTTTCCTCCGCCCTGGCCACCGGCCCATGACTGACCGAATCATTGCGGCTGGTCACCAGCCGATCGTTCGATCGTTGACCGGTGAGTAATAAGAGCACTACCTTTCAACGCGTTTCGAGCAAGCGTTTTAATCCCCCGTTCCGCGGTGATCCGTGCCCGCCGGAATGCGGTGCACCGCCTTTGCTGTCCTGAACCCCCCACCCTGCGGTTTCACGTTGATTCGGAGAATCATGGCGTCCGCTGCGCGTTCCGAGGACATGATCATCGGCATCACCCCTTTCGGCGAGCCCGATGCCGGGCTCGCCCTCGCGGTCGGCCGGGCCGGCGGCCTAGGCGTGCTGGACCTGGGGCCCGGAGACCGAAGAGCGCGCGAGGCACTGGCCCGGCTGCGCCGCGCGTCCCCGGGCGCGTTCGGCGTGCGGATCGGACCGGGCTGCCGGCTCACCCCCGCCGATCTCGTCCCTTCCGCCGCCCGCGCCGATCCTGCCGGGGGCGATCCCGGACCGGCCGGTCCGCACACGGTGGTTCTCGCCGTCGGCGCGCCCTGGACGGTCGCGGAAGTGAACGGCCGCCACCGGGTGCTGGTGGAGGTCACCGATCTGGCGGGCGCGCGGGAAGCGGCACGCGCCGGGGCGCACGGGCTGATCGCGCGGGGCGCCGAGTGCGGTGGCCGGATCGGCGAGCTGGGCACGTTCGTCCTGCTCCAGCGGTTGCTCGCGGCGGACGGCCCGGGGCTGCCGGTGTGGGCGTGCGGCGGCATCGGCCCGCGCACGGCCGCCGCCGCGGTGGCCGGCGGGGCGGCCGGTGTCGTCCTGGACAGCCAGCTCGCCCTGCTCGACGACGCGGCGACGCCGGAGCCCGCGGCCGCCGCGCTGCGCGCGATGGACGGCTCGGAGACCGTCGTCGTGGCCGGTCACCGCGTCCTGCAGCGGCGCGGCCCCGACGCCCCGCGGGTCCCGGACGGCGCCGGACCGGACGAGGTGGCGGCGCTGCTGGGGGCGCGGGATCCGCGCACCCAGCTGCTCCCGGTGGGACAGGACGGCTTCCTCGCCGCCCGCTTCGCCGAGCGCCTGCGTGACGTCCGGCGGACGGTGCGCGCCCTGCGCGAGGCGGTCCTGGACGCCGTACGCGACGACACGGCCGTACGGGCGCTGCGGGCGGACTCGCCGATGAGCCGGGCGCTCGGCACCCGGCTGCCCGTCGCGCAGGGGCCGATGACCCGGGTGAGCGACGAGGCTCCCTTCGCCGCCGCGGTCGCCGAGGCGGGGGCGCTGCCGTTCCTCGCGCTGGCGCTGGCGGACGGCGCGCGGACGCGGGCGCTGCTCGCCGGGACCAGGGAGGCGCTGGCGGGCCGGCCCTGGGGCGTGGGCGTGCTCGGCTTCGCGCCGGAGGACGTGCGCGCCGCCCAGCTGGAGGCGGTACGGGAGCTGCGGCCGACGCACGCGATCATCGCGGGCGGGCGGCCGTCCCAGGCGCAGGCGCTGGAGCGGGACGGCATCCGGACGTTTCTGCACGTGCCGTCGCCGGGGCTGCTGCGGCAGTTCCTCCAGGCAGGGGCGCGCCGGTTCGTGTTCGAGGGCTCGGAGTGCGGCGGGCATGTGGGACCGCGCGGCAGCTTCCCCCTGTGGGAGGCCCAACTCGCTGTTATCGAGGACTACTTGACCGACGGGGACGGCTCGGGCCTCGAGGTGTTCTTCGCCGGCGGCGTGCACGACGAGCGGTCGGCGGCGATGGTCGCCGCGCTGGCCGCGCCGCTGACCGCGCGCGGTGCGGCGGTCGGCCTGCTCATGGGGACGGCGTACCTGTTCACCGAGGAGGCGGTGGCGCACGGCGCGATCCGGCCGCTGTTCCAGCGGCAGGTCCTGGACGCCGAGCGCACCACGCTTCTGGAGTCGGCGCCGGGGCATGCCACCCGGTGTGTGCCCAGCCCGTTCGCGGCCGGATTCCGCGAGGAGGAGGCGCGGCTGCGTGCGGCGGGCGTGCCCGACCGGCGGATCTGGGAGGAGCTGGAACGCCTCAACGTCGGCCGGCTGCGCGTCGCCAGCAAGGGCGTGACCCGGGACGGCGACGGACTGCTCACGCCGGTCGACGAGCAACGCCAGTACGCCGAGGGGATGTTCATGGCCGGGGAGGTGGCCGTGCTGCGCTCGGCGACCACCACCCTCGCGGCGCTGCACGCGTCGGTGACGACGGGCGCGGCCGGCCGTCTGGCGCTGCGGGCGGCCGAGTTGGGCGTGCGGACCGGGCCGGACACGGAGACCGAGGCCCCGGCCCCGCTCGACATCGCCGTCGTCGGGATGGCGTGCATGTTCCCGCAGGCGCCCGATCTGCCCACCTTCTGGGCCAACGTGGTCGGCGGCGTGGACGCGGTCGGCGAGGTGCCGGCCGAGCGCTGGGACCCGGCCGTCCATCACGGCGCGTCGACACCGTCGAAGTGGGGCGGCTTCCTGCCCCCGATCCCCTTCGACCCGCTGCGCTACGGCATCCCGCCCGCGTCCCTCGGCAGCATCGAGCCGGTGCAGCTGCTGTCCCTGGAAGCCGCCCGGCGGGCTCTGGAGAACGCCGGATACGGCGACGGGGGACGGGAGTTCGACCGCTCGCGCACCTCGGTGGTGTTCGGGGCGGAGGCGGGCAGCGACCTGTCGAACGCGGCCACGCTGCGGGCCGTCCTGCCCTCGTACTACGGGACGGTCCCGGCGGGCCTGGAGGACCAGCTCCCGCAGCTCACCGAGGACTCCTTCCCCGGCATGCTCGCCAACGTCATCTCCGGGCGGATCGCCAACCGTCTCGACCTCGGCGGCGCCAACTACACCGTCGACGCGGCCTGCGCGTCCTCGCTCGCCGCGGTGGACGTCGCCTGCAAGGAACTCGTCGCCGGCACCTCCGACCTCGTGCTGTGCGGTGGTGCCGACCTGCACAACGGCATCAACGACTACGTCCTGTTCTCCTCCGTCCACGCCCTGTCGCCCACCGGCCGCTCCCGCGCCTTCGACGGCTCGGCGGACGGCATCGCGCTCGGCGAGGGCGTGGCCTGTGTCGTCCTGAAGCGCCTCGCGGACGCCGAGCGCGACGGCGACCGGATCTACGGCGTAGTCAAGGGCCTCGGCTCCTCCAGCGACGGCCGCTCCCTGGGCCTGACGGCGCCCCGCCCGGAAGGCCAGCGGTCGGCGCTCGAGCGGGCCTACCGCAACGCGGGCGTCTCCCCGGCCGACGTCGGGCTCGTCGAGGCGCACGGCACCGGAACGGTGGTCGGCGACCGCACCGAACTGCGCATCCTGAGCGAGGTGTTCACGGAGGCCGGCGCGAAGTCCGGGGAGTGCGTGCTCGGCTCGGTGAAGTCGCAGATCGGGCACACCAAGTGCGCGGCCGGACTGGCCGGGATGATCAAGACGCTGCTGGCGCTGTACACCGGCGTCAGACCGCCGACCCTGCATGTGAAGGCGCCGAACGCGGCGTGGGACGCGCAGAGCAGCCCGTTCGCCTTCCACGCGGAGGCCCGGCCCTGGGCGGTGCCCGCCCGGGAACGGGTCGCCGGGGTCAGCGCGTTCGGCTTCGGCGGCACCAACTTCCACGTGGTGCTGGGCGCCTACGCGGACGGCGCGCCGCCGGTGCGGGGCCTGGAGGCCTGGCCGGCCGAGCTGTTCGTCTTCCGGGGGCGGGACGAGAACGCGGCCCACCGCGCGGTGGAGGAGCTGCTGAAGGCCGCCGAGGCCGAGGGCCGGCCGTGGCGCCTCAGGGACCTCGCGCTCGGCGCGGCCCGCCGCTCGGACGCGAGCGCCGATCCGGTGCGGGTCGCGGTCGTGGCGGAGGACGTGGACGACCTCGTCGGAAAACTGCGCCGAGCGCTGCGGGGCGAACACGATCCGGGACACGGCCTCCATCGGGCGGGCCGGGACGACGACCGGACCAGCAGGGCCGGCGAGACAGGCGGGACCGGCAGGCCCGCGACGGCTGTTCCGGACGGCGCCCGCGGTACGGCGTCCGCCCCCGGCGTGTCCAGCGCACCGGCCGACGCTGCCCGCCCCGCCGCCGCTCCCGACGCACCCCGTGCCGAGGACGCCGTCGGCAAGGTCGCCTTCCTCTTCCCCGGGCAGGGCAGCCAGCGCACCGGCATGCTCGCCGAACTCTTCGTGACCTTCCCGGAGTTGCGGCCCTACCTGGAACTCGGCCGCTCGCACGCCGACTCGCTGTATCCGCCGGCCGCCTTCGACGACGCCGTACGCGAGCGCCAGCAGGACGCGCTGACGGACACCCGGGTCGCCCAGCCCGCCCTCGGCATCGCCGGGCTCGCCGCCCACGCCGTGCTCACGGCGGCCGGGGTGCATCCGGACATGGCGGCGGGGCACAGCTACGGCGAACTGGTCGCCCTGTGCGCGGCCGGCGCCCTCGATCCCGAGACGCTGCTGGAGCTGAGCGCCGAGCGGGCGGCGGCGATCCTGGGCGCCGCCGAATCCGCCGGGGAGGAGCCCGGGACGATGGCCGCCGTCGCCGCCGGCGCCGAGGAGGTGACCGGTGCCCTGCGGGCTGCGGGCGCACCGGACTCCGTGGTCCTCGCCAACCGCAACTCCCCCGAGCAGACGGTGATATCGGGTCCGACCGACGCCGTCCTCGAAGCCGTACGGCTGCTGCGCGAGGCGGGTCTGGGAGCCAAGCGGATCCCCGTCGCCTGCGCCTTCCACAGCCCGCTCGTGGCAGGCGCCGGCGACCGGTTCGCGGAGGCGCTCGCCGTGCGGCCGGTGCACGCGCCCGAGTTCCCGGTGTGGTCCAACCGTACGGCCGCCCCGTACACCGCCGACCCGGACGCCGTACGGGCCGAACTCGCCGCGCAGATCGGCGCGCCCGTCGCCTTCGCCGACCAGATCGAGGCGATGTACGAGGCCGGGGCGCGGATCTTCGTCGAGGCCGGGCCCGGGTCCGTGCTGACGCGGCTGGTCGGGCGGATCCTCGGGGACCGTCCGCATCGCACGGTGGCCTGCGAGCCGCGGCCGGGCGGCGGTCTGCGCGGCTGGCTGGACGCCCTGGCACAACTCGCCGTGGCGGGGCTGCCGGTGCGCGCCGGATGGCTGTTGCGCGGCCGGGACGCGGTCGACGCCGTCCGCACCCCCGTACCGAAACGCCCCGGCTGGACGGTGGACGGGCACGTGGTCCGCACCGCCGCCGGGGCCCTCCTACCCGGTGCGCTCGCACCGGCCCGACGAGTCGTGGACCCCGCCGAGAGGACTGTGACGACGGTGACGACGAACCCCCCGCACGGCGTCCCGTCCGACCGGGACGCGCTGATCTCCGAGTTCCTGCGCACCAGCCGGGAGATGATCGCCGCCCAACGGGACGTGCTGCTCACCTACTTCGGCGCCACGCCCGGGGAACGGATCGCCCCGCCCGAGGTGGTCGCGGGGCCCGGGCTTTCACCGGCGGTGGCGCCCCTCCCGTCGCCGCGGCCACAGATGCAGGCACAGGCACAGGCACAGGCACAACCGGCGGCACCCGCGCCGCAGGCCGCCGCCTCCGGGGCCGTGGACGTCCAGCAGGTCGTCCTGGAGATCATCAGTGAGCGCACCGGCTACCCCGTCGACATGATCGAGCCCGACCTCGATCTGGAGGCGGACCTCAGCATCGACTCCATCAAGCGCGCCGAGATCGCCGGTGAGCTGGCGAGACGACTGGGCGCCGGGGCCGGTGCGGACCTCACCTCGATGGACGACGCCGAGCTGGAGGAGCTGGCCAAGGCACGTACGGCCGCCGCCGTGACCGACTGGCTCACGTCCCGGCTGGAGAGTCCGGCGCAGGCGTCCGCGCGGTCCGCGGAGAGCGCGCGGGAGGAGGTGACCGGTGAGCCGCCCCGTCGGCACGTGCTGCGCCCGGTCCTCCTCGAGGAGCCGGCCGGTGACCCCGCCGCGGTGCTCTCCGGCACCCGCTGGACCGTCCTCGGGGACGCCCCGGAGACCGCCGCCCGGCTGGTGGCGCACGGCGCCGAGGCCGTCGTACGCCGCCGGGACCATGTGCTGTCGGAGGCCGACGGGCCGGTGGACGGCGTGGTCCACCTCGGAGCCCTGGCGGGCGCGGAGGACGACACCCCGGTGCTGCCGGACGCGTTCCCGGTGCTGAAGGCGGCCCTCGCCCGGGGTCCGCGGTGGCTGCTGGCCGTGCGGCACACGGACGGCGAGGTGCCGGACACCCGGTCCGCGGGTCTGCGGGGCCTGTTCCGGACCGTGGCGCGGGAGTACCCCGAGACGGTCGCCCGGGTCGTCGACCTGGCCGATGTCTCGGCGTCCGCCGTCGCGGACGCGGTGGTCGCCGAGGCCGTCGCCGCCGACCGGACGCCGGTGGTGGTGCGCTCGGCGCACGGACGCCACGGCTTCGAGCTGGCCGAGGAGCCGCTGGGGGCGCTCGCCGGGACGGGCGCCGGGCCCGCCGGGGACGGCGTCGCGGAGGCGGCCGCGCTCGGCCTGGAGCGGGACTCGGTGGTGGTGCTGACGGGCGGGGCCCGTGGCATCACCGCGCAGTTCGCCGCCGCGCTCGCCGGTGCCGCCCGCTGCCGGCTGGAGCTGCTGGGCCGTACGCCCGCCCCGGACGGGCCCGAGGCCGCCGACACGGCCGCCGCCCGCACCCCGGCCGAGCTGCGCTCCGTGCTCGCCGGGCGCGGCGGGCTGAAGCCGGCCGAGATCAACCGGACCGCCGAACTCCTGCTGGCGCAGCGGGAGATCACCGCCACGCTCGCCGAACTCACCGCGCTCGGCGCCCGGGTGCGCTACCGCTCGGTCGACTTCCGGGAGCCCGAGGCGGTGGTGCAGGCGGTCAAGGAGATCCACGCCGAGCACGGCCGGCTCGACGGCGTGGTGCACGCGGCCGGGATCATCGAGGACCGGCTGATCGCGGAGAAGACCGCCGAGTCCTTCCAGCGGGTCTACGGCACCAAGGCGACCGGCGCGGACGCCCTGCTCACGGCGCTGGAGGAACTGCCGTCCGCGCCCTCGTTCACCGTGCTGTTCGGCAGCATCTCCGCCGTCCTCGGCAACCGGGGCCAGGTGGACTACGCGGCCGCCAACGACGCGCTGGAGACCCTCGGCGCCGCCTTCGCCGCCCGCACCGGGCGGCGGGCGGTGACCGTGCACTGGGGCCCGTGGGCGCCCGCGCCCGGGCACGCCGGGATGGTCGGGGCGGAGCTGGCCCGCGAGTACGCCCGGCGCGGCATCCGGCTGATCGACCCCGAGGAGGGGACCGCGGCGCTGCTGCGGGAGCTGGCCTGGGGCGAGCAGTCGGCCACCGCCGTGGTCCACACCGCGTCGGGCTGGTGACGGGCACGGTGACAGCACTCCACCCGGGGTCCGCCCCGGCCCCCTCGACGGCCCGTCACGTGCCCGTCGCCCTGGTCGGGATGGCGGTGCTGCTGCCGGGCGCCGCCGGCCTGGACGCGTACTGGCAGAACCTCCGGGACGGCGTCGACGCGATCGGCGAGGTCCCGGACGGCCGCTGGGACGCCGACTACTACCGGCCCGGCACCGCGGCCGAACCGGCCGTCGCGCACCGGGTCTACGCCCGGCGCGGCGGGTTCGTGGACGGGCTGGCGGAGGTCGAGGTCACCCGGTTCGGGATCATGCCGAACTCGGTGGCCGGCACCGAGCCCGACCAGCTCATCGCCCTGCACGTGGCCTCCGCCGCCCTCGACGACGCGGGCGGCCCGGACCGTCTCCCCGACCGGGGGCGCGTCGGCGTCGTCCTCGGCCGGGGCGGCTACCTCACGCCCGGGCTGGTCCGGCTCGACCAGCGGGTGCGCACGGCGGGCCAGCTCGTGCGCACGCTCGGCGAGCTGCTGCCCGACCTGACGGCCGGCCAACTCGACCTTGTACGAGACGCGTTCACCGAGCGGCTCGGCCCGGACAGTCCCGAGTCGGCGATCGGTCTGGTGCCCAACCTCGCCGCCTCCCGGGTCGCCAACCGGCTCGACCTGCGCGGCCCGGCGTACACCGTGGACGCCGCGTGCGCGTCGTCACTGGTCGCCGTCGACCAGGCGGTCGGCGAACTGGCCTCCGGGCGCTGCGACCTGATGCTCGCCGGAGGCGTCCACCACTGCCACGACATCACCCTGTGGAGCGTGTTCTCCCAGCTCCGCGCCCTCTCGCCCAGCCAGCGCATCCGCCCCTTCCACCGGGACGCCGACGGCCTCCTGATCGGCGAGGGCACGGGGGTCGTCGTCCTCAAGCGGCTGGCCGACGCCGAGCGGGACGGCGACCGGATCTACGCGGTGATCCGGGGCACCGGAGTGGCGAGCGACGGCCGGGCGGCCGGGCTGGTCAACCCCGACCCCGGCGGACAGGCACAGGCCGTACGGCAGGCGTGGCGGGCCGCCGGGCTCGACCCCGCGGCGCCCGGCTCGCTCGGCCTGCTGGAGGCGCACGGCACCGCGACCCCGGCAGGCGACAGTGCCGAACTGACCACCCTCGCCGAGGTGTTCGGGCCGGGGGACGGGGGCGCGGACGCCGTCCTGGGCTCGGTGAAGTCGATGATCGGGCACACCATGCCGGCCGCCGGTGTCGCCGGTCTGGTCAAGGCCGCGCTCGCCGTCCACCACGCCACGCTGCTGCCCACGCTGCACTGCGAAGATCCGCATCCCGCGCTGGCCCGCACCCGGTTCCGCACGCTGGAGAAGGCGGCGGAGTGGGAGACCACCCGGGACCGCCCGGTGCGCCGGGCAGCCGTCAACGCCTTCGGCTTCGGCGGAATCAACGCTCACGTCGTGCTGGAACAGGCCCCGGGCACCCACACGGCAACCGCTGCCCTCACCCCGGTGACGCGTCCGCCCACCGGCCCGCTCCTGCCCCCGGCCCACCCCACCACCGCTCCGGACACCCCGAGGGACACCACGGCCGCCGCTGCCGAGGCCCCAGCGGCCCGCCCCGCCACCGCCGCGATCACGAACTCGGCCCGCCCCTCCTCCCCCGCCGCCGGCCCGCCGGGCATGCGCCCGGCCGCTGCGGACAGACCGGGGTCCCGACCCGCCGCCCCGGCCGACGCGCCCCCGCCCCACCCCGCGACCGGCACGGACACCCCCACGCCCCACCCCGGCACCGGCACCGGCTCGCCCGCGGCCCGCCCCTCCTCCTCCGCTGCCGGCACACCGGCGGCCCGCCCCGCCGCCGTCGCGCAGGTCGGTGAGACCGAACGCGTTCTGCTGCTCGCCGCCGGGTCCCCGGAGGGCCTCCTCGCACTGCTCGACCGTGACGACGACGCCCTACGCGCGGCCGGGCTCGATCCCGCGCGACCCCATCCGGACGCGGGACCGGTCCGGCTCGGGATCGTCGAGCCGACCGCCAAGCGGCTCGCGCTGGCCCGGCGCGCGGTCGGCAAGGGGCGTGCCTGGCACGGCCGCGGCGACGTCTGGTTCCGGCCGGATCCCCTGCTCGGCGCGGGGGGCGGCAAGCTGGCGTTCCTCTTCCCCGGCCTGGAGGGCGACTTCACGCCCCGGGTCGACGACGTCGCCGCCCACTTCGGCCTGCCCGCCCCCGCGCTCCCGCGGGGCCGGACGGAGGACATCGGCCACCACGGCTTCGGTGTGGTCGCCGTGGGCCGCCTCCTCGACACCGCGCTGCGCCGCACCGGGATCGTGCCGGACGCGGTCGCCGGGCACAGCGTGGGCGAGTGGACGGCGATGGCGGCGGGCGGACTGTACGCCGGGCACGAGGTCGACGCCTTCATGGCCGGCTTCGACCCCGGCTCGGTGACCGTCCCCGGGCTGGCCTTCGGTGCGATCGGCGCGTCCGCCGACCGGGTGCTGGCCGCCCTGCGCGACGAGGGCGGGGCCGGGGCGGGGCTCGTCCTCTCCCACGACAACGCGCCCGGCCAGTCGATGGTCTGCGGGCCGGAGGCGGCGGTGGAGGACTTCGTCCGCCTGTTCCGCTCCCGGGGTGTGCTCAGCCAGGTGCTGCCGTTCCGGTCGGGCTTCCACACGCCGATGCTGGAGCCCCACCTCGGGCCGATCAAGGCGGCCGCCGAACGCTTCCGGCTGCACCCGCCGCACACTCCCGTCTGGTCGGGCACGACCGCCGCCCCCTTCCCCGAAGCGGAGTCGGAGATACGGGAGTTGTTCGTCCGGCATCTGCTGGAGCCCGTCCGTTTCCGGCAGTTGGCACAGGCCCTGCACGCGTCCGGGCACCGGGTGTTCGTCCAGGTGGGCCCCGGCCGGCTCGGCTCCCTCGTGGGGGACACCCTCGGCGGACACGATCACCTGGTCGTGGCCGCCAACTCGCCTCAGCGCACCGGCCTGGCGCAGTTGCGCCGGGTGGCCACCGCCCTGTGGACGGCGGGGGCCGGAGTGGCACCCTCGCCGAACCGGCCCCGGCCGGCCACGGGGGCGCGACGGCCGCCCGTCCGGCTGGACCTCGGCGGGGCGCTCGTGTCTCTCGCGCCCGAGACCCTCGCCCCGCTCCGTGCGCGACTGCGCCCCCGCCCCGGCACCAGCTCCGCGCCCGGCCCCGGCCCCGCGCCCGGCCCCGGCGGCACCTCACCGCTGGACGCGCTCGCCGAACGTTCCCCGCTGGCCGCCGAGTTGAACGCCCTGATGCGTGAGACGGCGGACACGGCAGCGATTCTCCTGCGCGGGAGGGCGGACACCGCCGCGGCGCCCGCGCCGGCCCGGACCGCCCCGCCCCGCGTCCCCGCCCCGCTCACCCCCCGCCGCACCACCGTCCGCGTCTCCCCCGACACCATGCCCCACCTCCTGGACCACTGCTTCTTCCCGCAGCGCCCGGGCTGGCCCGACGTGGCCGACCGGTGGCCGGTGGTCCCGGCGACGACGATCGTGCAGCACATCATGGACGCGGCGGCCGAGGCCGCGCCCGGCACGGTGCCGGTCGCGGTGCACGGCGCCCGGTTCGAGGAGTGGCTCACCGCCACCCCGGCCGTCGACGTCCCGGTGACCGCGACGCCCGAGGGCCCGGACCGCATGGCGGTGTCCTTCGGCCCCCGCGCCCGCGCCACCGTCGAACTGGCCCCGCGCCATCCCGCGCCGCCTCCGGCCCCCTGGCCGGTCCGCGCCGCCGAGCACACCCCCGGCCACACCGCCGCCCAGCTCTACGGCGAACGGTGGATGTTCCACGGCCCGGCGTTCCAGGGCGTCACCGAGCTGACCGCGATCGGCGACCGGCACGTCCGCGGGATCATCACGACCCCGCCCGCACCCGGCGCCCTGCTGGACAACGTCGGGCAGATCCTCGGCTACTGGATCATGGCGACCCGCTCCGAGCGGACCGTCGTCTTCCCGGTCGGCATGCGGGAGCTGCGGTTCTTCGGACCGCACCCGGCGCCCGGCACCGAGGTCGGCTGCTTCGTCCGGATCACCTCGCTCACCGACACCGTCCTGGAGGCCGACGTCCAGCTGACGGTCGACGGCACGGTGTGGGCCGAGCTGTCCGGCTGGCAGGACCGCCGCTTCGACAACGACCCGAAGACCCGGCCCGTCGAGCGCTTCCCCGAGCGCAACACGCTGTCCGAGGCCCGGCCGGGTGGCTGGTCGCTGCTGCACGAGCGGTGGCCGGACCTCGCCTCCCGCGAGCTGATCATGCGCAACTCCCTGGGCGGGGAGGAGCGTTCGCAGTACGCGGCGCACGCCCCGCGCGGCCGCAGACAGTGGCTGCTCGGCCGGATCGCGGTCAAGGACGCCGTACGGCGGTGGCTGTGGGACCACGGCGAGGGGCCGGTCTTCCCGGCCGAACTGCGGGTGGGCAACGACGAGTCGGGCCGCCCCTGGGTCACCGGAGTGCACGGGCGCAGCCTGCCGCCGCTGAGCGTGTCACTGGCCCACCGCGCGGAGGCGGGCGTCGCGATCGTCCGGCCGCACACACCGGGGCCGGGGCCGGGCATCGACATCGAGGAGGTCACCGACCGCACCCCGGAGACGGTCGCCGCGGCGCTGGGGGCCGATGAACTCCGCCTCCTGCACGGCCTGTCGGCCACCACCGGCGACTCCACGGCCCGCTGGTTCACCCGCTTCTGGGCGGCGAAGGAGGCCGTCGCCAAGGCGGAGGGAACCGGATTCGGCGGGCGGCCGCGGGACTTCACCGTGCTCGACGCGACCCCGTCCGGCGACCGGCTGACCGTCGCGGGCCGGCTGGCCCGTGCCTACACCGTCCACTGCGAGCCGGCCGCCAACCCGCCCGCCCTGCCGGCCCGGGAGTACGTCGTCGCCTGGACCCCGGGACCCACTCAAGCGAAGGAGTACGACCGATGACCCCCGTCACCGCCGACGAGGAGAGCGTCCTCGCCGATCTCACCGGCATGCTCACGCGGCTCCTGGAGGACGAGTACGGCGTCGACGACGCCGAGATCGGCATGGAGACCACCTTCCACCGCGACCTGGAGCTGGAGAGCATCGACCTGGTGACCCTGGCCGGCCTGCTCCAGGAGCGGTACGGCGACCGGGTCAACTTCGCCGAGTTCCTGGCCGGCATGGAGTTCGACGAGATCATCGAGCTCACCGTGGGCCGGCTCGTCACCCACGTGGTGACCAGCCTCGAGACGGCGGGGGCGAGCTGAGCCATGGCGATGGTCGACACCGGCGCCGTCCGGCTGCACGTCCAGCGGATCGGCCCCCGCCAGGGCCGACGGGCCACCGCCACCGTGGTGCTGGTGCACGGCCTGCTCACCGACAGCCTGGCCAGCTACTACTTCACCGTCGCCCCCGCCTTCGCGGCCGCCGGCCTCGACGTCGTCATGTACGACCTGCGCGGCCACGGACGCAGTGAACGCCCGGCCGACGGCTACACCCTGGACCACAACATCGACGACCTGGAGGCGCTCCTGGACCGGCTGGGGGTGACCGGGCCGGTGCATCTGGTGGGCAACTCCTACGGCGGCACGATCGCCTTCGGCTACGCGGCCCGCCACCCCGAGCGGGCGGCCGGTGTCTCCCTCATCGAGTCCGAGCCGGCCACCCCCGCCTGGGCGGAGAAGCTGGACGGCATCCTGCACTGGGTGGTGGCCCAGCTGGCGCACAACGAGCCCGAGGCCATCGCCTGGGTGAGCGCCCACCGCGGCCGGCACACCGCCCGGCTGGCCAAGGGCGCGGCGCGCCTGGTGCGGGAGACCACGCTCGCCCGGGACATCCCGGCCAGCCGGGTGCTGACGGAGGAGCAGATCGCGGTGGTGCGCTGCCCGGTGCTCGGCCTGTACGGCGGTGACTCCGACCTGGCCGGGCTGGTGCCCTGGCTGCGGGCGGTGCTGCCGGACTGCCGGACCGTGGTGGTACCGGGCCATGAGCACTCGGTCCTGGTGGAGGCGCCGGGGACGGTGGGCGGTCACGTCCTGTCCCTCGTGGAGGAGACGCTCCGGGTGGCGGCCCGGTGAGCCGGTTCCTGTTCGTCGTGCCGCCGCTGGTGGGGCACATCAACCCGGCCGTCGGGGTCGCCGCCGAACTCGTCGCGCGCGGGCACCGGGTGGCGTGGGCGTGTCCCGATCCGGAGCTGGTCGGACGGCTCGCGGGGTCCGGGGCGGCCGTGTTCGCCTGCGCCGGCGCTCCCCCGGGGGAGCGGCCCGCCGATCTGCGGGGTCCGGAGGCGCTGAAGTTCCTGTGGGAGTGGTATCTGCTGCCGCTGGCCGAGGCGATGGCGCCGGGGGTGCGGGCGGCGGTGGCGGAGTTCCGTCCGGATGTGGTCGTCGCCGACCAGCAGGCCTTCGCGGGAGCGCTCACCGCCGAGCGGCTGGGTCTGCCGTGGGCGACCTCGGCGACCACCTCGGCGGAGCTCACCGATCCGCTGGCCGGGCTGCCCAGGGTCAGGGAGTGGCTGGACGAACGGCTGGCCGCCCTGCGCGCCGCCGTCGGCGATCCGGCGGGCACCGCCGACCCCCGGTTCTCCCCGCGTCTCGTCCTCGCCTTCAGCACCCCGGAGCTGGCGGGTGCCGTGGCGGGTGTCCGCTGGGTCGGGCCCTCGATCACGGCCCGCCCGGTGCCGTCCGGTTTTCCCTGGGAGTGGCTCGGCGGCGACCGCGCCACGGTACTGGTCTCCCTCGGCACCGCCAACGCCGATGCCGGCGGCCGGTTCCTCGACGTCTGCCGCGAGGCGCTGCGTGAGCGGGCCGACCGGGTGCGGGCGGTGATCGTCGATCCGGGGGGCGTCCTCGGCGCGGACGGCGACGGCGCGGACGGCGGTGACGACAAGGACGTACTGATCGTGCCGTCCGTGCCTCAACTCGCCCTGCTGGAACGGGGCGTCGACGCTGTCGTCTGCCACGCCGGGCACAACACCGTGTGCGAGGCGCTGTGGCACGGCGTTCCCCTGGTGGTCGCCCCCATCCGGGACGACCAGCCGGTGGTGGCCGGGCAGGTCGTGGCCGCGGGGGCCGGGGTGCGGGTGCGGTTCGGCCGGGTCACGGCGCCGAGGCTGGGGGCGGCGCTGGACGCCGTACTGCACGAGCCCGGATACCGGGCGGCGGCCGGGCGGATCGGCACGGCCTTCCGGGCCGCGGGCGGCGCACCGGCCGCCGCGTCCCGTCTCGAGGAGCTGGCAAGGGAGTCGGAATGAGCGACAGGAGAGGGCAGGGCGAGCGGATCGCCCGGCTGCGGCCCGCCTACCAGGCCGACATCGCCGCCGGCACGGCGCGCTTCTTCGAGCCCCGGCGCACCACCTGCCCCTGGTGCGGCGGCACCGGGCTCACCCACCGGCTGCGCACCCGCGACCTGCTTCAGCACAAGCCGGGCCGGTTCGTCCTGGACCGGTGCGAGGGCTGCGGGCACGTCTTCCAGAACCCCCGGCTGAACGCGGAGGGGCTGGAGTTCTACTACCGGGACTTCTACGACGGCCTCGGCGAGAAGAAGCTCGGCGACACCTTCGGCGGGCGGACGAAGACGTACCGCGGGCGGGCCGAGTCGATGCTGCCGCACGACCGCGCGCCGAAGACATGGCTGGACGTCGGCACCGGACACGGTCACTTCTGCGCGGCGGCGCGGCAGGTGCTGCCGGACACGGTGTTCGACGGGCTGGACTTCACCGACGGCGTCGAACTCGCCGAGCGGGAGGGCCGGGTGGAGCGCGGCCACCGGGGCAGCTTCCCGGAGCTGGCGCCCGAACTGGCCGCCCGCTACGACGTGGTGAGCATGTTCCACTACCTGGAGCACAGCACGGACCCCGATCGCGAGCTGCGGGCCGCGCGGGAGGCGGTGCGGCCGGGCGGGCATCTGCTCGTGGAGGTCCCCGATCCCGAGAGCCGTTACGCGCGGCTGCTCGGCCGCTGGTGGCTGCCGTGGCTGCAGCCGCAGCACCTGCACTTCGTACCGGTCGCCAACCTGCGGGACCGGCTGGCGGCGCTGGGCTTCACGGTGGTCGCGGAGCAGCACGCGCAGGCGCACGACCCGGTGGACCTGCTGGCCGCCGTGTGGCTGGCGCTGGACCACGCGGCGCCGCGCGAGGACGCGCCGTGGCTGCCCGAGCCGCCGGGCGCGCTGCGCCGCGCGCTGCGGGCCGGTCTGCTGATCGCCGGTGTTCCGGCACTCGCCGCGGGTGCCCTGCTCGACCGGTTCGCGGTGCGGCCGCTGGCGCACCGGCTGGGTGTGTCGAACGCCTACCGGATCGTGGCCCGGCGCGACTGACGGGTGGGCACACGGGGTGCGCCGTGCTAGTTTCAGGCCCACTGAACCATCAGGAATCCTGGCAATCGACGTACGGCTCGACGAACGGAACCCGCATGTCCATCCTGGCCAGACCCGCGGTGGCGGCCCGCGCCGCCAGAGCGATGCAGGGCCTGACCCGGCTGGCGGGCCGTCGGTCGGGCGGCCCCGGCTCCACGGCCGCCTGGCAGGCCCGCTTCCCCGAGTACCCGCGTGACACGAGTGAGGCGACGGTCCCCACGTCGGTGGCCCCGGCACCGGTCACGGTGTACCTGCCGCCGGCCGGCACGGCCACCCGGCCACCGGTCCACGTCAACTTCCACGGCGGCGGCTACGTCGTGTCGACGCCGGTGATGGACGACGCGCTGTGCCGCTTCCTCGCCGTCGAGGCGGGGGTGGTCGTGGTCAACGTGCGGTACGTCGTCGCCCCGCAGCATCCCTTCCCGGCGCCCACCACGCAGGCGTACGAGGTGGTGCGCTGGGTGGCCGGCCACGGCGCGGAACACGGCTGGGACGGCGGCCGGCTCACCGTGGGCGGACAGAGCGCGGGCGGCGGGCTCACCGCGGCCGTGGCCCGCCTGGCCCTGGAGCGGGGCGAGCCCCGGATCGCGCTCCAGGTCCTGCACTATCCGCCACTGGACCTGGCCACCGGCGCCAGGGACAAGAAGGCCGCCGTCGCCAGGCCCCGGCTGCGGCCCTGGATGGCGGAGGTCTTCGACACGTCGTACGTGCCGGACCCGCGCGAGCGCACGGACCGGCTCGTCTCCCCGGCGCATCCCTCGGACACCGCCGATCTGCGGGGCATCGCCCCGGCCCTGGTGATCACCGCCGAGTACGACCTGCTGCGCGCCGAGGCGACGCGCTACGCCGAGCGGCTGCGCGCGGCAGGCGCGCTCGCCGAGCACCACGAGGTCACCGGCGCCGACCACGGCTACGACACCGAGGACGACGAGAAGGCCCGCGCCGCCTACGCCCTGATGGCCCGTCACATCCGGCGGGCCACCGCGCCCGGCGTCTCCTGACGGACACGGGCGTTCGCGCTCCTGCCGGAAGCCGCTGTTCCCCTGTTCGGCGGCTTCCGGCAGGGCGACCCCCGGATTCCGGGCCCGCGACCCGACGTCGTCCGGCATGGATGAGCGTCCACCCGGTCGGCTCCGGGCCGCTGCGTCCGCGCAACTCTGGTCCGCGGCACCGGCGGAGTCCCGCCGCGGACCCCGCGTGCCAGAGCGGGCGACGTCCGGCGCGTCGCGTCCGCTCAGCGCACGCCGGCCGTGACCGCCTCCGCGACGACCTCGGCCACGGCCGCCGGCTGTTCGACCAGGACCGCGTGCCCCGCGTCGGGCACCGTGACCGTGCGGATGTGCGGGCAGGCCGCGAGGCCGCGCCGTTCGGCGTCCGTCAGCCCGATCTCGTCGTGGTCGCCGCGCACCACCCAGGCCGGTACGCCGGCCTCGCACAGCCTCGGCACCAGGGACGGATAGCGGTCGAGGTAGGCGTAGTAGTCCCGTACGATCCGGCGGCAGGTCGCCGGATCGTTGTCCGCCATCACCGCCGCCAGCGCCTCCGCCCGCTGGGGCGGCAGTTCGCGTTTCATCGCCCGGGGCAGCAGCCCGAGCATGCCGGCCCAGACCATCGCGCCGAGCCCCGGCACCCGGCCCACGGCGTTCACGACGGCCAGGGACTTCATCTCGTCCCCGCGCGAGAAGGTCGGCGACAGCAGCACCAGCGGGCCCTCGAACAGGCCCAGGGCCGCCATCTCGATCGCCACGTTGGCGCCCAGACTGTGCCCCACGACCACGTCGCAGCCGGACTCGGCGGCGAAGTCCGCCATGAGCCGGGCGTAGTGCTCCATGGACACGTCCTCGGGCGGCTCGGTACGGCCGAAGCCGGGCAGGGTCACCGCGACCATCCCCAGCCCCGCCACCGCGGGCTCGGCCATGACGTCCACGCAGAACTCGGTGGTGCACAGTCCGCCCGGGATCATCATGACCCGGTGCGGGGCGTCCGCCGGGCCCGCCCGGCGGATCTCCCAACGCTCACCCATACAACGAGCGTGACCCCGCGCGCCGCTCCCCGCACCCCGAACGGGGAGCGGGACGCCGGCCGCCGCACACGAGGTGCGGGGCCGGCGTCAGGTCGTTCCCCCGGTGTCCGTGCAGGCCGGTCAGTGCGCGCCCACCAGCTCCTGGTCGGTGGTGCGCGGCGCCTGCTGCGCGCTGCGCAGCGCGGCGATCCCGATGAAGACCATGGACGAGACACCGGCGAGCGCGAAGGCGGTGAAGCCCCAGTCGCCGTGGCCCGCGGCGAGCAGCTGGCCGCCGAGCCAGGGGCCGAAGACGGCTCCGAAGCGGCCCATGCCGGAGGTCCAGCCGACGGCGGTGGCACGGTTGTCCGGGGCGGACCGGATCGACACCGTCGCGTAGATCATCGTCTGGGCGCTGTTGAGGAAGACGCCGGTGAGGAAGACCACGATCATCGTGACGCTCGTGGACATGTGCACGCTGAGCAGATAGACACCGGCGGCGGTGAGCGCGAACCAGACCGCCGAGATGCGGGGCGCGCCGAAGCGGTCGGCGGCGCGGCCGGCCACGAGCATGCCCGCGATGCCGCCGAGGTTGAAGACGACGACGAACGTCAGGGCGTTGGCGAGCGCGTAGCCCTCGGCGCGCATCAGGGTCGGCAGCCAGGTGGCGACGCCGTAGACGAGGAGCAGACCGCCGAAGGAGGCCAGCCAGTACAGCAGGGTCTGGGTCCACTCGCCGCCGCGGAAGAGGCCGGCGAGGGCGTCCCAGCGGTCGGCGGCCGTCCTGCGGCCGGACTTCGCGGCGGGCAGCTCGACGTCGTAGCGGGCGGCGAGCGCGTCCGCCTCCTGGTTGCGGCCCTTGGCGACGAGGAAGCTCAGCGACTCGGGCAGGAACTTGGCGAGCACGGGGGCGAACAGCAGCGGCACCACGCAGACCCAGAAGGCCGCGCGCCAGCCGACCGGGTCGATCAGCCACTTGGCGACGTAGGCGGAGAGGATGCCGCCGGCGTGGTGGGCGGTCATCAGCAGGCCGATGACGATGGCGGCGCGGCCGCGCGGGGCGTAGTCGGAGACCATGCTGATCGCGGTGGGCAGCAGGCCGCCGAGGCCGACGCCGGCCAGGGTCCGGCCGAGTCCGAAGACCGCGACGCCGTCGGCGAGGGCGCACACCCCGGACGCCAGCGAGAAGAGGACCACGCAGCCGACCATCAGCTTCTTGCGCCCGATCCGGTCGGCGACGGTCCCCGCCGTCAGGGCGCCGACCAGCATGCCGAAGGTGGCGTAGCTGCCGAGGTCGCCGGCCGTGTCCGCGGTGAGGCCGAAGGTCTTCGTCTCCAGCAGGTGCGGCAGCACCGAGCCGTAGATGAACATGTCGAGGCCGTCGAAGAGGACGGCCAGCCAGCACAGACCGACGACCAGGAGGGCCAGTCTGCTGCCGCGGGCGGACAGAGCGGGGGAGGAGGACATCGTTGTTTTCCTCTCGTCCAGGAGGCGTTCCCTGGAGGGGATCTCGAACGGGGGTCCCCCGGCTCGAACGGAGCCGGGAGCCGGGGGCGGGTCTTCAGCGGCTCGTGCGGCTGACCCGGTGCGCTAGACGCTAAGGACCCGCCCCGAGAGTGTCAACGCTTTTGTCAACAATCTCATCGACAATCCAGTCCTGAGGCCGTCCGGGCGCTACGCGACCGGTGGCGTCCCGTGCGTGTGGAAGGACTCGATGGTCTTCAGGCCCCAGGCCTGCCCCTTCTTCCGCTCCTCCTCGGTCCAGGTGACGAGCGGCCAGTCGGGCGCCAGCACCAGCCGCGTGAGCGGGTTGCACAACTCGACGCGGTTGCCGCCGGGCTCGTAGACGTACAGGAAGAACGTCTGCTGGATGGCGTGCTTGTGCGGACCGGTCTCGATGAAGACGCCCGTGTCGATCGCGAGGTCGGCGGCCCGCAGGATGTCCTCACGGGTGTCGGTCGCGAAGGCGAGGTGGTGCAGCCGCCCGGCGCTGCCCGTCCAGTCCGAGGTGTAGACGACGTCGTACGACTTGTTCGTGTACGTCAGCCAGCGCGCGGCGATCTTCCCGCTGTCGAGCCTGATCTGCTCCGTGGGCCGGGCACCCAGCACCCGTTCCTGGAACTCGGCGTTGGCCAGGACGTCGGCGGCGAGGAAGTTGACGTGGTCCAGGCGCCGCACCCCCACGCCCCGGTTGGGCTTGGCCTGCGGCTGGTTCTTCAGCGCGGGCCTGAGCCCCTCGGGTGCGCGGTAGTGCTCGCTCTCCCAGTACAGCGCGTGTTCGTGGCCGTCCGGGTCGGTGGTGACGTAGAGCTTGCCGATGCCGGGCTCGTCCTCGGCCCAGGTGCCGCTGCCGCCCGCCGCCTCGACCGCGTCGACCCTGCGGTGGAGGGCCTCCTCGCTGGAGGTGCGCAGGGCCAGCCGGCCGAGGCCGGGCTGCTCACGGGCGGTGAGGACGAGGCTGTGGTGCTCGTAGTCGTCGAAGGTCCGCAGGTAGACGGTGTCGCCCTGCTCGCCGTTGACCGTGAGGCCCAGATAGTCGGTGAAGAAGGCGACGCTGGCGTCCAGGTCCGGGGTGAAGAGCTGCGCGTGGCCGATGTGGGCGATGTCGCCGAGCGGCGGAGTCATCGTTGACCTCCAGGAGATTGCGGGGGAATCGGCGCCGTCTCGGCGGACCGGGGGAAGACCGTGCCGTCGAAGAGCTTGCGGGCCGTGCGGACCACGGCGGTGCGGCCGGCGCGGGGCAGGCCGCCGGTGGTGCTGCCGAGGCTACTTTCGATGTCCAGGAATCCAGTGGGATGTTCTATGCGGATTCGGTCACCCCCGGGCGGGAGATCCGCGATCCGTGCGCCCACGCCGCCTTCGATCCGCAGGCCGGCGGCCACGCCGGCCGCGCCGAGCACCCCGATGGACGCATGGCAGCGCACGGGAATGAAGGTGCGCGTGGTGACCGCGCCGCCGCTCCGGGGCGGCGCGAGCAGGGTGAGCTTGGGCACGGTGGTGCCCGAGACGTCGCCGAGGCCCATCAGCCGGCCCGCCGCGAGCCGGATCGTGCGCAGGCGGTCGGCCAGGGCCACGTCCTCCTCCAGCTCACGGGGGTGCTCGTAGCCGGTGAGCTTCAGGGCGGAGGCGGGGATCAGGACCGTCGGCATGCCGTTGTCCACGCAGGTCACCGGCACCCCGTCGATCACGTCGCGGGCGTTCCCGGTGGGCAGCAGCGGATGCGTGCCCGGCGGGAACTCGATCACCACGGGCGCGGCCGTCCCCGGTACGCCCGAGATCTCGGCGTCCCCGGTGTAACGCACCCGCCCGCCGGGGGTCGGGAAGGTCGCCGTCGCGTAGTCACCGCTGTTGACCATGCGGATACGGACGGCGGTCTCCCTCTCCCCGGCCGGTACGAGTCCGCGCTCCACGGCGAACGGACCGATGCCGGCGAGGATGTTCCCGCAGTTCTGACGGTCACTCACCTCGGCCTTCTCCACCGCCACTTGGAGGAAGAGGTAGTCCACGTCGGCCTTCGGGTCGGCGGACCGGGACACCACCGCGACCTTGCTGGTGAGCGGATGGGCGCCGCCCAGGCCGTCGATCTGCCGCCCGTCGGGGCTGCCCATGACGCGCAGCAACAGCTCGTCGCGCAGGGCGGGTTCGGACGGCAGGTCGTCGGCGAGGAAGTACGCACCTTTGGAGGTGCCGCCCCGCATCAGCAGACAGGGCACCTCCTCGGGCACGGAGGTCATCGCGACTCCCCCGTGTACTCCTCGTACGTCCGGTACGCGACACCGAGCCGCTTCAGGGTCTCCCTCAACCCGTAGCGGTCCAGGCCCAGTTCGCCGTCGAGGAAGGCGGCACGGGAGCGCGCCTCCTTGGCCTCGCGGGCCTGGGACGCCTCGGCCACGGCGCGGGCCCGCTCGCGCGCGACGACCACGACACCGTCGTCGTCGGCGAGGATCACGTCACCGGGGCGTATCACCTGGCCGTCGATCGCGACCGGCACGTTGACCGAACCGCCGGTGGCCTTCACGGTGCCCTGCGCGGAGACCGCCCGCGACCAGGCGGGGAAGTCCATCTCCCGCAGCTCCTGGGTGTCCCGGACGCCCGCGTTGATGATCAGCCCGCGCACCCCGCGCCGCTGGAGCGCGGTCGCGAACAGCTCGCCGAACATGCCGTCGGTGGACGGCGAGGTGGTGGTGACGACCAGGACGTCGCCCTCGCCGCACTGCTCGACGGCCGCGTGGATCATGAGGTTGTCCCCGGGCCAGCTGAGCACGGTGACGGCGGTGCCGGCCATCCGTACGCCCTGCTGGACGGGCCGGATCCCCGGTCCCAGCAGACCGGTCCGCCCCATCGCCTCGCTCACGGTGGCCACACCGAAGCCGGCCAGCGCGTCCACGTCCTTCTGCTCCGCCTTCGGCGGACCGGTGACGATCACGCCGCTCATGCCAGCTCCTTCGCGATCTGCGGGTAGGGACGCATGTACGCCTCGGCCATGGTCCTGTGCGCGAGGCCCAGGTTGGGGCCGGCGTTGCGCTTGAGCTGGACGCCCCGGCGGACGGCGAGGTCGGTGTAGTAGTCCCACAGGTGCTGCTGGGCGGCCAGGCACTCCATCGCCTTGCGCTTGCTCTCCCAGACCTCGGTGATGTCGAGCAGGACCTCGGGCCTGAAGCCGCTCATCTCGGGCTGGTGCGGCTCGAAGTAGAAGACCGGCGGGGCCCCGATGATCTCGCCCTCGCCCGGGTAGCCGATGGCCTGCGCCAGCACGCGCGCCTCCAGGGCCATACGGTGGGCGGCCGGGTGGTCGCCGTTGTACGGGTCCTCGGCGGGGTGGGTGAGGACGACGTCGGGCTGGGTCTCGCGGTAGAGGGCGACGAGCCGGTCGGTCAGTTCGGCGGAGGCGACCAGGGGGTAGTCGCCGGCGTCGAAGAAACGGACCTCGGCGCCCAGGGTGGCGGCGGCGCGCTCGGCTTCGTCCCGGCGTATCGTCTTGATCTCCTCCAGCGTCCTGCCCTCGCGCCACGCCTTGGCGGACTCGCCGCGCTCGCCGAAGGTCAGACAGGCGATGGTGACCTTCTCGCCGCGTGCGGCGGCCAGGGCGATGGCGCCGCCCGCGCGCCACACGAAGTCCCCGGCGTGCGCGGTGACGACGAGGGTCGAACGGGGTGGGCCGGCGGGCGCGTTGGCCTGCATCATGCTGCATTCTCCTTGGTGACAGGTGGGCGCCCGCCCCGCACGGCCGCGATCAGTCGCGGAGCGCGTCGATCAGTCGCGGAGCGCCTCGATCACGCTGCTGAGGTGGGCGCGGACGGCCGTCTCGGCCGCCTGCGGGTCCCTGGCCCGGATCGCTTCGATCATGGTCAGGTGCTCGTTCAGGGATTGCTGCGGACGTCCCGGCCTCAGCGCCAACTGGAAGCGATGGCGCACCAGTTGGGCATTGAGGCGCTCCAGCAGATCCACGGCGGTCCGCTGTCCGGAGAAGTCCCGGACCTTGGCGTGGAGCTCCTGGTTGAGGTCGGAGTAGGTGACCGGCTCGCCGTCGGCGACGGCCTTGGTCATCGCCGTGCCGAGCTCGGTCAGCTCGGCGAGCTGCTCGTCGCTGGCCGCGACGGCCGCCTTCGCCGCGCACAGCCCTTCGAGGACCATGCGGCACTCGGTGATGGCGACCGCTTCGTCCACGGTCACCACCCGCACCCGCGAGCCGCGGTTGCGGATCCGCTCGACGAGTCCCTGGGACTCCAGATCGATGAGTGCCGCGCGGATGCTGGCCCGCGTCACACCGAACTGCTCGGCGAGCTCGTTCTCCACCAGCCGCTGCGCCGGTGCCATCTCGCCGTGCAGGATCGCCTGCCGCAGCTGCGCGAGCGCATGCTGCTTGGCCTGCTCCCCGGTGCTCGGACGGGCTTCTTTCGGCATCGTTGCCCTCCCTGAGTGAGTGCCTGTCGAACCTAAATCTAGCCAAACAAGATTGTCAACAATTTTGTCCGCCGTATTGCCTGTGGATCGGCCGGCCCGCCGTCCCCCGGCGCGGGGCCCCTCCACCCCGTCCGCCGGTGTCGTCGGCCGCGACGAAGTGTCCTCCCGCCTGCGGCGATACCGCACACTGTGTCCACGCCCGGCGGCCGGACGCCCTCGCTAGGGTCGCCCCATGACGCACAGCTTCGCTCTCCACATCCCCGACGCCGACCTGCGGCCCGAGCCGCTCGATCCGGCGCAGATCGTCTCCGGGACGCCCGAGGTGACCGGCAAGGTGGTGTGGGAGTCACCGGACGGCCGGCGGATCCGGGGCGTCTGGCAGATCACCCCCGGCGTCGTCACGGACACCGAGGCGGACGAGATGTTCGTCGTGCTCAGCGGGTCGGCGACCATCGAGGTCGAGGGCGGCCCCACCCTCACCGTCGGCCCCGGCGACATGGCGGTACTGCGCGCGGGCGACCGGACGACGTGGACGGTGCACGAGACACTGCGCAAGGCCTACGCGATCGACCTCTGAGCCCACGCGCACCCTCCGAGACGCGCGACCTCCGAGGCCGAGCGACCGCCGACGGCACTCAGCCTCTGAGGGCACGGCCGCAGAGGGCGCTCAGCCTCCAGCGGCGCCCGCCCCATGACGACACTCGACCTCCGGCGCCCGCCTCCGAGACCGCGCGACCACCGACAGCGCTCGACCCCTGACGGCGCCGGCCACAGAAGGCGCTCAGCCTCCAGCAGCGCCCGCCCCATGACGACACTCGACCTCCGGCACTGGCCTCCGAGGGCGCTGGCCCCCGAGGGCGCTGGCCTCTACAGGCGGCCGACCTCTGCGGGCGCTCGATCTCCACCAGCGCTCACCCCTTGATGGCGCTCAGCCCTCCGACGGCACTGGCCTCCGACGGCGCCGGCAGGCCTCCGGCGGCGCCCGGCCTCCGCGGCCGCGCAGTCTTGGCGCTCGGTCAGCCGGCGGCCGGAGGCGCCGTCGTCCCACGGATCTCCAGCGTCGGCGCGGCCAACTGGACCCGGCCGTCCCCTCCGCGCCCCTCGAACCGGTCCAGGAGGCAGCGGGCCGCCCGCCGGCCGACCTCGTGGCCCGCGTTGTCCACGGTGGTCAGCCACAGATGGCGCAGCCGGGACGTGCTGGTGTTGTCGTAACCCACGACGGACAGGTCCCGCGGGACCCGCAGGCCCAGCTCCTCGGCCGCCGACAGCACACCGACGCTCGCGATGTCGTTGACGGCGAAGACGGCCGTGGGCCGGTCCGGACGGCCGAGCAGCCGTACGGCGGCGCGGTGACCGCCCTCCTCGGTCATGTCGCTCGCCTCGACCAGGGCCCGCCCCGTCCCCCGGGCCCGCATCACCGCCTCGAAGCTGCGCCGGCGCAGCTCACCGACCGCGCCGTAGCCCGCGATGTGCGCGATCCGGCGGTGCCCGAGCCCGAGAAGGTGTTCGGTGACCAGCCGGGCGCCCTGCTCGTCGTCGCCGGCGACCACGTCGACCCCGGCCGGGACGGGCTCCCGGGCGCCCGCGACGACGACCGGGATCCGCTCGGCGATCGTGCCGAGCGCCGCCGGATCGGGCAGCGTCCCCACCACGACCAGGCCGTCGGTGCCGAGGTCGAGGAAGGGACCGGCCGGGTCCTGGCCGACGCGGCGGTTGAGACGGGCGTCGGCGAGCAGCATGTGCAGGCCGCCCGCGTGCAGCAGGGAGTTGAGGCCGTCCAGGAGGTCGACGTACCAGGGGTTGCGCAGGTCGTGCAGGAGCACGCCGACCGTGCGGGTGCGCTGCTCACTGAGGCTGCGCGCGGCCGCGTTGGGCCGGTAGCCCAGCTCGCGCACGGCCCGCAGGACGGCCTCCCGCTTCTCGGCGCGCACCTGGTCGGAGCCGCGCAGGACGAGGGAGACCAGCGACTTGGACACTCCGGCGCGGTCGGCGACGTCGCGGATGGTCGGCGGTCTCATGGTGTGGACCGTTCCATGCCGCTGACCGGTTGTCAAAGGGCCGCGAAGGGCTTGACACCCTCGGCAGACCGCCTCCAGGGTGAGCCTGGACAGGAAATGGACCGGTCCAAAAGCGGGCCGGAGAGGGACTGCGAGGGCTGTCATGGTGGATTCGCTCGGTGTCGCCGTCGTCGGATTCGGCTGGATGGGCCGGGTGCACACCCAGGCGTACGCCCGCGTCCGGCACCACTATCCCCAGCTGGCCCTGCGTCCGGAGCTGGTGGCCGTCGCCGAGGAGGTCCCCGGCCGGGCGGAGGAGGCCGCGGCGCAGTTCGGGTTCGCCTCCACCACCCGGGACTGGCGCGAGGTGGCCGCCGACCCCCGCGTCCGGGCCGTCAGCATCACCGCGCCGAACTTCCTGCACCGCGAGATCGGTGTCGCGATGGCCGAGGCCGGCAAGCACCTCTGGATCGAGAAGCCGGTGGGCCTGACCCGGGAGGACGCCGCCGCGGTGGCGGACGCGGTGGCCGGGGCGGGGGTGCAGGCCGCGGTCGGGTTCAACTACCGCAACGCGCCCGCGGTGGAGACCGCCCGCGACCTGATCGCCTCCGGCGAGCTGGGCGCGGTCACCCATGTCCGCATCCGTCTCCTCAGCGACTACGCGGCCCACCCGGACGGCGCCCTGACCTGGCGGTACGAGCGGAAGCGCGGCGGCAGCGGAGTGCTCGGCGACCTGGCCTCGCACGGCGCCGACCTGGCCCGCTTCCTGCTGGGCGACATCACCTCCCTGACGGCCGATACAGCGGTCTTCGTCCCCGAGCGGGCCCGTCCGACGGGGGCGACGGCCGGCCACAGCCGCGCCTCGGGCGGTGCGCTCGGCCCGGTCGAGAACGAGGACTACGTCAACTGCCTGCTCCGCTTCGCCTCCGGCGCCCGGGGGGTCCTGGAGGCGTGCCGGGTCTCGGTCGGCGAGCAGAACAACTACGGCTTCGAGGTGCACGGCACCAAGGGCGCGGTCTTCTGGGACTTCCGCCGGATGAACGAGCTGGGCGTCAGCCGCGGCACGGCGTACCAGGACCAGCCGGTCAGCACGGTGTACGTCGGCCCGGGCGACGGCGAGTTCGGCGCGTTCCAGCCGGGCGCCGCGAACGCCATGGGCTACGACGACCTCAAGGTCGTGGAGGCGTACCGGTTCCTGCGCTCGGTCGCCGAGGGCACCCCGTACGGGGCGACGCTCGCGGACGCCGTGCACAGCGCCGCCGTGCTGGAGGCGATGACGCGGTCGGCGCGGACCGGCGGCTGGGTCAGCGTGCCGGCGCCGTAGGCAGGCCGGCCGTCGGCATGTTGTACGGCGTCACCACCTGGATCGGCGAGGGCAGCGCCGGTCCCGCGGCCGGCAGCGCGCCGTGCGCCCGCATCACGATGTGGCAGGCCTCCCGCATGTCCTGGCGCAGGTCGTGGTGGAGGACGGCGGAGAGACGGTGGTCGCGCAGCAGGCGGGTGTTGTCGTGGTCGAGGTCGTGCGCGACGAACACGGCGCACTCGCGGCGCGCGTCGGCGAAGGCCTTCAGGGTCGCGAAGTTCCCGCCGCCGATCGAGTAGACCGCCCGGATCGCCGGGTCACGGGCCAGGGCGGCCCTGACGAGGTCGTACTGGGTGGCGTCCAGCCCCTGGCCCTCGGTGATCTCCACCAGGGTCCGCTCGGGGTGCCGGGCCCGCATCACCCCGCGGAAGCCCATCTCGC
Organism: Streptomyces sp. NPDC000345; assembly: GCF_042898825.1. Lineage (NCBI taxonomy): Bacteria > Bacillati > Actinomycetota > Actinomycetes > Kitasatosporales > Streptomycetaceae > Streptomyces > Streptomyces sp. NPDC000345. Next base: position 73,805 of record NZ_JBIAZE010000022.1, read on the forward strand.
GCTCCTCCTCGTTGCGGAAGAAGCCGCTGGACAGGCTGGTCAGGATGTTGCCTGGGCGGTCGCCGAGCCACTGGCCCATCAGGTACGCGGCGGTGGCGCCGGCGGCCCGGTTGTCGATGCCGACATAGGCGAGGCGGGCGCTGGCGGGCAGGTCGGTGACGAGGGTGACGACCGGGATGCCGGCGGCGACCAGACGGCCCACGGCGGCCGTGATCTCGGGGACGTCGGGTGCCTTGAGGATCACGCCCTGCGAGCCGCGCCGGGCTATCCGGTCGAGGGTGGCGACCTGCTCCCCGACCGGTCCGGTCTCCCGGAAGTGGAAGCGGGAGCGCAGCACGGCCGGGTGCAAGGAGGGCAGCTCGGCCTCCAGGGCGGCCCGTACCGCGGTGCTGAACCGCTCCGGGGCCTGCATCACGATGTCGACCATGAAGGTGCGGCCGACGAGCCGGACCTGGGTGCGCTGACGGTGCAGGTCGGCGATGGCCCGCCGCACCTCCTGGGCGGTGGACTCGCGCACCCCTCCCCTGCCGTTCAGCACCCGGTCGACGGTGGCCTCGCTGAGGCCCGCCTGACGTGCGATCTCGCGGAGCGGGAAGGGATGGCCCACGGAAGGCTCCTCACGGGTCGAAGGGTGTGCTTGAGGGGTTTTTGAAGGCCGCCTGCTGGTTGTTCGACGGGTTTGTCATGACAAGAATGGCAGCGCTGAGCCGCCGTTGTCATCGAAGGGACGACGATGTCCTTCCTCTCCGTGCCGAGCAGTGCCTGGCTGAGCGAGCGGGACTGCGACCTGCGGGCGTTCCGCGCGCTCGTCGAGCGCACGACCGACCTCGCCGACTTCCCGCACGCCTCCGCCGTGCAGGGGAACGTCCTCGTCTACGACGGTGAGCGGCTCCGTGCCTCCTCGGCGGAGCGTGAGCTGCGCGCCGAGCTGGTGCGCGCCTTCACCGACGGGCCCGGGGTGGCCGTCTTCCGCGGTGCCTTTCCCGACCCGGTGGTCGTCGACCGGCTCAGCGCCGTGTTCGACGGGCTCATCGCCGAGCAGCACGCCTCGGGAGCGGCCGCCGGTGACCACTTCGCGCGGCCCGGCGCCAACGACCGGGTCTGGAACGCGCTGGAGAAGGCGGCGCTGTACGACCCGGAAGCCTTCGCCGACTACTACGCCAACGACGTCCTCGCGCTGGTCTCGCGGGCCTGGCTGGGCCCCGCTTACCAGGTGACCTCGCAGGTCAACGTGGTCAACCCGGGCGGCGCGGCGCAGAGCCCGCACCGCGACTACCACCTCGGGTTCCTCTCCAACGAGACGGCCGCCGCCTACCCGGCGCACGTCCACCGCCTCTCCCCCGTGCTCACGCTCCAGGGGGCGGTCGCGCACTGCGACATGCCGGTGGAGTCCGGTCCCACGCTCTACCTGCCGTACTCACAGACGTACGAGCCCGGCTATCTGGCCTGGCGGCTGCCGGAGTTCCAGGCGTACTTCGAGGAGCACCACGTCCAGCTGCCGCTGGCCAAGGGCGACGCCGCCTTCTTCAACCCGGCCGTGTTCCACGCCGCAGGCACCAACCGCACCGCGGACGTGCGCCGGACGGCCAACCTGCTCCAGGTGTCCTCGGCGTTCGGGCGCGCGATGGAGACCGTGGACCGGGAGGCGGTCGCGAACGCGGTCTTCCCCGTGCTGCTGCGGCGCCGGGCGGACGGCGTGCCCGAGGAGTGGCTGGAGCGCGTGATCGCGGCGAGCGCCGAGGGCTACCCCTTCCCCACCAACCTCGACAGCGACCCGCCGGTCGACGGTCTGGCCCCGCCCACCCAGGCGGACCTCCTGCGGCGGGCGCTGCGCGAGGAGTGGACCCCGCGGGCACTCCGGGACGCGCTGCGGACCGGCACCGAACGACGCACCAGCTGAAAGGAATCGCGGTCCATGGGACTTCTCGACGACAAGGTCGTGCTCGTCAACGGCGGCAGCCAGGGGGTCGGCGCGGCCGTCGCGCGGGCCGCGGTCCGCGAGGGCGCCCTCGTCGCCGTCACCGGACGGCGGCCGGAACCGGGCGAGGCGCTGGCCGCCGAGCTGACCGAGGCGGGCGGCAAGGCGGTCTTCGTACGGGCCGACCTGGCGGACGCCGGGCAGGCGACGGCGTCGGTGGCCGAGACCGTGGCCGCGTACGGGCGGGTCGACTGCCTGGTCAACTCGGCCGGGCTGACCTCCCGGGGCACGCTGCTCGACACCACGCCCGAGCTGTTCGACCAGCATGTCGCGATCAACCTGAGGGCGCCGTTCTTCGCCATGCAGGCGGCGGTCGCCGACATGCTGGCACGCGAGGCGCCCGGCTCGATCGTCAACGTCATCAGCACCTCGGCGCACGGCGGGCAGCCCTACCTCGCCCCGTACGTCGCGGCCAAGGCCGGGCTGGCCGGTCTGACCCGCAACGCGGCGCACGCCCACCGCTTCGACCGGATCCGGATCAACGGCCTGAACATCGGCTGGACGGCGACCGAGGGCGAGGACGCCACGCAGAAGGCGTTCCACGGCGCCGGGGACGACTGGCGCGAGCAGGCCGCCGCACGGCTGCCGATGGGCAGGCTCGGCCAGCCGGACGAGATCGCCGACTTCGTGGTGTTCCTGCTGTCCGAGCGGTCCGGCGTGGTCACCGGTTCGGTGATCGACTGGGACCAGAACGTGCTCGGCGGCCTCGACTAGGCCCTCCCTCCCGTCCCCCCTCCCCGCACGAGTCTCAAGGAGCTGCACCCCATGCGCATCGGAATCCTCGGCCTCGGCCGCATCGGCGCCTTCCACGCCGAGACCCTCTCCGGGCTCGACGCCGTCGAGTCCCTCGTCGTGGCCGACCCGTTCGCGGAGGCCGCCAAGTCCGCCGCCGAGCGGTTCGGCGCCGAGGTCGCCGACTCCCCCGAGGCCGTGCTGGCCGCCGGCGTGGACGGGGTGGTGATCGCCGCCGCGACCGACGCCCACCCGGGTCTGATCCTGGCGGCCGTGGAGGCCGGCGTCCCCGTCTTCTGCGAGAAGCCCGTCGCCCGGACGATGGGTGAGGGCGTCGAGGTGCTCAAGGCCGTCCAGGGCAAGGACGTGCCCATCCAGATCGGCTACAACCGCCGCTTCGACGCCGGGTTCGCCGCCGCGCGGGCGGCGGTCCGGTCGGGCGAGCTGGGCACCCTGCACACCGTCCGCTCGACCACCCTGGACCCGGCGCCGCCGCCGGCCGCGTACGTCGCCGCCTCCGGGGGCATCTTCCGCGACTGTTCGGTCCACGACTTCGACATCATCCGCTGGGTGACGGGGCGTGAGGTGACCGAGGTCTACGCGGTCGGCGGCAACCGGGGCGCCGACTACATCAAGGAGGCGGGCGACGCCGACACCACCGGCGCCCTGCTCACCCTCGACGACGGCACCCTCGCGGTGATCTCCAACTCCCGGCACAACGCGCGTGGTTACGACGTCCGCATGGAGATCCACGGCTTCCAGGACTCCATCGCCGTGGGTCTGGAGGACAAGCTGCCGCTGCGCTCGGTGGAGCCCGGCGTCACCTTCCCCGCCGGTACCCCGCACGACTTCTTCATGGACCGCTTCACGGCCGCCTACCGCGCCGAACTCACCGCGTTCACCGAGGTCGTGGCCGGCTCCCGGCCCTCTCCCTGCACGATCGAGGACGCCCTGGAGGCGGGCTGGATCGCGGAGGCCTGCACGCTCTCGCTGCACGAGCACCGGCCCGTGACGATCGCGGAGGTGCGGGCCTCCTGACCCGGCTCGCCTTCCGGGAGGGCGGTCCCGCCGGGGCCGCCCTCACAGGCAGTAGCGGACCATCCATTCGTCCGGGTCGTACGCGTCCCGCGCCGGGTCCCGCGGCGTGGCCGGCCGCTCCTCCACGGTGTCCTCGGGACGCACCCGCTCGGGCAGCGCACCGAACCTGGCCCGGCGCCGGGCCTCCGCACTGCCGGTCTGCTCTTCCTCCCGCATCTCACCCTCCCCGCTCACGACTGCGCACACCTTCCGCACTCTTCAACGTCCTCAGCGCGCCGCTGGTTCCGCCGGCAGGTCGAAGACGTGGTCCGGGGAGACGATCGTCGTGATCGCGTCGCCGAACAGGGTGCTGGGCTCCTGGTTCCGGTAGTTGACGTCGGTGTTGAGCACCACCACGAGGGTCGCCTGCGCCGACGGCAGATAGATGGTCAGGGACTCGTAGCCGGGCAGGGAGCCGTTGTGGCCGATCCAGCCCTGGACGTCGAAGATGCCGAGGCCGTACCCGGCGCCGGGGATGGGGGTCGGCGGGGTGGTCAGCCGCTGCTTCTGGGTGGCGGGGCTGATCATGCGCCGTCCGTCCGGCAGGACGCCCGTGGCCACCGTGCGCGCCCAGACCCGCAGATCCTCCAGCTTGGAGATCATCGCGCCGGCCGCCCAGCCCCAGGACGGGTTCCAGTTCGCCGCGTCCTCGACCTCGCCGGTCGCGGTCTGGTCGGTGTAGCCCTGCGAGTGCGGCGTCGGGAACTCGGCGCCGACGGGGAACAGGGTGTCGTCCAGGCCGGCCGGGTCCAGGATGTGCTCCTGGACGTAGTCGTCGAGCCGCTGACCGCTCATCTGCTCGACGACCAGGCCGAGCAGGATCAGGTTGGTGTTGCAGTACGAGAACTGCGCTCCGGGCGGGAACAGCACGGGGTGCTTGAAGGAGTAGCCGAGCAGCTGCCGCGGGGTGAAGGGCCGGTCGGGGTCGGACGTCAGCGCCTTGAAGAAGTCCTCGTCCTCCGAGTAGTTGAACAGACCGCTGCGCATCCCGGCGAGCTGACGCAGGGTGATCTCGTCTCCGTTCGGCACGCCGTCGACGTACTGGTCGATGGTGTCGTCGAGACCGATCTTGCCCTCGTCGACCAGCTGCAGGACCGCGGTGACGGTGAACGTCTTGGTCTCGCTGCCGATGCGCATGAAGAGGTCCGGGTTCATCGGCCGCCCGGTGCTCTTGTCGGCGACGCCGAAGGACTTCACGTACCGGCCCTTGCCGGGCGTCCAGATGCCGACGCTCACGCCGGGTACGTTCGCCTGTTTCATGACCCGCCGCACGGCCGCGTCGACCTGCTGCCGCACGGCGGGGGTGAGCGCGACGACGCCGTCCCCGGACGAGGACGGCGAGGGTGGTTCGGTGCCGGTGACGACGGAACCGCCCGCGGACGGCAGGGCCACCGCGGCCCCGCCCGCGGCCGGCGCCACCAGCGCCCCCACCGCGGCGGCGACGACGGCCCCCCGGCGCAGTCTGATGTACGGGTGTGTCATGGGCTCGCTCCCGCATGAGGAGATGTGCGCCGCAGCCCGAAGCCGCATCAGCGGCACGGACCGCGTGCGCCCCTCACCACCATACGAGCGGGCGCGCACCGCCGCCTGTCGGCGACGGCGCCCCGGCGGCGGGTCACAGGGCCCAGGTCACGCCCCGCAGGACCGCAGGAAGGAACGGGTTCGTTCCGCGATCGGCAGGGGCTTGTCGGGCTCGCACGGGTACATGTCCTGCTCGACGATGGCGAACAGGTCGACGCCGAGCTTCTGGGCCGCGACCAGCACCGGCTCCAACTCCGGTACTCCGGCCGGTGGTTCGCACATCACCCCGCGCTGGACGGCCGGGCCGAACGGCACCTCGTCGCGCACCACCTCGGCGAGGACCGCCGGGTCCACCTGCTTGAGGTGCAGATAGCCGATGCGTTCGCCGTAGGTCTCGATCAGCTTGACGCTGTCGCCGCCGCAGTAGGCGTAATGCCCGGTGTCCAGGCAGAGGTTGACAAGTTCGGTGTCGGTGGAGTCCAGGAAGCGCTCGACGTGCTCCTCGGTGTCGATGTGGGTGTCGGCGTGCGGGTGGACGACGATGTCGAGGCCGTACTCCTCCCTCACCTCGTGGCCGAGGCGCTCCATGCCCTTGGTGAGGTGAGCCCACTGTGCGGCCGTCAGCTCCGGCGGCTCCAGGATCTCCGCGGTCTTGTCGTCGCGCCAGAAGGACGGGATGACGACGAGGTGCTGCGCGCCCATCGCCCGGGTGAGGGCGGCCACCTGGCTGACGTGCTCCCAGGTGGACTCCCAGACGGACGGCCCGCGGTGCAGACCGGTGAAGACGGTGCCCGCCGAGACCTTCAGGTTCCGTCGGTCGACCTCGTCGGTGAGGCGGGCCGGGTCGGTCGGCAGATAGCCGTACGGGCCGAGTTCGATCCAGGAGTAGCCCGCCTGCGCGACCTCGTCCAGAAACCGTTCCCAGGGCACCTGCCGGGGGTCGTCGGGGAACCAGACGCCCCAGGAGTCCGGGGCCGATCCGACGCGGATCCGGTCCAGCGGGGCGGCCATCTCAGGCCTTCCCCTCGGCGCCGCCCGTCACCGGGGCGGTGAGGTCTCCCTCGTCCGGCAGCTCCTCGACGTCGACGCCGCGGACCTGGGCCAGCTCGTGCTTGAGCGCGGCGAGTTCGGCGCCGCCGGCCATGTGGTTGGTGAGTTCCTCCAGGCTGACCTCGCTGCGGTCGGCCGAGAGTTCCATGGTGCCCAGGCGCAGCACGCTGAAGTGGTCGCCGACCATGTAGGCGTGGTGGGGGTTGTGGGTGATGAAGATGACGCCGAGGCCGCGGTCGCGGGCGGCGGCGATGTACTTCAGCACGACACCGGACTGCTTGACGCCGAGGGCGGCGGTGGGCTCGTCCAGGATCAGGACGCGGGCGCCGAAGTAGACGGCGCGGGCGATGGCCACGCACTGGCGCTGGCCGCCCGACAGCGTGCCGATGGGCTGCTCCAGGTCGTCGAGGACGATGCCCATCTCGCGCAGTTCGTGGTCGGCGGTCTCCTTCATCCTCTCGATGTCGAGGCGGCGCACGGGCCAGGGGCCCTTGGTCATCTCGGAGCCGAGGAAGAAGTTGCGCCACACCGGCATCAGGGGCACGGTGGCCAGGTCCTGGTAGACGGTGGCGATGCCCTTGTCGAGGGCCTCGCGGGGGGTGGAGAAGCGCACCGGGGTGCCGTCGACGAGGAATTCGCCCTCGGTGTGCTGGTGCAGCCCGGAGACGATCTTGATGAGGGTGGACTTGCCGGCGCCGTTGTCGCCGAGGACGCAGGTGACCCGGCCGGGGTGCACCTTCAGGTCGACGCCGTGCAGGGCGCGGATGTTGCCGTAGGACTTGCCGGCGTTGCGCAGCTCGACGATCGCCCCGTCCCCGTTGTCCGGGGCGGTGTCGGCGATGACGGCCCCGTGGGTGCCGGTTCCGTTCGTGGATGTCATGGGGGTCACCTCCGGGTCGCCGTGCGGCTGACCCACAGATTGATCAGGACGGCGCCGAGCAGCATCACGCCGAGGAAGGCCTTGAACCAGTCCGGGTTCCAGCCGGCGTACACGATGCCCTGCTGCACCATGCCGAACATGAACGCGCCGAAGACCGGGCCGATCGCGGAGCCGGCGCCGCCGGTCAGCAGACAGCCGCCGATCACGGCCGCCGAGATGTAGATCAGCTCCTGGCCCACGCCCTCGCCGGACTGCACGGTGTTGAAGGTGAACAGCTGGTGCATGCCGACGAACCAGGCGCCGAGACCGACCAGCATGAACAGCGAGATCTTGGTGAAGTTCACGGGCACGCCGACCGCCCGTGCGCTCTCCTTGTTGCCGCCGACGGCGAAGACCCAGTTGCCGTACTTGGTGCGCAGCAGGACCCAGGTGGCCAGGGCCGCGAAGGCCAGCCAGTAGAAGATGGTGATCTTGACCTGGACGCCGCCGATGTCGAAGGACGAGGCGAAGATCTTCTTCGCCTGGTCGAAGCCGTCCATGTCGCTGATGTCGTCGGTGGCCACGTTGGTGGTGACCAGCTTGGTCACCGCGAGGTTGACGCCCTGCAGGATCAGGAAGGAGCCCAGGGTGATCAGGAAGCTGGGCAGCCCGGTCCTCATCACCATCCAGCCGTTGAAGAAGCCGATGCCGAGGGAGACCAGCAGCGCGACGACCACACCGACCCACACGTTCATGGTCAGCTGGTAGCTGAGCATGCTCGCCGTCAGGGCCGAGGTGATCACGGCGACACCGGCGGAGAGGTCGAACTCGCCGCCGATCATCAGCAGGGCCACGGGCAGGGCCATGATCCCGATGGTGGACGACTGGTACAGGATGTTCGCCATCGAGGAGGCCTCGCGCACCGGCGGGGCCGTGATGAGGAAGAAGACGTACACGGCGACGGCGCCGAGGAAGACGCCCACCTCGGGACGGGCCAACAGGCGGAGTGCCAGGGGTCGTCGGGCGGTCCGGCCGTCGGTCTGCTTCGGGCCGGAGGCCGGCGGTGTGGTCACCGCCGGCCCGGCGTGCTGGGTCATGCTCATCACCGGGTGCCCTTCGCGGCGAACGCGGCCACCGAGTCGACGTTGGTCTTGTCGACGAACGCCGGACCGGTCAGCACCGGCTGCTCCCCGCCGCCCATGTAGTTGCCGTTGTTCTTGTAGAGCCACAGCGAGTCGATCGCCAGGTAGCCCTGGAGGTAGGGCTGCTGGTCGACGGCGAACTGGATGGTGCCCTTGCTGATGGCTCCGGTCAGGTCCTTGTTGAGGTCGAAGGTGGCGATCTTCGCCTTGCTGCCGGCGTCGGACGCCGACTGCACGGCGGTCAGCGCGAACGGGGCGCCGAGCGTGACGACGTAGTCGATGGCCTTGTCCTGGCTCAGCTTGGCGGTGATCGTCGACTTCACGGACGGCATGTCGGTGCCGTTGACGTTCAGGACCTCGGTGGTGCCCGAGAAGGTCTTCTTCACGCCGTCACAGCGCTGGGTCAGACCGATGTTGCCCTGCTCCTGGATGACACAGACGGCCTTCTTGGCGCCCTCCTCGTTGAGCCGCTTGCCGAGCGCCTCACCGGCCACGGTCTCGTCCTGGCCGAAGAACTCCATCAGTCCGAGCTTCTGCCATTCGCTCACACCGGAGTTGAGGCCGACCACGGGTATGTTCGCGGCCTTCGCCTTGGCCACCACGTCCTTGAGGGCGTCGGGCTTGGCGAGGGTGATCGCGATGCCGTCGACCTTCTGGTCGATCGCGTTCTGGACGAGGTTGGACTGGTTGCCCGCGTTCGGGTCGGCGGAGTAGACCAGCTTGACGTTGTCCTTGGCCGCGGCGGCCTCGGCTCCCTTGCGGACGATGTCCCAGAAGGTGTCACCGGGCGACTGGTGGGTCACCAGCGCGACCGTCATCTGGGGGGTGCTCGCCTTGCCCGCGGAGGCGCCGTCCGCGCTCTCCTCGGCCTTCTTGCCGCCGGAGCCGCTGGAGCAGCCCGCGAGGGTCAGGGCCACCGCCGCGGCCATGGCCACGACCGGGGCGATTCTGCGGGAGCGGGGCGAAGAGCTGTCCATCTTTCCTGCACCTCACTGTGCGACGGGGGAAACGACCGGGGAAAGGGGGGAGGCGATCTCGAGGATCCGGGGCCCGTTACTGCTCAGGGTGGGGCCATGCGGCCGGGTCCGCGACTGTTCGGTTTGTACGGACTCGCCTTGTGCACTGCTGGGACGGGATCCAATCCCCTGGCACGCCCGCTGTCAATACTTTGTTAAGACATCATTTCACGAGCAGGTCCGAATGTAAGAACAAACCATTGACAGCGGAGGCCACCGGGACCTACACCTGGGAGACGCCAGGCCCCCCGACCACCGTGAGGAGTGCCGCGCATGGCCGAGTCCGCCCAGCCCCTGGACCTGATCACGATGGGTCGCACCGGAATCGATCTCTACCCCTCGCACGCGGGTGTACCCCTCGCACGCGTGGACGATTCGAGGAGGTTCTCCGACGGCGCCGCCGCGGGCGTGGCGGCCACCGCCGCCCGGCTGGGCCGCTCCGCCGCCGTGGTGACCCGCGCCGACGACCTGGACTTCTTCGCGATCCGCGCGGCCCGGGTCTTCTGGTTCACCGGCACCGGGCTGAGCCGGGAGCCGGACCGCTCGGCCACCCTCGCCGCCCTCAAGGTGCGCGACCGGACGGCCGTCACGGTGTTCGGCCTGGACTGGCGGCCCGCGCTCTGGTCCGATCCGGAGGCGGCCCGGCCCTGCTACGCGGAGGGGCTGCGCCACGCGACGATCGCCGTGGGCACCCCCGAGGACTGCGCGATCGCCACCGGCGTACGCGAACCCCGCGCCTGCGCGGAGGAGTTGCTCGCGGCCGGGGTGGAACTGGCCGTCGTCGGACCCGAGTCGGGGGGTGTCCTCGCCGTGCACCGCGACGGCACCACCGCCGAGCTGCCGGCCGGGGCGGGCGAGGCTTTCGGCGGACGGCTCGTCCACGGACTGCTGGCGGGCTGGACGCTGGAAGAGACCATCCGCTACGCGGCCGACACAGGAGGTGCCCCCGATGGCGAAGACCGGTGAACGTGCCCGCGCGGTGGCCGCCTCGGCGCTGGACGGGCTGAACTTCGCGCTCGACCGCTCCAGCCCGGTGCCGCTCTACTACCAGCTCGCCCAGCAGCTGGAGTCGGCCATCGAGCACGGCGCGCTCGCCCCGGGCAACCTGCTGGGCAACGAGATCGACCTGTCGACCCGCCTCGGCCTGTCCCGCCCCACGGTCCGCCAGGCGATCCAGTCCCTGGTCGACAAGGGGCTGCTGGTGCGCCGCCGGGGGGTCGGCACCCAGGTGGTGCACAGCCAGGTGAAACGGCCGCTGGAACTCAGCAGCCTCTACGACGACCTGGAGGCGGCCGGGCAGGGGCCCACCACCCACGTCCTGCGCCACGAACGCGTCCCCGCCACCGCGGACGTGGCGGCCGCGCTGGGGATCGCGGAGGGCGCCGAGGTCACGCTTCTGGAGCGGCTGCGCTCGGCCCACGGCCAGCCGGTGGCGTTCCTGTGCAACCACCTGCCCCCGGCCCTGCTCGACCTCGACACGCAGCGGCTGGAGGCGACCGGCCTGTACCACCTGATGCGCGCGAGCGGCATCACCCTGCACAGCGCCCGCCAGACCATCGGCGCCCGCTCGGCCACCGCCGAGGAGGCCGCGCTCCTCGCGGAGGAGGCGGGCGCGGCCCTGCTGACCATGCAGCGCACGGCGTACGACGACACCGGGCGGCCGGTCGAGTACGGGACGCACATCTACCGCGCGTCCCGGTACGCCTTCGACTTCCAGCTGCTGGTCAGGGCGTAGGGACTACCTCGGGGCCATCCGCAGCGCGCCGTCCATGCGGATGGTCTCGCCGTTGAGGTAGTCGTGGTCGATGATCGACAGGGCGAGCTGCGCGTACTCCTCGGGCCGGGCGAGGCGGTGCGGGAAGGGCACGCCCGCCGCGAGACCGGCCCGGAACTCCTCGGACACGGTGGCCAGCATCGGCGTCTCCACGATGCCCGGGGCGATGGTGCACACCCGGATCCCGTACTGGGCCAGGTCGCGGGCCGCGGGCAGGGTCAGGCCCACCACGCCGCCCTTGGAGGACGAGTAGGCGGCCTGGCCGATCTGGCCGTCGTACGCGGCGATGGACGCGGTGTTGACGATCACGCCCCGCTGGCCGTTCTCGTCCGCCTCGGTCCCGGCGATCGCCTCGGAGGCGAGCGCGAGCACGTTGAAGGTGCCGATCAGGTTGATCTGGATCACCTTGGCGTACAGGCCCAGGTCGTGGACGCCCTTCTTGCCGAGGATCCGCGCGGACGGGCCGATGCCGGCGCAGTTGACGACCGTGCGCAGCGGGACACCCGCACCCGCCGCGACGGCGACGGCGGCACGGACCTGCTCGGGGTCGGTGACGTCGGCCGGGACATAGGTGACGCCGTCCACCTCGGGGGCCTTGTCGACGCCGTCCTTGAGGTCGAGGGCGAAGACCTGCGCGCCACGCCCGGCGAGCGCCTTCGCGGTGGCCGCGCCGAGGCCGGACGCACCGCCGGTGACGAGGGCGGCGGTGTTCTCGAGCTGCATCATCACTCCTTGCCGAGGGCGGTGAGCACACCGCCCTCGTTCCGGTCCAGCGCACGGGAGATGATCATGCGCTGGATCTGGTTGGTTCCTTCGAAGATCTGCATGACCTTGGCCTCGCGCATGTAGCGCTCGACGGGGAAGTCGCGGGTGTACCCGTATCCGCCGAGGACCTGCACGGCGTCCGTGGTCACCTTCATGGCGTTGTCCGTGGCCACGAGTTTGGCGATCGACGCCTCCCGTGTGAAGGGCAGACCGAGGTCCTTCAGCCGCGCGGCGGACAGCGCGGTGGCCCGCGCCGACTCGATCGCGGCCCCCATGTCGGCCAGGACGAACGCCAGCCCCTGGTGCTCGATGATCGGCTTGCCGAAGGTCTCCCGCTCACGCGCGTACCGCACGGCGTGGTCGAGGGCGCCCTGGGCGAGGCCGGTGGCGACGGAGGCGATGCCCAGACGGCCGCAGTCGAGGGAGGCGAGCGCGATCTTCAGACCCTGCCCCTCCTCCCCGATCCGCCGTTCCACCGGCACCCGCACGTCGTCCAGCCGCATGGTGGCCGTCGCCGAGCCGGTCAGCCCCATCTTCCGCTCCGGCGGGTCGGCGCTGAGCCCCGGGGTGTCCGCGGGGACGAGGAAGCAGGAGATGCCGTGGCTGCGGTCGTCGGAGGTGCGGGCCATGACCGTGTAGAAGTCGGCGTAGCCGCCGTGGGTGGTCCAGGCCTTGGCGCCGTTGAGGACGTACGCGTCGCCGTCGCGGACGGCCCGGGTCAGCATGGCCGCCGGGTCGGAGCCGGCATGCGGCTCCGACAGGCAGTACGCCCCGAGCAGCTCCCCGCCGAGCATGTCGGGCAGCCACTTCAGCCGCTGCTCCTCGGTGCCGAAGCGGGCGAGCGGGAAGCAGGACAGGGCGTGCACGGAGACGCCCACGGCGACGCTCGACCACACCGCGGCGATCTCCTCCAGCACCTGGAGATAGACCTCGTACGGCTGTCCCGCCCCGCCGTACTCCTCGGCGAAGGGCAGCCCGAGCAGGCCGCTGCGGCCGAGGGTGCGGAAGGCGTCCCGGGGGAACGCCCCGTCCGCCTCCGCCTCGGCGACCCGGGGTGCGAGTTCCTTGGCGGCGAGGGTGCGGGTGAGCTGGATGAGCTCCACCGCTTCCTCGGTCGGCAGGGCGCGAGTGGCAGGCATGGTGACCTCCACGAGTAGTACTGGAAGTGATACTGGAGTGCGTACGAACGTATCATTCACAGTACGGCAAGAGGGCGCCCCTCAGCACCCCCGCTCACCGAGGACTTCAGCGAGGGATCAGGACGAGACGGCGTGCACGATCAGCGAGGCGAGCTGCTCGTACGCCTCCGCGTCGGTCAGCCCGGTCCGCGCCTTCAGCTCGCCCTGCTGGATCTGGCGCATGGTCGCGGCGGCGACCTCGCCCACGAACGCGGTGTGCACGTCACGGAAGGCGCCGCCGGAGACCCCCTCGGCGATCAGCTGCCGCACCCGCTCCGCGGCCATCCGCGTGTTGGCCTCGTACACCTCGCGGGCGGGCGGGAAGTCCGCCACGTCGTCGAGGAAACGGCGCGAGAGCGGGCGCAGCTGCTCGGCCACGGTGGTGAGGTACACCCTGACCCGGTCCGAGGGATCCACGGTCTGCGCCACCCGCTTCTCGACGGCCTCCGTCGCCCCGCGGAAGTAGTGCTTGGTCGCCTCGACGACCAGCCCCTGCTTGCTGCGGGCGAGCTGGTAGAGCGTGGTCTTCGAGCAGCGCAGCCGCTCGGCGAGGCCGTCGAGAGTGAGATCCGAGAACCCCTCCGCCGTGAGCAGCGCGACGAGTCGTTCCAGCAGGTCGGCCTGTCGGGCGGTACGGCGGGTGGACGGCATGATCCCAGCCTAACCGGCAGGTGGGCCGCGCCGCCCGGCCCTCAGTGCACGGCGTCCAGCCGCGCCCGCTGGTCCTCGGTCAGTTCCAGGTCCACGGCCGCGAGATTCTCCTCCAGCTGCGCCGGCGAGGACGCTCCGGCGAGCGGGAGGACGGGCAGCTCGCCGCCCAACTGCCAGGCCAGCACGACCTGGTTGACGCTCGCGCCGGTCTCGCGCGCCACCTCCCGCAGGACGGCGAGCCGGGCCGGGGTGCCCGGGTGGTCGTAGTCCGCCGGCAGCGGCCGGTCCTGGCGGGTGTACGCGCCCTTGAGCAGCGGCGAGTACGCGACCAGGGTCAGACCGGGCTCGGCCCGCAGATAGCCGAGGAGTTCCGGGCCGGCGTGGCCGAGGCTCCCGTCCGGGAAGAGGTCGTCGGGGATGTCGGTGCGCGGGCGCAGATGGCTGTGCTGGTACTGCAGGACCTCGTAGCCGGGCAGCCCCGCCGCGGCGGCGAGGGCGCGGGCCCGTTCCACCCGCCAGATCGCCTGGTTGCTCACCCCGAGCAGGCCGACCGTGCCCTCGGCGACGAGTTCCGCGAACGCCTCCACGGTCTCGCGCTGCGGGACGGTGTGGTCGTCGATGTGGGCGTAGAGCAGGTCCAGCCTCTCCACGCCGAGCCGGTCCCGGCTGCGTTCGGCCGACTCCCGGATCACCGCGGCCGACAGCCCCTCGGGGTTGTCGACGTAGCCGGTGCCCGGGGCGAGCGGCCGGGCACCGAGTTTGGTGGCGATGACGATCTCGTCACCGATGCCGCGGCTGCGCCGCCACCGGCCGAGCAGTTCCTCGCTCTGGCCACCCTGGCTCCCGTCCTCCCAGAACGCGTAGTTGTCGGACGTGTCGACGAACGTGCCGCCGGCCTCCACGTAACGGTCGAGGATCGCGAACGACGTCTTCTCGTCGGTCGCCGATCCGAACAGCATCGCGCCGAGCGCGAGCACGCTGACCTCGCGCCGGGTGGCGGGATCGGTTCCTATGGTGCGGTACTTCACGGCGGGTCCTCCCGTTCGGCCGGAGCCACCGCCGGCTCCGGCTCGAAGGGGAGTCTTCAACTTGAAGTGCGCTTCACCGCAAGGCCCTTGCCCGCGCATGGCGCCGAACACGGCGTCGGGTCCGGCGGTGCGCAACCGCCGGACCCGACGCGACACGTCGCGAGCGCGAGGTCAGACCTCTTCAACGGGCCACCGGCACTCCCGGACCGCTCGCCGGACCGGCGTCGTGCCGCGGCCCCCGGATCAGGTGGCGCTCGTGCAGGCGTTGGCCTGGAGTGCCGCGGTGGTGGTGAGCACCGCGTTCAACGCCAGGCTGATCTGCGTCTGGTTGAGCGGGAAGGTCGTCACCGCGGCCACCAGGGCCTGCAGGTCCTGCTGCAGCTGCAGGGCGAGGGCCGCGCAGGTGGGCGGCACCGAGGGCACCGTCGGCAGACACAGCTGCGCCTGGAGCTGGACGACGGTGGCCTGGGCGGCGGTGATGGCCGCCTGGGCCGCGACGACGTCGGGCGGCGCGGCGGCCAGAGCCGACTGGGCGGCCTGCAACTGCGTGGTGAGCTGAGCGGTGAGAGCGGCACAGGTGGCCGCCTTGGTGCCCTCGGTCTTCGCCTCCTGGACGACCGGGAGAGGGTTGCCGGTCTGCGGGTCCGCGGCCGCCGAGGCCGCCGGAGCGACGGCCATGGCCAGGGAGGCCAGGACGGCGGCCGACGCGACAGCGGGCCCGAAGCGCTTGAGAGATGGCATTCCGCGCCTTTCTTCGTGGGTGAACAAGGAAGGTGTGGGGAGGTTCCCCGTGTTCAGAAGGCCCCGGAGCGTGACCGGCGGCAAGTCCAGTCGCCCCGCCCACTCCGGGCCACAGGAGACATCGGGGGCCCACAACCGGCGGAAAAGCCCAGTCCAGAGGCATATGAAGCAGACAAGTCACACCAAAGCGCCCATTACTATGAACGAGTGCTTCGAGGGGGGAGACCGGCGTGTCGGCGGCGCCGCACCGCCGCGCCCGCACATGCCGGCCGGGAGGGGCCGTGAACGCGCGAAGCCCCGCCTCACCGAAGTGAGACAGGGCTCCGAAGCTGCGACCGAGAAAGAATCTCCGGTCGGGACGACAGGATTTGAACCTGCGACCCCTTGACCCCCAGTCAAGTGCGCTACCAAGCTGCGCCACGTCCCGGTGCGCGATCGTCGCGGGGTTCCACGTGATCGCGCGAACAGCACTTTACCCCACACCGGGCGCCGCACCGAAGGGGACCCGGGCGGGGGACAATCGGCGCATGGACCGTTCGGGCAGGACAGGCGGCGCGGACAGCGCGGGGAGCACGGGAGGTACGGGCGCCGCCCGGCCGGCCGGGGCGCGGGACCGGGACGACGAGGGGCGGGCACGCAGCGCCCGGCCCCGGGACGGGCTGGGGCGCCCCCTGCCGTACGGGGCACCAGGGGTGGAGCGGCAGCCCGAGGGGGTCGCGCGGTCCCCGGAGGAGACCGTCGCCGAGGCGCAGGCCCTGCTGGACGCGGGAAAGCCGTTCCACGCGCACGAGGTCTTCGAGGACGCCTGGAAGGCCGGCCCCGAGGCGGAGCGCACCCTGTGGCGCGCGCTCGCCCAGCTCGCGGTGGGCCTCACCCACGCCGCCCGGGGCAACCTCACGGGCGGTCCGCGGCTGCTGCGGCGCGGCGCCGGCTCCGTGGAGGAGTGGGCGGCGGGCGCGGGGCGGGAGCGTCCGTACGGGATGGACCTCGCGGGCCTCGCCGGCTGGGCGCGCGCGCTGGCGGACGACGTGGAGCGGACGGGCTCGGCGGTGGACGCGGGACGGCACGCGCCCCGGCTGCGCTGATCCCGCCCCGGTCACTGTCAGTGGCGTACGGCAGACTCGGTGGCGTGCGAAAGATTCATGTCATCGGTATCGGAGCGGGCGACCCCGACCAGCTCACCCTGCAGGCGGTGCGGGCCCTGCGGAGCACGGACGTGTTCTTCGTCCTGGACAAGGGCGAGGTGAAGAGCGATCTGACGCGGCTGCGCCGGGACATGCTCGAGACGCACATACCGGAGGGCGCGTACCGGGTGGTCGAGGCCCGGGATCCGGAGCGGGACCGCCGGGCCGGCGGGGCCGGCTACTCCCCCGCGGTCGGCGACTGGCGCAGTGCCCGCGCGCAGATCTACGAGCGGCTGATCGCCGAGGAGCTCGGCGAGGAGGAGAGCGGAGCGTTCCTGGTGTGGGGCGATCCGGCGTTGTACGACAGCACGCTCGGGATCCTGGAGGAGGTGCTGGAGCGGGGCGGGGTGGCGTTCGAGTACGACGTCGTGCCCGGCATCAGCAGTGTCTCGGCGCTGGTCGCCCGGCACCGCACGGGCCTGAACCGGGTGGCGCGACCGGTGCAGATCACGACCGGGCGGCGGCTCGCCGAGGGGTTCCCTGAGGGGGTGGACGACGTGGTGGTGATGCTGGACGCCCACCAGACGTTCCGGCAGTACGCCGAGGAGGACATCGAGATCTACTGGGGCGCCTACATCGGCACCCCGGACGAGATCCTCGTCTCCGGTCCGATCGCCGAGGCCGCCCCCCGTATCGAGCGGCTGCGTGCGCAGGCGCGCGAGCGCAAGGGCTGGATCATGGACACGTACCTGCTGCGCCGGGGCCCCGGGAAGGGGTAGCCCCGTCCGTCGGCCACGACCTTTGCATGTTCTATGCCATAGAGCATAATCACTGAACAGGAGCAGGGTCGCGCCCGGCGCACCCGCGGAGAGGTGTGCCATGAGCCCGCGCAGAAGTGACAGCCGTGAACGGATGATCACCGGCGCCGCCGGCCTGCTCGGCGAGCACGGCGCCGCCGGGGTGAGCATCGACCGGGTGCTCGCGCACAGCGGAGCGCCGCGCGGCTCGGTGTACCACCACTTCCCGCGCGGGCGTACCCAACTGATCGACGAGGCCGTCGTGTTCGCCGGGGACTTCATCGCCCGGCTGATCGAGGACGCCCTGGACGACCCCGATCCGCTGCGGGCCGTCGACGGGTTCTTCACCCTGTGGCGGGACCGGCTGGTGCGCGGCGACTTCCGCGTCGGCTGCCCCGTCGTCGCGGTCGCCGTGGAGAGCGCCGACGCCGCCCCGGAGGCGGCCCGTTCGGCGGCCGCGGCCTTCGCGCGCTGGCAGCAGGCGCTGGCCACGCTGCTGCTGCGCCACGGGCTGACCGAGGAGCGCAGCCGGCGGCTGGCGGCGTTCGTCGTCGCCGCCGTCGAGGGGGCGGTGGTGATGTGCCGGGCCGAGCGGAGCACCGCCCCGATCGACGCGGCCGCCGCGGAGATCCACGACCTGCTGGAACACGCCCTGCGGTCCACGGGACCGCGGGGCTGACAGGTCCGGACCCGGTCCGGTCCGGACCCGGTCCGGACCTCTCTCGCGTCCGAGCCTGTCTCCCGTCCGCATGTCCGTGCCGTCCGACCGTGTGCGTCCGGCCCTGTCTCCCGTCCGCCGGACGTGTCCCTCGTCCGACCGTGCCCCGTGTCCGAAGGAGTGGCCGTGCCCGAGCTCGACCGTCAGGAGAACGTCTTCGTCCTCGACCTCGGGGACGGGGAGAACCGCTTCCACCCCGACTGGCTCGCCGCCGTCGACGCCGCCCTGGACGAGGTGGAGAAGTCGGACGGGCCGCGCGCCCTGGTGACGGCCGCGACCGGCAAGTTCTACTCGGGCGGCCTCGACCTGGACTGGCTGCTCGCCCATGCGGACCGGCAGCGGGACTACGTGATCTCGGTGCACGCGCTCTTCGCCCGGCTGCTGACCCTGCCGGTCGTGACGGTGGCCGCGCTGCAGGGGCACACCTTCGCGGCGGGCGCGATGTTCTCACTGGCCCACGACGTCCGGGTGATGCGCGCCGACCGCGGCTTCTGGAGCCTGCCCGAGGCCGACCTCGGCATCCCGTTCTCGCCGGGCATGTCCGCCCTCATCCAGGCCCGGCTCGCCCCGCGGACCGCCCACGAGGCCATGGTCACCGCCCGCCGCTACGGCGGCCGGGAGGCGCTGGCCGCCGGGATCGTGGACCACGCGGCCGACGAGGACGCCGTACGGACCACGGCGGTCGAGCTCGCCGCGGCCCAGGCCGGGAAGGCGGGCGACACCCTGCGCGCCATCAGGTCGCGCATGTACGCGCCCGTGCTGACGGCCCTGCGGGACCGGGACAACCCGCTCGGCGACTGAGCACCCCGACCACAGCACACAGCAAGCCCCTCCGAAAGGATCCGCCGTGACCACCACCGACCTCTCCGCCCTGTCCGGCCTCGAACTCATGCGTCTCGTGCAGGCCGGGAACCTGAGCGACACGCCGTCCATCGGGCGGCTGCTCGGGATGCGCTTCGACGAGGTGGAGCCGGGGCGGATCGTGATCTCCCTCGACACCCGTCCGGACTTCGCCAACCCCCTCGGCACCGTGCACGGCGGCATCGCCGCGACCCTGCTGGACTCGGTCCTGGGCTGCGCGGTGCACACCACCCTGCCCGCCGGCACCGGCTACACCACGCTGGAGCTGAAGGTGAACTACATACGGGCCGCCCGCACCGACGGGCAGACCCTGACCGCCGAGGGCACCGTCATCCACGCGGGCCGCCGCACCGCCACCGCCGAGGGCAGGGTCGTCGACGAGCGGGGCAGGCTGATCGCCCACGCGACGACCACGTGCATGATCCTCCCGGCGGACGGCTGATCCCGGCGCTATCGTCCCCGTATGGATGCCCGTGTGGATGCCCGTACGGATGCGGCGCCGGCCGGCGTGCGTGCACTCCTGGTCGACATCGACGGGGTGCTCACCGTCTCCTGGAAGCCGCTGCCGGGCGCGGTCGAGGCGCTGCGGGCGCTGCGGGAGGCGGGGCTCGCCGTCGCCCTGGTGACCAACACGACCTCCCGGACCCGTGCCTCGATCGCGCGCACGCTCGCGGACGCCGGTTTCCCGGTGACCGCCGAGGACGTCCTCACCGCCCCGGCGGTGACCGCCGCGCATCTCGCCGAGCGGTGTCCCGGAGCCCGGTGCGCGCTGCTGAACAGCGGTGACATCGCGGAGGACCTGGCCGGGGTCACGCTCGTGGACCAGGGGGCCGGGGACTCCGAGGACGCCGGGGACGTCGACGTGGTCGTCGTCGGCGGTGCCGGCCCCGAGTTCGGGTACGCGGCGCTGGACCGCGTCTTCGGGCACCTCCAGCGGGGCGCGCGGCTGGTGGCGATGCACCGGAACCTGTACTGGCGCACGGACACCGGACTGCGGCTGGACTCGGGCGCGTTCGTGGCCGGTCTGGAAGCGGCCGCGGGGGTCGAGGCCGCGGTCACCGGAAAGCCGTCCCCGGCGTTCTTCGCCGCGGCCCTCGGGCACCTCGGCGCCGGGGCGGACGAGGCGCTGATGGTGGGCGACGACATCGAGTCGGACGTCCTGGCGGCCCAGCGGGCCGGGATCACCGGGGTGCTGGTGCGGACGGGCAAGTACCTGCCGCGGACGCACCGGGAGGCGAGCGGCACCCCCGACCACGTCGTCGACTCCTTCGCGGACCTGCCGGAGCTCCTGGGTCTGGCTAGCGCAGCAGCAGCTGGACGCCGCCCACCACGGTCGCCGCGATGACGAGCTGTTCGAACAGCCGCTGGTCGATGCGGTGCACGGCCCACTTGCCGAGCAGCGCGCCGGGGACGACGAACAGGGCGAGCGCGGCGTCCAGGAGCAGCGAGCGGCCGTCGATCAGGCCGAGGCCGACGCTGAACGGCACCTTCGTGACGTTGACGATGAGGAAGAAGAACGCGGAGGTGCCCAGGAAGCCGAGTTTGCGGAAGCCCGCCGAGAGCAGGTACAGCGACATCACGGGCCCGCCGGCGTTGGCGACCATCGTGGTGAAGCCGCCCAGGACGCCGTAGGAGCGGGCCTTGACGCGGCCGGCGCGGGTGACCACGGCGTCGGGATCGTCGGCCGCCCCGGTGGTGCGGCGGCGCCACACCGTGACGCCGGCCATCAGCAACAGGATCGCGCCGATCGAGGTGCGGACGGCACCGTCGTCGGCCCACATCAGGAAGACCGTGCCGACGACGACACCCGCCGCGACCGCCGGGAACAGCCGCCACAGGGTGGGCCAGTGGGCGTGCCGCCGGTAGGTCAGGACGGCCAGCACGTCCCCCGCGATCAGCAGCGGCAGCAGGACGCCGGTGGAGGCCCGGGCGGGCAGCACCGCGGCGAAGATCGCCAGGCTGACGGTGTTGGCGCCGCTCACCGCCGTCTTGGAGAAGCCGACGAGCAGAGCCGCGAAGGCGAGGGCGGCGAACTCCCAGCCGGTGATGTGCCACAGAGTCATCGTGTTCATGCGGAGACCGATGCTATGCGCACGCATACGGCGGCATCAGCACCGTCTCGCCAGATGACCACCGGGCCGGAGCCGCTCCGCAGCGGCGCCCGAGGCTAGTGGCGCTCGACCAGCACCGCGCTGCCCTGTCCCACCCCCACGCACATGGTCGCCAGGCCGCGCTCCGCTCCCGTGCGGCGCATGCGGTGGAGCAGGGTGGTGAGGATGCGGGCGCCGGAGCAGCCGAGGGGGTGGCCGAGGGCGATCGCGCCGCCGCTGGGGTTGACCAGGTCGGGGTCGATGCCGAGCTGGTCGACGCAGGCGAGCGCCTGGGCGGCGAACGCCTCGTTGAACTCGGCCTCCTGGACGTCCTCGACGCGCCACTGCGCGCGCGTGAGCGCCTTCCGGGTCGCCGGGACCGGCCCGATGCCCATGACGTCCGGATGCACCCCGGCGGAGGCGCCCGCGACATACCGCCCCAGGGACTCCAGACCCAGCTCGTTGAGGGCCTCCTCGCTGACGAGGAGGAGTCCGGCCGCCCCGTCGTTCATGGGCGAGGCGTTGCCCGCGGTGACCGTGCCGCCCTGCCGGAAGACGGGCTTCAGGCTCGCCAGCTTCTCGTACGAGGTGTCCTCGCGGATGCTCTCGTCGGCGTCGACGACCACGCCGTCCGGGCGGGTGACCGGGAGGAGCTCGTCGTCGAAGTGGCCGTTCTTGCGGGCGACGGCGGCGTGTCGGTGGCTGCGCAGGGCGAACGCGTCCTGGCGTTCGCGGGAGACGCCGTACCGTGCGGCGACCTCCTCGGCCGTCTCGCCCATGGACAGCAGACCGTGCAGGTCCTTCATCGCGGGGTTGACCAGGCGCCAGCCGAGGCGGGTGTCGACGGTCTCGACGCGGTGCGGCAGGGCCTCGTCGGGGCGGGCCAGCACGAAGGGGGCGCGGCTCATCGACTCGGAGCCGCCGGCGAGCACGATGTCGGCCTCGCCCGCGGCGATGGTGCGGGCGGCGGTCGTGACGGCCTCCAGACCGGAGGCGCACAGCCGGTTCACCGTGGCGCCCGGCACGGTCTCCGGGAGCCCCGCGAGGAGGGCGGCCATCCGGGCGACGTTGCGGTTGTCCTCGCCGGCCTGGTTGGCGGCGCCCCAGTAGACGTCGTCGACGCGGGCCGGGTCGAGCGCGGGCACGTCGGCGACCAGGGCGCGGATCACGGCCGCCGCCAGGTCGTCGGGGCGTACGGCGGACAGGGCGCCGCGCAGTCTGCCGATGGGGGTGCGGCGGGCGGCGGCGAAGTGGACGGGACGCACGACGGGACTCCTTGGTTAGCGCTGCTAGTTTTTGACTGTAGACCCCGGCCCGGCCCCCTGGGAAGATCCCCGCAGGCCTTCACCGACGCAGCTGGAGGAGTCATGGCCGAGCACGTCCTCGCCGGCACACGGGGCACGATCACGGCACACGAGTGGCCGAACGAACGGGCCCGCTACGTCGCCCTGGTCGTCCACGGGTACGGAGAGCACGCGGGCCGCTACGAGGAACTGGCCGGTGTCCTGACCGGGCACGGCGCGGCCGTGTTCGCGCCCGACCACATGGGGCACGGCAGATCGGCCGGCGAGCGGGTGCGGATCGAGGACTTCGAGGACGTGGTCACCGACGTGCGGGCCGTGGCGGAACTCGCCCGCGCGGCGCACCCGGACCTGCCGCTGGTCGTGATCGGGCACTCCATGGGCGGTCTGGTGGCGGCCCGCTACGCCCAGCGGTACGGTGCCGGGCTCGCCGCGCTCGTGCTGTCCGGGCCGGTCGTCGGCACCTGGGAGCTGCCGGGACGGCTGCTGGCGTACGAGGAGATCCCCGACATCCCCGTCAGCCCCGCCGCCCTCTCCCGTGACCCGGCGGTCGCGGCGGCGTACGCGGCGGATCCCCTGGTCTGGCACGGGCCGATGAAGCGACCCACGCTGGAGGCCTTCGTACGCGCCCTGGAGACCGTCGCCGAGGAGGGCGCCGTCGGCCCGCTCCCGCTGCTGTGGCTGCACGGCGACGACGACCGGCTGGTCCCGCTGCCCGGCAGCCGGGCCGGGGTCGAACGGCTCGGCGGGGACGGGGTGACCGAGCGGATCTACGCCGGGGCTCGGCACGAGGTGTTCCACGAGACGAACCGAAAGCAGGTGTTCGCGGACCTGACGGACTTCCTGGACCGGGCGCTCACCCGCTGAGACCCGGCCGTTTGCACCGGTTCGCCCGGGGCACCCGCGCCCCCATGAAGTGGTTGCGCAGTGCCGCCTGCGTGGGCGAGGACCCCGAGCTGTTCTTTCCCGTGGGCACGACAGGACCGGCCCTGCGGGAGGTCGCGGACGCCAAGCGCGTCTGCGCCCGCTGCCCGGTCGTCGCCGACTGTCTGGACTACGCGCTCGGCAGCGGACAGACCTCGGGCGTGTGGGGCGGGACGGGCGAGGCGGAACGCGTCGCACTGCTCCGTACCGCGGGACAGGACGCGCCGAGGACATGGAGGAGCACGGTATGACCGTCGTGAGGAGCCCCCTTCCCGAACCCGCCCGCCAGGTCACCCACGACGCGTTGCAGGGCACCCTCGTGGATCTCCTCGGGCTCTCCCTGATCGGGAAGCAGGCGCACTGGAACGTCGTGGGCCCGCGGTTCCGCTCGATCCACCTCCAGCTCGACGAGGTGGTGGCGGCGGCCCGTTCGTACGCGGACACGGTCGCCGAACGTGCCGCCGCGCTCGGTCTGCCGCCGGACGGGCGGCCGGAGACGATCGCCTCGGCGTTCACCCTGCCCGGGCCGAAGGACGGGTGGCTGCGGGACGAGGAGGTCGTCCGGGTGGTCGCGGAGGCGCTGGGCACCGCGATCGGACGGCTGCGCGAGCGGATCACGGCGACCGCGGAGCCGGACCCGGTCACCCAGGACCTGCTGATCGGCCTCACGGCCGAGCTGGAGAAGCAGCGCTGGATGTTCGAGGCGGAGAACGGGCCGCGCGGCCACTGAGCCCGGGGATCCCTCAGCACGCCTACCGGACCCGTCAGGAAAGGGGCACGCCATGACCGACGCCCTCGAACTCGACGCGCTGTGGGAGGACTTCCGCCGCGCGGTGAACATGACCTCGCAGGAACTGGCCGCCTGGCTGCGGGTGCGGGACGCGGACGAGACCGCGCAGCCGCTGCCCGGGGAGGCGGGGACGCCGACGGGGCAGCACGTCCTGGCGATCCTGCAGAAGAGGCGCACCGACCTGACCGACGACGACATCCGGGTGATGTACCGGGTCGTCGACACGGTCGCCGCGCAGCCGGACCCGGAGAACGGACCGGGGGCCGAGGACACCGCTCGGCGCCACCGGCTGATGACGATCGGCCACGACCCGCTCAGGGCCTGAACGTATCCAGCCGGGACAGGGCGGCCGCCACCAGCGTCCGTACACCCGGCAGCAGGACCGACGGGTCCGGCGCGAACAACGGACTGTGGTTTCCCGGCACGCGGGCGAGCCTCTCCGTCAACTCCTCCCCCGGCGCCGCCTCCCACACGGCGGCCGGGGTCGAGGTCAGGTACCAGTAGTCGTAGGGCACCCCCTTGGGCGCGAGCAGTGAGAAGTCCTCGCTGCCCATCGCCTGGCCGAAGTCGAACACGGCGTGCTCGCCGAGCAGTTCACGGTGCACGGCGGCGATCTCGCGGTCCAGGGCGGCGTCGTTGACGGTGCTCGGGCAGCCGGGGTGGACGGTGATCTCCGGCGGCACCGGGCAGCCGGCGGCGGCGCACTCCCCCTCGACGATCCGCCGGATCGCGGTGAGGACGCGCTCGCGCACCCGGGTGTCCTGGGTGCGCACGTTCAGCGAGAGGCGCGCCTCGGCGGGGATGATGTTGCCCTGGGTCCCGGCGTGGAAGCGCCCCACCGTCAGCACCGCCGGCTCGCCCGCCGCGACCTCGCGGGAGACGACCGTCTGCAGCCGGGTGACGATGTACGCGGCCGTGACGACCGGGTCGACGGTGGACTCGGGCCGCGAACCGTGCCCGCCCACGCCGTGCACGACGACGTCGACGTCGTCCGAGGCCGACAGGGTCAGTCCGGGGGTGTGCGGACAGAATCCCGCGAGCCCCGGCGTGACGTGCTGTCCGAACAGCACGTCGGGACGCGGGAAGCGCTCGTGGACACCGTCGGCGACCATCGCCGCCGCCCCGCCCCCGGCCTCCTCGGCGGGCTGCCCGACCACGACCAGCGTGCCGGACCAGACGTCCCGGGCGGCGGCCAGGGCCCCGGCGGCCGCCGCCAGCCAGGTGACGTGCAGATCGTGACCGCAGGCGTGCATCACTCCGTCGACGGCCGAGGCGTACGGCAGTCCGGTCTCCTCCCGCACGGGCAGCGCGTCCATGTCGCCGCGCAGCCACACCACCGGCCCCTCGCCGTGGGCGAGCACCCCGACCACGCCGGTGCGCGCGACGCCCTCGGTCACCTCGAACCCTGCGGTCCGCAGCCGCGCGGCGAGCCTCGCCGCGGTGCGGTGTTCCTGGAAGGAGAGTTCGGGGTGACGGTGCAGGTCCTGGTAGAAGCCCTCCAGGTCTGCCGTCCCCAGGCCCGAGGTGATGTCCCGGGTGACACGGGCGACGTCGGCCGGTTCGGTCATACGCGGAGGGTACGGCGCGGCCGGCCGGACGGTCGAGGAACCGGCCCGTGGCCGCGGGTCTCAGAGGTCCAGGACGCGGGCGATCGTGCGCAGCACGCCGTTGTCGTTGTTGGAGGGCGCGAGGTGGCGGGCCCGGCGGACCACCTCCGGGTGGGCGTTGGCCATCGCGAACGACCAGTCGGCGGCGTCCAGCATCTCCAGGTCGTTGAGGTAGTCGCCGAACACCATGGTCTGCGCGGGTGTGATGCCGAGCTCACGCTGGAGCCGGCGCAGGGCGGCGCCCTTGTTGGCGGTGCGGTTCATGACGTCGACCCAGTGCTCGCCGGAGACGACGACCTGGTGGGTGTCCGTGAAGGGCGCGAGGCCCGGGGCGGTGGTCTCCTCGGCGTGGCCGAAGTCGAAGAGGGCGACCTTGATGACGTCGTCGTCGACGGCGGTGAGGTCCTCGACGACCTCGCAGCGCACGTAGTACTTGTCGACCTCGGCCCGGAAGGCCTCGTCGGCCCGCTCGACGTACGCGGACCGCTTGCCGCAGACGACGGCGCCCAGGTCGACCCCGCCGGCCGCGAGGCCCCGCACGGCGTCCACGATCCTCGCGACCACCCCGGGCTGCAGCGGATCGGAGCTCAGCTCCCGCCCGTCGCGCACCACATAGGTGCCGTTCTCCGCGATGAACACCATCCCGTCGGCGACCTCGGCGAACTCCGCCGCCAGCGTCGCGTACTGCCGGCCGCTCGCCGGGCTGAACAGCACCCCGCGCCGCCGCAGCCGCGCCAGCGTCTCCCACAGCCCCTCGGGGGTCCGCTTGTCGTCGTCGAGCAGCGTGCCGTCCATGTCGGTGACGACCAGCCGGATGTCGACGGGACCGGCCGGGGGTTCGGGCGCGGTCGGCTGGGGGGCGTGCGAGTAGGGCATGTCCTGCTTCCTGTGCTGCTGGTCCTCGGCTGATGACCGGATTGTCACCCTACCGGGGGACCCCGTGAATCCCGGGACAGCGGTGATCATGCGGCGGCACAATGGCAGCCGAAGGGTACGGCGGGAGAAGGAGCGGTGACGTGGGCGGTGCACGGCTGGACACCAGCGTGGCGCACAACGCGAGGGTCTGGAACTACTGGATCGGCGGCAAGGACAACTACGAGGTCGACCAGCGGGTCGGCGAGCACGTCGCCGGCATGTTCCCGCTCATCCGGGACATCGCCCGCGCGGACCGCTGGTTCCTGGGCCGGGCGGTGCGCTTCCTCGCCGAGGAGCGGGGGATGCGGCAGTTCCTGGACATCGGCACCGGGCTTCCGACGGCCGACAACACCCATGAGATAGCCCAGCGCATCGCGCCGGACGCGCGGATCGTGTACGTCGACAACGACCCGATCGTGCTGGCGCACGCCCGCACCCTGCTGACCGGCACCTCCGAGGGCGCCACCGACTACATCGACGCGGACGTCCACGACCCGGCCGCGATCCTCGAGCGGGCCTCCGCCACTCTCGACTTCGGCCGGCCGGTCGCGGTGATGATGCTGGGCATCCTGAACTTCGTCCTGGACTACGACGCGGCCCGGGACATCGTCCAGAAGATCGTCGCCGAGATCCCCTCCGGCAGCTGCCTGGTCCTCACCCACCCCACCCACGACCCCGAGGTGGGCGGCGAGGGCCAGATCCCGGCGATGAGGTTCTGGAACGAGAACGCCACCCCGCCGATCACGGCCCGCGGCGGCGCGGAGATCGCCGCGTTCTTCGAGGGCCTGGACCTGCTGGAGCCGGGCCTGGTGTCCTGCTCGCGCTGGCGCGCCGCGGACGACCGTGCCCCGGTGGTGCCGCAGTACGGCGCGGTGGCCGTGAAACCCTGACCCGCACAGCCGGACGTACACCGACGGACGTATCCGTGGAGGACGTATGACCACCCTTGCCGACCCCGTCCCCGGCGGGCGTCCCGGAGACGTCGAGCGGGCGTCCGCGCTGAGCGGGGAACTGTCCGGCAGAGGCGTGCACGGGATCGTCCTGTCCTACGTCGACACTGCGGGCGTCGGCCGGGTCAAGACGGTCCCGACGGCGGGGCTGGCGTCGGCGGCGGCCTGGGGCGTCGGCATGTCCCCGGTGTTCGACACGTTCCTCGCGAACGACCACATCGTCACCACGGACGTCCTGGGCTCCCCGGACGGCGATCTGCGCCTCTACCCCGATCTGGACCGGCTGGTCGTGCTGGCCGGGCAGCCGGGGTGGGCGTGGGCGCCGGTGGACCGCGTCACCCAGGACGGGGCACGGCACCCGGGCTGCTCCCGCACCTTCCTGCGCCGGATCGTCACCGACGCGGCCCGCGACCACGGCCTCGCCTTCAAGGCGGGCATCGAGATCGAGTGGGCCGTCGGCCTGGACTCCGCGCCCGCGGGGGAGTTCGTGCCGGCGACCACCGGACCGGCGTACGGGGCGACCCGGCAGGTCGAGCTGAGCGAGTACACCGCCGACCTGCTGGCGGCGTGCGCGGCGCAGGGCGTGGACGTCGACCAGGTCCATCCGGAGTACGCGCCCGGCCAGTTCGAGATCTCGGTGGGGGCGCTG
Source organism: Streptomyces sp. NPDC000345 (assembly GCF_042898825.1). Taxonomy (NCBI): domain Bacteria; kingdom Bacillati; phylum Actinomycetota; class Actinomycetes; order Kitasatosporales; family Streptomycetaceae; genus Streptomyces; species Streptomyces sp. NPDC000345. The sequence continues at coordinate 102,043 of NZ_JBIAZE010000022.1, forward strand.
GACCCGGTGGCGGCGGCCGACCGCAGTGTCCTGGTCCGGCAGACGATCCGCGCGGTGGCCCGCCGGCACGGTCTGCGGGTGTCGTTCTCCCCCGCCGTCGCCGCGGAGGGCGTCGGCAACGGCGGGCACGTCCACCTGTCCGCCTGGCGCGAGGGGGTGAACCTGCACTCCGGCGGCGACCGGCGGCACGGCATGACGGCCGAGGCGGAGGCGTTCGCGGCCGGTGTGCTGGCCCGGCTGCCCGCCCTGACGGCGGTGACCGCGCCCAGCCCGGCCAGCTATCTGCGGCTCAGACCGTCCCAGTGGGCCGGGGTGTTCACCGCCTGGGGTCTGGAGACCCGCGAGTCGGCGGTGCGGCTGGTGCGGGGCACGGCGGGCCGACGCGCCGAGCAGGCGAACCTCGAGGTCAAACCGGTCGACCTGGCCGCCAACCCCTATCTCCTGCTCGGCTGTCTGATCGCCGCAGGCATGGACGGGCTGGTCTCAAAAGCCGTCCTGCCGGAGGAGATCACCGGCGATCCGGCCCACCTCGGCGCCGACGAGGCCGCGGCCAGGGGCGTACGGCGGCTGCCGGTCTCGCTCGGCGAGGCCGTCGCGGAGTTCCGCGGGGACGAGGTGCTGCGGGCGGCACTGGGGCCGGTCCTCGCCGACGCGGTGACCGCCGTACGGCAGGGCGAGATCGACGCCGTGGACGGACTGGACGACGCGCGGGTGGCCGCCGCCTACCGCTGGGTGTACTGAGATGGGCCCCGGACCGGTCCACGAGGCGCTCGACGGACTGGAGTTGGTGGACCACCACTGCCACGGGGTGGTCCCCGGCCCGCTGACCCGGCCGGGCTTCGAGGCCCTGCTCACCGAGGGCGACCGCTGGCCCGGCGTCTCCCCCTTCGACACCCCGGCCGGCGTGGCCGTACGCCGGCACTGCGCGCCCCTGCTGGACCTGGACCGGCACGCCCCGGCCGACGTCTACCTGGCGCGGCGCGCCGAACTGGGGCCGCGGGAGGTGAACCGGCGCTTCCTGACGGCGGCCCGCACCGGCGTCTTCTGCGTCGACACCGGTTTCGCCCCGCATCCCCTCACCACGCCCGCCGAGCTGGCCCGGGCGGGAGGCGGCGCGGCCCGGGAGGTCGTCCGGCTGGAGGCGGTGGCGGAATCGGTCGCCGCGCGCGGTGCCGACGCGGGCGGGTACGCCGACGCGTTCCGGGCCGCCGCCCTGGACGCGGTGCGGCGGCCCGGGGTGGTCGCGGTGAAGTCGGTGGCCGCCTATCGCACAGGCTTCGACCTGGACCCGGCCCGCCCCTCGGAGGCGGACGTCACCCGCGCGGCCCGGCGCTGGCTGGCGCGCGGCGGACGGCTCGACGAACCGGTCCTGGTACGGCACCTGCTGTGGACGGCCGTGGACCTGGGCCTCCCCCTCCAACTGCACACCGGTTTCGGCGACAACGACATCCGGCTGCACCGCGTGGACCCCACCCACCTCACGGACTGGCTGCACCTGACCGCGGGCACGGTCCCGGTGCTGCTCCTGCACTGCTGGCCCTACCAGCGGCAGGCCGCCTATCTGGCCGCCGTGTTCGAGCAGGTGTACCTGGACGTGGGGCTCACCCTGCACCACGTCGGACCGGTCAGGGCGCGGGCGGTGCTGGAGGAAGCGCTGGAGATCACACCGTTCCGCAAACTGCTGTACAGCTCGGACGCCTACGGTGTCTCCGAGTTCTACGCGCTCGGCGCGCTGGCGTTCCGGCGGGGCCTCGGAGAACTGCTCCAGGACCGGGTGGACGCCGACGAACTGAGCCTGCCCGACGCGCTGCGCCTGGCACGCTGGGCCGGAGCGGACAACGCCCGCCGGGTCTACCGGCTTCCCGACGGACACTGAAAGTATGATCAAGCAATGTCAGACTTGACCGAGACCACGCCGGGTTGGCTGAGCGCCGACGAGCTCGAGATGGCCCGCGCCCGGATGCCGATCCTCTACGTCGAGGCCGTGCCCGTACGCGTCGACGACAGCGGCGAAGTCACCAGCATCGGCCTGTTGCTGCGCATCGGACCGGACGGCAACGTCAGCCGGACCCTGGTCTCCGGCCGGGTCCTGCACCACGAACGCGTCCGTGACGCACTGCTGCGCCACCTCGAGAAGGACCTCGGCCCGGTGGCCCTGCCCCGCGTCCCGGCCTCCCTCCAGCCGTTCACGGTGGCGGAGTACTTCCCGACGCAGGGCATCACCCCGTACCACGACCCCCGTCAGCACGCGGTGTCGCTGGCCTACATCGTGCCGGTGACCGGCGACTGCCGGCCCCGGCAGGACGCCCTCGACCTGGTCTGGTTCAGCCCGCAGGAGGCGGCGTCGCCGGCGGTGCAGAGCGAGATGCCGGGCGGGCACGGGTTCCTGCTCCGGCAGGCCCTGGCCCACGTCGGCCTCTCGGCCTCCTGACCGGGATGGTCCCTCGTCAGCGTGCGCTGATCGGCGCCGCCGTCAGCCGTCCCTGCACCCTCGTGGTGTGCAGGGGCTGCTGTTGCGGCGACGCCCGCAAACACCCCGGTTACGACCACGACTGGCAGCTGGAGCGCCTGGTCGCGGCGGCCTCCGACGCGGGGGGCGCCTTCCAGGTCCGTACGACGGACTGCCTCGGCCCCTGCGACCAGGCGAACGTCGTCGTCGTGCAGCCCTCCGCCGCCGGACGCCGGGCCGGCGGCCGGGCCACCTGGGTCGGCTTCGCCATGGACGACGACTGCACCGAGGAGATCCTGCAGTGGGCCGCGGCAGGCGGACCGGGTGTCGCAGCCCCTCCGGTCACCCTGGAACTGCAGTTCATCAAACCGCCGAGGGACGCGCGGGTCCGCAGCCGCCGTTAGCAACGTCCGCTCCGCACGGGCGGGTTGGGCTCGCGGATCTTGATGGCTTACGTTTGCCCGATGGGGGCGACGACGCAAGAGCGGGTAGCGAAACGTTCCGGCGGGGCGGCGCGCTCCTCGGTGCTGATGGCGCTGGGGACGGTGGTGTCCCGGGCGACCGGACTGATCCGGCAGGTGCTCCAGGGGGCCGCGCTGGGCACCGGCCTGCTGGCCACCACGTACAACACGGCGAACACCGTGCCGACCAGCCTCTACACCCTGCTGATCGGCGGCGCGCTGAACTCGGTGCTGGTGCCGCAGCTGGTGCGGGCCCGGGCCGGCCGTCCCGACGGCGGGCGGGCGTACGAGCAGCGGCTGGTCACGCTGGTGGTGTCCGTGCTCGCCGTGGGCACCGCGCTGGCGGTGTGGGCGGCCCCGCAGATCGTCAGCGTGTATCTGCGCGACACCCCGGACGGCCACGAGGCGTACGAACTCACCGTCGTCTTCGCCCGTTTCCTGCTCCCGCAGATCTTCTTCTACGGCCTGTTCAACATGTACGGCCAAGTCCTCAACGCCCGCGAGAAGTTCGGCGCCATGATGTGGACGCCGGTCCTCAACAACGTCGTCCTGCTGGGTGTGTTCGGCGCCTATCTCGGGCTGATGACCGTGCCCCAGCGGGTGGAGGACATCACCGCCGCCCAGGTCCGGCTGCTCGGCATCGGGACGACGGCCGGGATCGCCGTGCAGGCGCTGGCGCTGATCCCGTTCGCGCGGGCGGCCGGGTTCCGCTTCCGGCCGCGCTTCGACTGGCGCGGCTCGGGCCTGGGCTCCGGTGTCCACGCCGCCAAGTGGACGCTGCTGTTCGTCCTGACGAACCTGGTCGCCCTCACCGTCGTCACCAACTACGCGAACGCGGCCGACCGGGCGCTGCCGGACGCCGGCGCGGGCTACACGGCGTACACGTACGCGCAGACCATCTGGATGCTGCCGCAGTCGGTGGTCACGGTCTCGCTGGTGACCGCGCTGCTGCCCCGGATGAGCCGGGCGGTGGCGGAGGGCCGGATCGCGGACCTGCGCGCGGACCTGTCCCGGGGACTGCGGGTGAGCGGGGTGGTGATCGTGCCCGCCGCCTTCCTTTTCCTGGCGCTCGGGCCGCGCGTCGCCACGCTGCTGTTCGCGCACGGCGCGTCCGACGCGGCCTCGGCGCAGCCGCTCGGGCACATGCTCCAGGCGTTCGGCCTCGGGCTGATCCCGTTCTCGGCCCAGTACCTGCTGCTGCGCGGCTTCCACGCCTTCGGGGACACCCGGACGCCGTTCCTCCTCGCCGTGTGGATCGCGGCGGTGAACATCGCCCTGGCCACCGCCTGCCAGCTGCTGCTGCCCGTCCGCTGGGCGGTGACCGGCATGGCCGGCGCCTACACCCTGTCCTACCTCGCCGGCCTCACCCTCACCGCACGCCTGATCCGCAGGCGGGTGGGCGGCCGCCTCGACGACGGTGCCCTGCGCCGGACGTACACCCGGCTGATCGGCGCGGCGGCCCTGGCGGCCGCCCTGGGCTGGGCGGCCGACCGGGCCTGCGGCACCTGGCTGGGCGGCGGAACGGTCCCCACCGCGATCGCGCTCACGGCGGGAACCGTCACCCTGGGCCTGGTCTACGTGGGCCTGGCCCGGCTGCTGAGGGTGGAGGAGCTGCGGCGGCTCGGCCGGCTGCGGTGATCCCTCACCGCGCGACCTGCTCGGCCAGTGCGGCGCGGGCGCGGGCGACCCGTGAGCGGACCGTCCCCACCGGGCAGTCGCTCACCCGGGCCGCCTCCTCGTACGGCAGCCCCAGCAGCTGTGTCAGTACGAACGCCTCCCGCCGGTCCGCGGGCAGCGCGGCCAGCAGGTCGAGCAGGACGACGCCGTCGTCGAAGCCGGGCAGCCCGCGCGGCTGGGCGAGTTCCACGACCGGCCGCCAGTCCGGCAGGTCCGCGAGGCGCGGGCGGGCCGCGGCGGACCGGTAGCTGTCCATCACCGCCCGCCGGGCGATCGACAGCAGCCACGCCCGTGCCGAGCACCGCCCCTCGAACCGGTGCAGGCTGCCCAGCGCCCGCAGGAACGTGTCCTGCGCCAGATCGTCCACCGCCTGCGGATCGGCGCACAGATGGGCGACGTACCGCAGCACGTCCCGGTGCAGGGCCCGCACGAACCGCTCGACGGCGTCGGCGTCCCCCTGCCGGGCGGCCAGGGCGAGCGCCGTGGTCGTCTCGTCGGCCGGGGTGTCCCGGGCGCGGGAGCGGCGGGCACGGTGGTGGTGAGCCTTCGTGTGCTCCCGGATGTTCTCGTGTCGCGCGCCCTGGCCGGGCTTTCCGGCCTTCACGTGGGCCGCGGCCTTGCCGGGCATCGCCGTCCCCGTGCGGTTCGCGGCCTTCCCGGGCACTGCTGCCCCCGCACGGGTCGCGGCCCTCTCGGGCATCGCCGTCCCCGCGCGGGTCGCGGCCTTCTCGGGCGTCGCGGTCCTCGCGCGGGAAGTCGTCAGGGCAGGGGGCATCGCCGTGGATCCTTCTCGGGTCGGGGGGGTGAGCCGTACGGTTCGGGCCGTCGTCGGGCGACGGCGGACCGTTCGGGCGGCCCCCGGGAAGTGATCGCGTGGACGAGGACCAGCGACCGCGCCGACCGCGCCGCGCGGGCTCGCGCCCCGGCGCGGGGAGCAGGGGCCGGGACGGTCCGCTCCCCCGGCCGTCCCAGCGGTGCCGTCAGCCACTCGGCCACGGCGCGCAGGACACGGAACACTGCCCGCTCCCCGTGCGCCAGCCACAGCCCGCACAGGAGCGCGGCCGGCAGGTGGGCGGCGAGCATGCCGGCGGAGGGCGGTCCGGCGGGGGCGGGCCCCCCGTGGTCCATGCCGGCCGTGCCGCCTGCCGCCGGGACGGCCGCCGGTGCGAGGGAGAACGCCGTGTGCAGGGCAGCCTGGGCGCCGACCACGACCGCCGTCACCAGCGGCGCGCCGCGCTCACGTCCGGTCAGGCACCAGCCCGCACCGCCCGTGCCGACGGCTGCGGCGCCCACCACCCACCAGGCGGGGGTGTGGCCGGAGACCGGCACATGCGCCAGGGCGGCGAGCAGCACGCAGACGGCCGCGAACACCGCGGCCCGCAGCATGCGCGAGCAGCGCCCCGGGATCATGGCGCCTCATCCTGGCAGCGGGATCACGGACGCCGGCGGGGGTTGGGCGAATCCACAGCCTGCTCGGGCTGCTCACAGGCGGGACGGAGGGGCGGCTGCGCGCCGACCGTGTGCGCGCACACGACCGGGGCCGCTTCCCCGTCTCTGTGGATACGGCCTTCCGACGTGCGGTGAAGCTGGTCGGGACGACAGGATGGATGCGGATCGCGCCCTGTGCGGTGCCTCGTCAGTCCGCCCTCGCTGGATGCGTGAGGTTCGCTCCGGTCGCCGGGTCGAACACGTGCGCCTTGGCCATGTCGACCTGCAGCTCTACCGGTTCACCCTCGCGGGCACGCGTGGCGGCGTCCAGGCGGGCCACGATGTTCTGGGTGTCGGTGCCGGTGTCGCGCAGACCCGAGTCCTTGGCGAGTTCCTCCAGTTCGGCGGTCGTCGCGGGCCCGCCCTCCGCAGTGAAGTAGACATACGCATCGGAGCCCAGTGACTCCAGTACCTCCACGGTGGCGGTGAACACGGGGCCCGTCCGGTCGCGGTCGTGTGACAGGGCCACGTCCTCGAATGCCTCCGGCCGCAGCCCGACGATGACCTCGCGGGGCGCGTTCTGCCTTTCCAGCGCCCGCCTCGTACGGTCGTCGAGGGTCAGGTCGCCCAGGGACGAGCGCAGGACACCGCCCTCCACCGTTGCGTTCAAGAAGTTCATCGCCGGGGAGCCGATGAAGCCCGCGACGAAGATGTTGCGCGGCAGGTCGTACAGCTCGGCGGGGGTGCCGATCTGCTGGACCAGGCCCTGCCTCATGACCACGACGCGGTCGCCGAGCGTCATCGCCTCGGTCTGGTCGTGGGTGACGTACACGGTGGTCGTGCGGAGACGCCGCTGCAGCCGGGAGATCTGGGTGCGCATCTGTACCCGGAGTTTGGCGTCCAGGTTGGACAGCGGCTCGTCCATCAAGAACGCCTTGGGATCACGGACGATCGCCCGTCCCATGGCCACCCGCTGGCGCTGACCGCCCGAGAGATTGGCGGGCTTGCGGTCCAGGTGCTCGGTGAGGTCGAGGATCCGGGCGGCTTCCATCACCTTGGCGTTGACGGTGTCCTTGTCCACCTTTGCCAGGCGCAGCGGGAAGCCCATGTTCTCCCGGACGTTCATGTGCGGGTACAGGGCATAGCTCTGGAACACCATGGCGACGTCGCGTTCCTTGGGAGCCAGGTCGTTGACGACTCGGTCTCCGATGCGCAGGGTGCCCTCGGTGATGTCCTCGAGTCCGGCGATCATGTTCAGGGTGGTGGACTTGCCGCATCCCGACGGACCGACCAGGATCACGAACTCGCCGTCGGCGATCTCGAGGTCCACGTCCTTCACGGCGAGGGCCCCGTCCGGAAAGCGCTTGGTGACTCCCTCAAGGATGATCTCGGCCATGGATGGTGCCTCCTTGCCTTCATGCCTTCCGGGTCCGAGCACTGCGGTCGGCGTCTCGGACCGGTGGCCTGTCTGCCGCGGTCGGCCCGTTCACCCCTTGACTGCCCCGGAGGTCAGTCCGGCGACGATCCGCCGCTGGAAGAACAGGACGAAAACGATGATCGGGATGGTGATGACCACAGCGGCGGCGGCGATCGACCCCGTGGGCTGTTCGAACTGGGAGCTCCCGGTGAAGAACGCGATCGCGGCCGGCACTGTGCGCGCGGACTCGGTGGACGTCAGCGAGATCGCGAACAGGAAGTCGTTCCAGCAGAAGATGAACACGAGAATGGCCGTGGTGAACACGCCCGGCGCGGCCAGCGGCACGATCACCATCCGGAAGGCCTGCGCGGGCGTCGCCCCGTCGACCTTGGCGGCCTTCTCCAGATCCCAGGGGATCTCGCGGAAGAACGCCGACAGGGTGTAGATCGCGAGCGGCAGGGAGAAGGTCATGTACGGGATGATCAGCCCGATCCAGGTGTCGAAGATGCCGATGATGCGCTCGATGTTGAACAGCGGTGACACCAGGGAGATCGGCGGGAACATGGCGATCAGCAGTGACATGCCGATGAGTACGCGCTTGCCGGGGAACCGCAGCCGGGCCACCGCGTAGGCGGCCATGGTGCCCAGTGCCACCGCGATCACCGTGGCGATCAGGGCGATACCGATCGAGTTGATCAGCGCGCGGGTGAACTCGGAGGTCTCGAAGATGCCCCGGTAGTTCTCGAGGGTCCAGTCCCTGGGGATGTAGTCGCCGTCCGTGAGGGTGCTGGGGTCCTTGAACGACAGCGCGGCGATCCACCACACCGGGAACAGGGCGTACAGCACCACCACCACGTTCAGGACACCCCATCGGGCGGCATGCGTCCTTCCTGCCGCGGCCATCAGCGCTTCACCTCCGCGCCGGGTGCGGCGGTGCCGAACAGTTTGACGAAGGTGAAGGCGATGATCCCGACGCAGATGAAGATCAGGACCGAGATCGCCGACCCGATGCCCAGGTTCAGCGCGGTGAACAGGTTGTCGTAGCCGAGGATCGACAGAGAGCCGGTCCCGTGGGCGCCGGCGGTCAGGATGTAGATGTTGTCGAAGATCCGGAAGGCGTCCAGTGTGCGGAAGAGCAGGGCCACCAGGATGGCCGGTTTCATCAGCGGCAGCATGACCTTGGTGAAGCGCTGCCAGGCGGTGGCACCGTCCACCATGGCCGCCTTCAAGGTCTCCTCGGGGACCAGCGCGAGGCCCGCGAGCAGCAGCAGGGCCATGAACGGCGTCGTCTTCCACACCTCGGCGAGGATGATCAGCCAGAGGGCGGGCCACTGTTCGGTCAGCGGGGCCTCTCCGCTGGGCAACAGTTCGGCGAGGTATCCGAGTTCCGGGGTCCAGGCGTACTGCCAGGAGAAAGCGGCGACCACGGTGACGATTCCGTACGGGATGAGGACCGACGTGCGGACGACGCCGCGCCAGAAGATCGTGCGGTGCATGACCAGGGCGAGTCCCATTCCGAGAACCAGTTCGATCACCACTGACACGGCGGTGATGAAGAGCGTGACCCAGAAGGCGTCCCACCAGAACGGGGAGGACAGCACCGCCCCGTAGTTGCTCAGGCCCACGAACTCCGCCTGCCCGGGAAAGCGCAGGTCGTACCGCTGGAGGGACAGATAGACGGCGTACCCGATGGGGTAGGCGGTCACGGCGACCATGACGACGACCGCGGGCGCGCAGAGCAGCCAGCCGAGCCGCCGCTCCTGCCTGGCGCCCGCCGAGAGTGTCGCCCGGTCCGGCCCCGCATGCTCCGTCTCCGCCCCGGGGCGCGGCGGGGTTCCGGCCGGTTGCGCCCGCGTGCTCATCTCGGGCCGCCCGAGGACGAGGCCCGCGCGCTGCGGCGCCGGCTGACGGAGTGGTGCGGGAGGAGGTGGTGGTTCACGGGATCACACCCTCGGATCGCAGGGCATCGTCGATCTGCTCCCTGATGGTGTCGACGGAGCTCTCCGGTTTGATCCCGGACGGCGGAGACAGCGTGTGGGAGACCGCGATCGACACGTTCTGGTAGGCCGGAGTGAGCGGGCGCACACTCGCCGACTCCAGGGCGGCCAGCACCTCCCCCGAGAAGGGGTACTCCTTCATGAACGCGGGCTCGTCGTACAGGGCGCGCAGGGTGGGCGGCAGACCGCCCTCGAGCGCGGCGGTGAGCTGGTTCTCCCGGTTGCGCAGGCACAGCGCCGCCTCAAAGGCCAGGTCCGGGTGGCGCGAGTAGGCGCTCACCGCCAGATCGATGCCGCCGATGGTGGGCCGTGCCGGGCGGTTCGCGTCGACCCTTGGGTACGGCGCCCAGCGGAAGTTCTTGAACAGCTCGGGGTTGTTCGCCTTCATCGACGGATAGACGAACGGGTAGTTGAGTTCGAACGCCGCCACCCCCGACTCCATGGCGAGGCGGTTCTGGTCCTCCATCTGGTTGGGCAGGGAGGGGTCCGCGGCCGGGGACTTCGCCAGATCACGCATGATCCCCGCGGCCCGCACGGCAGGAGGACCGAGGGAAGGCTCGGTCGCGCTCGCGTTGAGGATGGAGCCGCCCGCACTGTTGATCAGCGTGTTGAACCAGACGGTCAGGCCCTCGTACTGCGCGCCCTGGATCTCCACGAAGTGCGGTTTGCCCTGCCGGGCGAGGGCGCCGGCCATGTCCAGCATCTCGGCCCAGGTCTTGGGTGGGGTGGGCACCAGGTCCTTGCGGTACCACAGGAGTTGGGTGTTGGTGTTGTACGGGACGGCGTACAGCTTGCCCTTCCAGGTCGAGGTCTGCAGCGGTACGCGCAGGGTGCCCTCCACGGCCTGCCGCCTCGCCGTCCCCGTCCATTCCCGGATCCAGCGTGCCTCGGCGAACTCCGCCGCCCAGGTGACGTCCAGGCCCAGGATGTCGAGCGAGTCGTCCTCGGCGGCGAGCCTGCGGACAAGCTGCTGGCGCTGGCCGTCCGCGGCACGCGGGAGCTTGTTGTAGCTGATCCGGTAGCGGCCGCCGGACGCCTGGCTGCACCGGTCGGCCGCCTTCTGGAGCGCACCGGAGTCGTCGGGGAAGTTGTACCAGTTGAGGGTGGGTCTACCGGTGCCCTCGTCACTGCCACAAGCGGCGAGCGCCGACGCCAGCAACGGCAGTACGGCGAACGCCCGCAGCCATCGCGCCCCTCTGGGACGTCCCTGGTGACCCGAAACGGGCCGGCAGCCGCACCTCGCGTGCACGCGCTCCACACCTCGCTTCCGGACGGTCACACCGGACTCGGACCTCGCAGCGTTTCCCTCCCGGCGAACGCTAGAGACCACATGAAGCGAGATCAAGCACATATCGCACCTAATCACCCCAACCCGCCCATTGATGGAACCGACTCGGCGAACCTGCGGGCAGGGAAGGGAAAACAATCACCTTCGGTCGTGCGCGGCCGTGCGCTGTCGGCCGGCCACAGCATCAGGGGAAACGTTTGCGCAGGTCAGAATGTCTGACGATCGCCCCGGTGACGCCCCCTGACCGAGTCAGGGGGCGTCACCTGTCCGCCCCATGACGCTCGGTCCCCGTCTGGTCCCCAAGAACGACGAAGAGGCCATTTCCGACCCACCGGAAATGACCTCCGACCTGCTACTTCACAAGTCGGGACGACAGGATTTGAACCTGCGACCCCTTGACCCCCAGTCAAGTGCGCTACCAAGCTGCGCCACGTCCCGTTGCCCGTCTGACCTGGGCTTTCCCCTGGCCGATCGTGCAGGGAAACAATACCGCACTCGGGTCGGTGGTCGCGCACCCGTTTGTCGCCGTCACCCGCCCTGCGGCACGCCCAGCCCGGGATACGCCTCCAGCAGACGGGTGGGGGCGGCCTGACGCCAGGAGTCGGCGAGGATGGCGCGCAGTTCGTCCTCGTCCTCGACGGCGGCCAGACGGGCCCGCACCCAGGCGAACTGGGCCTCGTGGGCGGCGATCCAGAACTTCGCGGGCTCGGCGAGGACCAGCTCGTCGCGCTCCTCCTTGGGGCAGCGCACCGCGAGGGACGTCTCGTCCTCGGGGAGCGTGGCGAACATCTTCCCCGCGACCCGGAAGGTGGGCATGCTCCAGGCGGTCTTCTCCGTGGTGTCCGGCAGGGAGAGGGCGATACGTCGTACGTCTTCGGCGTCGGGCATGCTTCGCACCGTAGCCGCTGCCACTGACAGTCACCCCCTGGCGATGTGTTTGTAGTACAGGGTGGTCGGCCGGAGCACGCCGTGCGGGCTCGCCGCGTAGTCGGGGATCACCCCGGCCCTGGTCCAGCCGGCCGAGCGGTAGAGGTGCTCGGCGGGGCTGCCGGTCTCGGTGTCGAGGTGCAGCAGGGTGATGCCGGCGGCGACGGCGGCCTGCTCGGCGACGGTCAGGAGGCGGCGGCCGAGGCCCTGCCCGCGGGCGTCGCGGTGGACCATCAGCTTGACGAGTTCGGCGCGGTGGCGGCTGTTGGCCTTGTCGGGGAAGACCAGGCCGACGGTTCCGACGACCCGGTCCCCGTCATGGGCCGCCCAGACGGCCGACCGCCCGCCGGCCACGTCGGGGACCCGTCCGCGCCACCAGTCGACGGCCTCGGCGCGGGCGAGGGGCGCGAGGAAGCCGACCGAGGCGCCCCCGTCCACCGTGTCCACCAGCAGGTCGGCCAACTCCTCGACACGGTCCATGAGTCGCCCGGCGTCGAGCCGCGTCGTCGTCATGGCAGCACCACCGCCAGGACGTATCGGGCCTGAGTGCCGCCCGCGCACCGGAACCGGGTGGGCCCCGCCACGCGCAGCCGCAGGCAGTCTCCGGCGTCCAGCCGGTGTTCGACGTCCTGGGCCGTCACCGCGAGGCTGCCTTCCAGGACCCAGATGTGCTGCTCCAGACCGGACACGGGCGGACGGTCGTAGGCGATGTCGGCGCCCGCGGCGAGCCTGCCCTCGACCAGTTCGCCGCGCAGGCCGGGGTGCGGCGGGGACACCGAGCGGCGGACGAACCCGGAGGCCTTGTCCTCCCAGACGGGCTGCTCGGCGGCGCGCAGGAGCGGTGCGGGCTCCTCCTCGACCTCGCTGAGCAGCCGGGACATGGTCCGGCCGTAGACATGGCACAGCCGGTTGAGCAGTGCGGCGGTGGGGCTGATCTCCGCCCGCTCCGCCCGGGACAGGGTCGAGCGGCTGATCCCGCTGCGCTCCGCCAGGTCCCCCAGGGACCAGCCGCGTTCGGCGCGCAGCTCGGCGAGCCTGCGGCCGAGGCGGGCGTCCACCGGCTCCGGGACGTCATCCTGTTTCATATCCGGGATGGTATCCCGGATATGAAACGACAGGATGACCGGAGGCTCACACCCGCGCAGCCTCACGCAACGCGTCCAGCACCGGCCGGATCAGCGGATGCTCCTCCGCGCCGCGCCGTACGGCCGCGAAGACCCGGCGGGTCGGGGCCGCGCCGTCTATCGGGCGGACGACCACGCCGGTGAGGTCCATGCCGCGCAGCGCCGAGCGCGGGACGAGCGCCACCCCGGCGTCGGCCGAGGCGAGGGCGACGACCGCGCGGAAGTCGTCCGAGGAGTGTTCGAGCCGCGGCTGGAATCCCGCGTTCTCGCAGGCCAGGACCACCACGTCATGGCAGGGGTTGCCGGGGTAGGGGCCGATCCAGGGGTCCTTGGCCAGCTCCGCGAGGGGCACCTCGGGGGCGTCGGCGAGGCGGTGGGTCACGGGCACGACCGCGTCGAAGGGCTCGGCGTACAGCGGGACGTGCGCGAGCCGGGGGTCGTCGGCGGCCGGGGCGCCGCGGTACTCGACGGCGACGGCGACGTCGACCTGCCGGTCGAGGACCATCGGCAGACTGGCGTCCCCTTCTGCGTCCTGGACCCGGATCCTTATGCCGGGCGCGGTGCCGGCGAGCCGGGCCACCGCGGGCGCGACGACCAGGGCGATACCGGTCGCGAAGGCGGCGACGGTGACCGTGCCGGCCGCCCCGGAGCTGTAGGCGGCCAGTTCCGCCTCAGCGCGCTCCAGCTGGGCGAGGACCGCGTGGGTGTGGCCGAGCAGGATCTCGCCGGCCGGGGTGAGCCGTACGCCCTTGGCGCTCCGCTCGACCAGGCGGTGGCCGGTCTCCTGCTCCAGGGCGGTGAGCTGCTGGGAGACGGCCGAGGGGGTGAGATACAGCGCGGCGGCAGCCGCCGTCACGGTGCGGTGGTCGGCCACCGCACGGAGGATGTGGAGCCGCCGCGCCTCGATCATGGGATCGATTATTGCAATATGTCAGGCTTCGAGTTCCGCGCGTGCCGCGACGAACGCGTCGACGGCGCGGTCGACGTCCTCGGTGGAGTGCGCGGCGGACAGCTGGACGCGGATCCGGGCCTGCCCCTGGGGGACGACCGGGTAGGAGAAGCCGATCACGTACACCCCGCGCTCCAGCAGCAGCTCGGCCATCCGGCCGGCCTTCGCCGCGTCGCCGATCATCACGGGGGCGATGGCGTGGTCGCCGGGGAGGATGTCGAAGCCCTCCTCGGTCATCCGGCGGCGGAAGAGCGCGGTGTTCTCCGCGAGCCGGACGCGCAGGTCGTCCGCCGACTCCAGCAGGTCGATGACCTTCAGGGACGCGGCCGCGATCACCGGGGCGAGGGTGTTGGAGAACAGGTACGGGCGGGAGCGCTGGCGGAGCAGGGCGACGATCTCGGCGCGGGCGGCGACATAGCCGCCGGAGGCCCCGCCGAGCGCCTTGCCCAGCGTGCCGGTGATGATGTCGACGCGGTCCATGACGCCGTGCAGTTCGGGGGTGCCGCGGCCGCCGGGGCCGACGAAGCCGACGGCGTGCGAGTCGTCGACCATCACCATCGCGTCGTAGCGGTCGGCGAGGTCGCAGATCTCGCGCAGCGGCGCCACATAGCCGTCCATGGAGAAGACGCCGTCGGTGACGACCAGACGGCGGCGCGCGTCGGACGCCTCCTTCAACTGCCGCTCCAGGTCCTCCAGATCACGGTTGGCGTACCGGAAGCGGCGGGCCTTGGACAGCCGGATGCCGTCGATGATCGAGGCGTGGTTGAGGGCGTCGGAGATCACCGCGTCCTCCGGGCCGAGCAGGGTCTCGAAGACACCGCCGTTGGCGTCGAAGCAGGAGGAGTACAGGATCGTGTCCTCCTGGCCGAGGAAGGCGGACAGCCGCGCCTCCAGTTCCTTGTGCACCTCCTGCGTGCCGCAGATGAAGCGCACGGACGCCATGCCGTAGCCCCAGCGGTCCAGGGCGGCGTGGGCGGCGGCGACGACCTCGGGGTGGTCGGCGAGGCCGAGGTAGTTGTTGGCGCAGAAGTTGAGCACCTCGCCGGGACGGCCGCCCGCGGTGACGGCGACGGTCGCGGACTGCGGGGAGCCGATCACCCGCTCGGGCTTGTGCAGACCGGCGGCGCGGATCTCGTCGAGGGTGGCGCGCAGGTCGTCGCGCACGGAGTCGAACATCAGGGAACTCCTAAGGAATGCAGGTGACTTACGCGGTCCAGTCGAGGATGACCTTGCCGCCGCGGCCGCTCGCGGCGTCGGCGAAGGCCGCCTCGAAGTCGCGGTAGCCGTACCGGCCGGTGATCACGGGGGCGAGGTCCAGGCCGCCCTCCAGGAGGACCGACATCGCGTACCAGGTCTCGAACATCTCCCGGCCGTAGATGCCCTTGATGGTGATCATCGAGGTGACGATCCGGGCCCAGTCGACCGGGAACTCCTGGGACGGCAGGCCGAGCATCGCGATACGGCCGCCGTGGGTCATGTTGGCGATCATGTCACGCATCGCCTCGGGGCGGCCGGACATCTCCAGGCCGATGTCGAAACCCTCGCGCAGTCCCAGCTCGCGCTGCCCGTCGGCGATCCCCGCCTCGGACACGTTCAGCGCCAGGCTCACACCGATCTTGCGGGCCAGTTCCAGGCGCTCCTCGCTGACGTCGGTGATCACCACGTTGCGGGCGCCCGCGTGCCGGGCGACGGCGGCGGCCATCAGACCGATCGGGCCGGCGCCGGTGATCAGCACGTCCTCGCCGACCAGCGGGAAGGACAGGGCGGTGTGCACGGCGTTGCCGAACGGGTCGAAGATCGCGGCCACGTCGAGATCCACCGGCACCCGGTGCACCCAGACGTTGGACGCGGGCAGCACGACGTACTCCGCGAAGGCGCCGTCACGGCCGACCCCGAGGCCGACGGTGGCCCGGCACAGATGGCGGCGCCCGGCGAGACAGTTGCGGCACTTGCCGCACACGAGGTGTCCCTCGCCGCTGACCCGGTCGCCGATCCCGATGTCGGCGACGTCCCGCCCGGTCTCCACGACCTCGCCGACGAACTCGTGGCCGAGGACGAGCGGGGTGCCGATCGTCTGCCGCGCCCAGCCGTCCCAGGCCCGGATGTGCAGGTCGGTGCCGCAGATGCCGGTCCGCAGGACCTTGATCAGTACGTCGCCCGGGCCGACTGCGGGCTCCGGGACGTCCGTGAGCCACAGCCCGGGCTCCGCCTTCTCCTTGACCAGCGCCTTCAAGCTGCGGCTCCTGTGCGTGAGGTCCCGGACGCGAGCAGGCCGAAGCGCCCCGCAGCCGGGGAGGGGTGTGGATGCGTCAGCAATCTGCCTCATCCCGCCCGCACCGGTCCATCGAGCTTTTCTTAAGCGGAGCAACAGCTTTCCTTCACGCCTGCTCCTCGGCCCGGTCTACGGCGGCGCCGCGCGCGTCTCCAGCCGGACGACGAGGTCGGCGGCCGTCGCCTTGATGGTCTCCAGGCCGGCCTTCCCCCAGGTGCGGGGTGCGAGGGCGGCGACGCAGACCGTGCCCAGGACCATGCCGGTCGTGTCGATCAGCGGGGCGCCGAGGTAGGAGCGGATGCCGTACTCGTCGACGACCGGGTTGCCGGCGAAGCGCGGGTAGTCGCCGACGTCCTCCAGGACGAGCGCCTTGCGGCGGACGACGACGTGCGGGCAGTAACCGTACTCACGGGGCAGCCGCCGGCCCAGCTCGGGTTTCCCGCCCCGGGCGGCGCTTCCCCCCGCCGGGGTGTGCAGTCCGGCGAGGAACTGCCCTTCCGCGTCAGGGAAGTTGACCATGGCGTACGGTGCGCCGGTCAGTTCGGCGAGGCGGTCGGCGAAGGCGTCCAGGGCGGGCTCCGGCCGCTCCCCGAGGCCGAGTCGGCGCAGTCTCCGGGTACGGGCGGGAGCCTCCTTGTCCTCCGGGGTGAGCAGCAGACGACCGGCCGGGCGGGGCGGGTCGTAGCTCATGGGCGGGCTCCGTCGCGCGGGACGTCGTACGTCATATGCGGCTCCAGGGTGGGGTGCGCGGGGGTCACATGGTGGCGCCGCGGCTCGGCTGGGGTTCCGCCGGTGCGTGGGCGATGAGGTACCGGACGAGGGTGAGCAGGGTCTGGACTCCGGAGGCGGAGATCCGGGCGTCGCAGCGCACGACGGGGATGTCCGGGTCGAGGTCGAGGGCGGCGCGCACCTCCTCGGGGTCGTAGCGGTGGGCACCGTCGAACTCGTTGATGGCGACGATGAAGCCGAGGCCGCGTTCCTCGAAGAAGTCGACGGCCGCGAAGCACTCCTCCAGGCGGCGGGTGTCGGCGAGGATGACCGCGCCGAGGGCCCCCTCGGACAGCTCGTCCCACATGAACCAGAACCGCTCCTGGCCGGGCGTGCCGAACAGATACAGGACGTGCTGCGGGTCCAGGCTGATGCGGCCGAAGTCCATGGCGACGGTCGTCTCGACCTTGTTCTCGATGCCGTCGAGGTTGTCGGTCGCGGCGCCGACCGTGGTGAGCAGCTCCTCGGTGCTGAGCGGCGCGATCTCGCTCACGGCGCCGACGAAGGTGGTCTTGCCGACCCCGAACCCGCCCGCGACCAGGATCTTCAGCGCGGTCGGAAAGGGGTCGGCGCGGCCGCCGGCGGGTGCCTCGCGTACGCCGTACGCGTCGGCCTCAGAGCTGTCGTCGTAGTCCATCGAGCACTGCCTCCAGTAGGGCCCGGTCGGTGGGGTTGTGGTGGAACTCGGGGGGCTTGGTGGTCAGGGCCCCGCAGTCGACGAGGTCCGACAGGAGCACCTTGGTGACGGCCGCCGGGAGCTTCAGATGGGCGGCCACCTCGGCGACCGGGACGGGGGCCCGGCACAGGTCGAGGGCCTGTGCGTGCTCGGGCCCGAGGTAGCCGAGGGGTCTCGCCCCGGTGGCCATCACCTGTGACATCAGATCGAGGGCGACGGTGGGTTCGGTGCGCCCGTTGCTGACCGTGAACGGGCGCACCAGCCGTCCGGCCGCGTCGTCGAGCCAGGGCCCGTCGCCGGCCGCCGCCACGCTCAAGGTCCCGTCACCGACGGTTCGACGGCGTGCTGCCGGGGCGCGGTCGTCAGATACGGCCGCACGCTCTTCACGAGCATCGCCATCTCGTAGCCGAGGACGGCGGCGTCGGCCTCCCGCCCGGCGAGCACGGCGAGACAGGTTCCCGAACCGGCGGTGCTGACGAACAGCAGGGTCGAGTCGAGTTCGACGACGACCTGCCGCACGTCCCCGCCGTCCCCGAAACGGATGCCGGCGCTGCGGCCGAGGGAGTACAGGCCGGAGGCCAGGGCGGCCATGTGGTCGGCGCTGTCGGCGTCCAGGCCGTGGACCGACTTCACCAGCCCGTCGCACGAGAGCAGCACGGCGCTCATGGTGTGCGGGACGCGCTGCACGAGGCCGCTCATCAGCCAGTCGAGGTCGGATACATGGCCGGTCGGCACATCGCTCGCCATGGTGGATCGACTCCTTGGGGTACGAAGGTCTGCGGGAGCGCTGGGGGTGGGGGTACCGCTCATCCGGCGGACGCGCTCCCGTCGCGCCGGGGGGTGGACTGCTCGGTTCGGGCTCCGGTTCCGGTCCCGGAACCGCGCCCGGGCCCCTGGGCGGGCCCGGGCGCCCCGCCCCGCACGCCGTACGCCTGGGGGGAGGCGGAGGCGTGCGCCGGGGGCGCCTCGGATGCCGGGGCTGTGGAGCCGGGGGGCATGTACGGGGATCGCTCCGCCGTGGACGGCGCGTCCGACGCGGGGCGGGGAGCCGCCCGGTCGGGGGACATGGACCCGAGGGGCGCGTACGGCGACCGCTCCGCCGGGGAGGGCGTGCCGGATCCGAGGTTCGGAGCGGCCGGGGCGCGGGACGTGGAGCCGAGCGGTGCGTAGGGGGAACGCCCCGCCGTGGACGTCGTGTCCGACGCGGGCTGAGGGGCCGTCGGGTTCGAGGGGGCAGGGTGCGGGAGCGGGGACAGGAGCGGGGAGTCCGGTGCGGGGTGCCGGGTGGGCTCGAAGGGGTCGGACACCGGGTAGGAGCTGCGTTCCAGGGGTTCCCACGCCGGTGACGGGGCGGATTCGAGGGACTCGGCCTCCAGACTCTGCTGGGCCTCGGCGAGGCCGATGCCCCGCTGGAAGGCGGCCATCAGACCTGGGTCGTGCCCGGCGGCCTGCTCGGCGTCCGGACGGGGAGCCGGTCCCCCGCGCAACTGCGGCGCGATGTGTTCCTGGGCGCGGCGACGGGGCAGCTGGGGCTTGCCCATGGTCCCGCGGACGGCACTCACGCGGGGGACGGGTGCGATGCCCGCGTGCTCCTCCACCACGGCCCGGTCGGCCGACCGGATCCCGGGCACGGCGTCGGCCGGGTTGGGCCGGTCCTGCCGGGCCCCCCGGACGGGCAGCGGCGCAGGCGCCGGGCCGTCCGCCCGGGAGGCCTCCGCCCGCTCGCCCGGCACGTGGGCCGAGGCGCGCACGGCCGGCACGTCGGCGGACGCCGGCCCGCGGGGAAACCCGGACGCCACCTGCCCGGCCGAGGCACCGGAAGGCACCTGCCCGGACTCGACGGGAGTGGTCGGGGCGCCGAGGCCCCGGCCGCCGCCGGGAGGGGAACCGTCGGAAGCGGCCCGCAGAGGCGAGGGCACGGCCGGCCCACCCGCATCCCCGTCGCTCCGCGGCCGCACGGAGCCCGCCGACTGACCCGCATCGGCAGCGGACCGGAAATGCGACGGCACAGCCGAACCACCCGCGTCCGCGCCGGACCCCGGGCGCGCCGAGGCGGTCGGTCGGCCCCCGTCCGCGGCGGACCGGGGCCGGGGAGGCGCCGCGGACCTGGCCGGGTCGGGGGTGTTGCGCGTGGGCGGCGGAGCGAGGGGACCGCCCGTGCCGGACGTGGACGTGTCCTCGCTCCGCGACGACGCGGGCGGCCGCCGGATGCCCTGCTCCTGGGGCGGGACCGGCGGGCGGACGCCGTCGGGGGCGGCGTGGGCCGGGGCCGGAGCCCGTCTGCGGCTGCCGCGGCCCGCGTCCGGTCCGTCCCCGGGAGCAGCGGCCGGTGGCCGCGAGGACGCCGGGCCCGCCGGGCGGCCCGCCTCGACGGCTCCGCGTGCCGGCACCGGCAAACGCGGTCCGGGCGTGGCGTCGCGGGCCGGTGCGCCGCCGGCCGGGTCCGGCACCGGGGTGGGCGGCGCCCCTCCCCCGTCATGCGCCGCGACGACAACCCCGGCGGCGCCTCCGAGCAGGGCCTGCGGGACGACGAGGACGGCCTGGACGCCGCCGTAGATGTTGGACTGCAGGCGGACCCGGATGCCGTGCCGGCGGGCGAGCTGGGAGACGACGAACAGTCCGATGCGGCCGTCGGCCAGCAGCCGGCCGACGTTGACCTGGTCGGGGTCGGCGAGCAGGGCGTTCATACGGGCCTGCTCCTCGACGGGCATGCCGAGGCCGCGGTCCTCGACCTCGACGGCGAGCCCGGAGGTGACGAGGTTGGCGCGCAGCAGCACCTGGGTGTGCGGGGCGGAGAACACCGTGGCGTTCTCGACGAGTTCGGCGAGGAGATGGATGACGTCGGCGACGGCGTGCCCGCGCAGCTCGCCGTCGATCGGCGGTACGAGCCTGACCCGGGAGTACTGCTCGACCTCGGCGATGGCCGAGCGCAGCACCTCGGTCATGGACACGGGGTTGCTCCACTGCCGCCGGGACACGGCCCCGCCGAGGACGGCGAGGTTCTCGGCGTGGCGGCGGATCCGGGTGGCGAGGTGGTCGACGTGGAAGAGGCCCTTGAGCAGTGCGGGGTCCTCGATCTCGTTCTCCAGCTCGTCGAGGATCGAGATCTCGCGGTGCACCAGGGACTGCAACCGCCGCGCGAGGTTGACGAAGACCTCCAGCTTCTGCTCGCTGCCGGCCTGGCTGGACAGCTGGGAGGCCTGGACCACGGCGGTGACGGCCCCGTCGTGCGCGCGGGCGAGGTCGGCGGCGAGCAGTTCGAAGTCGTCGGCGTCACCGGGAGGTCCGCCGTGCGACGTGCGCGGGGGCGGGACCTCGCCGCGGCGCAGTTCCTCGATGAGGGCGCGCAGGTCGGCCTCGCCGCGCGCGCTGCTCCGGCGCAGGGCGGCGATGCGGTCGCTGACGGAGCGGGCGGCGCGCTCGGCGGCGACGGCCGCGACGAGGATGCCGACACCGGTGACCGCCACCGCGCCCGCCAGGACGGCCCACAGGACGGGACCGGGCCGGGTGCCGGTGGAGCGCACGGTGAACAGGACGACCGCGCAGGCGCTGAGGGCGACCGCGGTCGGCGGCAGCACGGCGAGCCGCAGCAACTGGGGCCGTATGTGCGTCTCGGTCGGCGCGGGTGCGGTACGGGTCACCGGCCGTCCGTGCCGCCCGCCCTCACGGCGGTCTGCACGTGCGGCGGGTGCGCGGAGGTGAGACATCGGTGTCCTCGTACTGGTCTGTCGGGCCTGGTCGCTCGCGCAGACATGCGCGACGGACACTCACAGTAGTCGCCAACGCATCAGGTTCGGTGGGCCGTTGACAAACTCCCCCGGAGAGGGTCCCGCTCTGGTATGAGGCTTCGCACGCCAGACCGAGGCCCCACCACCCGACGACGACACAACCGGAAAACAAACCGATCACACCTGGTCAGAGACGGCCCCAAACAAACAGCGAGGGCCGGGAGGCCTCCAGCCCCCCGACCCTCACCACCGCCCTCTTCCGGACTCCTTTTCAGCCCGCCGGAACCGCCTCCGCCGCCGCGCCCCCTTCGGTCGCATCCTTCGAATCGTCACTCTCGGTATCAACCTTGGCCACCGTTACCGCCTCCGTCAGCGGCCGCCAGCCACCCGCCGGGGCGAGGGCCACGTCGCGCCACCACGGTGTGGCCGGAACGCTCTCGGCGCCGGGCTCGAAGGGCTCGCCGGGGCGTGGCAGCGCGACCGGGGTGCCCACGGCGCGACCGGCGGCCAGGGTGCCCTCGCCCGGGTCGGTCCACGCGTGCGTTGCCAGGTTGAACGTTCCCCAGTGGATCGGCAGCAGCGCGCCGCCCGGCGTGCCGCCCTGGAGGTCGAGATGCGCGCGCACGCCTTCCTCGGGCGTCATGTGGATGTCGGGCCAGAACTCCGAGTACGCGCCGATCTGGATCATCGTCGCGTCGAACGGACCGTGGGCGGCGCCGATGTCCTTGAAGCCGTCGAAGTAGCCGGTGTCGCCACTGTGGTAGATCCGGTGCTCCTCGCCGGCGACGACCCAGGAGGCCCACAGGGTGTGCTGGGTGTTGCGCAGGCCGCGGCCGCAGAAGTGGCGGGCCGGGGTGGCGGTGAGGGTGAGTCCGCCGACCTTGGTGGCCTCGTGCCAGTCCAGCTCGCGCAGCCGGTCCGCCGACACGCCCCAGTGCTCCAGGTGGGCGCCGACCCCGAGCGGCACGGCGAACAGCGTGTCCGTGCCGGCCAGTGCCTTGATCGTGGGCAGGTCCAGGTGGTCGTAGTGGTCGTGGGAGATGACGACGACGTCCACCGGCCCGAGCGCGGCCAGCGGGAGCGGGACCGGGTGCAGCCGCTTGGGCCCGACGAAGGGGAACGGGGAGCAGCGCTCGCCCCAGACGGGGTCGAACAGCACGCGCTGCCCGTCGATCTCCGCGAGCACGCTGGAGTGGCCCATCCAGGTCAGGCGCAGGCCCGTGACGGGCGGTTTGGCGAGGTCGGCGAGAGTGGTGGCGTGCACCGGGACGGTGCCCGCCGGGGCACGGCGGGGACGCTGCTCCTTGTCGAAGAAGACCTTGGCGAAGTCCAGCGCCGAACCCGAGGGGCGGGTGCGGGCCGGGCCGCCGGGGTTCTGGAAGACCCCGTCCCTGAAGTGGGGCGATCTGCGGATGCGCGCCATGCGCTCACCACTCGGGTCCGCGCCGAAGGCCTCGGGCTGCAGTGCGCGGAGCCCGCGGCTCAGGGAACGGAAACCGGACACGGTACCTCCAGGTGGAGTCGCTGAGGCATTCCATTATGGTCGCCCCCTCCGACAGCGCGTTGACAGACCTTGTCCCGCCTCCCGATACTGACTCACTGTTCAGTAATGATCCCGTTCGAGGAGCCCCTGTGTCCGCCGCGCCCGTGTTGTCCCTGACCTGGACGGACCACGTCACCGGCCGCCGGGGCTTCCTGGTGGTCGACCGGCTCGTGCGCGGTGTGTGCAGCGGCGGTCTGCGGATGCGGGAGGGCTGCACCCTGGAGGAGGTGACGGGCCTCGCGCGCGGAATGAGCCTCAAGGAGGCGCTGCACTACGACCCCCGGGCGCGCTACGTCCCCCTGGGCGGCGCAAAGGGCGGCATCGACTGCGATCCCCGGGACCCGGAGGCGTACGGGCTGCTGGTCCGCTATCTGCGGGCGGTGCGGCCGTACGTGGAGAGCTGCTGGACCACCGGCGAGGACCTGGGCCTCACCCAGGACCTGGTGGACCGGGCGGTCGCCGAGGTGGGCCTGGTCTCCTCGGTGCAGGCCGTGTACCCACTGCTCGACGACGAGGAGGCGGCCCGCGCACGGCTGGCCGACGCCTTCGCCGTCGAGGTGGACGGCATCGGCCTGGACGAGCTGGTCGGCGGCTGCGGGGTGGCCGAGTCGGTGCTGACGGCTCTGGACGGGGCCGGGGTGCCGTACGCCGGGACGCGGGTGGCGCTCCAGGGGCTCGGCACCATGGGCGGCGCCACGGCACGCTTCCTCTCGCGCGCGGGGCTGACGGTCGTGGCCGTCGCCGACGTCAAGGGCACGATCGCCAACCCGGACGGACTCGACGTGGAGGCGCTGCTCGCCGCGCGCGACGGCCACGGCACCGTGGACCGTGCCGTGCTGCGGCCCGGGGACCGCGAACTGCCGGGCGGGGCCTGGCTGTCGGTGGACGCGGAGGTGCTGGTGCCGGCGGCGGTGTCGTACGCGATCGGCGTCGAGGAAGAGGAACGGATCACCGCCCGCTGGATCGCCGAGGCGGCCAACATGCCGGTCCTGCCGGAGGCGGAGGCGTCGCTCCACGCGCGCGGGGTGCGCGTCCTGCCGGACGTGGTGGTCAACTCCGGGACGAACGCCTGGTGGTGGTGGACGCTGTTCGGCGACATCGGCGCGGACGCGGACGAGGCGTTCGCGTACACGCGCCGTGCGATGCGGGCGCTGGTGGAGCTGGTCCTGGCGCGCGCCCAGGCGGACGGGACGACGGCCCGGGCCGCCGCGCACGCCCTCGCCGCGGAGCGGCTGCCGGTGATCGCTGAGCGGTTCGGACGGCACCGTTGAGGACGTCGGCGCAGGTCGCGGTGTCCGCGCGGATCGGCGGGCACCCGGCTCCTGTGTAGGGTGACGGCGTGGCGAGGGTCCGGTTGAGCGTGGCCGAGCGGC
Organism: Streptomyces sp. NPDC000345; assembly: GCF_042898825.1. Lineage (NCBI taxonomy): Bacteria > Bacillati > Actinomycetota > Actinomycetes > Kitasatosporales > Streptomycetaceae > Streptomyces > Streptomyces sp. NPDC000345. Next base: position 126,120 of record NZ_JBIAZE010000022.1, read on the forward strand.
GTGAGGAGCTGCTGCGGGCCGCCATCGAGCAGATAGAGGCGCGGGGCGTGGCGGCGGTCAGGATCGCCGACGTGGCCGCGGCGCTCGGTGTGAGCAACGCGCTGGTCCTCTACCACTTCTCGACGAAGGAGAAGCTGGTCGCCGAGGCCTTCGCGTACGCCGCCGAGGGCGACCTGGCCCAGCTGCGCCGGCTGCTCGGCCGCCGGACGACGGCGCTGCGCCGGCTGCGGTCGGCGGTGCGCTGGTACGCCCCGACCGGTCAGGCCAAGGGCTGGCGGCTGTGGATCGAGGGCTGGGCGGTGTCCCTGCGCGAGCCCGCGTTGCGGGAGGTCGCCCGGGACCTCGACCGGAAGTGGAAGTCGGCGCTCACCGAGGTCATCACCGAGGGTGTGACTGCAGGCGAGTTCACCTGCCCGGACCCGACGGCGACGGCCCTGCGGCTGACGGCCCTCCTGGACGGTCTGGCCGTCCAGCTGACGTCGTACGGCGGCACGGTGTCCCGGGCCAGGGCACAGGAGTGGGTGGAAGAGACGCTGACGAGGGAACTCGGGCTGAGCACCCCGGCCCGTCCGGCGTCCGAGGTCACCGAGGTCACCGAGGTCGACGACGAGGGTCCTTGACGGGCCGGACCGGGGGCTGGGGGCGCAGCCTCCGGGGGACGGGCGCGGGAAGGGGCGGCGGGGTGAATCCCTCCCGCCGCACCCCGCCCCTCAAGCCACCGCGGCGATCCGCATCCTGATGTCCGCGGGAGACAACGCGCCCTTGGCGGTCACGTGGTCCCCCGACGACTCCCCCCGCAGCCGCCGCCCGATCCACGGCACGAGATACTCCCGCGCCCACTGCACGTCGTCCCTGCGCACCTCGAGCGTCCCCCGGGGCGGCAGCGGCGGCCAGGGCTGCTCCGGGTCGGCCGGCACCTCCAGCCCGAGCACCTGCCCGGCCCGCAGCGCCACCCGCGTGTGCCCCTCCGGGGAGAGGTGCAGCCGGTCGCCGTCCCACGCCCGCCGGTCCTGCACGGACTTCAGGGACCACAGGTCGAGCACCGGACACCCGTACCGGTCCGCGACGGCCCGGACGTGCCCGTTGTAGGTGGCGATCTTCCCGCGCAGATGCTTGAGCACGGGCACGCCCCGCGTGTCGAAGCCGGTCGTCACCATGACCGTGCCGGCGGCGGCGGTCAGTGCGGCGATCGCGCTCTCGAAGCGCTCGGCGACCTCGTCGGGGTCGGTGCCAGGCCGGAGGATGTCGTTGCCGCCCGCACAGAAGGACACCAGGTCCGGGGCGAGTTCGACGGCCCGCGGAAGCTGGTCCTCCATGATCTGGTCGAGCAGCTTTCCGCGCACGGCCAGGTTGGTGTACTCGAAGTCGCCTTCGGGCCGCCGGTCCGCGAGCAGCACCGCGAACCGGTCGGCCCAGCCGACGAACGCCCCGTCGGGCCCGGGGTCGCCGACGCCCTCGGTGAAGCTGTCCCCCACCGCCACGTACGACCCGATCACTGATCTGTTGTCACTCTTCGAATCGTCTGCCACGGCAGATCATGATTCACCTTCGAATGTGACCTACGCGACCGTAGGCAGGGGTTGACGGTCGGTGAGATAAGCCACTCCTAAAGAGTTGGCCCCTCAGGGAATAAGGGACCAGGCCCGGAAGTTGTTGATCCGGAAGTGGCTCCAGGTGGTCCGGAACGCGAAGTGCCCGCGGGTGTACGGCTGCGGGTCGGCGTAGTCGAAGACCAGCCGCCCGTTGTTCCACCACCTCACCGTGGAGCCGTCGGAGACGATCCGCACGTGGTGCGGCCGGTTCGGCACGAGCAGCGGCTCGGTGTAGTCGAGAATCAGCGGGCGCACGCCCGCCAGGCCTACGTAGCGGCGCAGCCGGGTCGTGGTGTTGGTGTTGGCGCCGTAGCCGACGTAGTAGGTCGTGAGGTGGTCGTACTCGGCGAGGGAGCCGCCGCGCGGGGTGGCGAAGAGGTCGTCCGGGGAGCGGACGTCGACGGCGTTCCAGAAGTTGTTGAGGTCGGAGACACGGTCGTTGGCGCCGCCCGCGGAGACGGGGGTGGCGGCGTATTCGAGGACGTACGGCCCTTCGAGCGGCCGCTTGAACCAGACCGTCGCCCCGGCGGGCACGTCGATCTCCAGGACTCCGCGCGAGGCCGTGACGCTCCCGCCCTGCTCCAGTTCCACGGCCCACCGGCGCAGCCCGTGGCGGAAGTCGTCGTGGGCGATCAGCCGGCGGTGGCGGGGGGTCGCGCTCGCGGGACCGGCCGGGGCCAGGGCGGCGAGGGCGGCGCCTGCGGCGAGGACTCCCAAGGCCCGACGGGTGGTGGTCATGGCGGCGGCTCCTTCAGTGAGCTTCGGCGGGACGTCTGCGGGAACGAGCAGAAAGCGCTTACTCCCTACCCGTCGGACCGCGCCGGAACCCGGAGGGCACGCCGAAGGCCGGACCCCGGGGGGCACACCTAAGGCCGGACCCCGGAGGGCACGCCTAAGGCCGGACCCCGGAGGGCACGCCTAAGGCCGGACCCCGGAGGGCACGCCGAAGGCCGGACCCCCGGGACGGGGGTCCGGCCTTCGGCTGCGTGTCAGGCGATCAGGCGTGCCGCGCGGGGGTCGTCGGCGGAGGTCAGCCGACGGTGACGCCGTGGGAGCGGAGGAAGGCGACCGGGTCCACGTCCGAGCCGTAGTTCGGCGTGGTGCGGATCTCGAAGTGCAGGTGCGGGCCGGTCACGTTGCCGGTCGCGCCGGAGAGGCCGATCTGCTGGCCCGCGGTCACGGTCTGACCGGCCGAGACGGAGAGCTGGGAGAGGTGGGCGTACTGGGCGTAGTAGCCGTCGTCGAGCTTGATGACGACCTGGTTGCCGTACGCGCCGCCCCATCCGGCGGAGACGACGGTGCCCGCGCCGACGGCCTTGAGCGAGGTGCCGGTCGGGACGACGAAGTCGACGCCGGTGTGGTACCCGCTGGACCACATGCCGCCGGCCACGCGGTAGCCGGTCCCGACGGTCGCGCCGGCCACCGGAAGGGTGTAACCGCTGGAGGCACTGGCGCCGCTCCCGGCGGCCGTGGCGGTCGTCTTCGCTGAGGACGACGCCGAGGCCTTCGAGCCGGAGGACGGGGAGGAGGGCGACGACGACGAGGTCTTCGACGACGAGGAGGAAGAGGAACCGGACGAACCGGACGAGGACTTGGTGGTCGCGGCCTCCTTGCCGATCGACAGCTCGAGGCCGGGGTGGATCAGCGAGGGGTTGCCGCCGACCGCCTCGCGGTTGTCCGCGTACAGCTTCTGCCAGCCACCGCTGACGTTCTGCTCGTCGGCGATCTTGGCGAGGTAGTCGCCGGCCCGCACGGTGTAGGTCCTGGCGTTCGAAGCCGGGGACTTCCGCGACACCGGAGCGGCCTGTACGGCGTTTTCCGCGACCGATCCGGAAACGGCCTGAGCGGCCGACTGGGAAACCGACTGAGGGGTGGCCGCATGGGCGCCGGTGGCCCCCATGAGCGGGAGGGCGAGCGCGGCCCCGCCGGTTCCGGCGACGGCTATGGAACGGGTGAAACGCTGGGTCTTCGGACGGCGGTGCTTACCCTTCGCGGGCATGGCGAATTCCTCTCCGGTGCCTGCGAGGTGAGCTGTCGGGTGCGGACTGGAGATGCCCGGCCGCGCCGAGGCGCGGCTTTACCCCAAGCCTGTTCCGGAGACCAGAACAGGCGGTTCTACCTGTGGGTCCCCCGCTCCTGCCGTGACGGGTGAGTGTGCGGACTCCGGGCGGCGGCAGGATTCGGCATCCGTCCGGATTGGACTGGAACGTAAGCGACCCAGACGCACGGGAACAAGCAGAGGTTGCCCTGCTCACTCCTTTCTCTTGATCCCCTGTGAGAATTACCGGTGACGCTGCGTGCATCGGGCACGCGCTTTTTCGCCCAACATCCCTGAAAAGCCCTTGGATTACGTGAACATGACGGGCGACGGACGGTCACGAATATGACGCTGCTCACGTGACGTCTCTCCAGGATCCCCTATTCCAGAGCGAGTTGGAACGAAGGATCCAATTCGGACAGAACCCTCAGATGCGACACAGACGAATAACCGTCGCATCGAGGTCACCTCGCAGCGCGACCCGCAGCCCGTGGTGCAACAGCACCGCCCCCCGGTGCACTTCGCCCGTTTCGCGGCATTCGTACGACGCTGTCGGGTCGAGGCCGCGCAGCCTCAGCGCGGGCACGGGCTCGCCGTACCGCTGCGCCTCCAGCCAGGCGAGGACCACGGTCTCGTCGCCGCGGACGTACTGGACGGCGCTCAGCCCACCCGCCGGGGGGCGCAGCCGGTACAGGTCGCCGTGCTGGACGAGGGGCCGGATCTCCTTGTAGAGGTCCACCCACCGCCGGGCCTCGGCGAGCTCCTCGTCGCTCCACTCGGACAGGTCCCCGCCGACGCCGAGCACCCCGGCCATCGCGCTGACGAAACGGAAGCGCAGCGAGCTGACCCGTCCGTTCAGCTGGGTGTTGGGGCTGTCGGTGACCCAGGCGGCCATCACACGCGCGGGGTGGATCTGGCTGAAGCCGTGCTGGATGGCGAGGCGGTCGAGCGGGTCGGTGTTGTCGGAGGTCCACACCTGGTCGGTGCGGCTCAGGATGCCGAGGTCGATCCGTCCGCCGCCGCCCGAGCAGGACTCGAAGGCCACGCCCGGGTGGGCCGCCCGCAACCGGTCCAGGAGGTCGTACAGGCCGCGCACGTGGTCGACCCACAGACGCTGCGGGTAGGGGTCGTCCGGCCAGCCGGCGTCGGTGAAGCAGCGGTTGAAGTCCCACTTGACGTAGTCGATGGGCGCACTGGACAGGAGCCCGTCGAGCTGTCCCCAGAGATACTCCCGGACGTCCTCGCGCGCGAGGTTCAGCATGAGCTGATTGCGGAACTCCGTCCGCTTTCGTCCCGGCTGGAACTGCACCCAGTCGGGGTGGGCGCGGTACAGGTCGCTGTCCGGGTTGACCATCTCGGGCTCGACCCAGATGCCGAACTGCATGCCGAGCCCGTGTACCTGGTCGGCGAGGGGCTTGAGGCCGTGGGGGAAGCGGTCCGGGTTGGGGTGCCAGTCGCCGAGTCCGGCACGGTCGCTGGTGCGGGCGCCGAACCAGCCGTCGTCGACGACGAACAGCTCGACGCCGATCTCCGCGGCACGGCGGGCGAGGGCCGCCTGCTGCTCCTCCGAGATGTCGAAGAAGGTGGCCTCCCAGGAGTTGAACAGCACCGGCCGGTCCCGCTCGGCGTCCGGGATCACATGGGCGCGCTGGTAGGCGTGCCAGGCGCGGCTGGCGCCGCCGAAGCCGCCGTCGCTCCACAGGCCGGCGAAGACAGGCGTGGTGAAGGACTCCCCCGCCGCCAGGCGCAGCAGGCCCGAGTCGTCGTGACCGGCGCCGCCGGTGATCTGCACGCGCTCGTCCGGGAGTTGGGCGACGGCGATGCGCCAGGATCCGGACCAGCCGAGGGCGCAGCCGTAGACCTCGCCGCGTTCCTCGGTCGCGTCGGTGTCGAGGGCGACCCAGGGCAGATACTGGTGGCCGGTGTGGCCCCGGCGGCTGCCGATGACCTTCTCACCGTAGGTGAGCGGGGCCCGGACGAGCCGGGACTCGGCGGCCCAGCGGCCGTGCAGCTGCGACAGCCGCCAGCCCTCCCGCTCGGGCAGGGTCCAGGTGGCGGAGTCGGCGCGCAGCAGCTCCAGCGGCTCCGCGCCCTCGTTGCGCAGGGTCGTCCAGCGCTCCATGACGTCGTCCCGCATCCGGTAGTGCAGGGTGATCGTCAGACCGGCGTCGCGGAAGCGCAGCCGCAGCTCGGCGCCCTCGGTCTCGTACGTCTCGAAGGTCCATTCGGTGCCGCGCCGCTCGGCGGTGCGTACGGACAGGGCGGGGCGGACGAAACGGGGGCCGCCCTCCACCGGGTACTCCTCGTGGCCGTCCAGGGCGGCCTCGAAGGACGCGCGGCCCCGCAGGGGAAGGGCCGCGAGGGCCTCCGCGTCGGCGAGCGCGATCCTCGGGCCCCAGTGCAGGTGCACCAGCTCGTCGGCCTCGGTGAGATGGAGGGCATAGCTGCTCGTGGGCCCCGAAAGGAGCCAGGTGCGGCCGCCCGCGGCGATCTCGGGCTTCACGGTCTCGGGCATCAAACCCCCACTGATTCGAACAGGTGCGATCAAGTCTCAACATCATCGGATGCGGGTGCCCCACCCGGCAATGGCTGTGGAGAAACCGTTCACCTGCAGAGACGGGGGATTCGTGCACCTGTGGACAACCGTTGCCCGGGGAATCCATGTCGTATGGTCGAGGAGGTCCCGCCGGCCACCACGAGCCGCGTCGGCGGAGCCCGACAGGGAGGGAGCCCCCGTGACGCAGCAGATCCCGTCGACCGAGCCCGAGTTGGCCGGTGTCCGCAACTTCCGCGACGTCGGAGGTCTGCCGACCGTCGACGGACGGCGGGTACGGCACGGCGTGCTGTTCCGCAGCGGCCATCTCGCGCATGCGACCGACGAGGACGCCGCGTTCCTGTCCTCCCTGGGCCTGCACACGATCTTCGACTTCCGCAACGCGGCGGACCAGAGGCTGGAGGGCCCGGACGTCGAGCTGCCGGGCGTGCGCAACGTGAATCTGCCGCTGTCGGACCCGGCGGAGGGCGCCGAGTTCTGGAAGATGGTCCGCGACGGCGACATCGACCAGCTGCGCGCGATCCTCGGCGAGGGACAGGCGGCCGGCCGGATGATCGCCTCCTACCGTTCGATCATAAAGGAGCGCACGGCCGAGCACTCGCGCGTGCTGCACTCGCTCGCCGAGGACAACGTCCCGGCCCTGATGCACTGCGCGGCAGGCAAGGACCGAGCCGGCCTCTCCGTCGCGGTGACGCTGCTCGCCCTGGGCGTGGAGCGCGAGGCCATCCTCGCGGACTACCTGGAGTCCAACGCCAAGCACCGCCGCTACAAGATACGCCGCAACGGCTCGCAGGCGACCGCCTACACCCCCGAGGTGCTGGAGCTGCTCAGCCCCCTCTTCGACGCCCGGGCGGAGTACCTCGCGGCGGCCATGGAGACCATCGGGGAGACCTGGGGCGGCGTCGACACCTATCTGGAGCGGGGCCTCGGGCTGGCACCCGAGACCCGGGAGCGGCTGCGCGAGCGCCTGCTCGACTGACGGCCCGGCAGGCCGGCCCCGCGCGGGCGGCTCACTGCTTGGCCCCCACCTCGAACAGCAGCCAGATGAACGCGGCGAGGACGTGGCCCACGGCGATGTAGATGATCAGCCGGATCCAGAGGCTGCGGGGGAACCGTTCCTCCATGTCGGTCATGGCGTCTCTCCAGGGGTCGGGCCCAGGCACAGCGTGGCCGTGGGGCTCTGCAGCAGGGTGTGGACGAACAGCAGCTCGACCCCGTCGGGGTCCTGCGCGGCGAGGCGGTGCGGGGTCAGCGAGTCGAAGTGCGCGCTGTCCCCGGGCCCGAGCAGATGGACGGTGTCCCCGAGGCGCAGCCGCAGCCGCCCGCGCTGCACGTGCAGCCACTCCTCCCCCGGATGCACCCGCACGATGTCGCCCTGGGAGCCGTGGGGAATGTGCACGCGCAGGGCCTGCATCCCCCGCCCGTGGGCGCCGGCCTGCCAGTACGTCCAGCCGCCCGCACGGGTGGGTTCCATGTCGGCGGCGCGGACGACGGCGTCGCGGTCGACGGCCGTCTCGCCCAGCAGCTCCGAGACCGTCGTACCGTAGATCCGGGCGAGCGCGAGCAGCATCGGCAGCGAGGGCTGGCGCTGTCCCGTCTCCAGACGGGAGAGGTGGGCGGGCGACAGCCCGGCCGCGCGGGCTGCGGCCTCCAGGGTGAGGGCGGCCCTGCGGCGCAGGGACCGCAGCTGCGGGGCGACGACGGGGACGGCATCAGCCTGGTCCGCCGGGGCCTCGGGGGACTCGGACGGGGACGAACTCATACGTCCATTCAGCCGCGCCCTTGCCTCCAGGGCAAATTCCTTGCCTCAGAGGCAAAAGCCCGGGCCGACGGTCAGCGGTTGGCCACCGCCTGCTTGATCAACGTCTTGCCGAAGTCCCACATCAGGCCGCCCCCTCGGTGGGCGTCGTCCATGACCTCCGTGAAGGCGTCGACGAACCGGTCCACGTCCCGCTCGTCGACGACCAGCGGCGGAATCAGCTTGATCACCTCCAGGTGGTCGCCCGAGACCTGGGTGAGGATCCGGTGCCGCTGGAGCAGCGGTACGACCACCATCTGGGCGAAGAGCCCCTTGCGGGCGGCCTGCAGCATGGCCCACCGGCTGCGCAGCTTCAGTGACCTGGGCCTGCCGAACTCGATGCCGATCATCAGGCCGCGGCCGCGCACGTCGGCGAGCAGCTCGTAGGTGTCGGTCAGCGCCGCCAGCCGGGACTTGAGCCGGTCGCCGGTGGCCCGCGCGTTGGCGACGATCTGCTCGTTCTCCATGACGGACAGCACGGCGAGGCCCGCCGCCATCGCCTGGGCGTTGGAGCCGAAGCTCGCCGAGTGGACCAGTACGCGGTCGATGGACGAGAACACCTTCTTGAAGATCCAGTCCCTGCCGAGGGTGGCGCCGACCGGCACATAGCCGCCGGAGAGCGCCTTGGCCACGCAGACCAGGTCGGGTTCGACGCCGTCCTCGTGCTGGTAGGCGTAGAAGTCGCCGGTCCTGCCGAGGCCGGTCTGCACCTCGTCGGCGATGAGCAGCGCCTTGTGGGCGTGCAGCAGTTCCTGGGCCGCGCGCAGACAGCCGGGCGGGGCCTCGTGCACGCCCTTGCCCTGGATCGGCTCGACGATCAGGGCTGCGACGTCTCCCTTCTTCAGCTCCCTCGCCAGCGCGTCGAGATCGCCGAGCGGTACGGCCGTGTCGGGCAGCAGCGGGGCGAAGCCGTCCCGGAAGCCGTCCTCGCCGTTGACCGACAGCGAGCCGGTGGTCAGGCCGTGGAAGGCGTGGTCGCAGTAGAGGATCCTGGGCCTGCCGGTGGCCCGCCGGGCGAACTTCAGGGCGGTCTCGACGGCCTCCGTCCCGCTGTTGCCGAAGAACACCCGGTCCAGGTGAGGGCTGTGGGCCAGCAGCCGTTCGGCCAGCAGTCCGGGCAGCGGCTGGCAGTCGAAGCGGGTGAGGTCGGCGAGGGAGGCGTCGAGGACGTCGTGCAGCGCCTTGCGGACGACGGGGTGGTGGCGGCCGAGGCCCATCACCCCGAACCCGGCGAGCATGTCCAGGTAGTCGTTGCCGTCCGCGTCCCAGAAGTGGGCGCCCTCGGCCCGCTCGTAGACCTTGTCGAAGCCGATGGTGTGCAGCATGCGCGGGAGCTGGTGGTTGAGGTATCTCGCGTGCAGCTCGTAACGCTCGGCTCCGCGCTCGGCCAGGAGGGCACCGAGGTCGAACTCCTTGGTCATGCGTCTTTCTCCTTGGCTGGGCCGTCGGCTCCCTTGACGGCCAGGCTGGCGCTGATCCGTCCGGCGACCTCGACGGGGGTAAGGCCGATGTCGGCGAGCACCTCCCCGCGCTTGGCGTGCGCGAGGAACTGTTCCGGGATGCCGAACCGCCGTACGGGTACGTCGACTTCGGCGTCCCCCAGGGCCAGCGCCACCGCCGAGCCGACGCCGCCGGCACGGCTGTTGTCCTCGACGACGGCCACCAGCCGGTGCCGGGCGGCGAGCGGGGGCAGGGCCGGGTCGACGGGCTTGACCCAGCGGGGGTCCACGACCGTGCAGTTGATGCCGCGTGCCTCGAGCAGCTCGGCGGCCTGCAGACACACCGGTGCCATCACACCGACCGCCACCAGCAGCACCTCGGCCCGGTCGGCGCGGTGCAGCACGTCCATGCCGCCGGCCTGGCCGACCGCCGGGATCTCCGGTCCGACCGACTCCTTCGGGAAGCGGACCAGGGTCGGCGCGTCGTCGACGGCGACGGCCTCCCGCAGCTGGGCCCTCAGCTGCCCGGCGTCGCGCGGGGCGGCGATGCGCAGCCCCGGGACCACCTGGAGGACGGACATGTCCCACATGCCGTTGTGCGAGGCCCCGTCGACGCCGGTCACCCCGGCCCGGTCCAGCACGAACGTCACCCCGCACCGGTGCAGGGCCACGTCCATCAGCAGCTGGTCGAAGGCGCGGTTGAGGAAGGTGGCGTAGACGGCGACGACGGGGTGGAGCCCGCCGGTGGCCAGCCCCGCCGCACTGACGGCGGCGTGCTGCTCGGCGATGCCGACGTCCCACACCCGGTCCGGGAAGCGCTCGGCGAACTTGCCGAGCCCCACCGGGTGCAGCATGGCCGCGGTGATCGCCACGACGTCGTCGCGCTCCTCGCCGATCCGCACGATCTCGTCGCCGAACACGGACGTCCAGGACGGCCCGCCGGCGGGGGCGAGCGGCGCGCAGGTGAGGGGGTCCATCGCGCCGACGGTGTGGAAGTGGTCCTCCTCGTGCGCGACGGCCGGCTCGTAGCCTCGGCCCTTCTCGGTGAGGCAGTGCACCAGCACCGGCCCGTGGAACCGCTTGGCGCGCCGCAGTGCGGACTCCACGGCCTTGATGTCGTGCCCGTCGATCGGGCCCACGTACTTCAGCCCGAGGTCCTCGAACATGCCCTGCGGGGCGAAGGCGTCCTTGAAGCCCTTCTTCGCGCCGTGCAGTGACTCGTACACGGTGTGGCCGACCACGGGGGTGCGCAGCAGTACGTCCTTCCCCCAGGCCAGGACCTTCTCGTAGCCGTCGGTGGTGCGCAGGGTCGCCAGGTGGTTGGCGAGACCGCCTATGGTCGGGGCGTACGAGCGCTCGTTGTCGTTGACGACGACGATCAGCGGCCGGTCCTTGGCGGCCGCGATGTTGTTCAGCGCCTCCCAGGCCATGCCGCCGGTCAGCGCGCCGTCACCGACGACCGCGACCACATGGCCCTTCTCGCCCTGCACCTGGCGGGCCTTGGCGAGCCCGTCGGCCCAGCCGAGCGCGGTGGAGGCATGGCTGTTCTCGATGACGTCGTGCTCGGACTCCTCACGGGACGGGTAGCCGGACAGGCCGCCCTTCCCCCGCAGCTTCGAAAAGTCCTGACGTCCCGTCAGAAGCTTGTGGACGTAGCTCTGGTGGCCGGTGTCCCACAGGATGCGGTCGACGGGAGACTCGAAGACCCGGTGGAGCGCGATGGTGAGTTCCACCACCCCCAGGTTGGGGCCCAGGTGCCCACCGGTCCTGGCGACCGCGTGCACCAGGAAGTCCCTGATCTCCTCGGACAGTTCACCGAGCTCCGGCTCGGACAGCGCCTTCAGGTCGCGTGGTTGCCGGATGTTCTCCAGGATCGTCACGATCGGGCCCCCTTAGGTCCGTGCTGTTCAACTCACGGTGACGGCCGGCTCCCCCGCCGCGACGCCGTCCTGCTCCATCTGCCCGGCGATCTTCATCGCCTCTTCGATGAGGGTCTCCACGATCTTCGACTCGGGGACGGTCTTGATGACCTCGCCCTTGACGAAGATCTGGCCCTTGCCGTTGCCGGAGGCGACGCCGAGGTCGGCCTCGCGGGCCTCGCCGGGGCCGTTGACGACACAGCCCATGACGGCGACCCGGAGCGGCACCTCCATGCCCGTCAGGCCCGCCGTGACCTCCTCCGCCAGCTTGTAGACGTCGACCTGGGCGCGGCCGCAGGACGGGCAGGAGACGATCTCCAGGCCGCGCTGCTTGAGGTTGAGGGACTCCAGGATCTGGTTGCCGACCTTGACCTCCTCGACCGGAGGGGCGCTCAGCGACACGCGGATGGTGTCGCCGATGCCCTGGGAGAGCAGGGCGCCGAAGGCGACGGCCGACTTGATCGTGCCCTGGAACGCCGGGCCCGCCTCGGTGACGCCGAGGTGGAGGGGGTAGTCGCACTGGGCGGCGAGCCGGCGGTAGGCCTCGATCATCACGACCGGGTCGTTGTGCTTGACCGAGATCTTGATGTCGCGGAAGTCGTGCTCCTCGAAGAGGGACGCCTCCCAC
>NZ_JBIAZE010000023.1:0-136328 GCF_042898825.1 Streptomyces sp. NPDC000345
CGCCAGTTGAGAACGACGAAGTCCCCGGGCGCCACATCGGTCACACCCTCCCCCACCGACTCCACCACACCCGCCGCCTCGTGCCCCAGCAGGAACGGGAACTCGTCGTTGATGCCGCCCTGTTTGTAGTGCAGATCGGTGTGACAGACCCCGCAGGCCTGGATCTTCACGACGGCTTCCCCCGGACCGGGGTCCGGCACCACGATCGTCTCCACCCGCACCGGCTCGTTCCTGCCCGGTGCGATCACTCCGCGTACTTCCTGCGGCATGGTGCTGCCCCTTTCTTCGGCGGTCATCCGTCCCAGGTCCGACCCTACGCGTGACTGATCGGTAAGGGCGCGGCCGACGGTCCGGAGCCTCCCCTTCCGGCCACGCCATGCGATCGCCGGCCGTAGCCTGAAGGCTCCGTCCGACCTCCGAGGAGTCCCGTGACCAACGCAGAGACAGGCGGCGTCCGGCCCCCGTGGCGGCTGTTGCTCGACTACGTACGACCGCACCGCCCGGCCCTGCTGGCGGGGGCGCTGCTGTCGCTGGTCACCGGGGCGACAGGACTGCTTCTGCCGCTCGTGGCAAGGGGGTTGATCGACGACCTGGGCCACGACCGCGCGATCACCGGCGCGTTGGTGGCCCTGACGGCGCTCGTCGTCGCCAACGCGGCGGTGGGGGCGCTGGGTTCGTACGTGCTGCGGCGCACCGCCGAGTCGGTGGTGCTCGGTGCGCGGCGGGCGCTGTCCTCGTATCTGCTGCGGCTGCGGATCACGGCCGTGGACCGCAGCGAGCCCGGGGACCTGATGGCCCGGATCACCTCCGACACGACACTGCTGCGCGAGGTGACCACCGACTCGCTGGTCGGCCTCGGCACCGGGGGGCTCACGCTGGCCGCGACGGTCGTGATGATGGGCCTGGTCGACCCGGTGCTGCTGGCGGTCACCCTGGCCGTGATCCTGTGCGCGGGCACGGTCCTCGGGGTGATCGTGCCCCGTATCAACCGGGCGAGCCGGCGGGCGCAGGACGCGGTCGGGGTGATGGGGGCCTCGCTGGAGCGGGTGCTGGGCGCGCTGCGCACGGTGAAGGCGTCGGGCGCCGAGCACCGCGAGGAGGAGACGCTGCACGCGGCGGCCGAGGAGTCCTGGCGGGAGAGCGTGCGCGCCGCCAAGTGGTCGGCGGCGGCCGGGAACACGGCCGGGCTCGCGATGCAGACCGCGTTCATCACCGTGCTGGCGGTGGGCGGGGCACGGGTCGCCACCGACGCCATCGACGTCGGCACCCTGGTGGCGTTCCTGCTGTACGTCTTCTATCTGATGTCGCCGATCCAGCAGGTCGTGGGCGCGATCACCCAGTACCAGACGGGCGCGGCCGCCCTCAGCCGTATCCAGGAGGCGCTGCGGCTGCCGGCCGAACCGGCCACCGGGCCGGCTCCGCTGCCCTCCCCCGCCGCCGCACCGGCCTCGCTCGCGTTCACCGACGTCCGCTTCCGGTACGCCGACGATCTGCCGTACGTCCATCACGGGGTGACGTTCGACGTCCCGGCGCGGGGCATGACGGCGTTCGTCGGCCCCTCGGGCGCGGGCAAGACCACCGTGTTCTCGCTCATCGAGCGGTTCTACGACCCCGAGTCGGGCACGATCAGCCTCGACGGCCGCGACCTCGCCGGCTGGGAGCTGTCCCTGCTGCGGTCCTCCATCGGGTACGTCGAGCAGGACGCCCCCGTGCTGTCGGGCTCGCTGCGCGACAATCTGCTGCTGGGCAACCCGGAGGCGGACGACGACACCGTGCGGCGGGTGCTGAAGACGACCCGTCTGGACGGGCTGGCCGACCGGCTGCCGCAGGGCCTGGAGACGCTGGTCGGGCACCGGGGGACGAAGCTGTCCGGCGGCGAGCGGCAGCGGGTGGCCATCGCGCGGGCCCTGCTGCGCCGCCCCCGGCTGCTGCTGCTCGACGAGGCGACCTCGCAGCTGGACGCGGTGAACGAGGCGGCGCTGCGCGACACCGTCGCCGATGTCGCGCGGACGACCACGGTCCTGGTCGTCGCGCACCGCCTGTCGACGGTCACGATGGCCGACCGGATCGTGGTCATGGACGCGGGCCGGGTGCGGGCGGTGGGTACCCACCGTGAACTGGTGGCGGGCGATCCGCTCTACGCGGAGCTGGCGGCGACACAGTTCCTCGCGACGGCCGAGTGAGGAGCGCCGCCGGCGGCGGTTCCCCCGGGACGGCCGAGCGGGCCGGCGGTCGGCGACGGCCCTTCGGGGAACGGGCGGTTCAGGTCGCGATCGCGGGCAGCAGTCCGGTGACCGGGGCGGCGAGGTCGGTGACCTGGTGCAGTTCGTCGAGCCGCCGCACGTTGTTCAGCTCGGCCAGCTGACGGGAGACCGGCGGCAGGCCGGCCCGGTGCTCGGCCGGGATCCCGCTCGCGGCGAGGGCGTCGAGCGTGGCCATCGGGCCGCTCCGGCCGGTGTCCGGGGTTTCGGCGGCGTGCGCCAGGGGCGCGGCGAGGCCCGCGGCCCCGGCGGCGAGAGCGGCGGCGGCGGCGATGCGTCGGGGGGAGATCATGCCCTGGCCAACGCGACCGGTGCCGTCCGGGACACGGGTGGCGGTCACCGCTCACCCGACGGGTGCAGCCGCCGTGCCGCACGGCCGGGCGGTGGCGGCTGCGCTTGCCGAGGCGGGTGCGGCGGAGGAGCCTCGAAGGTGAGGGCGCTGCGGTCCTCCTCCCTGGGCCGCGGCCCTTTGAGGAGGTCATCATGGGCACCGCGGCAGATTCCGCCTTCGACACCGAGATACTGCGCAGGGCCATCGAAGGCCCGGCCCCGAACACGCTGTTGTCGCTCTACGCGGACGACGCGGAACTGCGCGTCGTCGACCACAACACCCAGCCCAGCAGTCCCCGTGTGCTGCACGGCCGGAACGAGATCGCCGAGTTGCTCGACGACGTCTACAGCCGGGACATGACGCACAAGCTGGAGGAGTGCGTGGTCCAGGGCGACCGCGCCGCCTTCAGCGAGTCCTGCGAGTACGCGGACGGCGTGCGCGTCCTCGCCGACTCGATGATCCGGCTGCGCGACGGCAAGATCGTCCAGCAGACGATGGTCCAGGCCTGGGACGAGTAGGGGGCACGTGCACCGGGGTCCAGGTCGCCTCCGGGCCGGCCTGGACCCGTTCCGTGCGGGCCCGGCCGGGGCGGTCGCTCGGATCGTCGGTGATCAGCTTGCCGGGAGGTAGCGGGCCGGGACCACGTGCCAGTCGACGGTGACGCCGGTCGTCTCGGCCGGCTGGGTGTCACCGGCGTACGTGTAGAGCGGGGAGCCGTCGTAGGTGACCTGGAGGGTGCCGTCGTCGGGGCGGGGGGCGGCGCCGAGGACGCCGGCGACTCCCGGGGGGAGGGTCGGGGTCTCGTCGGCGGCGATGTGCAGCGGCTTGCGGTCGGCGAGGCAGGACCCGGTGCACGGGCCCTGGTCGTAGACGTAGAGGGTGAGTCCGGAGGGGTCCGTCAGGACCTGGCCCATCGTCTCGGTCGTGCCGACCAGGACCGTGGGTGCCGGGGCGGCGGCGAGGCAGGCCAGTGCGGCCGTCGCCGCCAGCAGGGGTTTCGTGAACGCGCGCATGGGAGTTCCTCACATCCCTCAGTAACCGACCCTGATGCCGGTCACGGTGTGTGTGTCCGTCCGGGTGCCGGTGGCGCCGGAGAAGCCGACGAGTACGTTCGGCGGGAGGTTCACCGCCTTGTCGAGGACCTGGGTGCCGTCGACGCTGACCACCAGGTGTCCGGCGGCGGTGACGTCGGCGTCGACGGTGTGCGTGCCGGTGCGCAGGGCGGGGACGGCGGTGGAGGTGGCGATGTACTTCGGCCGGCCGCTGGTGCTGCCGTCGGCGATGCCGACGAAGTTGGCGGACGGCTCGGTGTCGTTCCGGTAGGTGTCCAGGGCGACCGCGACGCCGGGGAGCCCGGCGTAGCCGAGACCCATGCCGCCCGCGCCGAGCGCCGTCGACGTCGTCTTCGACGCGTCGAGGAGCAGCAGGGCGAGGCCGTCGGCACCGGTGCCGCCGCCGATCCTCGCGGTGAAGCGGGCGCGCAGCCGGGCGGACGGGACGGCGGTGCCCTGGATGCCGCTGCCCCGTGTGCGGGCGGTGGCGGGGGTCAGGACGAGGTCCGTGCCGTTGGAGAGGACGGCGGAGCCGTTGTACTTCCAGCCGTTGGGGCCGGGCGGAGGTACGGCGTAGGAGGCCGCGGTGACGGCGACGTCCCGGACGGTGTGGATGTCGGTCCGTGAGCCGGTGGCGCCGGTGAAGGCGACGAACGCGGCCGGCGGGAGCGCCGACACGGTGGTCCGCAGGAGTTGCGCGCCGTCCATCGACACCGTGACCGTCTTGCCGGAGACGGAGAGCGCCACGGCGTGCGGGCCCGCGCGCAGGTCGGGCACGGCTGTCGTGGTGGAGGCGTAGGTGATCGACGCGTCGCTGCCGGTGAGGGCGATGCCGACGAAGTTCGCCGAGGGGTCGCGGCCGTTGCGGTAGGTGTCGAGGGTGACCGCGATGCCCCGCATCCCGGTCCAGCCGAGGCCGCCGCCCGTGCCGCCGAGGGCGCTCGGGGTGGCCCTGGCCGGGTCGACGAGGGCGAAGGTGAGGCCGTCGGCCCCGGTGCCGCCTCCCATGACCGTGGTGAACGTGGTGTTCAGGCCGTCGGTGAGGACCGGGACCGGGAAGACCGCCGAGCCCGCCTGGCTGCGGGTGGCCTGGGTGAGCTGGAGGTCGTCGCCGGAGAGCTGCGCGGAGCCGTTGAGCTGCCAGCCGCCGGCGCCGGGCGCCGGGAGGGTGACGCCGCTGCCCGTGGTGCCGGTGCCGGTGAGGGCCTCGTTGTGGGCGCCGGTGCCGTCGTCGGCGGTGATCTCGTAGGTGCCGCTGACCGCGCCGACGGAGGTCGGGGAGAAGGTGACGGACTGGTGGACGACGTCCTCCGGGCCGATGACCTGGCCTTCGCTGAGCGGGTTGCTGACGTGGAAGGGGGCCGCGGGGGCCTTGGCCTTGGTGATGGTCAGGGGGATGTTGCCGGTGTTGCTGATGTCGAAGGTCCTGGTGACCGACTTCCCGACCCCGACCTGCCCGAAGTCGGTGGAGGACGGGGTGATCGTCAGATGGGCCTCACCGGTGATCGCGGAGCCGGTCAGCTCGACGGTGACGGTGCCGTGCGTTCCGGTGACGGAGAGGGCCGAGGAGTCGTCGCCGGCCTCGGTGGGGGCGTAGGTCACCTGGACGGAGACGGACTGCTTCGGCTGGACGACCGTGCCGTCGGCGGGCAGTCCCCCGGCCGTGAAGGGGAAGTCGGGTGCGGTGACGGCGGAGATGGTCTCGGGTTGCGTGCCGGTGTTGGTGAAGGTGATGCCCAGCGTCTTGTCGGTGGAGGTGGGCACGGTGCCGAAGGCCAGCGACGAGGGCGAGGCGAGCAGGCCGTCCTGGGTGCCGTAGCCGGTCAGGCCGAGGCCGGTGTCGCCGAGGTCGGTGGCGAAGTTGAGGACCGCGTTGTCGGGGCCGGGTGCGGTCGGGGCGAAGGAGACCGGGACGGCGTAGGTGTCGCCGGTGTGCAGGGTGCGGGGCAGTCCGGTGGCGGCGGCGGAGAAGGGGCTGCCGGGCGGGGCGGTGACCGCGTCGATCCGGACGTCGCGGGTCGCCGTGACGGTGGCGGTGGCGTGCCCGGTGGCGCCGACCGGTACGTCGCCGAAGTCCACGGGGTCGCCGATGAGGGCGGCGTTCGAGGGCCGGCCGAAGGCGAGGACGTGGCCGTCGCGGGTGCCGACGTAGACGCGGCCGCCGTCGGTGGCGGGGACGGAGAACTTGGAGGCGACGCCGATCGGGGCCGACCACAGCTTCTTCAGGGTGCCGTTCACCGGTGTGGCGTCGTAGGCGCGCAGCTGGCCGTGCGCGCCGCTCGAACCGTCCGAGTACACCGCCCAGACGACCGCCGAGCCCGCCGTGGTGCCGGTGGAGGTGATCACCGGGGAGCCGGAGGTGTAGCCGAAGGTCTCGGTGGAGCGGCCGGTGTTGGTGAGCGCGGGCAGGCCGGCGCCGGTGACGCCGTACCTGAAGGCCCGCAGGGGGCCGCGGCTGCCGGTGGTGTAGACGTAACCGCCCTGTCCGCCGTACACGCCCGGGTGGCCCCAGACGCCTTCGTAGGGGCCGAAGTTGCCGAGGACCTTGTCGGTGCCTCCCGAGCCCTGGCCGCGGCCGCCGAGGTTGTCGCGGTCGAGGAGGAACAGCCGTCCGTCCTTGCCGATCTGGACCAGGAGGTGGGGGTGCCCGCCGGTGCCGAACACGTCGTCGGGGAGGGCGACCGGGCCGCCGGAGCCGAAGTCGGTGTCGTTCTGGTCGAGGGTGGGGGCGTTGGTGGGGCTGAAGAAGTCCTGTGCGGACATCGTGCCGTCGCTGTTGACGCCGATCCGGACGACGGCCTCGGCGAGCTGGCCCGGGGGCCTGGAGCCCGGCCCGGGGGCCGGGGAGATGCCGTTGCCGGTGGAGAAGAGGATCCGTCCGGGGCCGTCGGAGACCAGGCCGCCGCCGCTCATCCAGATGCCGGCCATACCGTTGGCGGAGGAGTTCTCGGTGGCCCACAGGGTCTGCTTGCGGGTCGAGGTGCTGACCCGCAGGACGTGGCCGACGTACGGCCCGTGGTCGCAGTGGGAGGCGAAGCCCGCGTACACCGCGCCGCCCATCAGCAGCAGCCCGGGGCGCTGCATCGCGGTGTAGGCGTTGAAGGGGCGGCCCGGGTCGTTGACCGGGGCGCCGGCCACCTTGACCGGCCACCCGCTGCGCTCGGCGCCGGTGGTGACATTGAGGGCGTGGACGTACCAGTTGGGGTGCTGGACGTCGGCGCCGTCGTCGGCCTTGGAGGTGAGGTAGACGGTGCCGGTCGCCGGGTCGTAGACGGGGGTCGCGGTGACGCCGATGTTCGGCACGAGGTCGCCGCAGCCGATGGCCGAGGCGGGCCAGGCCGCGCCCAGGCTCTTCGTCCAGGTCTTGGCGCCGGTGGCCGAGTCCAGGCCGTACACCTTGTTGTTCTCGGTGGCGACGACGACCGTCTTCCCGACGACCAGCGGCTGGGCGTAGACCTGTCCGTCGACGGTGGTGGAGAACTGCTGTCCGAAGTCCGAGCTGGAGACCTGGTCGGGGGCGAGGCCGGGTTCGTTGTCGTCCCAGCCGGTCCGGTAGGTGTCCTCGGAGACGGTGGTGACGTCGGCGGCGCGGGAGCGCCGGTCGTCGGGGGCGGCGGCCAGGGAGGGGGTGGTGAGGGCGCCGGCCAGCAGACAGGCCGTCACCAGAGGTGCCAGGAAACCGAACCTGCTCCGCATGCGCCGCTCCGCCCGGGTCGTGAGGGGGCGGGTGTGTCCCGCCGACCGTCATGATCGGCGGGACAGTGTGATTTACAGATGATTACCTGCGGGTGCGTCCGTGGGGTCCACCCGGACAGGCGTACGCGTCGTCAGGTCAGCGTCCACTTCTGGTTGTCGGCGCCGCTGCACGACCAGAGCACCATCGGCGTGCGGTTGGCCGTGCCCGCCCCGTTGGCGTCGAGGCACAGTCCCGCGTGCACGTTGGTGATCGTGCCGTCGCTGTTGACGTTCCACTTCTGGTTGTCCTGGCCGTTGCAGTCCCAGATCACCACCTTGGTGCCGTTGGTGGTGCCCAGGTTGTAGGCGTCCAGGCACTTGTTCCCGTACACCACGAGCTCCTTGCGGGAGGTGTACGTCCAGGCCTGGTTGGAACCGCCGTTGCAGTCCCAGATCTCGGCCTGGGTGCCGTTGGTGACGGTGCTGTTGAAGAGGTCCAGGCAGCGGCCGGACTGCTTGCCCACGACCAGGCTGCCGTTCATGCCGGGCAGCGGTTTGACGGTGATGTCGGCGAGGGCCGGGGCGCCCGTGAACGTCAGGGTGTTGGAGGAGCCCTTGGACAGGCCGACCAGCAGGCTGATCGTGCCCTGGCTCGAACCGGTCGGCGGGAACGAGACCGCCGTCGACGTCTGACCGTTGACCTTGAGGGTGGCGGTACGGGCCGTGGCGGCGGTGTTGGTGTAGGCGACGTCGACGATCTTGGTGCCGGTGGCACCGGCGACCACGCCGGAGAAGCCCGACGTGCCGGAGTAGGTGCTGCCCGAGGCCTCGGTGCCGCCGGTGACGGTGAGCATCACCGAGCCGCCCGCCGGAACGCTCTGCGTGTAGCTCGTGCTGTACGACCCCACGTCGGCGCGGGCCCACAGGTCACGGACGGTCGCGGAGGCGTTCGTCAGGCCCAGGTCGGACCAGCGGACGGTGATGTTCGCGGCCGCGGAGGTGCGGTTGAGCAGGACGACGGCGCGCTTGCCGGTGCCGGCGAGGACTTTGCCGTACACCTGCAGCCCGCTGCCGTCCTCGGCGACCTTGACGCCCTGGAGGCCGCGCGGGTCCTGGTCGACGGCGATGACCTCGGGGTTCTTGAGGATGTTCGCGGTCTCGGTGGTCATGGTGGTGAGGTCGTTCCCGGCCAGCAGCGGGGCGCCGGAGACGGCCCACAGGTTCATGTGGGTGCGGTTCTGGGCGGCGGTGAAGCCGTCCATGCCGACCATCAGCATGTCCGGGTCGTTGTAGTAGCCGGTGTGCTGGGCGGTGGGGTGCAGGGTCTGGTCGAAGTTGGACAGCAGGTTCGTCATCGACGGCTTGTTGCCGTAGTAGATGATGTCGGTGCTGGTCCGGTACAGGGGGGCGAGGCCCGGGGCCCAGTTCCAGGGGTTCTGGTAGCCCCAGTTGCAGAGGGAGAGGGTGAGCGGACGGCCCGTGGTGGCGGTGGCCTTGGCGACCGCGTCGCTGATCGCGGTGTACGTCGTCGCCGCGTCGAGGCCCTCGGCGTCACCGCCGCACCAGTCGACCTTCACGAAGTCGAAGCCCCACTTCGAGAACTGGAGCATGTCCTGCTCGTAGTGGCCCTCGCTGCCGCTGCCCGGGGCGGCGGGGCGCCCGGTCGGGTAGTAGTAGCCGCAGCCGTCCTTGCCGGCGTCGGTGTAGATGCCGGCCTTGAGGCCCTTGCTGTGGATGTAGTCGGCGATGGCGCTCATCCCGCCGGGCCACTCGGACGTGTCGACCGTGATGTTGCCGTCGCTGTCCCGGGTGCCCTGCCACCAGCCCTCGTCGATGTTGACGTACTGGTACCCGGCCGCCGGCAGTCCCGCCGCGACGAACGCGTCGGTCTGCTGCTTGATCACGCTGTAGTCGATCTTCGCGGCGAAGCTGTTCCACGAGGCCCAGCCCATGGGGGCGGTGGGTACCGGGATCTGACGGCTCGTCGCGGCCTGCGCCGGCGCGGGACCGGCGAACAGGAGGGCGGCGGTCGCGGTGAGCAGGAGGACGAGGACGCGTACGGCGGTGGCTCTGCAGCGCCGGAGGAGTCCTGAGCGCGGTGGGGGCAACATGCGGCGGCTCCGGGATATCGAACAAGGGTCGGTGATCCGAACGTGTCGGCGCGCCGAAAGTAGAGCCGCGGGAGGATGAAGTCAACGGCTGCGACAGAAGTCATGTGACCGGTCTCAAAAGCGAAGTGACCGCTCTCGCGCGGTCGTTCGCCCCCTCGGCGACGGACCGGAGGCCCTCACACCGGGGCGGCCGCCCCGGGGGATCGTCCGCTCGGCTCCCACCCCACCGGCCTTAGTATCCCCAGCAGTTGGCGCACCAGCTCGTCGACCACCTCGTCCAGGGTGGCGTCCACCCAGCCGGCGCTCCAGTCGTGGAGCAGGCCGTTGACGCTGCCGATGAAGGCGGTGGACGCGAGCCGGTAGTCGCGGGCCGCCGCCTCTCCGCGGGCGGCGGCGGCCGTGGCCTCGGCGCAGATCAGGTCGACCCAGCGGGCGCGGCGGGCCAGACGCTGTTCCTCCAGGCGGGGGCTGACGCCGACGATCTCGACGAAGGTGATGCGGATGCGGCGCGGGTCCGAGGTGACGTTCCCGGCATAGGCGCGGAAGATCGCCGTGACCCGTTCGGCCAGCGGCAGGCCCTGCGCCGCGGCGAACGCGGCCACGACCGCCTCCTCCGCCCAGTCGTTGACCTGGAGGTGCAGCGCGGCGAGGACGTCCTCGAGGGTGTGGAACTCCTCGTAGAACTGACGGGTCGACAGGCCGGCGGCCTCGCTGAGCGCCGCGACCGTCGTGCCGCGGTAGCCGGGGGTGCCCCCGAACAACTGCAGCGCGGCGGTCAGGAACCTTCCGCGCCGCTCGGCCTGCCGCTCGGCCGCGGTCCTGCCGCCGTACCTGCCGGTCGGCGCCCTGAGCCTGCCCGCCACTGAACCCTCCCTCGTCGCTCCGTGCTCCCCCGCCGCCAATTTTGTCGTGCCAGAAGTCTTGTGGCGAAGGGCACCCCTTCCTTACTTTCCAGTAAGTCCACTCTGAACGCAGCTGTGTTCAGATTCGGACCCCTAGAGCCGCTCAGCCCTGCCCCGCCCCTTTCCCCACTCCAGAGGAGTGAGCACCGATGGCTGCCTTCAGAACCAGGCACCTCTGCGCCGTAGCCGCCGCCCTCGTCCTGACCGTCACCGCCCCCGCGACCGCGGCCATGGCGGCGTCCGACGCCTCCCTGCGCGAGGTGATGTTCGTCGGCAACAACTGGGAGGGCACCGCGGACGTCATCAAGTCCACCGGTGACTTCGCCAAGGTCGGCCGGATCAACGTGATCCCCGACAAGGACGCCCGGATGGCGGAGATCAACGCCGACCCGATCAAGTGGATCTACTTCATGGCCATCCGCAACGGCGTCGGCGAGGGCCACGACCAGTTCGTGGACGACATGTACTCCACGCCGGACGGCTCGTCGGTGGTCGTCTCACGGCCCAGCTTCGCCGACGTCGTCTCGATCAACCTGTCCACCGGGGCCATCAACTGGCGTTTCCCGGTGTCCGGTTACCGCTCCGACCACATGGCCGTCTCCCCCGACGGCACCCGGGTCGCGGTCTCCGCGTCGACCGCGAACACCGTGCACGTGCTGGACATCAACACCGGCAAGCAGGTCGGGTCGTTCGCCACGGGCGACAAGCCGCACGAGAACATCTTCACCAAGGACGGCAAGTACATCTACAACATGGCGATCGGTGACGTGAACACCGATCTCGACGCCCCGTGGCTGGACTGGACGAAGGGCGACCGGCGCATCACCGTCGTCGACGCGACCACGTACAAGCAGGTCAAGGTCATCGACATGCGGAGCAGGCTGGACGCGATCGGCCTCACGGACTACTCGGACGCCGTGCGCCCGGCCGTGTTCTCGCCCGACGAGTCCAAGCTGTACTTCCAGGTGTCGTTCTTCAACGGCTTCTTCGAGTACGACCTGGCCACCGACCGCATCACGCGCACCAAGACCCTGCCGAAGAACGCGGCGACCAGCGACGACCGCACCACGTACGTCAACGACTCGCGCCATCACGGCCTGTCGATGAGCCCGGACGGCGGCAAGCTGTGCGTCGCGGGCACGATGGACGACTACGCGACGGTCGTCGACCGCGGCACCCTCCAGGAGGGCCCGCTCGTCACCGCCTCCAAGCCGTACTGGGCCACGGTCAGCGGCGACGGCAAGGACTGCGTGATCTCCGAGAGCGGCGCGGACCAGGTCACGGTGATCGACTTCGCCACCGGACAGAAGGTCCTGTCCGTCCCGGTGGGCGACCACCCGCAGCGGGTCCGGCTGGGCCATGTGGCCGCGAACTGGACCGGGACCGGCAGCTGATCCGACCGGTCGCGGCATCGGAGGGCGGGCGCCGGGCGCCCGCCCTCCTCCGTGCGCGCGGGACCTATCCGATCTTCGACGCCACCCATGCCGCCAGCTCGCTGCGGGCCGCGGCCAGCAGCGTCGCGGACGGGGAGGTCGCCCCGTTGGTCACCAGCGCGTAGTGCACGACACCGGAGTCCGGGGCGCCGAGCAGCAGTCGGCGGCTGCCCGTGCCGCCCGGTTCCACGGCGGCGCCGATCTTCGTCGAGGAGGTGTGGGCCGGCGGCCCGTACACCGTGCCCAGGTCGGAGACGACCGTGGTGGACGCGGTCGGGAAGGACGCGGGCAGATGCAGTTCGGTCGGCGCGGTGCTGCCGTTGGAGCGCCACACCAGCACGCCGTACTGTCCGGAGCCGACCAGTGAGCCGACGTTCGGCAGGCTGCCGGGGACCGGGTTCCAGGTGAGGGTGGAGGAGCCGTCGCGGGAGCGGTCCTCGTAGGTGAAGGCGACGGTGCTGCCCGCGGTGGCGCTCGGGTAGACGCGGTCCAGGAGCCGGGCGTCCTGACGGAGCGTCGCCGCGCCGCTGTCGTCGAGGCGTACGGCGGAGAGGTCCTCGTCGTTCCAGCCGTCGCCGGAGGTCTGCACCTTGTCCGCGTTGCCGTTCATCAGCTCGTGGTGACGGCCGTTGTAGATGTCCCACTGCCACTGCGAACCGGACAGGACCGGGCCCGAAGCGGCGGGGGTGGTCCACCAGTTGGCGCCCTTCACCCGGGAGTCCAGGGCCTGGTACATCGCCTTCAGGACGGTCGGCGCCTTGCCGGCGGTGGTGCCGTTCAGGGGATGGCCGAACTCGCTGACGATCGCGGTCGTCCCGGCCGCCGAGGCCCGGTCACGGACGGTGCCGAAGTCGGTGACGTACTGGCCGTCCGCGGCGTTGCCCCACATCAGGATGCCGGAGATGGCCTTCTGGTCGTAGAAGTGGGTGTTGAAGACGTACCGGGAGCCGAGCGTGCCCGCGTCGAGCAGACCGCCCTCCTCCTTGCTGACGTTGCCGTTCCAGAAGAGGTTCGGCTCGACGACGGCGGGCTTGTCCTGCCAGCCGGCGGCGTCCATCCGGGCCCGGAACTTCACATAGAAGGGCCACAGCAGGTCGCGTTCCCAGGTGCGGCTGTTCTGGCCGGAGTCGTAGGTGCCGGCGTAGGGCTCGTTGTAGGGGTCGAAGCCCAGGACGCCGGTGAACTCCTCGGCGGAGAGGTTCGCCTTGAGGTACGCCATGGTCTTCTGGGCGGTGGCCAGGAAGTAGTCCTGGAGGCCGTAGGTGTTGTGCCAGAAGTCGTACTGGGCCTTGGTCACCGCCGCGTTCTGGGTGATGTTCTGCCCCCACAGGAGACAGATCCCGCAGTACTCGGTGGGGTAACCGCCCAGCGCCACGGCCCACTTGGGTGCCCCGTCGCCGGTGTACCAGCTGCCCGGGTTGAACAGGTGGCGGGAGTAGAGGTCCTGGTGGAAGTCGGGGTAGACGCGGATGCCGGCGTCGAGGAAGGCCTGCATCTGCGCCGTGGCCGAGGCCAGATAGGTGGTGTCGACCTGGCCCTTCACCGGTTCGGCGTAGGCCCAGGAGAGAAGGAAGCGCACCGCGTTGCCGCCGCCGAGGGCGCGCAGGGCGGTCGCCGACTTCCTGGCGTCGGCGACCGAGGCGAAGGGCAGGCCCTTGTTCTCGTCGAGTTTCGTCTCGCCGGAGACGTTGTAGCCGCGCAGCACGACCTCACGGCCGTACCCGTCGACGAAGCGGCCGTTCGACACGGTGAGCGCCGTGCCGTCGAAGGAGAGGGAGTCGGGGACGGTGGCCGCGGCGGCGGGGGTGCCCGCCGCCGTCAGGAAGCCGCAGAGTCCGCAGAGGACAACCAGAACAGCGAGCATACGTGCCCGGATATTCGGCATGTCCACTACAGTCGGGCGATTTCCGGACACCGTCAATAGCTTCTGACCCACGAGTAAGTTGACTATCAGTCACCCCACTGCCGTGACGCACCTCAGCCGCCGCTCCCGTCACCCACGTCACTCAGCCGCCCGTTCGCCCCGCCACACGGAGCAGGTACTCCTTCCTGTTGAGCGGGTTGTGGTCGGTGCGCGGCCGCTCCGGGACCGTGCCGCGGACGACCGGCGCGTAGTGGCCGAAGGCGCTCTCCCACTCCCCCTCGCCGCGCGTCAGCCCGGGAATCCGCTGTTCGAGGCCGTGCACCCGGGCGGCCGGCACGGTTCCCTCCAGCACGCACCCGTCGCCCCGGGGGTCCGTCGTCTGCGGAACCGCGCCCAGGGCGGCCAGCACGGGCAGCAGCCCGCCCAGCGTGTCCGCCGGGACGCGGAGGCGGAAGCGGTGCATCGGCTCGTACACCTGTGTGCCCGCCCGCCGCAGCGCCTCGACCAGGACCAGCGGGGTGAGCGCGCGGAAGTCGTACCCGGTGCTGGACATGCTCTTGTCGAAGCCCTGGTGGGCATGGCTCTGGCGGGGCCAGTAACCGGAGTGGGTCATGGTGACCGCGCAGTCGGTTACCTGCCAGCCGTGCAGGCCCTGGCCGAGGGTGGCGCGGACGGTGTCCTCGACCGCCTTGAAGAAGGCGTACGGCATCGCACCCAGCTCGACCTCCAGGCCGAAGGTGACACCGGTGCCGGGCGGGGCGGGCTCGACGCGCAGACCGACGGTGGCGAGGAAGGGGTTGGCACCCTTCTTGATGAACTCGGCGGCCGCCCCGGTGCCGGCCGGGCGCTCGACGCACAGGGGTGTCGTCTCGCGGAAGGCGACCTGAAGGCCGTAGTCCTCGGCGAGGGTCGCCTGGACGACCTCCTTCTGCACCTCGCCGTACAGGGACACGGACGTCTCCTGGCGGAGCTCGTCGTGCCGCAGACCGATCAGCGGGTCCTGTTCGGCCAGTTGGGTGAGGGCCAGATGCAGGGAGCGCCGGTCGGCGTCCGGGCCCGGCACCACGACCGTCTCCAGGGTCGGCGGGGCGAAGACGTGGCCGGGGGCCTCGCGGGGTGCGCCGATGCTGTCGCCGATGCGGACGCCGGTGAGGCCCCAGAGGCGGGCGATCCGTCCGGCCCGGACCGACTCGTGGCGCACGTCGGCACCGTGGTCGAAGACGCTGATCGCCGTGACCCTGCCCTCGGTCCGCGCGTAGGGGACCCGGTCGCGGGTGCGCAGGGTGCCGGAGAACAGGCGCGCGTAGGCGATCTTCTCGCCGGCCGGGCCGCGCTCCACCTTGAACACGCTCGCGGAGAGCGGGCCCTCGGCGTCGCCCGCCGCGGCGGGCAGCAACTCCTTGATGCCGGCGATGAGTTCGGGCACACCCGCGCCGGTCGCCGCGGAGCCGAAGTACACCGGATGGACCAGGGCGCGGCCGGTCTGGGCGACCAGGGCGGCCCGTACCCGACGGGGGGTGAGGGTGCCGTCGACGTACGCGGCGAGCAGGTCGTCGTCGTGCTCGGTGAGGACGTCCTCGCGCACCGGACCGGGGTGGAAGGCGGTCTCGCGGGTGCCGAGTCCGGTGACCGTGCCCATCGGGACGGCCGGCAACCGCCAGCCGCTCGGTCAGCTCCGTCAGCACGCCCTGCCCGCGGGCGCCACGCCGGTCGGTCTTGTTGACGAAGACGAGCGTGGGGATGCGCAGCCTGCGCAGGGTCCGCATGAGGATCCTGGTCTGCGCCTGGACGCCCTCGACGGCCGAGACGACGAGGACGGCCCCGTCGAGCACGCCGAGGACCCGCTCCACCTCTGCGATGAAGTCGGGGTGGCCGGGGGTGTCGATGAGGTTGACCGTGACGTCGTCGACCGGGAAGGAGACGACGGCGGACTTGATGGTGATGCCGCGCCGACGCTCCAGCGCGAGGGTGTCGGTCTGTGTGCTGCCGGCGTCGACGCTGCCGATCTCGTCGATGATCCCGGCCGAGTGCAGCAGCCGCTCGGTGAGACTGGTCTTACCTGCGTCGACGTGCGCCAGGATGCCGAGGTTGAGCAAGTGCACGAAGTGTCATGTCCTTTGAAATGGGGGGTGTTCCTTCCTGCTGGGTGGACATGAACGATGTGCGCATCTCGGCTCCTGCGATTCCCGGGAGTGGTACCCGCGCAGTGCAGCAGAACGGCGGGGGGCGCGGCAACGGATTAACGTTCAAGGATGCGCGAGATTCTCCCGGTGCTGAACGGGTGGTACGCCGCCGGTGTGCCGTTCGGGCTGGCCACGGTGGTCACGGTCAGCCGCAGCGCGCCGCGCGGCCCGGGGGCGGCGATGGCGGTGGGGCCGGACGACGAGGTCGTGGGCAGTGTGTCGGGGGGCTGTGTGGAGGGCGCGGTGTTCGAGCTCGCCCAGGAGGTCGTGGCGAGCGGTCGGGCACGGCTGGAGTCCTTCGGGTACAGCGACGAGGACGCGTTCGCCGTCGGACTGACCTGCGGCGGCGAGATCACCGTGCTGGTGCGGCCGGTCGCGCCCGCGCTGGACCCCGTCTTCGGCGCGGTCGCCGCGTCGGTCGCCGCGGGCGAGCCGGTGACCCTGGCGACGGTGACCGACGGTCCGGCCCCACGCGGCGCCACCCGCGCGGTCTGGCCGGACCGTGTCTCGGGTTCGCTCGGCACGGAGGGTCTGGACGTGGCGGTCACGGCCGACGCGCGCGGGGAACTCGCGCTCGGCGCCACGGGCCTGCGGCACTACGGACCGCGCGGGCAGCGGCGCGAGGACGCGGTCGCGGTGTTCCTGCACTCCTTCGCCCCGCCGCCGCGCATGCTGGTGTTCGGGGCGATCGACTACGCGGCGGCCGTGGCCCGCATCGGCGCCTTCCTGGGCTACCG
The DNA here is from genome assembly GCF_042898825.1 of Streptomyces sp. NPDC000345. Classification (NCBI taxonomy): domain Bacteria; kingdom Bacillati; phylum Actinomycetota; class Actinomycetes; order Kitasatosporales; family Streptomycetaceae; genus Streptomyces; species Streptomyces sp. NPDC000345. Next base: position 16,550 of record NZ_JBIAZE010000023.1, read on the forward strand.
GGTCACGGTGTGCGACGCGCGTCCCGTGTTCGCCACTCCGCGGCGCTTCCCGGAGGGCGTCGAGGTGGTCGTGGACTGGCCGCACCGCTACCTGCGCGGCACGGACACGGACGGGCGCACGGTGATCTGCGTCCTCACCCACGATCCCCGGTTCGACGTGCCCCTCCTGGAGGAGGCGCTGCGGCGGCCGGCCGCTTACATCGGGGCGATGGGCAGCCGGCGCACCCACGACGACCGTCGGCGGCGGCTCGTCGAGGCGGGGCTGACCGAGCGCGAGCTGGCCCGGCTGCGCTCTCCGGTCGGCCTCGACCTCGGTGCGCGTACGCCCGAGGAGGTGGCCGTCTCGGTGGCCGCGGAGATCGTCGCGCTGCGCTGGGGCGGCAGCGGTGCCCCGCTGACGGCGACGGCGGGGGCAATCCATGGTCAAAAGCATATAAATCCGTCGGATCAGGGCGTGTGAGAACCCTCCGGGCGGGGTAGTCGCCCCTTCAACGGACAGGCATGCATGTCCTGTGCCCTCTGTTTCCGCGAGGGAAGGAGGTCCGTGAGACATCGCACACTCGCAGCAGCCGGGCCGCCCCCGACCGTTTCGGCCGGGCGCGGCCCGGTTCCCTCGTTCGGCCCCGGTTCCCGTGTGCGGCGGGGCCGCGCTCTCAGCGGGGCGGCAGCCGGTGCAGGACCACGTCCGTGAGGAGTCCGTCGGCCACGGCGGCGGTCAGATAGGTGCAGTGCGGCTGTCTGCGGCGGTCGGTCGGGGAGCCCGGGTTGAGCAGGCGCAGTCCGCCGGGGGCCGTGGTGTCCCAGGGGATGTGGCTGTGGCCGAAGACGAGCACGTCGAGCTCGGGGAAGCGGGCGGCGCAGCGGGTCTCGCGGCCCTGGGCTGGGCCGGTCTCGTGAACCACGCCGAAGCGCAGCCCGCCCAGCTCGGCGTGGGCGACCTCGGGCAGCCGGGCGCGCAGTTCCGGGCCGTCGTTGTTGCCGTACACCCCGATCAGCCGGCGGCTGCGGCTCTCCAGCAGGTCGAGGGTGGCCTCGTCGACCCAGTCCCCGGCGTGCACGACGACGTCGGCGTGCGCAAGCTCGTCGAGCAGCGGGGCGGGGAGCGCCTTGGCGCGCCGGGGCAGGTGGGTGTCGGACATCAGGAGCAGACGCACCCGGCCAGGCTACGCGCGCCCGGCCGACCCTCTCCCGCGGCGGGACGGGCCTCCCCCGGCCCCGCCCGCGGCTCTCCCCCGGTCGGCCGAAGCCCCCTCCGGCGCCGGGGCCCCGCAGCGCCGGGCAACGGTGCGTGAACGCCGGGGAACAGGACAGGTGGCCGGCGGCCCGCGGAGTTAGCATCGGGCCACGCTCATCCGCCCGACGGCACAGACCCAAAAGGGGGCCAGGAGCCCGATGCCGGTCAAGGTCAGCGTCATCGTCCCGGTCTACAACCCCGGTCCCTACATCGAGGACTGCGTCGCGTCGCTGCTGCGGCAGTCGCTGCCGCCCGACGAGTACGAAGTGATCTTCGTCGACGACGGCTCCACCGACACCACCCCGGCCCGCCTCGACGCGCTGGCCGCCGAGGACCCCCGGGTGCGGGTCATCCACCAGGAGAACTCCGGCTGGTCGGGCAAGCCCCGCAACGTCGGCATCGACGCGGCGCGGGGCGAGTACCTGATGTTCGTCGACAACGACGACCACCTCGGCGACGAGGCCCTGGAGCGGATGTACGCCTACGGGGTGGCCCATGGCGCCGACGTCGTCGTCGGGAAGATGGTGGGCCGGGGCCGCGGGGTGCCGGTGGAGCTGTTCCGGGTGAACCGGCCGAAGGCGAACGTGGAGAACGCGCCGCTCATCGACAGTCTCACCCCGCACAAGATGGTCCGGCGGGCGTTCCTGGAGCGCACCGGGCTGCGCTTCCCCGAGGGGCGGCGCCGCCTGGAGGACCACGTCTTCGTCACCGAGGCCTATCTGCGCGCGGACAACGTCTCGGTGCTGTCCGACTACGTCTGCTACTACCACGTCCGGCGCGACGACGACGCGAACGCGGGCTTCCAGCGCTTCGACCCGGTCGGGTACTTCAAGAACCTCCGTGAGGCCCTCGACGTCGTGGAGAGGTACACCGAGCCGGGTCCGCTGCGCGACCGGCTGTTCCGGCGCTGGCTGCGCGTGGAGATGGTCGAGCGGCTGCGCGGCGGCCGGTTCCTGAAGCTGCCCGAGGACTACCGCAGGGAGCTGTTCGACGAGATCCACGCGGTGGTCGTCGAACGGTTCGGGCCGGGCGTGGCGGCACCGCTGCAGCCCACCCAGCGGGTGGTCGCCGCCCTGGTCGCGGACGGGCGCTACGACGACGTCGTCGCGTTCGCCGAGTGGGAGGCCGGCGTCGCGCTCACCGTCGACCCGGAGGACGTCCGCTGGCAGGGCGGCGTGCTGCGGATCGCGTTCGCGGCCGAGCTGACGCACGACGGCGGCCCGATGACGTTCCCGGCCGCCGGGGGCTCCCCGCAGTGGCCGCCGGCGGACGTCGGCGAGGCGGTGCGGTGGCTGGGCGAGGACACCGTCGGCCGGTTCGGCAAGGCGAAGCCGGACCTGCTGCTGCGGGACCGCGCCAGCGCGGCGCAGTACTTCCATCCGGTGGAGGTGGTCCGGGAGACGGTTCCGGCCGGGGACGGCAGCCGGGTGCGGCTGGTGCTGCGGGGGACGGCGACCGTCGACCCCGCGGACCGCGCGGTGCTGCCGGCGGACGGTCTGTGGGACGCGTACGTGCGGGTGGGTCTCGGCGGCTGGACCAAGGAGCTGCGGCTGGGCCCGGCGCCCCGCCACGACCGCCCCGCCCCGCCCGCCGGGGTCGTCGCCGGCCGCGTGGTGCTGCCGTACTGGACCGACCGGCACGCCGGTCTCGCGCTGGACGTCGGCCGGGCCGGCAAGCGGCTGGGCCTCGGCCGGCTCACCGCCGAGGACGTCCGGGTCGCCGGGGAGCGGATCGGTGTGGACCTGCCGCTGCACGTGCCCGCGCGCACCGGGGCGCTGCTGCGGCTGACCGGGACCGGTTCGCACGACGTTCCCGCCGTGCTCGCCTCCGGGGGCCGGCTGGAGGCCGTGCTGCCCGTCGCGGACCTGGCGGGGCGCACCTGGCGTACGGCGCTGTGTCTCACCCCGGGCGTGGAGGGGGCGCGTTTCCATCCGCTGCCCGTGGCGCTGCGCGTCGGCCCGGACGGGGTGCGTGCGGTACCCGCGCCCCGTCCGGGCGGAGTACGGAGAGCGGCCCGCCGGGTGCGGCGGGCCCTGCACCGGCTGCTCGGACGGGCCACGGCACGCAGGCGGTGACGCGGCCCGGCCGTCACCGAGCACGAATGCCGCCACCGGCACACGCCACACACGGGACGACACGACCCGGCCGTCACCGAGCACGAATGCCGCCACCGGGGCACGGGTGCCATCGACGACGCGGGCGGGGGGGGGGGGCGCGCGCGCGCGGGGGGGGGGGGCCCCCCCCCCCCCCCGGCGGGGGGGCCCCCCCCCGCCCCCGCCGGGGGGGGCCCCCCCCCCACCCCCCGCCCCCCCCCCCCCGGCCCCACCCCCCCACCCCCGCCCCCGGGGGGGGGGGGGCCCCCCCCCGGGGGGGGGGGGGGGGAGAACCACCGCAGGGGGGCCCCCCCCCCCCCCGCCGCGGAGCGGATGCGGGGCCGGCGCCCCGGGTCAGCGGCTGATCGTCACCTGTTCCAGCGCGGCACGCAGCGCGCCCCAGCCGCGGGAGCGGGAGAGGCCGAGGTTGCGGGCGCGGACGAGGGGACGCCAGAAGTTCGCCTCCAGCAGGGCCTCGGGCGGTACCGCGCGCACCCGGTCCAGGACCGTCTCGGGGACCTTCTGCGGGTCGGGCACGTCGAACTCGGCGACGATCTCGTCGTACTTCTGGCTGAGCACCCGGTCGCGGGGGTCGGCGCCGAAGACCACGAGCTGGCCGGTGGGCTGGGTGTCGACGAGGACGGTGACGAGGTCGGGGCGGTACCGGGCGAGGATCTCGCCGACCTTGAAGACGTCGCCGGTCCAGGCGCCGGTGTGCCGGTCGCGGGCCGCCTCGTCGACGTTGCGCGGGAGCATGTCGTCGAAGACGATCACGCTGGTCCAGTCGGAGTGCCGCTCGATGTTGATGAAGTCGCGCAGCGCGTACTCGAACAGGTGCATGCCGTCGATGAAGGAGAGGTCGAGGGTGGGACGCCGCCAGTGGCCGAGCGGGTGCCGGCCGCGGCGCAGGTTGCGCCAGGGGTGACGGCCGCCCTTGAGGTGCTGGAGGGGGTCGGCGCGGGCGAAGAAGTCGTCGCTGGTGGCCTGCACCAGATGGACGTCGCAGCGGATCTCGGCGGTCACCTTGAACGCGGGGTCGACGGCGATGCTGGGGACGCGGGACAGGCGCAGGCTGCGGCCGTCGTTGACGCCGATCTCCAGGTAGTTGCGGTTGGCCGTGACCTTGTGCAGTTCCCGCAGGAACTCATGGCGTTTCACGAACGGACTCCTTGGGTCTCCTTGCGGATCAGGGGCAGGGCTTCGTGCAGGGCGGCGCGCCAGTCGCGCAGCGGGGCGAGGCCCGTCTCCCGCCACCGGCCGTGGCCGAGCACGCTGTACGCGGGGCGCGGGGCGGGCCGGGGGAAGGCGTCGCTGGTGGTGGGGCGCACCCGGTCCGGATCGGCGCCGATCCGCCGGAAGATCTCACGGGCCAGTTCGTACCAGCTGGCCTCGCCGGCCGCCGTGGCGTGCAGGACGCCCCTGGCCGTACGGCCGGTGCGGGGCCCCAGATCGGCGATGCGGGCGGCGACGTCCGCGCTCCAGGTGGGCTGGCCGCGCTGGTCGTCGACGACGTCGACGGTGTCGCGGCTCGCCTCCAGGGCGAGCATCGTGCGGACGAAGCTGGGGCCGTGGACGCCGTAGAGCCAGGCGGTGCGGACGACGACGGACGCGTCCGGGAGTTCGGCGAGGACGGCCCGTTCACCGGCCAGCTTGCTGCGGCCGTAGGCGGTGCGCGGGGCCGGGGGGTGGTCCTCCGGGTACGGGACCGAGGCGTCCCCGGCGAAGACGTAGTCGGTGGAGACGTGGATCAGCCGGGCGCCGTGCGCGGCACAGGCCCGGGCGAGCAGCCGGGGGCCGTCGCCGTTGATGCGCAGGGCGCGGGCCTCGTCGGTCTCGGCGTCGTCGACGGCCGTGTGGGCGGCGCAGTTGACGACCAGGCCGGGGCCGTACGCGGCGAAGGCCCGGTCGACCGAGTCGGGCCGGGTGACGTCCAGGGCCGCGTGGTCGAGGCCGGTGACGTCCTCGCCGCGCCGGGCCAGTTCCTCGGCGGTGTCGCGGCCGAGCATGCCGCCCGCGCCGGTGACGAGCCATCTCATACGGTCCGTGCCCCCCGCTTCAGCGGCTCCCACCAGTCGCGGTGGTCCCGGTACCAGGCGACGGTGTCGGCGAGCCCGGCCGCGAAGTCGTGCCGGGGCCGGTAGCCCAGCTCGGTGCGGGCCTTGGTCCAGTCGACGCTGTAGCGCAGGTCGTGTCCCTTGCGGTCCGGCACCTGTTCGACCCGGTCCCACCCGGCGCCGCAGGCGTCGAGCAGCAGCCCGGTCAGTTCACGGTTGCTCAGTTCGGTGCCGCCGCCGATGTTGTAGACCTCGCCCGGTCGGCCCTTGGTGCGGACGAGGTCGACGCCCCGGCAGTGGTCCTCGACGTGGAGCCAGTCGCGGACGTTGCGTCCGTCGCCGTAGAGGGGGACGCGCTCGCCGTCGAGGAGGTTCGTCACGAAGAGCGGGATCACCTTCTCGGGGAACTGGTGGGGACCGTAGTTGTTGGAGCAGCGGGTGACGCGGACGTCCAGGCCGTGGGTGCGGTGGTACGCGAGGGCGATCAGGTCCGAGGACGCCTTCGACGCCGAGTACGGGGAGTTGGGGCTCAGCGGGTGGTTCTCGGGCCAGGAGCCGGTCTCGATGGAGCCGTAGACCTCGTCGGTGGAGACGTGCACGAACGGTCCGACGCCGTGCCGCAGGGCCGCGTCCAGCAGCGTCTGGGTGCCGAGCACATTGGTGCGGACGAAGGTTCCCGCGCCGTCGATGGAGCGGTCCACATGGGACTCGGCGGCGAAGTGCACGACCTGGTCGGCGGCGGCCGTCAGCTTGTCGACGAGGTCGGCGTCGCAGATGTCGCCCTGCACGAACTCCAGGCGGGGGTGGCCGGCGGGCAGGTTGGTGAGGGTGCCCGCGTAGGTGAGCTTGTCCAGGACGGTGATGTCGAGGGCGGTGTCGCGGGCGAGGAGGCCGCGGACGTACGTGGAGCCGATGAAACCCGCGGCTCCGGTGACGAGGAGGTTCATGTGTGGATCTGTACCTTGCTGTGGTCGCCGAGGACGAGACGGTGGGCGCTCGGCACGCCGGGCGCGGGGGTGACTTCGACATGTCGGCCGATCAGCGAGTTCTCGATGCGGCCCACTCCGTCGATGGAGGAGTCGCGCAGCACGATGGAGAACTCCAGCTCGCTGTCGGTGATCCGGCAGTTCTCCGCGACGGAGGTGAAGGGGCCGACGTAGGAGTCGCGGACCTCGGTGCCGGCGCCGATGACGACGGGTCCGACGAGCCGCGAGCCGACGATCCGGGCGCCCGCCTCGACGACGACCCGGCCGACGGTCTCGGAGGCCTCGTCCACCTCGCCGTCGATCCGCCGTTCCAGGGCCTCCAGGACGGTCCGGTTGACCTCCAGCATGTCGACGACGTTCCCGGTGTCCTTCCAGTAGCCCTTGACGATCGTGGAGCGCACGTCGGCGCCCGCGTCGATCAGGTGCTGGATGGCGTGGGTGATCTCCAGTTCGCCGCGCCGGGACGGCCCGATGGCGCGTACGGCGGCGTGGATCGCGGGGGTGAACAGGTAGACGCCGACCAGGGCGAGGTCGCTCTTGGGCCGTTCGGGTTTCTCCTCCAGGCCGACCACCTGTCCGGCCGCGTCGAGTTCGGCGACGCCGAAGGCGCGCGGGTCGGGGACGCGGGTGAGGAGGATCTGGGCGTCGGGGCGGGTGCCGCGGAACTCGTCGACGAGGTCGGTGATGCCGCCGACGATGAAGTTGTCGCCCAGGTACATCACGAAGTCGTCGTCGCCGAGGAAGTCCCGGGCCACGATGACCGCGTGGGCGAGACCGAGCGGCCGCTCCTGCGGGATGTACGTGATGTCGAGGCCGAAGCGTGAGCCGTCGCCGACGGCCGCACGGATCTCGTCGGCCGTCTCGCCCACGATCACGCCGACCTCGGTGACGCCGGCGGCGGCGATGGACTCCAGGCCGTAGAAGAGCACGGCCTTGTTGGCCACGGGGACGAGCTGTTTGGCCGAGGTGTGGGTGATCGGCCTGAGTCGGGTTCCGGCACCACCGGCCAGCACGAGAGCCTTCATCGCCTCACCTCGGCTCCCGGTGCGTCCGGATGCCCTAGATCGTCGTGGTCACTTCCGTTCAGTCCTCTCCCCTGACGATGTTCCATTCCGCGCCGGAGCGCATCCCGGGCGGGGTGGCGGGGGTGACGACGGCGGGCAGACAGGTGCGCAGGGCCCACAGGTCGCGGCGCAGGCGGCGGGCGCGGGCCCAGCCGGTCTCGGCCCGGCGGACGGCGGGTTTCTCCTCAGTGGACGAGGTCACGACGGTTCAACACCTTTCCCATGGGCCCCCGGAACGCTTCACGCGGGGCCACGGACGGGCGAGTACCCTTCTGCGCCGCGCGGACACGTGGCGCTCAGCTCTGCGGGGAGATCTCCGCCCACACCTGTTTGCCGCCGCTGACCGGCAGGGTCCCCCACGCGTCGGACACGGCCTCCACCAGGAGGATGCCGCGGCCTCCGGTGGCCTCCCAGCCCAGGCTGGTCGGTTTGACCGGGCTGCGGGGCGAGGTGTCGGTGACGGCGACGCGCAGACGGTGTCCGATCAGGGTGAGGTCGAGGCGGACCTGGCCGTCGGTGTGCACCAGGGCGTTGGTGACGAGTTCGGAGACCACGAGCAGGGCCGTGTCCACGGGGTCCTCGGGCATGCCCCAGGAGCGCAGGGTGCGCCGGGTGAAGCGGCGGGCCTGCCGGGCCGCCTCGGGCACGCGCCAGACGGTCCAGCCCTCGCGCCGGGGCTTGACGGCCATGCCGTCGTAGCGCAGGAGGAGCAGGGCGATGTCGTCGGTTCGGTGGGCGCCGCCGAGGAGGTTGTCGGCGACCTGGCCCAGGTGGACGGGGTCGGAGACGGACAGTTCGTGGGCGAGCCGGGCCAGACCGGTGTCGATGTCCAGGTCGGCGGCCTCCACCAGGCCGTCCGTGGTCAGGGCGACGACCGTGCCGGGCACCAGCCGCAGCGGGGTCATTGGGAACTCGGCCTGCGCCAGCACGCCGAGCGGCGGCCCGCCGTCGGCCTCGGCGATGTCGGTTGCGCCGTCCGGGTGCCGCAGGACCGGTGGCGGATGTCCGGCGCGCACGCACCAGCCGGTGCCGGTCTCCATGTCGACGTCGACGTAGCAGCAGGTGGCGAAGAGGTCGGTCTCCAGCTCCATCAGCAGCCTGTTGGCGTGGGCGACGACCACGTCCGGCGGATGGCCCTCGGCGGCGTAGGCGCGCAGGGCGGTGCGCATCTGGCCCATCAGGGTGGCGGCGCCGGCGCTGTGTCCCTGGACGTCGCCGATGACGAGGGCGACATGGTGGTCGGGCAGCGGGATCACGTCGTACCAGTCGCCGCCGACCTCCAGGCCCGCGGTGGCGGGCAGATAGCGGGCGACGGCGACCCCGCCGGGGAGTTCGGGCAGGCGGCGCGGGAGCAGCTGGCGCTGGAGCATGCCGACGAGTTCGTGCTCGGCGTCGAAGGCGTGGGCGCGCAGCAGGGCCTGCCCGGCGAGGCCGGCGGAGGCGGTGAGCAGGGCGCGCTCGTCGGGGCCGAAGTCGTGCGGGCTGTCCCAGCCGATGAGACAGGCGCCCGCCATGCGGCCGCCGGCGGGCAGCGGGAGCACGGCGAGGCCGCCGGGACCGACCTCGGCGAGGGCGGGTTCCAGTTCGGTGGCGCCGGCGGGCCAGATCTGGGCGCGGCCCTCGCGCAGCGCGGCGGCCAGGGTGGGCATGGCGCGCACGGGCGCGTCGGGCCACTCGCCGCGCCACTCCGACTGCCACAGCTCGGGCCAGGACTCGGGTGCGGGCGGGTCGAGGACGGTGACGACGAGTCGTTCGTTCTCCAGCTCGGCGAGCGCGATCCGGTCGGCGCGCAGCGGCTTGCGCAGGGCGGTGACGACGGCCTGGCTGACGTCCCGTACGGTCCCGGCGGTGGCGAGGGCGGCGGCGAGGCGCTGGACGCGGGCCACGTCGGTGATCTCGGCGCGCAGGGTGGAGGCGTCGGCGACGGTGCCGACGAGCCGCGCCGGCTGGCCCTCCCCGCCGGGCAGCAGCCGGCCGCGCAGCCGCAGCCATCTGGGCGGGCCGTCGGGCTGGAGCACCCGGAACTCCAGCTCGCGCTCGCCGATGGACATGTGGTCGGCCTCGACGACGGACATCAGCGAGGGCAGGTCCTCGGGGACGGTCCGGCCGAGCAGGGTCTCCACACGGCCGTCGAAGTCCGGCCGGTCCATGCCGAACAGCTCCAGAATCGTGTCGCCGACCTCGACCCGGCCGGTGTCCATGGCGAGGCCGAAGGCGTCGGCGCGTGGTTCGGCCTCTTCGGGGGCGGCCGGCGCGGGCGTGGCGACGGCCTCCGCGAGGAGGGCGAGGCAGGCGCGGTCGGCGCCGTCGAAGCCGGCGGGCCGCTCGCTGACGGCGAGCAGACAGCCGCCCCCGCCGTCGGGCAGGGGCAGCACCGCCAGATGGACGTCCCGGGCGGCCGTGCCCTGCGCGGGCGCGTAGTCGGCGAGCCGGTCCGGGTCCAGCCACACCGGCTGCCCGGTGCGGTGGGCCTCGGCGGCCGGGGAGTGCCCGTCGGCGGGGTAGCCGTCGCGCAGCCCGTACAGCGTGCCGGGCACGCCGGCCGACTCGGTCAGGCGGAGCAGACCGTCGTCGCCGGGGGTGTACACGGCGGCGAGGGACGCCGCCGTGAAGACGAGCGCCTGTTCGAGGACACGCCTCGTACGATCGGGGGAGGCGGGATCGGCCGTGATCGTCTTGAGGGCGATTTCGGCACGCACGGGTCCCGTTCTGCGCTCCGCAGCACCCTCACTGACCACGTCCGCAATTACAGCGCTTATGGACCCTGTGCGCAGCCCCTGTTCCGCGCACAGGCCCCCTGGATCCCTGCCGCTCCCCGCTCGCCGTGCGCGCCGGGCCGCCAGGGGGCAGATTTGAACGTTGGGAACGCCGGGCGACCAGTGGGCCGAGGAGGTGGCCGCCGTGTCCGACGGGCAGCAGTCCGGTCAGACGATCACGACCGTGCGGACGCCGGTCGGCCGGCCGCTGCTGTCCCTGGCGCTGACCTCCATGATGGACGCCGTCGGCGCGCACTCCGGTGCCGTGTATCTGCGCCCGGGCGACGAGCAGGTGCTGCAGATGGCGGTGATGGCTGGGCTGCCCCGGTCGTTCGCGGCGCCCTGGGAGCGGGTGGTGCTGAGCGCGCCGGTCCCGGTCGCCGACGCGGTGCGCGAGCGGCGGCTGGTGTGGGTCGGCGGGGAGGAGGAGATGGCCCGCCGCTACCCCCGTATCGCCGTCGTCCTGCCGTACCCCTTCGCGCTGGCCGCGCTGCCGGTCGCGACGCCGTCCCGGGTGTTCGGCGCGGTGTACGTGACCTGGCCCGGCTCGCATCCGCCGGAGCTGGCGGAGTGGGAGCGGGAGCAGCTGACGTCGGCGTGCGACCGGCTGGCCGCGCGGCTGGAGCGGGCGGCGTCGGAGAACCGTCCGCTGCCGGCCGAGTCCGATCTGGTGGACGCGGGGCCGATCGGCGGGACCGCCTCCACGCTCGGCACCCTGGAGGCCGCCCGGATGGTGGCCCGGCTGCCGTACGGGCTGTGCGCGCTGGACCTGAGCGGGCGGGTGGGTTTCGCCAACACCGCCGCGGCCGAGCTGCTCGGGGTGCCGGCGAGCCGGCTGCTGGGGACGCAGCTGTGGGCGGCGGTGCCCTGGCTCAACGACCCCTCCTACGAGGAGCGCCACCGGGCCGCGCTGCTCAGCCAGGAGCCCGTGTCGTTCGTGGCGTTGCGGCCGCCCTCGGACTGGCTGTCGTTCCGGCTGTACCCGAGCACCACCGGGATCAGCGCCCGGATCAGCCGGGCCCGGGGGGTGACGGGGACCGGACCGCCCGAGACGCGGACGGGGGCCGCGCCGATCCGGCTGGTGTCGATGTCCCAGGCACTGAGCATGGCGGGGGCGCTCACCGAGACGGTGAGCGTGCAGGACGTGGTGGGGCTGGTCGCCCACGAGATCGCGCCGGCCGTGGGCAGCCAGGCCCTGGCGCTGCTCGGGGCTCGGGCGGGGCGGCTGCACGTGCTGGGCCTGCACGGGTATTCCGACCCGCACGTCGTGGAGCGGTTCGACGGCATGCCGCTGTCCGCGCCGACGCCGGGTGCGCACGCGGTCGCCCATGGTGTCCCGGCCTTCTTCGAGTCGCGGCACCACCTGGAGCACCTGTATCCGGCCCGGCAGTCCACCCCGGACGGCTTCGCGGCCTGGGCGTATCTCCCGCTGATCGCCTCCGGCCGCCCGGTGGGCGCGTGTGTGCTGGCGTACGCCGAACCGCACGACTTCTCCACGCACGAGCGCGCGGTGCTGACCAGCCTGGCCGGGATGGTGGCGCAGGCCCTGGACCGTGCCCTGCTCTACGACGTCAAGCACCAGCTCGCCCACGGCCTGCAGGCGGCCCTTCTGCCCCACTCGCTGCCGCGGCTGCCCGGTGTGCTGGCGAGCGCCCGCTATCTGCCCGCCACCCGGGGCATGGACATCGGCGGCGACTTCTACGACCTGGTGCCGTCCCGGCCGCTGCCGGCCGCGGTGATCGGGGACGTCCAGGGCCACAACGTGACCGCGGCCGGTCTGATGGGGCAGATCCGTACGGCCGTACGGGCGTACACGACCGTCGGGCAGGAGCCGGCGGAGGTCATGCGCAGCACCAACCGGCTGCTGATCGACCTGGGGTCCGAGCTGTTCGCCAGCTGTCTGTACCTGCGGCTGGACCCGGGGCGCGGGCGCGCGGTGATGGCGCGGGCCGGGCATCCCCCGCCGCTGCTGCGCCGGGCGGACGGCCAGGTGCGGGTCCTCGACCTCGCGGGCGGTCCGCTGCTGGGCATCGACGGCTCGGCGACGTATCCGACGACGGAGTTCGAGCTCGGCCCGGGCAGTGTCCTCGCCCTGTACACCGACGGGCTCATCGAGACGCCGGGGGTGGACATCGAGGAGGCGGTGGCGGACCTCGGGCGGCGGCTGGGCGAGCGAGGTGACCGTCCGCTGGAGGAGCTGGCCGACGAACTGGTGGGGCCCTACGCGGCGGCCGAGGAGCGGATCGACGACGTGGCGCTGCTGTTGCTGCGGGCGCTCGGGGCGGAGGGCTGAGGGGCGTCCGGCGGAGCGTGACCGGCGCAGGACGCGAACGGTCCGGCCCCCGCCGGAGGGCCGGACCGTTCACATGATCCTGTGTCAGTGCGACTCGGTCACACCCGAGCCGTCCTGCTGGCCGTCGCCGGTGTCGGCCGCGCCGCCGTCGGCGTTCTGGCCTGCACCGCCGTCGGCGGCCTCCTCGCCACCGCCCTGGACGGCCTCGCCCGTCTGGTCGTCGATGCCGTCACCGTTCTCGTCCACGGCACCGGCACCGGCTTCGCCGCCGCCCTGGACGGCCTCGCCCGTCTGGTCGTCGATGCCGTCACCGTTCTCGTCCACGGCACCGGCACCCGCTCCCTCGCCGCCGACCTGGTCGCCGGCACCGATGCCGCCGCCGTCGCCGAGGGTCGCACCCGTCGCCTCCAGGGCGGTGGTCACCGGCTGGAAGAAGGTCTCGCCGCCGGCGGTGCAGTCACCGCTGCCGCCCGAGGTCAGGCCGATCGCCTGACCGTCCTGGGTGAACAGGGAGCCGCCGCTGTCGCCGGGCTCGGCGCAGACGTCGGTCTGGATGAGGCCGGTGACGGTGCCCTCGGGGTAGTTGACCGTGGCGTCGAGGCCGAGCACCGTGCCGTCGTTGAGTCCGGTGGTGCTGCCCATCCGGAAGACCTGCGTGCCGACCGTCGCCTCGGCCGCCTGGCTGATCGCGACGGTCTGCTGACCGACGTTGACCTCGCTCGGCGCCTCGGTGTTGGGGTCGTCGTACTTCACGAGTGCGAAGTCGCCCTCGCCGGGGAAGACCGCCTGGTCGACGGTGGCGATCGGCTGGCCGTCCTCGGAGTCGGACCACTGTTCGGCGGCGACCCCGCAGTGACCCGCCGTCAGGAAGGCGGGCGAGCCGTCGCTCGCGGTCACGTTGAAGCCGAGGGAGCAGCGCGCCCCGCCACCGAAGATGGCGTCGCCGCCGGAGACGAAGGTCTTGAAGGTGCCGGCCGACTTCTGGATGGTCGCCATGCCCGAGCCGAGGCCCTGGACGGTGGACTCCAGCTGGTCCCACTTGCTGCCGGTGACCGTGGAGTCGGCGGTGACCAGGATCTGGTTCGTCCTGGGGTTGACGGCCCAGGCGGTGCCCGGGATGGTCGCCTTGGTCTTCAGGGTCTGCGCGGCGGACTTGAGCTCGGCCGCGCTGTTCTCGACCTCGCGGACCTTGGCGCCTGCCTTCTTCGCCTGGACGATGACGTTGTTGTCGTCACCGGAGACGTCCACGACGTTCACCACGAGCTGCTGGCCGTCGGAGTCGTAGTACGAGCCGGCGAAGGCGTCGCCGAGCAGTTTCTCGAGCTGCGCGGCGAGGTCCGAGGCGTCGCCCGCCTTCAGGGCCTTCACCGAGCCGGCGTCGGGGGAGCCGCCGTCCTGGGAGGCGTTGGCCTGGGGAAGCAGGATGGCCGCCGCTCCGAGCGCTGCCACACCACCGACCGCGATGATGGCCTTGCGCTTCGTAACTCGCTTGTGACTCAAAAAACTCGACCTCCTGGGGGACGGGGTCTGGCTGCCGGCGATCGGCAGCCCCGTACAGCGGCGCCTGGTTGGCCTTGGGTACGCAGGGGGCGCGTGATGCGTTCAATCGCGTTTGCCAACTTCCTTTGCGAAACACGGAATCGGCCATGACCGGCGTCTGACGGAACCGCGCGGGGAACAATCGCCCATATGACGATGACGACCACCGAAGCCGACAAGATCCTTTCCGACTGCTTCGCGCCCTGGGTGCGCGCCCTCGGCCTGTCCGTCGAGAGCCTGGGCGAGGACCGCGCGCTGTTGCGTCTGCCCTGGTCGGCGACGCTGGCCCGGGAAGGCGGAGGCCTGTCGGGGCAGGCCCTGATGGCGGCCGCCGACACGGCCACGGTGATCGCCGTGTCGGCCGCCCGGGGGGCCTTCGTCCCCATGACGACGGTGCAGCAGTCCACCTCGTTCCAGCGGGCGGTGGCCGATTCGGATGTCCTGATCGAAGCGGTCCTGACCAAGCTGGGCCGCCGGATGGCGTTCGCCGACATCGCGATGACGGCCGAGCGGACGGGTGAGCTGGCGGCGCGGGCGAGCACGGTCTACGCGCTGCTCGGCTGAACCAGGCGACCGCGGCACACCGCCGACACCGACACCGACGGTGACCGGGACCTGACGTTCCGTTCCCCACGGTGAGCGGAATCCCCGCTTCAGAGAATCTGCACATCGATTGCCCAAGCGGGTCACGGCGAGCGGGGATTCTGCACAACTCTCCGGCGGCGCCCACGTCATTGGGGCAGGAGTGTCGGATTCGCCGCGACGGCCCCCGCCGCTCATCCGAGCGGATCCGGTCCGGGCTGTGAAGGAGTGGGCGACAAGTCGTGCGCGCACCTGCACCGTTTGACGCGTCTGTGACGCAAGTGCCCAGGTGAGAGCGGTGGTTGAGTGGATGCGCCGGCCGCGGACCTGCTTTGATCCATCGCACCGCAGGAGTCCGGCGGCTCCCGGAAACGGGGGCCCGGGCCCGCGGTCGCGGCCGTCGTCTGTCCCCAGAGGGGGCCGCTCCCCCTGATGAGATATCCATGTGAAGGGAAGTTCCATCATGAACTCCACCCCCCAGGTTGAGACCGTCGAGATCTCCGACGCCGACCTCGACAACGTCTCCGGTGGTCTGTCGGTGAACGCCCTCGGCACCGCCACCGGCCTGGTGGACGGCGTCGCCCCGGTCTCCGGCCTGGTCGACACGGTCGTGGGCACCGTCGAGGGTGTCACCGGTCTGAACACCGCCCCGGTCACCAACCTGGTCGCCGGTCTCTGATCGCACCCTGTGTGACCTTCCGAGTCCCGGAGCCCTCACCCGGCTCCGGGACTCGTCGGCGTCCCCGACCCCCGAGAGAAGCCCGTGCAGTTCCGCCAACAGGCCCTCGCCAAGCTCCAGTCACCGGAGGAACTCGACCTGCCGGTGCGTTTCGCACGCCCCCAGGGCTGGCTGGTGCTGTCCGTGACCGTGGTCGTCATGGCCGCCGCGTCCGTGTGGGCGGTGACCGGTTCGGTCGCGTCCACGGTGAGCGCGCCCGCCGTGCTCACGCACGGCGAGGGCAGCTACATCCTGCAGAGCCCGGCGGCCGGCCAGGTCACCGCCGTCCTCGCGAAGGAGGGCGAGCGGCTGCCCGCCGGCTCCCCCGTGCTGAGGGTGCGTACGGCCGAAGGTGACACCGAGGTGCGGACGGTCGCCGCGGGCCGGATCACCGCGCTCGCCGCCACCATCGGGCAGATCATCTCCACCGGCGCGAACGTGGCCGCCGTCGAGAAGGTCGCCGGCGCCGGCGATCCGCTGTACGCGACGGTGTACGTCCCCGCGGAGAGCGCCGCGTCGATCCCCGAGGACGCGGCCGTCGACCTGACCGTGCAGACCGTGCCGTCCGAGGAGTACGGCGTCCTGCGCGGCCATGTGAAGTCGGTGGACCGCACGGCGCAGTCGGCGCAGCAGATCGCCGCGTTCCTGGGCGACACCCGGCTGGGCGAGCAGTTCACCGAGGACGGGCGCCCGGTGGCCGTGCTGGTGCGCCTCGACAGGTCGCCGTCCACGAAGAGCGGGTACCGCTGGTCGTCCGCGGACGGACCGCCGTACCGGCTCACCTCCATGACCATGGCCAGGGGTTCCATCCGGCTGGCCGACCAGCGTCCCGTCGATTGGCTGCTTCCGTGACCGCCACCCAGGAGACCCGCGGCCGGCGCCGGGCCGCACCGCCGCGGCGCACGGTACCCAGCAGCCGGGTGAAGACCGTCCGTACGCCCACGGTCCTCCAGATGGAGGCGGTGGAGTGCGGCGCCGCCTCCCTCGCGATGGTCCTCGGCCACTACGGCCGGCACGTCCCGCTGGAAGAGCTGCGCATCGCGTGCGGTGTCTCGCGCGACGGTTCCCGCGCGAGCAACTTGCTGAAGGCCGCGCGCAGTTACGGTCTGACGGCCAAGGGCATGCAGATGGACCTGGCCGCCCTCGCCGAGGTGAAGACACCCGCGATCCTGTTCTGGGAGTTCAACCACTACGTCGTCTACGACGGCATGGGCCGCCGCTTCGGCCGCCGGGGCGTGTTCGTCAACGACCCGGGCAAGGGCCGGCGTTTCGTGCCGACGGAGGACTTCGACGGCAGCTTCACCGGTGTCGTGCTGGTGCTGGAACCGGGGGACGGCTTCGAGCGGGGCGGGCGCAGGCCGGGCGTGCTGGGGGCGATGCCGGCCCGGCTGCGCGGCACCGCGGGCACCCTGCCCGCCGCCGTGCTGGCCAGCCTGCTGCTGGTGCTGGTCGGTGCCGCCGTGCCGGCGCTGAGCCGGACCTACATCGACATGTTCCTGATCGGCGGTCAGACCTCGCTGCTGGAGGTGCTGTTCGCCTCCATGGGCACCTGCGTCCTGCTGACCGTCGCGCTGACCTGGCTCCAGCAGGCCAACCTCCACCACGGCCGGATCATCTCCTCCACCCTCTCCAGCGCCCGCTTCCTGCGCCATCTGCTGCGGCTGCCGGTGACCTTCTTC
Source organism: Streptomyces sp. NPDC000345 (assembly GCF_042898825.1). NCBI lineage: Bacteria > Bacillati > Actinomycetota > Actinomycetes > Kitasatosporales > Streptomycetaceae > Streptomyces > Streptomyces sp. NPDC000345. The sequence goes on from NZ_JBIAZE010000023.1 coordinate 33,548, forward strand.
TCCCAGCGCAGCCCGGCCGACCTGGTGCAGCGCCTCCAGTCCAACGACGCCGTCGCCGAGACCCTGGCCCGCGACCTGGCCTCGGCGGGCGTGGACGCGATCGTCGTCGTCCTGTACGCGGTGCTCCTCTACACCTACGATCCGCAGCTGACGTTCGTCGGCGTCGGCGTGGCGCTGCTGAACATTGTCGCCATGCGGATCGTGATCCGGCTGCGGGCGACCCGTACGGCGAAGCTGCGCGCGGACAACGCGCGGCTCACCAACACGGCGTACACCGGTCTGCAGCTGATCGAGACGATGAAGGCGACCGGCGGTGAGGACGGCTACTTCCGCAAGTGGGCCGGGCAGCACGCCACCACGCTGGAGGAGCAGCAGCGGCTCGGGGTGCCGGGCGCCTGGCTGGGCGTGGTCGCGCCGACGCTCGCCTCCCTCAACAGCGCGCTGATCCTGTGGATCGGGGGGATGCGGGCGATCGAGGGCCATGTCTCGGTGGGCCTGCTGGTCGCCTTCCAGGCGCTGGTCACCCGCTTCACGGCCCCGCTGACCCGGCTGAACGGCGTGGCGGGACGCATCCAGGACTTCGCGGCGGACGTGGCCCGGCTCAAGGACGTGGAGAACTTCCGCGCCGATCCGCTCTACGACCGCCGTGCCGGGGCGGACTCCACCCGCCGGCTGCGGGGCCATGTGGAACTGGAGAACATCACCTTCGGCTACAGCCCCCTGGACCAGCCGCTGCTGTCCGGGTTCGACCTGACGGTCGGGCCGGGCCGGCAGGTGGCGCTGGTCGGCGGCTCGGGCAGCGGCAAGTCGACCGTCTCCCGGCTCATCTCGGGCCTGTACACGCCCTGGGAAGGTGTGATCCGCATCGACGGGCAGCGGCTGGAGGACATCCCGCGCGGCGCGCTCGCCGCGTCCGTCTCCTTCGTCGACCAGGAGGTGTTCCTCTTCGAGGGGACGGTCCGCGACAACGTGGCGCTGTGGGACCCGTCCATCCCGGACGACGCCGTGATCGAGGCGCTGCGGGACGCGGCGCTGTACGACGTCGTGCTGCGCCGGCCCGGCGGCATCCACAGCCGGGTCGAGCAGGACGGCCGCAACTTCTCCGGCGGCCAGCGCCAACGCCTGGAGATCGCGAGGGCGTTGGTGCGCCGGCCGAGCATCCTCGTGCTGGACGAGGTGACCAGCGCGCTGGACGCGGAGACCGAGCAGCAGGTCATGGACAACCTGCGCCGGCGCGGCTGCGCCTGCGTGGTGATCGCCCACCGGCTCAGCACGGTCCGCGACAGCGACGAGATCGTGGTCCTCCGGCACGGCACGGTCGTCGAGCGCGGACGGCACGGGGAACTCCTCGCGCGGGGCGGGGCGTACGCGGCACTGGTCAGGGAGCGCTGAGATGACGGCCGTACAGGACGGCGACTACGTGCTCGCCGCGCTGGGACGGATGGGGGCCCGCGTCGACTGCGCCGGGTTCGGCCGTCTGGACCTCGAAGGGCCGCAGGTGCTGTGGCTGGTCGCGTCCGGCGCGCTGGACCTGTTCGCGGTGGACGCCGAACAGCAGGGCCACTGGCACCACCTGGGCCGTCTGGAGGCGGGCTCACTGCTGCTCGGCCCGGTCGCGGGAGCCCAGCACACCCTGGTCGCACGCCCGTTGCGGGACTGTGTGGTCCACCGCATCGGTCTGCGCGAGCTGTACCAGAGCACCGGGACGCAGACCTGGTCCTACGACGAGTACGGCAACCCCCAGTACGTGCCGCCGGCTTCGAGCCCCCTGGAGTACGCCCTGGCACTCGGCGTCGGCCGGGGCCTGTCCGTTCTCTTCCAGGCGCCGACGGCCGGCGAGAGGGCCGCGGAGGTCACCGACGAGGACGTCTTCTGGATGCAGGTCCCGCCCGGCAGTGTGCAGTACGGCGCTCTGTACGGCGCGGAGGCCGCCGCCGATCTGCTGATGGACCCTCAGGTGTGGCAGTCCATGGTCGACCAGCAGTACCGCCTGCTGACCGCGCTGGACCGCTGGATCGAGCAACTGGAGAACACCCACGCGTCGCGTACCGCCGCCGGGATCAAGGCGGGTGAGGCGGTCCGCGACCGGGCCGACCGCACACTGCTGGCCTCGATCGGCCGGGGGCCGGGGCAGCGCGCGACGTCCGCCGACGCGGACGCCACCTTCGCCGCGTGCGGGCTGGTCGCCGAGGCGGCCGGGATCGTCCTCGCCGAACCCGCGCGCATGGGCGCGGGCAACGACCGGCTGGACCCGGTCGAACAGATCGCCCTGGCCTCCCGGGTGCGCACCCGTGCCGTACGGCTGGACGGGCGCTGGTGGCGGGACGACGTGGGCCCGCTGGTCGGCCACCGGGCGCTGTCGGGGGCACCGGTCGCGCTGCTGTGGCGGCGCGGCGGCTATGTCGCCGTCCATCCCACGACCGGGCGGGAGACGCCCGTGGAGAAGGCGAACGCGGAGGAGTTCGAGCCCCGTGCGGTCATGTTCTACCGGCCGCTGCCGGAACGCGGTCCGAGCCCGCTCGGGCTGCTGCGGTTCAGCATGCGGGGCACGGGCGGCGACCTGGCGAACCTGCTGCTGAGCGGGCTGGTGACGGTGGCGATCGGGGCGCTGGTGCCGATCGCCACGGGCAAGGTGCTCGGTGAGTACGTGCCGAAGGCCGAGCGGGACCTGATCGTGCAGGTGTGTCTGGCCGTGATGGTCAGCAGTGTGGTCGCGGCGGCGTTCATGCTGCTGCAGAACCTCACCGTCCTGCGCCTGGAGGGCCGGATCGAGGCGACGCTCCAGCCGGCGGTCTGGGACCGGCTGCTGAGGCTGCCGACGAGGTTCTTCGCCGAGCGGTCCACCGGCGAACTGGCCAGTGCCGCCATGGGTATCAGCGCGATCCGCCGGCTGCTGGCGGGGCTGGGGCCCTCGGTGGCGCAGTCGGTGACGATCGGCGCGATGAACCTGGGGCTGCTGCTCTGGTACAGCGTCCCGATGGCGCTGGCCGCGATCGGGATGCTGGTGGTCGTCGCGGCCGTGTTCCTGGGCCTCGGGCTGTGGCAGGTGCGCTGGCAGCGGCGGCTGGTGGTGCTCTCCAACAAGCTGAACAACCAGGCGTTCCAGACGCTGCGGGGGCTGCCGAAGCTGCGGGTGGCGGCCGCCGAGAACTACGCGTACGCGGCCTGGGCGGAGCGGTTCGCCCGCAGCCGTGAGCTCCAGCAGCGGCTCGGCCGGATCAAGAACCTCAGCACGGTGCTGGGCGCGGTGTACCTGCCGCTGTGCTCCCTGCTGATGTTCATGCTGCTGGCCGGTCCGGCGCGGGGCGCGCTGTCGGCTGCGGACTTCCTCACCTTCAACACGTCGATGACGATGCTGCTCACCTCGGTCACCTCGCTGACCGGCGCCTTCGTGTCGGCGGTGGCCGCGCTGCCGCTCTTCGAGGAGATCCGCCCGGTGCTGGAGGCGAGCCCCGAGGTCCGCACCGCGAGCACCCGCCCGGGCCCGCTCTCCGGCGCCCTGGAGGCCCGCCGGCTGTCGTTCCGCTACTCCGACGACGGCCCCCTCGTCCTCGACGACGTCTCCTTCGAGGTCCGGCCGGGCGAGTTCGTGGCCGTGGTGGGCCCCAGCGGCTGCGGCAAGTCGACCCTGCTGCGCCTGCTGATCGGCTTCGACAAGCCGCTCTCGGGCAGTGTCCTGTACGACGGCCAGGACCTGGCCGCGCTCGACCAGTCGGCGGTGCGCCGGCAGTGCGGTGTCGTGCTCCAGCACGCCCAGCCGTTCACCGGGTCGATCCTGGACGTCATCTGCGGCACCGAGGCGTACACGCCGGAGGAGGCGATGGCGGCCGCCGAGCTGGCGGGGCTCGCGGAGGACATCAGGCGGATGCCGATGGGGCTGCACACCATCGTCTCCGGCAGCGGCTCGGTCTCCGGCGGCCAGCGCCAGCGCCTGATGATCGCCCAGGCGCTGATCCGCCGGCCGCGGATCCTCTTCTTCGACGAGGCGACCAGCGCCCTGGACAACGAGACGCAGCGCACGGTCATCGAGAGCACCCGGAAGCTGAACGCCACCCGCGTGGTGATCGCCCACCGGCTGTCGACGGTGATGGACGCCGACCGGGTCGTCGTCATGGAGAACGGCAGGGTGGCCGAGCAGGGTCCGCCCGCGCGGCTGCTCGCGGAGACGGGCGGGCGGCTGCACGAGCTGGTGCGGCGGCAGCTGGCGTAGGCCGGGTGCGGGAGCGGTCAGTCGCGGCCGGGCACCGGCGCGCCGGACGGGAAACCCGCCTCGACGTAGGCGCGGTAGTACGCCTCCCACGACCGGGTGCCCCCGTCGGACGCGACCGGCGCGCCGCTCTCCGCCAGTGCGTCCAGGGCGGCCAGGCACACCTCCCAGCCCGCGGCGTTGCGGGCCGAGGCGTCGGCGGACGCCAGGACGTTCGTGAGGGTGAGCCGGGTGCCGTCGTCGTCGGCCTCCAGGTCGAAGCGGAGTTCGTCGCCGCCCCAGGCGAAGGACAGATGGCGGGGGACGTCCACGGCGAGGATGCGGCCGGTCGACTCCGGCATCCGGGGGTCGCCGCCGAACCTGATCGTGGCGCCGGGGCGCAGCTCCGTCTCGACCCGGGAGGGGAACCAGCCGGCGAGTTCCGCGGGGTCGGTGACCAGGTGCCAGATGCTGCCGACCGGGTGGCCGTAGGTGCGGGTGAAGCGGACGGCGGGGCGGCCGTCGTCCAGGGTCAGGCGGATGCCGGTGAGATCGGGGGAGGCGGCCGGGCGGCCGGTCTCGGGACGGTCGGTCTCGGGACGGTCGGTCTCGGGGCGGTCGGTCTCGGGGCGGTCGGAGCGGTCCGCGGCGTGCTCCGCCGGGCCGTACAGGTGCAGCTGGATCCCGTCGGGGTCGTCGAAGACCAGCAGCCATCCGAGGGTGGCCTCGATGAGCGGGGAGTGCGGGACGCCGAGCGTGTCTAGGTGGGCGGCCCAGGCCTCGACGGCGGCGCGGTCGGGGACGCCGAAGCTGACCGGGTCGAAGTTCCGGCAGCCGCGGGCCGCCTCCGGGTTCGCGCGCAGGGCGAGCAGGGTGTCCCCGAGCCCGGGGACCGGGCCGCCCACGCCTTGCAGGACGCCGTCCGCGTCGGGGAACTCGTGCGTGACCTTCAGGCCGAACACCCGGCCGTACCACTCGCGGGCCCGGTCGAGGTCGGTGACGGGAATCTTCACGTGATGGATTCCGGCGAGTTCCGGCATGAGATCCACGCTAAGGCCCCTCCCGCCGCCTTCCCAACGAAACTTTGCCGTTTCGCTGAAAGTGTTCTAGCCTCGATGTGTACGAAACAGTTTCGTTTACGTACTCTTTGCCTCTTTGCCTTCCCCGCTTCGTCCCACTCACCTCCCTGGAGGGGTTCCCCCATGTCCTCGAAGACCCTGACGGACGGCGCCCGCACGGGCACCGGACAGGCGCCGCCCGACGCCTCCACCAGGAAATGGTGGATCCTCGCGGTCGTCGCCCTGGCCCAGCTGATGGTGGTGCTGGACGCCACCATCGTGAACATCGCCCTGCCCTCGGCCCAGGCCGATCTCGGGTTCTCCGACGGCAACCGGCAGTGGATCGTCACCGCGTACGCGCTGGCGTTCGCCTCGCTGCTGCTGCTCGGCGGCCGCACAGCCGACCTCTTCGGCCGCAAGACCGCCTTCCTCGTCGGGGTCGTCGGCTTCGCCGCCGTCTCCGCGCTGGGCGGCGCCGCCGCCAACTTCGAGATGCTGGTCACCGCCCGCGCGCTCCAGGGCGCCTTCGGCGCGCTGCTCGCACCGGCCGCGCTCTCCCTGCTCAACACCACGTTCACCGACGCCAAGGAACGGGCCAAGGCGTTCAGCGTCTACGGCGCCATCGCCGGCGCGGGCGGCGCGGTGGGCCTGCTGCTCGGCGGCATCCTGACCGACGCGCTCGACTGGCGCTGGACGCTCTACGTCAACGTGGCCATCGCCGTCCTCGCCTTCGCGGGCGGCTGGGTCCTGCTGGCCAACCACCGCGACGCCGCGAACTCCAAGCTGGACGTCCCGGGCACCGTCCTGGTCGCCGCCGGTCTGTTCTCCCTGGTGTACGGCTTCTCCAACGCCGAGACCCACGACTGGGACTCCCCGCTGACCTGGGGCTTCCTGATCGCGGGCGGCGTGCTGCTGGCGGCGTTCGCCTGGTGGCAGACGCGCGCCGCGCACCCGCTGCTGCCGCTGCGTATCCTGCTCGACCGCAACCGCGCGGCCTCCTTCCTCGCCGTGCTGATCTCGGGCGCGGGCATGTTCGGCGTGTTCCTCTTCCTCACCTACTACCTGCAGCTCAACCTGGGCTTCAGCCCGACGAGGACCGGCGTGGCGTTCCTGCCGATGGTCGGCGCGCTGATGGTGACGGCGCAGGTCGGCACCACGGTCCTGGTGCCCCGGATCGGACCGAAGGCGGTCATCCCGCTGGGCTTCGCGATCGCCGCGGCGGGCATGGCCTGGCTGACCGGGATCGGCGTGGGCTCCAGCTACACGAGCGCGGTGCTGCCGCAGCTGATCGTCATCGGCGTCGGCCTCGGCCTGGTCATGCCGCCCGCCATGCAGATGGCCACCGGCGGGGTCGCCGCCGAGGACGCGGGTGTGGCGTCCGCGACGGTCAACGCCATGCAACAGGTGGGCGGTTCGATCGGTACGGCCCTGCTGAGCACCCTCGCCTCGAGCGCCGCGACCGACTATCTGGCCGGCCGGGACGCCACCAGCGAGCTGGTCCAGGCGCAGGCGACCATCGAGAGCTACACGACCGCGTTCTGGTGGTCGGCGGGCCTGTTCGCGACGGGCGCGGTGATCGCGTTCGCGCTCTTCCGCCGCGGGGTGCCGCAGCAGGACGCGGACGCCGCACCGGTCGTCCACATGTGACCGGCCCGCTCGTGTGACCGTCCGGGGAGCCGCACCGGGGAGCGAGGGGCCGCCGTCCGTGAGGGACGGCGGCCCCTCGCGCGTGTCGCTCAGCGTAGGGAGGGGTCGCTTTGGGTACGCGCCGGGCCATGAGAATCAGTGTGCTGGACGTGGGATCGAACACCGTGCGGCTGGTGGTGGCGGACGCGGAGGACGGGGTGCCGCTTCCGGTGCACACGGCCAAATGGCGGCTGCGGCTGTCCGAGCAGGTCAGACCGGGGGCACCGATTCCCGGGGAGGCCGTGGAACGGCTGGTGGCCGCGGTCGCCGCGGCGGCCAGGACCGCCGACCGGTGGGGCGCGACGGGCCCCCTGGCCTTCGCGACCGCCGTGGTGCGCGCCGCCCCGAACCGGATGGACGTGCTGCGCGCGGTGCGGACCAGGACCGGTGTCGCGCTGTGCACCCTGCCGGGCGAGGTGGAGGCCGAACTCACCTTTCTCGGCGCCCGCCGCTGGATGGGCTGGCGGTCCGGACCGCTCGCGCTGCTGGACATCGGCGGCGGCTCGTTCGAGGTGGCCTTCGGCCGGGGCCGGCTGCCGGACTTCGTGGCCTCGCTGCCGCTCGGAGCCGGCCGCCTGACCCACGACTTCTTCGCCGGCCAGGACCCGCCGTCCCCCGATCTCGTCCGGGCGATGCGCCGCAGGGTCCGCCATCAGCTCCGGGACGTGGCCGCCCGGATCCGCTGGGAGGGCCCGCGTACGGCGGTGGCCACCTCCCGCACCTTCCAGCAGCTGGGCCGGCTGTGCGGCGCCTCGCCCGGACGGCACGGCCCGTTCGTCGACCGCGTCATGCACCGCCGCGACCTGGGCGCCGCGGTCGAGCGGCTGGCCTCGCTGCCCGCGGCGGAGCGTGCCCTGCTGCCCGGCATCTCCGCGCCGCGCGCCGCGCAGAGCCTCGCCGGGGCGGTGGTGGGACACACGGCGATGAAGCTGACCGGGCTGCGGACGGTCACCGTCTGCCCGTGGGCGATCCGCGAGGGCGTCATGCTGCGGCACATCGAGGACGGCGCGGCCTGGTGGGCGGAGGTCACCCGTCTCGCCGACGAGGCGGCCGGCACCCCGGGGTTGGTGCCGCTGCGCGTCGCGCGACACTGAGAGCACCCGACGACGTGAGACGTGAGGAGCCTGCCGTGTCCGACGATCGCGAGCCCCCGAAGAGCGCGCTCGAAGAGGTCCTGCGGGAGATAGAGGACGCCGAGGCCCGCGCCGACGACCCCGAGGACGAGCGGCGGCGCCGACGGGGTGAGGCCGCCGAGGCCATCACCCCCGACCAGCGGGCGCGGGAGGAGTCCCGGGGGGACTGACGCGGGGGTGACCCGGCGCCACCGGGGTACCCGGCGCGCATGACAGACGAAGGTCCGCGGCTGCCCGCCGCCCGGGGCCCGGTCTCGGCGGCCGTGGCTGCATACCTGCTGGACAGGGGTCCGCTCCCGCCCGCCGCGGCGGTCGCGTCCGCCGACCCCTACGGCGACGATCTCCAGCTGGCCCTCTACCTCTGCTACGAACTGCACTACCGAGGGCTCGCCGGCGTGGCCGCGGACCGCGAGTGGGACCCCGACCTGCTGCGGGTCCGCGCCGCGCTGGAGCACCGCTTCCTGACCGCCCTGCGGGAGGACACACCCGTCCACGACACCGTCGACGAGGCGCTCGCCGAGCTTCTCGTCGAGCCCGTCGTCGGGACGGGCGTGAGCCATTTCCTGGCCGCCGAGGGCGAGCTGTGGCAGCTGCGTGAGTACGCGGCCCAGCGCTCGCTGTACCACCTCAAGGAGGCGGACCCGCACGCGTGGGTGCTGCCCCGGCTGTGGGGACGGGCCAAGGCGGCGATGGCGGCGGTGGAGTTCGACGAGTTCGGCGGCGGCCGGCCCGACCGGGTCCACGCGCTCCTGTTCGCGAACCTGATGACGGACCTCGGCCTGGACACCGCCTACGGCCGCTACCTCGACGCCGCGTGCGCGCAGACGCTCGCCACCGTAAACCTGATGTCCCTGTTCGGCCTGCACCGCTCCCTGCGGGGTGCCCTGGTGGGCCACTTCGCCTCCGTCGAGATCACCTCCTCCCCCGGGTCCCGCCGGCTCGCCGAGGCGATGCGCCGCGCGGACGCCGGGCCCGCCGCCGTCCACTTCTACGACGAGCATGTGGAAGCCGACGCGGTGCACGAGCAGGTCGTACGGCACGACGTCATCGGCGGTCTGCTCGCCGAGGAGCCGCATCTCGCCCCCGACGTCGCGTTCGGCGTCGACGCCACGGGTCTGCTGGAGGACCGTCTCGGCGACCATCTGCTCACCTCCTGGCGAGCGGGGCGCTCGTCCCTGCGCACGGCCCTCCCCACCGCCGCGACTTCCGGAAAAGCCCATATTTCCTGAATGCCGGGGTACTTGATCCGCGTGCAACCACTGGTGCTCCCGGGCGTGTACGCCCCACAGGAGGACACCGCCCTGCTGGCCGGGGCGCTGTCCGAGGAACCGCTGTCACCGGGTGCCCATGTCCTGGACGTGGGCACCGGCTCCGGCGCGCTGGCCCTGGCGGCGGCGCGGCGCGGCACGCGGGTGACCGCGGTGGACGTGTCGCGTCGGGCGGTGTACGTGGCCCGGCTGAACGCCTGGCGGGAACGGCTGCCGGTGCGGGTGCGGCGCGGAAACCTCTTCGACCCCGTGCGCGGGCTGTCCTTCGACCTGATCCTGAGCAACCCGCCGTACGTTCCGGCGCCGGCCGGTGACCGGGTGCCGCAGGGCACGGCCCGGGCCTGGGACGCGGGCGGCGACGGCCGGCTGCTGCTGGACCGGATCTGCCGCGAGGCACCCGGGCTGCTGCGGCCCGGCGGGGTGCTGCTGCTGGTCCACTCCGCGCTCAGCGACCCCGGAAGCACGGTCGCCTTCCTGCGCGACTCGGGCCTGAAGGCCTCGGTGACCCGGCGGCGCCGCATCCCGTTCGGGCCGGTGCTGCGCGCACGGGAGGACTGGCTGCGGGACCGGGGGCTGCTGTCCGCCGACGAGGAGAACGAGGAGCTGGTGGTCGTCCGTGCCGAACTCCCCTGCTGACCGGCCGCGCCGGATCAGTGTCCAGCGCCGGGGGCCGCTGCTCGTCGAGGGTCCCGTGGAAGTGGAACTCGAGGACGGGACGACGGTCTCCTCCGACCGCTTCCAGGTCGCCCTGTGCACCTGCCGGCGCAGTCGCCGCTATCCCTGGTGCGACACGAGCCACCGGGACTCCCACCGCAGAGCCCGAAAGACCCAGGACCCGGAAGACAAGCCATCGGCCTGAAGTTCACCGGGCCGAGTGAACCAGCTCTTGCGTCCCGCCGCGCAGGGATGCCGTGCGTCCCGCCGGGGTAGCCACCGGCTCCGACAGCACCCCCTGCCGAGGTGGAACGGACATGACGCCACCGGCCAATCCGCACGCGCGTACTCGTGTCAGCGGCCCGTACACCCTGGTGGAGGTGGCGGGCGAGATAGACCTGGCCACGGCGGGCCTCGTCGCGGACCATCTGGACGCGGCGACGGCCGTGCCGGCCCCGGACGTGCTGGTCGATCTGCGCGAGGTGGAGTTCCTGGACTGTTCGGGGCTGCGGGTGCTGTGCCGGGCCCAGGAGCGGGCGGTGCGGGCCGGGGGCAGGCTGCGGGTGGTCTGTGATCAGCCGTACCTGCACCGGCTGCTCGGCGCGACGGGCCTGCTGGGCCGCTTCCCGCCGCTCACCTCGGTCCCCGGAGGCGTCCGGAACCGTACCGAATGACCCCAGGGGCCGGCGGGCGGCCCCACTCCGCCCGTCCGGCCCCTGGGTTACGAGATCGCGGTCGTCCCGTGTCCAATGGCTCGCACTCCCCACGTCACGAGCCTGTCGCGGCGTCCACGGAAGCCACGCGACCCCGGTCTCAGAAGGTGAAGAGGCTGCTCCCGGCAGCGTTCTTCACGCATTCGTTGGCGAAGGTGCGCTCATAGGAGAGGCGCTTGCCCTGCCACACGCCGTCGACGGTGACGACGACGGGGTCGTACTGCTTGGTGCACATGGCGCTGCCCGGGCCCGCCAGGGCGTCGATGTCGCCTCCGGCGGCGCGCAGTTCCGCGCAGGCCAGGGCCGCCGCCGGATGGGTGCCGGAGGGCCCGGGGGCGCAGCTCAGGGTCACGGCCCTGGCGGCGCCCACGGTGGCGGCGCTCTCGCCGTGGCCCAGGGTGAGTACCAGGGCGGACGGGGCGTAGAGCGAGGCCGGTGCTGCGGCCGGGGCGGCGAGCGCGGCCCCGGTGAGGGGTGCGCAGACGGTGGCGGCCGTGAGGCCGAGGGTCGCTGCCCAGCGCGCGGTGTTCCGCATTGTGTGCATCCTTCCGCTCGATTCGGGGGTGTGCCGCAGCCGGCGCGATCGGTGCCGGAGCGGCGAGCGCGAGTCTGCCGAGTCCGCAGCCGAAACTCACATCGACCCCACAGGTTTCAGTAACCTTGCGTATTGAATCAGTGGCGTGAAGTCACGGGCTTCGAACGTTCCAACGCCGGAAGCAAGCGCTTCATGATCCCCCCTCTCGGCCGGATGGCCGGTTCCCACCGGTTCGTTAATCGGCCTGAAACATTCCGCTCCTACCCTCTTTTCGCCTTCGGCGGACTCCTTCGCGATCCCTTGTGTTCATGGACCAGCGGAGTAATGGTCATTACATGATTACTTCGGAGCAGCGAGAGAAGCTGAGGGGCTGGTTCGCGGGGCGGCTGCCCGACGACCTGTTCGAGGAACTCGTCGAGGTGGCCGTGGACCGCGAGGAGATCACGGTGATCGGCCGCGTCCCCGCGCCCCGGCTGGCCGGGGACGCCTCCGCCGCCGAACGCGAGGCGGCCGTGTCCGCCCGGATCCAGGAGTTCCGGGAGCGCACCCGGGAGGCCCGGATGGCGGTGGCCCGGGACGCCGAGCACCGGTTCCGCCGGAAGGTCTCCTGGGGCGTGGTCTGCGACGGGGAGCGCGCCCTGTTCACGCATGTGGCGGCGCCGGTCATGACCCGGCTGCGGCAGCCCGAGCGCCAGGTCCTGGACACCCTGATCGCCGGCGGGGTGGCCCGCAGCCGCAGCGACGCGCTCGCCTGGTGCGTCCGGCTGGTGCAGCGGCACACCGACGACTGGCTCGCCGAGCTGCGGGAGTCCCTGGAGCACGTCCAGCGGGTGCGGGCCCAGGGACCGGACGCGGAGGAGGCGGCGGACGCGGGGGACGCCGAGGACGCGCACGACTCCCCCGACGCGTAGCACCCCCCGTCCCCGCGCCCCCGCCGATCGCGGCTCCGGGTACGGGAGTTGGCGAGGGGCCGTTGTCAGACCCCTCCGCTACGTTGCGGGCATGACCGATTTCGTTTTGGTGGCGGGTGCGTGGCTGGGTGCGTGGGCGTGGGACGAGGTGGCGGCCGAACTGCGCGCCGCCGGCGACGATGCCCACCCGCTCACGCTGACGGGACTCGCCGAGAAGCAAGGTGTCCCGGCGGGACAGCAGAGGCACGTCCAGGACATCGTCGACGAGGTCGAGCGGCTGGACCTGCGGGACGTGGTCCTGGTCGGGCACAGCTGCTCCGGTGTCCCGGTCGGGCAGGCGGCGGAGCGGATCGGTGAGCGGCTGAGGCGGGTGGTGTACGTCGACGCGAGCGTCCCCTTCGACGGGGAGTCCTTCCTGTCGGGCTGGCCCAGCGATCACGTCCGGGCCTCGATCGACGCCCACGGCGGCTTCTGGCCGCCGCTCGACGGGGACGGCGCGGAGGGCCAGGAGCTGACCGCCGAGCAGATCGCCCGCATCCGGTCCGAGGGCACCGCGCACCCCGGCGCCACGCTCACCGAACCCGCCGCGCTGAAGGGCTCGCCCGGCGACCTGCCCTCGACGTACGTCAAGTGCCTGCTCGACGGGGACGCACCGCCGCCCGCCGTGGCCGAACTGCTGAAGGGCGACCGGTGGGAGCTGGTCGAACTGGACACCGGCCACTGGCCGATGTTCTCGCGGCCGGGCGAACTGGCCCGGATCCTCAGGGAGTCGGCCGCGATCCGCTGACCTGCGTACCGGCCGGTATCGTCACCGTGCACGCGGGCTCGACGACGAGAGGCGGAACGTACGGATGGCGAAGCACTGGGCGGACTTCCAGTACGAGATCTACCTGAACGGCATGACCGGCACGGTCCCCCGGCTGCCCACCGATCTGACCCGGCTGGAGACGCTGACCGAGCAGCGGCTCGGGCCGGGTCCGGTCGGCTATGTGGCGGGCAGCGCGGGTGACGGCAGCACGGCGCGGGCGAACCGTGCGGCCCTGGAGCGCCGCCGGATCGTGCCGCGCATGCTGCGGGACGTGCACGAGCGGGATCTGTCGGTGGAGGTGCTCGGCCGAGCCCTGCCCGCGCCGCTGGCCCTGGCGCCGGTCGGGGTGCTGTCGATCATGCATCCGCAGGCCGAGTCCGCGGCGGCCCGGGCGGCGGCCGCACAGGGGGTGCCGTACATCCTGTCCTCCGCGTCCAGTACGCCGATCGAGCAGGTGGCCGAGGCGATGGGGGACGCCGAGCGCTGGTTCCAGCTGTACTGGTCCAAGGACCGGGAGGTGACCCGGAGTTTCCTGGACCGGGCGAGGGCGAGCGGCTTCACGGTGCTCGTCGTCACCCTCGACACCCCGCTCCTGGCCTGGCGCCCGCGCGACCTCGACCAGGCGTATCTGCCGTTCCTGCACGGCGTGGGCACGGCCAACTACTTCTCGGACCCGGCCTTCCTGGCGGGCCTGGCCAAGCCCGTGCACGAGGATCTGAACGCGGCCGTGCTGCACTTCATCAGCCTGTTCGCGGACCCCGGCAAGACCTGGCCGGACCTGGCGTTCCTGCGCGAGAACTGGGACGGCCCGATCGTCCTCAAGGGCGTCCTGCACCCGGACGACGCCCGGCTCGCCGCCGAGGCGGGGATGGACGGCGTGGTGGTCTCCAACCACGGCGGCCGGCAGGTGGCCGGTTCCGTCGCCGCCGCCGACGCCCTGCCCCGGGTCGCGCGGGCGGTCGGCGACCGTCTCACCGTCCTGTTCGACAGCGGTGTGCGCACCGGTGACGACGTCTTCAAGGCCCTCGCCCTGGGCGCCGAGGCGGTCCTCCTGGGCCGCCCGTACGTCTACGGCCTCGGCCTGGACGGGCAGCCCGGCGTCGAACACGTCATCCGCTGCCTGCTGGCCGAACTCGACCTCACCCTGGCCCTGTCCGGCCACGCCACTCCGGCGACCGTCGGCCCCGACGACCTGGCCGGGGAAGCGCAGTGACGGACACCGCGGGACGGGGCGGGCTTCAGGCGGTGCCCTCCGACAGGTCGACCGGCTGGGCCGGCGCGGGTGCGTCCGTGCCGGTGACGGCCAGGGAACCGGGGGTGGCGGAGGCCGTGTCGGGCAGCCAGCGCTGGGCGGCGGAGCGGTCACGGACCTTCACCACGACGTCGGCGCCCGGCTCCGTGCCCGCGGAGGCCATGGCGAGGGCGTCGTCCCAGCCGGGCAGCAGTTCGCCCTGGGCGGTGAAGTCGTAGCGGACGTCGTCGGCGCGGGCCTCCCCCGCGTCCACGCAGTCGCCGAGGATGACCACGCCGGCGTCGGCGTGGGAGTCCACGCACAGACCGGGCTGGGCGGCGCTGCGCAGCTGGCCGTCCTCGGCGTACGACCACTGCTGGGTGACGTCGGTGCCGCAGTCGGCGAGTTCGAGGGCCGCGCCGGCCTTCGCCTCGTCCCGGATGTCGAGGCAGAGGTCTGCCTCCGCGTTGCGCAGCCTGGTCCGCTGGGGTGCGGTGGGGAGGTGGACGGTGTCGGGGGCCGTCGGGGAGGCGCCGGCGCTCGGCGCGTCGGAGCCGGGGACGACGCCGCTGGTGGAGGCGGCCGGGTCGGCACCGCCGTCGTCCACCCACATCCCGGCGGCGAGAAAGGTGGTCAGCAGACCGGCGGAGGCGAGGCCCACACCGGTGAACAGGGCGCGCGGGGACCGCGCTTCCCCGGAGGCCCGACGGCGCGGCGAGGGGATGCGGGAGAGCAGCCTGCCGCCGCGCGGACGTCCGCCCCGGTGCCGGGCGGAGCCCCTGATCCGTGCGGTCTGCTGCTTGGCCCGGCCGGGGCGCGAGTCGTGGTAGCGGCGGGCACCCCAGCCCAGCACCGCCTCGGCGAGCAGGATGCCGAGCCCGCCCTCGAAGTGTCCGAGCTGCTCGGCGGCGGCACGGCAGTAGCGGCACTCGTCCAGGTGCTTGCGCACGTCCGGCAGCAGCTCGCCGCCCCGGCGGATGGGCACGTCGAGAAGACGGTTGTGGAAGCGGCACTCCTTGCTCGGGGCGAGGTCCCGGTGCGCGCGGACCAGGCCCTCGCGGAGCTTGTCCCGGGCCTGTTCGTGGACGCCGGCGACGGTGTCGGTGTCCATGCCGAGCAGCCCGGCGGTCTCGGTGATCGACTCGGCCTCGACCTCCACGTGCCACAGCACGCAGCGGGCGACGGCGGGCAGGCTCTGGAAGGAGCGCTCGGCCAGCACCCGGTTCTCCGGGATCAGGGACTTCGCGGCCCGCATCCCCCGGGCCCCGGCGGGCTTCTTCAGCACCGGCAGGACCCCGGATATGTTCTCGTCGGCGGCCCACAGCCGGGCCATGTCCCGTACGGTCACCAGCAGTCGGGGGCGCAGCGCCGTGCCCGGCTCGCCCAGCTTCAGCCGGTCGAAGACCTGGTGCACGGCGGCCGCGGTGAGCATGTTCGCGACGCTCGAGGAGGAAGCGAGGCAGATCACCGCGTACTCGTGCACCGGCCGCCAGTGCCGGGCGATCAACAGCGCGGTGGACTCGGCGACTTCGTTGTCCGTGCCTCCGCGAATCCCGGCGGCGAGGGACTCGTCGGATTCCCCGGGGCCACCTCCGGGCGGTGGGTAGGGGGGACGAGGAGGCTGGGGGGTGGGCACTGAGTGGTTCCTTTGGTACGTACCTGGTTCGGCGCGACGGGGAGCGCGTGTTCGCCTCCGCGGCGCACACAGGGACCCGGCCGTCACCCCCCGCTCGGAGGGTTCACCTTTGCACAAGTGAGTCGCGCGCAACAAGGCGCGCGGACAAGCTGCCCCTTGTTGAAAGAAAGTCGACAACACGGCAGGCCGAATGCCCCACGGCATTCCTTTGGTCCGTTTCCTGCGCCCCGTGTGAAACACGCGCACGTGTACGGGGGTCGCGCACCTTCCCGGCGGGTGTCGGCGCGTAGTGGACTGGAACCGGCCACTTCCTCGGAGGCCCCGCGCAGGACGGCGGCTCTCCTGCGCGCCACGGCCGCCGGCCTTGTTCCTCCCGCCCTCGGCCGGCGGCCCACGAACTCCCGATACGGCTATATCTGCCAGGACCGCAGCCGGTCCGCCGCGCCGTAGACGTCGGTCTTGCCGTCGATCAGGTCCCGGGCCAGGTCGACGAGCGCGCCGTAGGGCGGGTCGATTCCGACGCCGCTGACGAACATGTACGCCACCGCCGTCGCACAGGCGAAACGGGCGTTGGCCGAGGGCAGGGGCTTGAGCAGGGCGAGGGTGTGCAGCAGGGCGGCGGCCCGCCAGGCCGGGTCGGAGTCGACGCCGAGCCGGGGCGGGTCGACCCGGTGCCGGGCGACGGCCGCGACCAGCGCGGAGAAGTCGTTGACGGTGGGCTGGTCCGGCAGGACCTCTTCGTGGCGCTGGAGCAGCCAGGGCACGTCGATGTGGATGACGGGTGTCATCGGTCAGGCGACCCGCCCCTCGCCCTTGGCGGACGGTTCGTCGTCGGGGAAGGCGGCGGCGAACTCGTCGGCATGGGAGGCGAAGAAGGTCCGGAAGGCCTCCGCGCCCTCCTGCAGCGCCCGGTGCCGCGCTATGTCGGCGGCGGCCGCCTCCCGCACGAGTGCCTTCATCGACGTACCGCGCTCCTTGGCGATCTGCCGCAGGTCCTCCAGCTCGCGATCGCTGAACTCCACATTGAGGGCTGGCATGCCCTCACGGTACCGCCCGGGTACTGACTCGTAAATATCCCCAGGTCAAGCGAGTGTCCGGGCGGTACCGAACGGGTGACTACCCCTGGTCCGCCACGAAGGAGGCCAGCCGGGTCAGCGCGGCGTTCCAGTTGATCGCGGTCTCGTTCGTGGACCAGGACTGGATGTCGTCGATGTAGCAGAACTGGCCGACGCACCCCTGGAGCTTGGTCTGTGCGTAGGGGTCCTGGATGGCGGAGTTCGGGCCGCCCGCGAGGGTGCCCCGCGGCGGGTCCGGCAGATTCGGGTCGAGCTGGTGGGCGTACCAGCGGCTGTGCTGGTGGTGGGAGGCGACCTCGCCGTAACCGGTGACGTACGAGACGTTGAGCGCGTTGCGGCCGAGCACGTAGTCCATGCTCTGGACGGCCGCGTCCCGGTACTTCGAGGCACCGGTGAGGTCGTAGGCGGTGGCGATGACGACCGCGTTGTTGAGGACCTGGTGGCTGGAGCCCCAGTCGTAGCGGTTGCCGTCGGGGGCGTAGGGCATCCCGTACGGCTGGGACGCGAGGGTGGCCAGGTAGGTGTCGGCGCCCTTCACCACCGACGCGCGTACCTTGTCGCGGCCGGGCAGCCTGCTGGGGACGAGCGCGAGGTCGAGCCGGCCCGCGGCGGCCGTGCGGGACCAGTCGAAGCCGGTGGGGACGAAGACGTCGGCGGTGTGGACCGGAGAGTGGAGCACGTGGTCGGCGAACTCCTTCTCGCCCGTGGTGAGATACAGCTCGGCCGCCGCCCAGTAGAACTCGTCGGTCGCGTTGTCGTCGTTGTAGGCGCCGCCGCCGGTGCCGTCCGCGGGGTCCGCGTACACCTCGGGGTGCGCGAGCGCCGCCGCCCAGGCCTTGCGGGCGGCCTTCAGGGCCGTCGCCGCGAACGCCTTGTCGTAGGGCCGGTAGAGGCGGGCCGCCTGGGCCGCCGTGGCGGCCAGGTTGAGGGTGGCGGTGGTGGTGGGCGGGTGCAGTTCGCGCTTCTGCGGGTCGTCGCTCGGGAGCAGCGGCAGTCCGGTCCACTGCTCGTCGTGGATCTTGTGGTGGGCCATGCCGGCGAGGGGCTGTCCGTCCGGCACCTGCATCCTCAGCAGGAAGTCCAGCTCCCAGCGGGCCTCGTCGAGGACGTCCGGCACGCCGTTGCCGCTCTCGGGGAGGGCGAGGGTGCCGTCGCCGAGCTTCGAGGGCCGGCCGGTGCGGGCGTGGAGGGAGCGTTCATAGGTGCTGAGCATCTCCCAGGTGGCTATGCCGCCGTTGACGACGTACTTGCCGTGGTCACCGGCGTCGTACCAGCCGCCGCTGACGTCGAGACGGTAGTCGCAGACACCCGGCTGGCAGGGGACGTCCGTGTCGCCCTGGTTGGGCGCGACGCCCACGTGCCCGGCGGCCCTGCCGTAGCCGGGGCGCAGGTCGTCCCGGATCGCGATGCCGCTGCGCTGCGTGTAGTAGTACTTCACCGCGTCCAGCCGCAGCTGCTCGTAGGCGGCCGTGCCTATGTCGAACGGGCGGCTGGTCTCGCCGTCGGCGACCAGCGTGAAGCCGGTGCCGCGGGTGCGGTAGCGGCCGAAGTCGAGGGAGTGGACGTGCTGGCCGGAGGAGGCGTCGAGGCCGCGCGGCACGGTCCAGCCGTGGGCGACGGTCGCCCCGGCGGCGTTCTTCAGCTGCCAGGGCAGCTTCGAGGTCGCGTCGGTGACGAGCGTGGCGTTCTTCGGTCCGGTGGGCAGGTAGGCGACCTGGTTGACGCGCACGCGGGGCCCGGTGTCCGGCTGGTACACCTCCGGGGGCACCCCGCCCAGCAGTGACACGTCGTCCAGGCAGAACCGCCACGGCTGCGCGCTGCCCCCGACCTGGAAGGCGACCTGGGCCTGGGTGGAGTCGACCGGCGAGGTGAAGGTGTAGGAGTAGGCGTCACCCGACTCGGTGAGCACCGGGGTGGCCTCGTACCAGGTGTCGTACGGCGAGACTCCGAGCCCCACGATCGCCCGCACCCCATGCCCGTCGGGCACCCCGGAGGCGGAGAAGGAGAACCGGTACGAGGACCCCTTGACCAGGGTGACCGCGTTCTGGCCGATCGCGGAGTCCCAGCGGTTGGCGGTGCCGCCCGGCACGTCCGCGCACAGCCGTCCGTCGGACAGGCCGGCGGTGACGTTGCTGGTCCACCAGGGGTCGGCGGTGGTGTCGAAGCTGCCGTTCCTGACCTGCTCGACCTCCTCGGCCCCGGCCTGCGGGGCGGGCAGCGCGGTGAGCGCCGCGCCCAGCAGGGCCGCGAGGGACAGCAGGGCGGTTCTGCGTCGTTTCACGTCCAGGCTCCTCGGGGAGTTGCGGGACGCTCGCCGTCGGCGCACATGGGAGCGCTCCCAGGGAGGGGTCGCAGGACATGCTTGTGCCACGGATGACACCCCGTCAACACCCCGTCGGGGTCCGGACGGGACGGCCTCCCGTTCCGGACCCCCGCCCGGCTACGCCTCCAGCCCGCTGATCCGCACCGCCCCCCGGACCTCGCCCGGCGCGCCGCTGGTCAGTGTCAGCCGCAGCCGGGAACCGCGCACCGCGTCGAAGGTGACGACGGTCGGCGCGTCCGAGTCGCCGGCCCAGTCGACGGCGGCCCCGGTGACCGGCGCGTACCGCCGCCCGTCCCACACCGCCACCTCGACCGAGGCGGGCAGACTGTGGGTGGCGTCGACGGTGAAGGAGACCGCAACCCGGTCGAAGTCGCGGGTCCGCCCCCAGTCGACCGAGATCCAGTCCTCGGGCCGGGCCCCGCCGAAGGCGGGCAGCAGGGCCGTGGCCGCCTTCGTGAAGGCGTTGGACCAGCCGGTGGCCGGATCGCCGTCCAGCACGGCGGCGGGCAGGGTGTCGGCCCGTCCGGAGTAACTGGCGTCCGCACTCGGGTAGTTCGGAGGAGCCGGATGGTCGGGGGCGAACACGGCGGCAGGCGTGACGATCGCAGGGCGGGCGCGGACGGCGCGCACGGTCGTGCCGCCCCGGCGCAAGCCCTCCGCACTCGCGGTCACCTTCACGGCGCCCGGTTCGGTCCCGGCGCGCACGACGGCGAGCGCCTTGCCGTGGAAGGCGGTCCGGGTGCTCGCCTGGTACCGCTCGGCGCTCTCCTGCCGCCCGTTGTCGAGCCCGGCCAGGGAACCTCCGCTCACCGCGAAGGAGATGAGGTGTTCGGCGTCCGGTACGACGACTCCGCGCGCGTCGACCACGTCGGCGGTGACGAAGACCAGCGAACGCCCGTCCGCGGGAAGAGAGCTGCGGTCCGCGGTGAGGCGTACGGCGTGCGGGGCCCCGGCGGTGCGCAGGACGTCGGTGGCGACCGTCTTGCCGTCGCTGCGGGCCACCGCCTTCAGCACCCCCGGCTCGTAGGCCACCTTCCACGTCAGGTGCAGCTTGCCGGCGCTGCCGTTGGGGCTGGTGTAACTGCCCGGGTAGGGACCGGTGGTGAAGGTCCTGTCGTCGCCGGTGGCCTCGGTGGTCTCCAGGTAGGTGCGGCCGTCGACGGTCGTCTTGGTGTCGAACTTCCGTGTGCCCAGGGACTTTCCGTTGAGGTACAGCTCGACGGTGTCGACGTTGGAGTACGCCCAGACCTCGACCGTGTCGCCCTCCTCGTGGTTCCAGGTCATCGGCAGCAGATGGACCATGGGCTCGTCGGTCCACTGGCTGCGGAAGAGGTGGTACATGTCCTTCGGGAACCCGGCCGTGTCGACCGCGCCGAAGAAGGACGCCTTCACGGGGAAGACGTCGTACGGAGTCGGCTCGCCGATGTAGTCGATGCCGGACCACAGGAACTGCCCGGCGAACCACTTGCGGTCCCGGTCCTTCTTGTGGCCGTACTCGCCGCTCATCGTCCAGGAGGCGAGGTTGTTGTCGTAGGAGGAGGTCGCCCGCCTGCCGGGGGTGTGGTTCTCCCCGGTGTTGAGGTGGTCGGGCTCCTGGTACGTCCCGCGTGTGGAGGTCTCCGAGGACGACTCGGACTCGAAGAGGAAGAGGTGCGGGTAGGCGGCGTGCAGGGCGTCCACCGACTTCGCGGTGTTGTAGTTCAGGCCGAGGCCGTCCAGCCTGGCCAGCATCAGGTCGGCGGCGGAGCCCTTCGCGGGCGGGGTGCGGTACTTGTCGGAGCCGATGACCAGCGGGCGGGTGTCGTCGGCGGCCCGGATCGCGATGATGATCCGGTCGGCCATGGCGAGACCGGCGGTCCGGGTGGAGTCGGGGATCTCGTTGCCGATGGACCACAGGACGACGGCGGGCGAGTTGCGGGCGGCGAGGACCATCTCGGTGGCGTCCCTCTCGCACCATTCGTCGAAGAACCGGCCGTAGTCGTAGCGCGTCTTGCCGGTCCTCCAGCAGTCGAAGGCCTCCACCGTCATCACGATGCCCAGTTCCTCGCAGACCCGGATCATCTCCGGCGAGGGCGGGTTGTGCGAGGTGCGGAAGGCGTTCACGCCCATCGACTTCATGAGGGTCATCCGGCGGCGGATCGCGTCGGTGCTCACGGCCGCGCCGAGGGCGCCCAGGTCGTGGTGGAGGTCGACGCCCCTGATCTTGGAATACCGGCCGTTGAGGAAGAACCCCTCGTCCGGGTCGAAGCGGAAGGTGCGGATGCCGAAGGGGGTGCGGTAGGTGTCGGTGCGTCTGCCGCCGGTCCGCAGCTCGGTCACCAGGGTGTAGCGGCGGGGCGCGGTGAAGTCCCACAACTGCGGTTCAGGGACGGTGAGTTCGTGGGTCTCTGTGGCCCGTTCGGTGACCGCGACGGTGGACGCCGTCCGGGCGACCGTACGGCCGTTCGGGCCGAGGATCCGCGAGACGACCTCCACGTCCGCGCCCGCACCGGACGTGTTCTCGACGGTGGTCGCGACCCGGACGAGGGCGTGTGCGCCGGTGACCTCCGGAGTGGTGACGTACGTGCCCCAGCGGGCCACGTGGACCGGTTCCGTGACCACCAGTCGGGCCTCGCGGTAGATGCCGCTGCCGGAGTACCAGCGGCTGCTGGGGAGACGGTTGCGCACCATGACCGCGAGCACGTTCTCGGTGGTGCCGTCGGTGTGCAGCAGGCCGGTGAGGTCGAGGGCGAAACCGGTGTAGCCGTAGGGGTGACGGCCGATCTCGGTGCCGTTGCAGTGGACGACGCAGTCCATGTAGACACCGTCGAACTCGACGGAGATCCGTTTGCCGGCGTGGTCGGGCGGCAGGGTGAAGGCGAGGCGGTACCAGCCGAGGCCGCCGGGGAAGAACCCGGTGCCGCTGGTGGTGCCGTTCTGTGTGGTGGGGGTCTGTTCGATGCTCCAGTCGTGCGGGACCGCCACCTCGCGCCAGGCGGAGTCGTCGAATCCGGGGGCGGTGGCGTCCGCGTACCGCCCGGCCGGGTCGGTGGTCCCGACCGGGTCGGCCAGCGCGAAGCGCCAGCCGTCGCGCAGGGCGACCGTCTGGCGGCCCGCGGCCCCCGTGACGGCCTGGGAGGCCTCGGCCGGGCCGCCGAGGAGTGCTCCGGCGGCCGGTCCGGCCGCGGAGGCGATCAAGACGGATCTGCGAGTGACTGTCACTGGCGGCTCTCCCTCTGAGGACCCAGAAGTACTCACAACTGATCTCACAACTGATCGTCACCAAACAGAATGTGACGACGATCCCCTCCTGTCCGTCAAGAGGACGGTAGGCCCGACGCCCCACGGGTGACGTACGCGTCCAGCGGGCCGGTTGGGCCGGAATTGCCCCGCGACCTCGGCCGGGACGCATCTGTCCGGCCCTCTCAGGGGGTTCCCGTCCGCAGGTGAGCGGGACGGACTAGGCTGGAACGGATGTGGCGCGCCTGTTCACTGTGAGTGTCCGCGATGGAGTGGCGAGGATGAGCCCGGAGTATCCCTTCGACGAAGCCGCGACGGCCCGGGTGGTCGTCGACGACACCGGCACGGTCGTCGGATGGAACGAGGGCGCCCGGTCCCTGCTGGGCTGGGCCCCGGCCGAGGTCGTGGGGCGGCCCGCCGCCGCGCTCCTCGCCGAGCAGGCCCCACCGGTGCCCACCGGCCCTCGCTGGGACGGAACGCTCGCTCTGCGCCACCGGGACGGCCGGTCCGTACGGGTCTGGCTGCTCGCCCACCGCCGGCCGCCCCGGGACGGCACACCGGCCAGTTGGCTCGTCGTGACCCCGCTGACCGGCGACGGCCCCCTCTCCCCCGACGACCCGCTGGCCACGGCGGCGCTGATGCAGTCGCCGTGTGCGGTCGCGGTCTACGACGAGCGGCTGCGGCTGGCCCGGATGAACGCCGCGATGGCCGAGGTGACCGGGCTGACCGAGGAACGCGCCCGAGGGCTCAGACTCTCCGAGATCGGCGGCCGGCCGCAGAGCGACGAGCTGGAGGGGTACATGGTCCGGGTGCTCGCCAGCGGGCGGGCCGAGGACGTCCAGACCTACACGCGGACCGGCGGCGAGGACCACGCGCACGCCTGGCTGGCGCGGTTCGCGCCGGTCACGGACGCCGAGGGCCGGGTGCGGGGCGTGTGCCTGGCCGCGCACGACTTCACCGACAACTACCTCGCCCGCGAGCGGCTGCAGCTGGTCAACGAGGCGAGTGTGCGGATCGGCAGCACGCTCGACGTGACGCGCACGGCGCAGGAGCTGGCCGAGGTCTGTGTGCCCGCGCTCGCCGACTTCGTCAGCGTCGACCTGCTGGACCCGCAGGAGGGCGGGGACCCCCCGACGCGGTTCACCGCCCCGCTGAGCCTGCGCCGCGCCGCGCACCACTCGGTCCATCCCGGCAACCCGATGGCCGTGGTCAAGCCCGGCGAGGCCCAGACCTATCCGGCGGGATCGCCGCAGGCCGACTCGCTGGTGGCGGGCCGCACCATCGTCGCCTCCGTGGACGACCTCGACGCCTGGCTGTCCTGGGACACCCTGCGCGGTGAGCGGGTGCGCGAGTTCGGCATCCACTCCACGATGTCCGTGCCGGTGCGGGCCCGGGGCGTGACCCTCGGGGTCGCGGTCCTCACCCGGTACCGGCGGCCGGACCCGTTCACCGCGGACGACGTGCTGCTCGCCGAGGAGATCACCGCCCGGGCCGCCGTCTGCGTCGACAACGCCCGCCGTTACTCCCGCGAGCGCGACACGGCCCTCGCCCTGCAGCGCAGCCTGCTCCCGCGCACCCTGCCGGACACCGCCGCCGTCGACGCCGCCTCCCGCTATCTGCCGGCCGCCCGTGCCGGAGTGGGCGGGGACTGGTTCGACGTGATCCCGCTGTCGGGGATGCGGGTCGCCATGGTCGTCGGGGACGTGGTCGGGCAGGGCGTCCAGGCCTCGGCCACCATGGGCCGGCTGCGCACCGCCGTACGCACCCTCGCCGACATCGACCTGGCCCCCGACGAGCTGCTCACCCATCTCGACGACCTCGTCGTACGGCTGTCGGAGGAGGCCGGCGGCGAGGGCAGCCCCGGCGAGGTCGGCGCGAGCTGCCTCTACGCGGTGTACGACCCGGTGTCCCGGCGCTGCACCATGGCCGGAGCCGACCATCCCCCGCCGCTGCTGCTGCGGCCGAACGACGCCCCGCGCGCGGTCGAGCTGCCCCCGGGTCCCCCGCTCGGCGTGGGCGGGCTGCCGTTCGAGTCCACCGAGCTGGAGCTGGCCGAGGGCAGCGTCCTGGCGTTCTACACGGACGGGCTGATCGATTTCCCCGAGCGGGACCCGGACGCCGGTCTGCGGCTGCTGAGCGAGGCCCTCGCCGCGGAATCGGACTCCCTGGACGAGACGTGCGACCGGGTGCTGCACGCCCTGCTGCCGGCCGGTGGCGTCGCCGACGACGTGGCACTGCTGCTGGCGCGCACCCGGGGGCTGCCGGCCTCCCAGGTCGCGACCTGGGACATCCCCGCCGACCCGGCGCTCGTCGCGCCGATCCGCAAGCAGGTCGTCGACCAGCTCGACCGGTGGGAGCTGAGCGAGGCGTCGTTCACGACCGAGCTGGTGGTGAGCGAACTGGTCACCAACGCCATCCGGTACGGCTCCCACCCCATCCGGCTCCGCCTGATCCACGACGCCGCCACCCTGATCTGCGAGGTGTCCGACAGCAGCCACACCGCGCCGCACCTGCGCCGGGCGAAGACCTGGGACGAGGGCGGCCGCGGGCTCCTGCTGGTGGCCCAGCTCACCCAGCGCTGGGGCAGCCGGCACACCGCCGACGGCAAGACGATCTGGGCGGAGCTGGCGCTGTTCGAGGAGGACTGAGGCAGCCCCGGACGTTTGGCGGGTGTTTTACCCGGACGTGTTTTCATGGGGCACAGACCCCGGCCAGCTGGAGCGGCACCCCGACCAGTTCGATGGGCGGGCACCACCCGACCCCGCTCCCGGAGTACCACCCTGAACGCCCCGCTCGCCGAAACGCTGTCCGTCTGCCTGCTGATCGCCTCCCTGGCGTGGGCCGTCCTGCGCCCCGCCGGGCGGTCGGAGGCCGCCGTCGCCGTCCCCGCCGCCGCCGTGGCGGTCGGACTGGGGGCCATCTCGCCGGAGCACGCCCTCGCCGAGGCCGAGCGCCTCGGACCGGTCGTCGGGTTCCTCGCCGCGGTACTGGTCCTGGCGCACCTGTGCGATGTCGAGGGCCTGTTCACGGCGTGCGGGGCGTGGATGGCCCGCCGGGCGGCGGGCCGGCCCGGGCGGCTGCTCACCGCGGTGTTCGCGCTGGCCTCGGTCGTCACGGCCGTGCTCAGCCTGGACGCGACGGTGGTGCTGCTGACGCCTGTGGTCTTCGCCACCGCCGCCCGGATGGGGGTGCGCTCGAAACCGCACGTCTACGCCTGCGCCCATCTGTCGAACACGGCCTCGCTGCTGCTGCCGGTCTCCAACCTCACCAACCTGCTGGCGTTCACGGCGAGCGGGCTGAGCTTCACCCGGTTCGCGGCGCTGATGACGCTGCCGTGGCTGGTCGCGGTGGGTCTGGAGTACGCGGTCTTCCGGCGCTTCTTCGCCGCCGACCTGACCGCCGGCCCCCCCGCCGCCGAGGCCGCTCCCGACGCCGGCCCCGCGCCCGGGGTGCCGATGTTCGCCCTGGTCACGGTGGCGTGCACGCTCGCCGGGTTCGTGCTGGCCTCGGCGCTCGGCGTCGAACCGGCGTGGGCGGCGTTCGCGGGCGCGCTGGTGATGGCGGTACGGGCGCTGGCGCGCCGGCGGGTGACGCCGGTGGCGGTGGTGCGGTCGGCGGCGCCCGGGTTCCTGGCGTTCGTGCTCGCGCTCGGGGTCGTCGTCCGGGCGGTCGTGGACAACGGACTCGCGGGCGCGCTGCGGCACGTCCTGCCGGACGGCTCGGGACTGCTCGCGCTGCTCGGCGTCGCCGCGCTGGCCGCCGTCCTCGCCAACCTGATCAACAACCTGCCGGCGGTCCTGGTCCTGGTCCCGCTGGCCGCCCCGGCCGGGACCGGGGCCGTCCTCGCGGTGCTGCTCGGGGTGAACATCGGCCCGAACCTGACGTACGCCGGCTCGCTGGCGACGCTGCTGTGGCGGCGGGTGGTGCAGGGGCACGAGAAGCACGTGGGGGTCGGGGAGTTCACCCGGCTCGGCCTGCTCACGGTGCCGGCCACGCTGGGCGGCGCGGTCGTGGCGCTGTGGGTGTCCCTCCAGGTGGTGTGACCCGGCGGCCGGTCAGTGGCGCCCGCCGCCCGAGGAGCCGGTTCCCGGCCCGTAGCCGCCGTCCCCGCTGCCGGGGTAGCCGTCGTCCGAGCCGCCGTAGCCGTACCCGGAGCCGCTGGACTGACCGCCCCAGGTGCAGGAGTACCAGGAGTAGTACGAGCAGGAGGCGCCGGACGGGTCCGCGGAGGAACCCGTCGGGGTCGTCGGGGTGCTCGACGGCGCCGGGTCGGCGGCCTGCGTCCTGGCCGCCTCGGGGGTCGGGGCCGGCGCCGGGGTGCCGGACGGACTGCTGTCGGCGCCCCAGTTGACGAACTCCATCTGCGGGTCGGGCTGCGAGGTGTCGATCACCCAGCGCTGGGCAGTGCCGTTGGCGCGGTTCTTCAGGACCAGGGCCCCCGAACCGTCCGTGGCGGCGGGGGCGAGGGCCAGGTTCTGGCCGGAGCGCGGGACGAGCGTGCCCTGGAGGGTGAAGTCGTACCGGACGTTCTCGGCGGTCGCCGCGGAGGAGTCCGTGCACGGGCCCAGCCGCACCGAGTAGCCGAGGTGGGAGTCGAGGCACAGGTCGGGGTCGGCGGTGCTGCGCAGCAGCCCGTCGGTCTCGTACGTCCACTGCTGGCCGGCGGCGGACGAGCAGGTGGCGAGCAGGGTCTCGGCGCCCTTGACGGCCTTGTCGCCGGCGATGCCGATGCACAGCCCGGAGGCGACGTTGTGCAGCCGGCCGCGCAGGGTGCCCTGGGTCGCCTGCTCGGCGTCCACCCGGGACGGGCCGTCGGCGGCGGTGTCCGGGTCGGCGGCCGGGGTCCTCGCCGCCCCGCCCCCGGTGGCCTGGCTGGTGCCGCCGTCGGAACCGAGGGCGGCCCACACCACGAGCGGGAGGACGACCATGCCGCTGACCGTGAGGACGGCGGCGGTGAGGTTGCGCCGGCGGGCGCGGCGGGCCGCCTTCCGGTCGGAGCGGCTGGACGTGGGACGGGGGGCGGCCTCGGGGTGACGGCCGGAGGCGACGGGGGTGCCGGACTCGGGGAGCGGGCCGGGTGCGGTGGGGGTGGCGGCCAGGGGGTGCGCCGCGTCGGCCGCCCCGCCCGACGCGGCGGCGTCCCGGGGCGCGGCCGGTTCGGCCGGCTCGTCGTGGAAGGCCTCGCCGGCGACGGCCGCGCCCCGCGTGCGCTCCGGCGCCGCGGCGCGCTCGCGTCCGTCCGCGGTGGCCCGGCCCTCCAGGTAGGCACCGGCCGCCCAGCCGAGGATGCCCTCGGCCAGGGCGACGCCCAGCAGGCCCTCGAACTGCAGCAGCTGGTCGGCGGTGTGCCCGCAGTGCCGGCACTGGTCCGTGTGGGCGCGCAGATCGGCGTCGACGTCCACGCCGCCGCGCCGGCAGGTGACGTCCAGCAGCCGGTGGTAGCGGTGGCACTCGTCGTCGGTGGCCTGTTCGCGGTGGACCTGGAGAACCTCCTCGCGCAGCCGTTCGCGGGAGCGGCGCAGTTCGATCCGGGCGCCCTCCTCGTCGAGGCCGAGCAGACCGGCCGGGATCGCGAGGGGTTCGGCCTCGGCCTCCGTGTGCCACAGCAGGCAGCGGGCCGACTGGGGCAGCCGCTGGAACGCGCGGGCCAGCATGCGCCGGTTGGCCGGCGGGAGCAGCCGGGCCGCGACGGGGATGCTGTCGTCGTCCTGGACGCGCAGATCGGGGTGGAGCAGGTCGCGGGGGCCGTCGGAGTCCCATTCGGCGGCGATCCGGCGGACGGTGGCCAGCAGGTGGGGACGCCATGCGGCGGTCGGCCCGTCCTGGTGCTGGCTCGCGCCGAACAGCCGGGTGAAGGCCGCCGTGGTGAGCATGCCGGCCGCGCGTTCGCCGTCGGTGCACAGCCGTGCGTAGGCGAAGACCGCCTCCCAGTGCCGGTCCAGCAGCTCGCCGACGGGATGGAGCGCGGGCGCCTCCCCCGTCCACTGCGTCAGTTCGGCGCTCAGCTGTTCGTCGGTCGCGTCGAGGCGGCGAGCCGAAGGGGAATTCGACAGGCCTGCGTCATTCACGGCTGCATTCCTCCTGGAGGCACGTCCCCGGGGAGACGGACATGCGGCAATAGGCAGGGTTCGGCACCTGTGCGAGGTCAGCGGGGAGCGGCTCTTGTGAAGCATGGGGGGTGCTACGGAACACAGGGGCCTCGTGCGCGCAGAGGGGAAAACGTTGTCCGCGCGCCGACACGGCACACCTTTGCACAGCCGGACCAGGAGGAACAAGAGATGCCGCGGTTTCGTGCAGGGTGCGGGGAGGAAAAGGATTTGACGTTTCGTCAATACCATCCGCCTTTCGCGGCGGTCACGGTATTGGTGTCCCTTTCGGGAGGGTAATTGCGGCGCGCATTCCGTCCCGGTACGCGCCCGGAGGTCTCCCGTACCGGGCGCGGAAGACGCGTGTGAAGTGGAAGGGGCTGACGAAACCGGAGGCGGCCGCGACGCGTTCCACGGACAGGTCGGTGCCTTCCAGCAGTCGGGCGGCGTGCCGCAGCCGCGCCTCGCGCAGCGCCCGCATCGGGGACTGGCCGGTCCGCTCGGTGAAGAGGTGGGCGAAGCGCGAGGGGGACAGCGCCACCTGTGCGGCGAGGGAGCCGACCGTGTGCGGGGCGCCGGGGTCGGCGGCCATGACGGCCTGGGCGCGCCGGACGCGGTCGTCGAGACCCGGCGGCGGCACGGGCGGGCGCGCGGCGGCGGTGCTGACCAGGACGGCCTCCTCCAGTGCGCACAGGGCGAGTTCGCGGGCGGCGGTGCCGTGCGCCAGGACGGGGGCGGAGGGGTCCGGCGGCGCCTCTCGGGGCCACCGGGCGTCGGCGTACATGCGCCGGAACGCCGCCCCGACCCGTTCGTGCAGGGCTTCGGGGACGGGGGTGACCGCGTACAGGCCGTCGTCGGTGCCGTAGGGGCGCAGCCAGGGGGTCCAGGACGGGCGGGCCTGGCAGTGGACCCACCAGAACCGCCAGTGTGCGGCGCCGGGTTCGACCCCGTAGGTGTGCCTGACGCCCGGCGCGAGGGCGACCAGATCGCCGGCGCCGGCCCGGACCTCGCCGCCGCCCTGCCGCAGGCGTCCCTGTCCGCCCGTCGTCCAGGTGAACAGCCAACTGTCCGAGCCAAGAGGACGGTTGACGCGGTAACCGGCTCCCTCGTCGAAGTGCCCGACCACCACCAGGCCGGGCGGCGGGGACGGGTCCCCGGAGCCGGCAGGAACGGGCAGGTCGTCAGCACGCATGGGCATCCTCCGGTGGGCCGCGTCCGCCTCACCATGGGCGAATCGGCGAAGGAGGACTTGGATGCTTCGACAGTACGAGGAGGACGGCTTCACCGTCGTCCGAGGGCTGTTCGGGTACGACGAAGTGGACCGGCTGTGTGCGGAGTTCGCGGCGCTGCAGGCGACGGGCCGGCCGGTGCCGGGGCACTTCCTGCCGCGGCCCGGTGACGATCCGCTGGACCGGTTCCCGAGGGTGATGCACCCGCACGAGATCAACGCGCTCGCCCGGCGGACGCTGCTGGACACGCGACTGCGCGAGGTGCTGGAGGAGTTGCTGGGCGAGGAGGTGCTGGCCGCGCAGAGCATGTTCTACTTCAAGCCGCCGGGGGCCCGGGGGCAGGCGCTGCACCAGGACAACTTCTATCTGCGGGTCGAGCCGGGCACGTGTGTGGCGGCATGGCTGGCGTGCGACGTGATCGACCGGGAGAACGGGGGGCTCGAAGTCGTCCCCGGTACGCACCGGACGGGGTTGTTCTGCCCGGAGGAGGCGGACGCGGAGCTGTCCTTCGCGCGGGAGTACGTGCCGCCGCCGGCCGGACTCGCCCCCGTCCCGGTCGACATGGAGCCGGGGGACGTCCTGTTCTTCAACGGGAGCCTGGTGCACGGGTCGCAGCCGAACCGGTCTTCCGACCGGTTCCGGCGGTCGTTCATCGGGCACTACGTGGGGCGGTCCGCGGAGCGGATCGGCGGGTACTACCGGACCCTGTCCATGAGCGGGGCGCGGGTCTCGTTGCCGGAGAGCGAGGGTGCGGGGCCGTGCGGCACGGAGTTCGTCCCGCCGGCGGGTCCGCACTGACCGTAGTCAGTGACCGGCGACGGGGTGCGGGGTGTAGGGCCGCTCCAGCTCCGCCAACTCCTTCTCGCTCAGCTCCAGTTCCACCGCCGCGACCGCGTCCTCGAGATGCCGGGGCTTCGACGCGCCGATGATCGGGGACGTCACCGTGGGCTGGTGGAGGAGCCAGGCCAGGGCCACCTGGGCGCGGGGGACGCCCCGGTCTGCGGCGATGCGGGAGACGGCTTCGACGATGGTGTGGTCGCCCTCCAGGTAGAGGGTGCTGCCGAAGTTGTCGGTGGCGCTGCGCTCGGTGTGGGTCCCCCAGTCGCGGGTGAGGCGGCCGCGGGCCAGCGGGCTCCAGGGCAGCACGCCGATGCCCTGGTCGGCGCAGAGCGGCAGCATCTCGCGCTCCTCCTCGCGGTAGAGGAGGTTGTAGTGGTTCTGCATGGAGACGAACTTCGTCCAGCCGTGCCGCTCGGCGGTGTACTGCATCTTGGAGAACTGCCAGGCGTACATCGAACTCGCCCCGATGTAGCGGACCTTGCCGGCCTTGACCACGTCGTGGAGCGCCTCCATCGTCTCCTCGACCGGGGTGTGCGGGTCGAAGCGGTGGATCTGGTAGAGGTCGACGTGGTCGGTGCCGAGGCGGCGCAGACTGTGGTCCAGCTCGGACAGGACGGCCTTGCGGGACAGCCCGCCGCCGTTGGGGCCGGGGCGCATCCGGCCGTGCACCTTCGTGGCGAGGACGATCTCGTCGCGGCGGGCGAAGTCGCGCAGCGCCCGGCCGACGATCTCCTCGCTGGTGCCGTCGGAGTAGACGTTCGCGGTGTCGAAGAAGTTGACGCCGGCGTCCAGCGCCTGACGGATCAGCGGACGCGAGGCCTCCTCGTCGAGGGTCCACTCGTGCACGCCCCGGTCGGGGAGGCCGTAGGTCATGCAGCCCAGACAGATCCGCGAGACGTCCAGACCGGTCGAACCGAGCTTCACGTACTGCATCGTTGCTGCTCCTGACGTCGGTGCGGGAGGGAGTCACAGGGGAGCGTACGTCGCCCCGCGCCGCTCCCCCCGGCGACTCACCCCAGCAGGTCCAGTGCCCGCTCCCAGCCGAACTCCCGGCCGTCCCCGCCGTCGTAGGGAGCTCCGAAGCGGACGCCCATCCCGCGCAGGCGCGTCAGGCTCTCCCGGTAGGCGGGGTGGGCGGCGAGCGCGCCGGAGACACAGGGCAGGACGCCGACGGGGACCCCCTGGCCGGACACCTCGCACAGGGTGCCCAGGGCGAGGGTGTCGGCGATCCCGGCCGCCCACTTGTTGACGGTGTTGAAGGTGGCCGGGGCGACGACGACCGCGTCGGGGTCCGGGAAGGGGCGCGGATCGCCGGGGCGGCGCCAGGCCGAGCGGATCGGCCGGCCCGTCTGCGCCTCCACGGCGGCGGTGTCGAAGAAGCCGTTCATGGCGAGGGGCGTGGCGATGACGCCGACCTGCCACTGCCGCTCCTGTGCGGCGGTGATCAGCTTGCCGACGCCGGCCGCGATGCCCGCGGCGCAGACGACGACGTAGAGGAAGGGCGGTTTCTCGTCCGGTTTCTCGTCCTGTGCGCTCACCCGGGAACCCTACTGAACGGGGAAGGTGAGTCCGCGTTCGGCGGCGGGGCGGGGGCCGTGGATACGGCGGTCCTTCTCCTCGATCGGTACGTCGTTGATGCCGGCCTCGCGCCGGGTCATCAGCCCGCGCTCGTCGAACTCCCAGAGCTCGACGCCGTACGAGCGCCACCACCGGCCGTCGGCGTCCTGCGACTCGTACTGGAAGCGGACGGCGATGCGGTTGCCGTCGAAGGCCCACAGGTCCTTGCGCAGCGCGTACGCGCGCTCGCGGGCCCACTTGGCGGTGAGGAAGTCGACGATGGCGGCGCGGCCGGTGAGGAAGGTGTCGCGGTTGCGCCACACGGAGTCCTCGGAGTAGGCCGTCGCGACCCGGTGCGGATCCCGGGTGTTCCAGGCGTCCTCGGCGGCCTGGACCTTCTGCGCGGCCGTCTCCCGGGTGAAGGGCGGCAGGGGCGGGCGAGGGTCGGACATGGGATCTCCCGGCTTGGTGGAGGGCGGGCACATGAGTGGAGAACGATCGTTCTCCGGTATGCTCACAACGTAGAGAACGGCCGTTCTCCCGTCAAGGAGAACCCTGCCGAGGAGAACAGGACACGGTGGTGACGCCCATGGACAGCGCGACGGCCCGCGAGCAGGCACTGGACGCCGCGGAGCGGCTGTTCTACGGACGCGGCGTGCAGTCCGTGGGGATGGACGACGTCCGGGGCGCCTCGGGTGTCTCGCTCAAGCGGCTGTACCAGCTGTTCCCGGCGAAGGAGCAGTTGGTGGAGGCGTACCTGGAGCGGCGGGACGTGCGCTGGCGCGGGCGGCTCGCGGAGTTCGTCGCGCGGCGGGAGGATCCCCGGGAGCGGGTCCTGGCCGTCTTCGACTGGCTGGAGGAGTGGTTCGGCGAGCCGGACTTCCGGGGCTGCGCCTGGATCAACGCGTACGGCGAGCTGGGCGCGACCTCGGAGCGGGTGGCCGGTCAGGTACGGGCGCACAAGGGGGCGTTCCGGGAGTACCTCGGCGCGCTGGTCGCCGACGCCGGCCTGCCGGGCGACCTGACCGGCCCGCTGTTCCTGCTGGCCGAGGGCGCGATGGTGACGGCCGGCATCAGCGGGGCCGCCGCCCCGGCCGCGGAGGCCCGGGAGGCGGCCCGCCGGCTGCTGGGGTGAGGGTCACCCGTAGCCGCGGACGACGCATCCGGCGCATGACGTGCGCGGGCGCCGGAGTGCCCGCCGGCGCCCGCGCACGTCGGACTCGGGCGTGCCCGCCGGCGCCCGCACGCGTCGTGCGCCGGTGCCGGTGGGCGCCGAGGCGGGGATCAGCCGGGCGGGCCGGAGATCCTGATCGCGCCGACCGGGCAGGCGCGGGCCGCCTCGCGGACCATCGGGCCGCCGGCGCCGTCCGGCCGGCCTGGCAGCAGGGCGCTGAAGCCGTCGTCGTCCTGGGTGAAGACGCCGGGCGCGGCCAGAGCGCACTGGCCGGCGCCGATGCAGACGTCCGTGTCGATCTCGATGCGTGGGCCGCTGTGGCCGTGGGCGGGGGTGTCGCGGTGCATGGCGGGCGCCTCTCACCAGGTCACGGGGAGGTCCAGCATCCCCTGGATGGTGTCGCCTGGCTTGTGGCGGACCTCCTCGGCCGGGATCGCGAGCCTCAGCCCGGGAAGCCGCTCGAAGAGGGTGCGCAGGGCGATCTCCAGCTCGGCGCGGGCCAGGTTCTGGCCGAGGCACTGATGGATGCCGAAGCCGAACGCCACGTGATGGCGGGCGGGACGGTGCCAGTCGAGCGTGTCGGGTTCGGGGTAGGCGCTCGCGTCGCGGTTGATGACCGAGGTCGAGAAGACGACCCCGTCCCCGGCCCGGATGGTGGTCCCGGCCACCTCGATGTCCTCGGTGGCCAGCCGCAGCAGCCCGTCGGCGATGGACAGCATCCGCATCAGCTCCTCGACGGCGCCCGGCAGCAGCGCGGGATCGGCGCGCAGCTCGGCCAGCCGCTCGGGGTGCTGGAGCAGGGTGTACGTGCCGAGGGAGATCATGTTGGCGGTCGTCTCGTGGCCTGCCACCAGCAGGATCGTGGCCAGGGCGATCGCGTCCTCCCGGTCCACCGTGCCGTCGCGCAGCTGCTCGTGGACCAGGGTGTCGAGGAGTCCGTCGCCGCGCGGGCCGTCCAGCTTGCGGTCGATCAGCGCGCCGAGATAGTCGTCGAGCCGGTCACGGGCGTCCCGGACCTCCTCCGGCAGCCTGCCGCGCAGCAGCCGCCGGGACTGCTCCTCGAAGAACTCGTGGTCGGCGTACGGGACGCCGAGCAGTTCGCAGATCACCATCGACGGCACCGGCAGCGCGAAGGCGGAGACCAGCTCTG
Source organism: Streptomyces sp. NPDC000345 (assembly GCF_042898825.1). Lineage (NCBI taxonomy): Bacteria > Bacillati > Actinomycetota > Actinomycetes > Kitasatosporales > Streptomycetaceae > Streptomyces > Streptomyces sp. NPDC000345. The sequence goes on from NZ_JBIAZE010000023.1 coordinate 68,021, forward strand.
CGGGCGGGCCCTGGGCCAGCATCGCGTCGATCCGCTCGTCGACGATCCGCTGGATGGCCGGCCGCAGCGCGGTGGCGCGTTTCAGGGTGAAGCTCGGCACCAGCATCCGGCGCTGGGCGTGATGGTCGGGATCGTCGACGTTGAGCAGGGCGGCCCGGCGGTCGAGCAGCGCCTTGAAGCGCGGTGAGGTGGCCGGGTAGCCGGGGCGGGTGCGGTCGGTGGACAGACGGGGGTCCGCGAGCAGGGCGCGGGCGGTGTCGTGGCCGGTGACCAGCCAGGCGGTACGGCCGTCGTAGAGGGTGACGCGGGACAGGGGGCGGGCGGCGCGCAGGGGGTCGTAGGCCTGGGGCGGGTGGTAGGGGCAGGTGCGGTCCTGGGGGAAGGCGACGGGTTCCGTGAGTTCCGTGAGTTCCGTCATGGGAGACCTCGCAGACGAAGGGTGCGTCCTCGTGCCGATCTTCATTAGATGCCCCGGGCACCTATGTGGCGACACGGAGTTCGGCCAGATCGGCGAACGGGGCGAGATGGCCGGAACCGACCGCTCCACGTCCCGGGCCACGCCCGTGCGCCCGGGGACGGGCCGGGAAACTCACTTGCCCTCGGCAGCCGCGGACCGCAGGATCCGGCCATGCACACCTTCGAAGCCCGCCTGTCGCTGATGTCCGACGCCGTCCTTCCGGCGCGGGTCCAGCAGCAGCCCGGCCGTCCCCGGAGGCCCGGTCCCGCGCGCCCGTGACGGGCGCGCTCGTCGCGGGCCTGGTCGCGGGCTACGGCATCGCCGTGCCCGTCGGGGCCGTCGCGACCTACCTCGTCTCGCTCACCGCCCGTACGTCCCTGCGCACCGGCGCGTGCGCCGCGCTCGGCGTCGCCACGGCCGACGGGCTCTACGCCCTCGTGGCCACCGTCGGCGGTTCCGCCGTCGCCGCCGCGCTGCGGCCGGTGCTGGTTCCGCTGCGCTGGGTCTCGGCGCTGGTGCTGCTGGTCCTCGCGGTCCGCGGCACTCGGACGGCCCTGCGCGAGTACCGGGCCCACCGGCTCGCCACCCGCTCCGCGCCCGCGCCGCCGACCCCCGCCCGGGCCTGGCTGAGTCTGCTCGGCATCACGCTGCTCAACCCGACCACCGTCGTCTACTTCGCCGCGCTGGTGCTGGGCAACGGCACCACGGGCTCCGTACGCCCCCTGGAACAGGGCGTGTTCGTGCTGGCGGCCTTCGCCGCGTCCGCGAGCTGGCAGCTGCTGCTGGCCGGCGGCGGGGCGCTGCTGGGCCGGGCACTGACCGGGCGCCGGGGCCGGCTGGCGACGGCGCTCGTGTCGAGCGGGGTGATGACCGTGCTGGCTGTGGGGATGGTGGTGTAGGCCGAGGGAATGGGGGTCGGGCCGAGGGGATGGTGGTTGGGCCGGACGGTGGGTGGCCGGGCAGGGGCGCGCGCCGAGCGGGACCCACTGGTCCTGGGGGCGCCCCGGTCACGCCTCGAAGGCGCGGGCCACGGCCAGGCTGTCCTCGTAGACGTGGTGACGGACCACGAGTCCGCCGGCGACGGTGAGGTGCAGGGCGAATGCGGCCCGGTAGGGGCGCCCGGTGGGGGCGGCGGTCTGACGGATCTCGCCCAGCACCACGGCGTCGGCGCCGTCGACGAGGACGCGCTCGACCCGGGTGTCCGCCTCTGCGGGCGTGTGGTGGGCGGCCAGGTCCCGGTAGTGGTCGGCCGCGTCGGCCCGGGTGGCGCGGTGCCGGATCCAGGGCGTCCCGGCCCGGCCGTGTTCGTCCTCGGGCCAGGACAGCCGCCAGTCCGCGCCGTCGGCGTACAGCTCGGCGATCCGCTCAGGGTCGCCTTCGGCGATACGGCGCAGCAGCTCCTCGACGACGGCGCGGGTGTCGGTGCCGGGGGCAGGGGCGGGGGCGGTGTGCGTGCCGGATTCAGGCGTCCTCGTCATGGGGCCGAGTCTGCCGAAGGGACGCGCGCGGCACGATTACGCGCGAGGTAAGGGCGTACCCGAGAGGGTGGCCCGGTACGGATGAAACACCGGGACGCCGGTGTTGAAGGACCCAGTCAGGCCGACCGACGACGTGACGAAGGGAACGGATGCCATGCCTCTCGAAGGCGAGTACGAGCCCAGCCCGACCGACTGGGTGCGCGAGCAGGTGGAGTTGTACGAGAGCTCCGGCGGCACCGAGGGCACCACGCTGAGGGAGACGGGGCTGCCCGTGATCCTGCTGACCACGCGGGGGGCGAAGAGCGGGAAGCTCCGCAAGACGCCCCTCATGCGGGTCGAGCACCAGGGGCGGTACGCCCTGGTCGCCTCCCAGGGCGGCGCGCCCCGGCACCCCGTCTGGTATCACAACCTCAAGGCCGACCCCCGCGTGGAGCTCCAGGACGGACCACGCAAGCAGGACATGACGGTCCGTGAGGTGACCGGTGCGGAGAAGGCCGAATGGTGGGAGCGTGCCGTCGCCGCGTACGCGCCCTACGCCGACTACCAGAAGAAGACCGACCGGGAGATTCCGCTGTTCGTCGCGGAGCCGGCCGCCGGCTGAGCCGGCCGGAACGGTTTCCCGGCGGTTCCCCGGCAGATCCCGGACGGTTCCCCGGCAGGGATCGTAGAAGAATCCGCCGGGGAGCGCATGAACGGGCGCGCACCGGGCAACCGAACGTCAGGCCCCGCCGCGCTCCCCCGTCGCGGCGGGGCTTTCCCGTGTCTCACGCGCGAGGCGGTCGGTGACATCGATGAAGATCTCGCCCGCCTCCGGGATCGCGTGGGCGACCGCACGCTTGATCCGGACGGCGACCTCTTCGACCCGCTCGCTGTCCATGCCGGGCACCAGGTCCACGCGGCCCGCGACCAGCACCGTGTCCAGGCCCATCTTCATCGTGAAGACCGCCTCCACGCTGTCGATCTCCGGCTGCGTCGCCAGCAGTTCCCGGATCCGGTCCGAGGTCTCGGGGTCGGCGGCCTCGCCGATGAGCTGGTCACGGGCCTCCCGGCCGAGGCGATAGGCGACGTAGACGAGCAGCGCGCCGATCGCGAGCGAGGCGGACGCCTCCCACACGACGTCCCCCGTCACCATGTGCAGGACCATGCCGGCCGCGGCCAGGGTGACCCCGAGCACGGCCGTGCCGTCCTCGGCGACGACAGTGCGCAGGGCCGGGTCGCGCAACCGCGCGGTGCCGCCCTGCCTGCGCACCTGGTGCAGGGCGCGCAGGAGGGAGGCGCCCTCGGCGAGGAAGGCGACGCCGAGGACGACCAGGCCCGCCACATAGCCGCTGAGCTTCTCGTCGGCGCCGGTCCTGAGGGCCTCGACGCCCTGGAAGAAGGAGAAACAGCCGCCCATGACGAAGATCCCGACGGCGGCGAGCAGCGACCAGAAGAAGCGTTCCTTGCCGTAGCCGAAGGGGTGGCGGCGGTCGGCGGGGCGGCGGCTGCGGCGCAGCGCGGCCAGCAGGAAGACCTCGTTGAGGCTGTCCGCCACGGAGTGCGCGGCCTCCGACAGCAGCGCGGGGGAGCCCGCGAGCAGTCCGCCGACCGCCTTGGCGGCGGCGATGACGAGATTGGCGGCCAGTGCCACCAGAACCGTGAGGCGTGTCCTCTGGTCGGCATGCGTGTTCGATGATGTCCCGCTCATCCGAGCCGAATGCCCGGGCAGGTCGGGATCACACCGTGCCGTCGGCCGAAAACGGGGAACGCGTTCAGCAGAACGGGGCGCGCGCCGGCGCGCGCGGGCCCCCCTTCCGGCGAGAACCCGCGAGAACCAGGAGGATCCATGAGCGGCGGGGGCGACGGCAACAGCGCCTACGGGCACCGGCGGTTCCGGCGGTCCAAGAGCCACTTCGCGGACCGCGTCACCGCCGACGGCCGGGACGGCTGGCCGGTGGAGGCGGGCCGCTACCGTCTGGTGGTCAGCCGTGCCTGCCCCTGGGCGAGCCGGGCGGTGATCTCCCGGCGGCTGCTCGGTCTCGAGGACGCGCTGTCGATGGCGATCGCCGATCCGATCCAGGACGACCGCAGCTGGCGTTTCACCCTCGACCCGGACGACCGCGACCCGGTCCTCGGCATCCGCCACCTCAGCGAGGCCTACGACAGGCGGGAGACCGGTTATCCGGGCGGGGTCAGCGTGCCGGCGATCGTGGACGTGCCCAGCGGCAAGCTGGTGACGAACGACTACCAGCGGATCACCCTCGACCTGGCCACCGAATGGCGGGCCCTGCACCGTCCCGGGGCGCCCGACCTCTACCCGGAGGAGTTGCGCGACGAGATCGACACGGTGATGGCCGAGGTGTACACGGACGTGAACAACGGGGTGTACCGGGCCGGGTTCGCCAGTGAGCAGGAGGAGTACGAGGAGGCCTGCGCGGCCGTCTTCCGGCGGCTGGAACTGCTGACGCCACGGCTCGCACGGCAGCGCTATCTGGTCGGCGACACGATCACCGAGGCCGACATCCGGCTGTTCACCACGCTGGTCCGTTTCGACGCCGTCTACCACGGCCACTTCAAGTGCAACCGCTGGAAGCTGACGGAGAACCAGGTGCTGTGGGCGTACGCCCGCGATCTCTACCAGACGCCCGGTTTCGGTGACACCGTCGACTTCGACCACATCAAACGGCACTACTACCAGGTGCACGACGGCATCAATCCGACGAGGATCGTCCCCGTGGGACCTGACCTGGCCGGCTGGCTCACCCCGCACGACCGCGAGCGGCTGGGCGGCCGGCCGTTCGGGGACGGCACGCCGCCGGGGCCGGTGCCCGCGGGCGAGGAGGTCCCGCCGCAGGGGCGGCCCTGATCCCACCCCGGTCCTCATCATTCGGTGCGGCCCCCTGGACATCCCTCGGCGGCCGAACGGACACATCTCAAGGAGAACCCCGTGGCCAAGAAAAGGAAGCTCCCTCTCGTCTACCAGCCCGTCGGCTTCATCTTCGGCTGGGCGAGCGGCGCGCTGGCCGGGCTCGCCTTCCGCAAGGCGTGGAAGGCCATCCGGCACGAGGACAACGCGCCCGACGCCCTGGACCGCGATCGCGGCTGGACCGAGGTCGTGCTGGCCGCGGCGCTCCAGGGCGCGATCTTCGCCGCGGCCCGCAGCGCCGCCGACCGCACGGGCGCGAAGGCCATCGAACGGTCTACGGGGGTGTGGCCGGCGAAGGAGAAGGGGGGCCGCGACTGAGGCTCCTCCCCGGGGGGGCCCTTCCTTGGACCCTCCGGGGCCCCTCGCTTGGGCCACTCCCCGAGGCACGCCCCCGGGGCCTCCCGGCGACACTCCCTGGGGGCCCTCGCTCAGGCCGCTCACCGAGACACGCCCCCGGGGCCTCCCGGGGGCACTCCCTGGGGGCCCTCTCTTCGGCCCCGCCGGGGGCGCTCCCTGGAAGCCCTCTCTTGAACCCTCATCAGGCAGGTCCTTGAGGCCTCCCCGGTGCGCTTCGCAGAGCCTTCCGGTGGGGGCACGCCCCCTGGACCCCCGGCCAGTCACCCCTGCTTCGGCGCCGTGGACGGGGTGCGGCGGAGGGTGAAGGAGTGGCCCGCGGGGTCGGCGTAGCCGCGTTCCTCGTGGGGGCCGACGGCGCCCTTCGTGTCCACGGGCCTGCCGCCCAGGCCCACGACCCTGCGTTCCGCCTCGTCGAGGTCGTCGACGAGGAAGTCGAGGTGGGCCTGGAGGGAGTTCTCGGGGCGGGGCCAGCTCGGCGGGGTGGCGTTGGCGTCGCGCCGGAAGGCCAGACGGGTGCCGTCGGCGCTCCTGATCTCGACACGGTTGGCGGTCACGTCGGTCTCCTCGGCCTCCAGGAGCCCCTTGTAGAACTCGGCGAGCTTCTCGGGCTCGGCGCAGTCGAGCACCACGACGCCCGCTTTCACCAGTGCCATGTCTTCTCCTCCACGAGGTCCGTGGCGGGCCGCTCCCGCCCCGGACCTTGCGGATACCCCGGTTTCAGTCGGCCAGCAGCCACTCCCCGTCCCGCATCACGTCGGTCGCCTCGGCCTCCTCGCGCGCCCGCCAGGCCTGGATCCGCCGCGGATGGATGCGGAAGTACAGGTGGGGCGCGGCGAGTTCACGGGGGTCGAAGCCGGTCTTGCCCGCGAAGATCTCGGCGTCCTCTTCGGGCAGGTCGGCCGGCGAGACGGCCACGGCGGTGCCCTCGATCATGACCGTGTCGTCGGCCGGGCCGACGGCGAGGCGTGCGACCCCGTGGTCCCGAAGGCCGCGGCCGGTCGGGGTGGTGGCCGCGGTGGCGGTCAGCAGGACGGCGCCGTCCCAGACGAAGGAGAGCGGGGCCAGGTGGGGCACCTCACCGTCCCCGGAGGCCGTGGCGACCCATACGTCGACGTCGTGCTCCAGCCGGTGAATCGTGTCGTGCTTGCGCTGCTCGGCGGTGCGTGCCGCTGCTCGGGTCATGCCTCCAGTGTCGCCGCCACCGCCCCGCCCGCACCCGGTGCCGACGAAGGCGGCGCGCGTCTGCCGGGGTCCGCCGCGGCACGGGACTGGACTTCCTGGACAGGTGTCCCACTATAGTGGACACCTGTCCAGGAAGTTGAGGGAGATCATGGCGATATTGGCGAACGTGCTGGTCGGGCTGGTAGCCGCGTTGCACGGGTACATCCTGGTGATGGAGATGTTCCTGTGGCAGAAGAAGCCGGGGATGGGCTTCCACGGCTTCGACGCGGAGCTGGCGAAGCGGACCGCCCCGATGGCCGCCAACCAGGGGCTCTACAACGGGTTCCTGGCGGCGGGGCTGGTGTGGGGGCTGGTGGCGGGTGATCCGACCGGGTTCCGGGCGCAGGTGTTCTTCCTGTCGTGTGTGATCGTCGCGGGGGTGTACGGCGCCGTCACCGCCAACCGGCGGATCCTGGTGGCGCAGGCCCTCCCGGGTGCGCTCGCCCTGGCCGCCGTCCTGATCGCGCAGTGAGCCGCGCCGAGCCCGGGGATCCGCGGGCGGCCCGCACCCGGGCGCGGCTGCGGGCCGCGCTGCTGGCGGAGTGTGCCGAGCGGCCGCTGGAGGAGGTCGGCGTGGCCGCGCTGGTGCGGCGGGCCGGTGTCGGGCGGGCCACCTTCTACGTGCACTATCCCGACCTGGAGGCCCTCGCCGTCGACGCCTGCGCCGACGTCGTGCGCGAGGCGGTGGAGGCGCTGCATGCCTGGCAGGGGCGGCCGGACCCGGTGCGGGCGCCCGCCGCGCTCGCGGGGTTCTTCGCCTCGCTGGCCCCGCACGCCCGGCTCTACCGCACCCTGCTGGCCCCGGGTGGCGGCGGCCCGCTCGGCCGGGTGCTGCACCGCGACCTGCGGGCGTACAGCCTGCGCGAGCGCGAGCGGGCCGGCGCGGCGGACGCCCCCCTGGTCGCCTCCGCCGTCGCCGCGACCTTCGCGGGCGTGCTGGCCGACTGGCTGCACGGCGACCTGGCCGGCACGCCCTCCGAGATCGCCGACCAGGTCTGGCAGTTGCTGGTCGCGCTGCACGCCAGCCGCTGACCGGCGGCCCTCACGCGCAGGCCACCATGTCCTTCGCCAGCGGCCAGGCCTCCACGCCGTCGGGCGTGCGGACGTAGGCCGTCGTGCGCTCGTCCGTCAGCCACAACTGCCGGTCCCGGTAGCGGTATCCGGTGTCGTGCGCACCGGCGGGCATGCGGACGTCGCCGTCGTACGGCGCGGTGAGGAGCTCGCCCGGGAGCACGCCGTCGGGGTCGCGGACGTACTGCCGGTGGTCCTCGCCCCGGCCCATCCCCAGGAAGTGCGCCGTCTGCCAGTCGCAGTGCTCCGCGCCGGCGTAGCTGCTCAAGGTCGTGGTCGGGACCCGCCGTCCGTCCCGGTCGGTCCAGATCTCCTCGTCGCCGGAGTCGGTGACGCTCGCCGGGAGTTCGGCGGGGTCGCAGGAGGCGTAGGTCTCCGGGCCCCAACCCGGCCTGTCCTCCTGGTCCTTGGCGACCACGACCGCCACCTTCGTCCGGCCGTCGACGTCGTACGAGTACAGGACGCGGTCGGTCTCCTCGCGTTCCACGCGGAACTTCGAGCGCGGGCCTCCCGGCTCGAACATGTGGAAGTAGAGCCTCAGCCCGTCTTCCGGCGTCTCGCCGCCGTCGCCCCTCCCCCAGCCGTCGGGCCCGCCGCCCCAGGAGATCTCACCGTCGCACTCCAGCGCCCGGCCCGCGGCGCCCGAGGCGAGCAGCACGGCCTCCGGGGTGTCCTCGTCCACCTCCTCGGTCGCGAGGTGGAGCGGACCGCTGTACGGCGTCGCCGCGGGCCCGTAGTCGACGATCAGGTCCCCGTCGTCCGCGGCGCCGCATCCCACGACAGTCGCCAGTGCGGCCGTCACCGCGACGAGCCCTCTGCGCATGTCCGCCCCCCATTCACGATCGTTCCCGCGCCACTTCGACGCCGTGGCGGCCCGGAACGTTCGGCGTACCGTCAGCGAGCCTCCTGGAACGTCCTGCGGTACGTCTGCGGGGAGACCCCGATCGCCGCGCGCAGGTGCTGGCGCAGCGAGGCGCCGGTGGCGAAGCCGACACGGCCGGCGATCTGGTCCACGGACAGGTCACTGGCCTCCAGCAGATGCCGGGCGTGCACCACACGCTGCTGGATCAGCCAGCGGCCGGGGCTGAGGCCGACCTCGTCGTGGAAGCGGCGGGCGAAGGTGCGCAGGCTCATCCGGGCGTGCGCGGCGAGGTCGGCGAGGGTGAGGGGTTCGCCCAGGCGCTCCAGGGCCCAGGCCCGGGTGGCCGCCGTGCCGGCCGCGCCGGCCTCGGGCACCGGCTGTTCGATGTACTGCGCCTGGCCTCCGTCGCGGAACGGGGGGACCACACAGCGGCGGGCCACCCTGTTGGCCAGTTCGCTGCCGTGGTCCTTGCGGACGAGGTGCAGGCAGACGTCGACGCCGGAGGCGGCGCCGGCCGAGGTCAGCACCCGGCCGTCGTCCACGAAGAGGACGTCCGGGTCGAGATCGACCTGGGGGTACATCCGGCGGAACCTCTCCGCCACGTGCCAGTGGGTGGTGGCCCGGCGGCCGTCGAGCAGCCCGGCGGCGGCGAGGACGAAGGCGGCCGTGCAGATGGAGACGATCCGGGCGTCGGGGCGGATCCTGGCCAGGGCCTCGGCCACCCCCTCGGGCAGATGGTCCGTCACCCGCTCGGGCGCCACGGGCGCGATCACGACCGTGTCGGCGGTCTCCAGCACCTCGGGGCCGTGTTCGACGCCGATGGTGAAGTCTGCGTTCGTCCGCACCGGGGCGCCGTCGAGCGTGCAGGTGAGCACCTCGTAGTGGCCGTCGGCGGCGCCGAGGATGCGGCTCGGGATGCCGAGTTCGAAGGGGTAGACGCCGTCGAGGGCGAGGACGACGACGCGGTGCTGGTGTCCCGGGGGCATGGCACGATTCTATCGAAGGTTGGCAATCATGCCATTTCCCGGTGGGGCCGGGCCCGGCACGCTGGTTCTCCATGAGCACTGTGAACACGATGCGTGTCATCCGCCAGGACGTCCTCGGCGGCCCCGAGGTACTGAGGGAAGTGGAGGTGGAGCGGCCCGCGCCGCGTCCGAACGAGGTGCTGGTCCGGGTGCGCGCCGCCGGCGTCAACCCGACCGACTGGAAGCACCGCGCGACCGGCGGGTTCCTGGGCGAGCCGCCCTTCGTGCTGGGCTGGGACGTCTCCGGCACCGTCGAGGCCGTCGGGATCGGCGTCGCCGCCTTCGTGCCCGGCGACGAGGTCTTCGGCATGCTGCCGTACCCGTTCGGCCACGGCTCCCACGCCGAGTACGTCGTCGCCCCGGTCCGTGCCCTGTGGCACAAGCCCGCCGCCCTCGACCACGTCCAGGCGGGCGCGCTGCCCCTGGTCTCGCTGACCGCCTGGCAGGCGCTGGTGGAGACCGCCGCGCTCGAGGCGGGCCAACGGGTGCTGATCCACGCGGCCGCCGGGGGCGTGGGGCATGTGGCCGTGCATCTCGCCAAGGAGCGCGGCGCGTACGTGATCGGGACGGCCAGCGCGGGCAAGCACGACTTCCTGCGCGGACTGGGCGCCGACGAGGTGATCGACTACCGGGAGACCGACTTCACCGAGGCCGTGAAGGACGTCGACGTCGTCCTGGACACCCTGGGCGGGGAGACCTCGGTGCGCTCGCTGAGCGTGGTGCGGCCGGGCGGGATCGTGGTGTCGATCCTGCCGGTGGGGACGCGGCAGTTCCACGAGGAGGCCGAGCGGCAGGGGGTGCGGGCGGTGCGGATGCTGGTGGACGCCGACCGGGCCGGGATGCGGGCGATCGCCGGGCTGGCCGGGGCGGGCAGGCTGCGCGCCACGATCGCGGGGACGTTCCCGCTGGCCGATGCCGCCGAGGCGCACAGGCTCGGCGACACCGGCCGGACCACCGGCAAGCTGGTCCTGACGGTGGACTGACCCTCCACCGGAACCGTACTGATCGGCCGTCAGGGAGTACTGACCGCTCGTCAGAAGGTCAGGACCGGCTTGATGGTCTTGCCCGAGGTCATGTCCTGGACCGCCTGGCCGATGTCCTCGAAGGCATAGGTGCCGATCAGGCGGTCCAGCGGGAGCCGCCCCTTCTTGACCAGCTCGACCAGGGCCGGGATGAAGGTCTGCGTCTCGCTGTCGCCGAGGGTGAGACCGACGACCTGCTTGCCGCCGAGCAACCCGTTGACGTCCAGGGCGACTTCGCTGCCGAACGGCGGGGCGCCCACCACGACCAGCGTGCCGCGGGCGGCGAGCGCGTCCACGCCCTGACGCAGGACGGCCGTGCTGCCCGTGGTCTCCACGATGCCGTCGGCGCCCCGGCCTCCGGTGATCTCGGCGATGGCCTCGCCGAGCGCGGCCTGTCCGGCGTCGACGGTGTGGGTGGCGCCCAACTCCCGTGCCAGTGCCAGGCGTTCGGTGACGCGGTCGACGGCGATGATCGTGGTGGCCGGGGTGAGGGCGGCGGCCATGACCGCCGACAGGCCGACGGCTCCGGCACCCAGGACGACGACCGTGCCACCGGTCGTGGGCTTCAGCACGTTCCATACGGCGCCGACACCCGTCTGCACACCGCAGCCCAGCGGGGCGATCGACGCCAGCGGCACGTCGGGGTCGACCTTGACCAGGCTGCGCTCGTCGACCAGGGCACGCTCGGCGAAGGAGGACTGCCCGAAGAAGTGGCCGCCGAGGGGTTCGCCGTCGCGACTGAGGGTGCTGGTGCCGTCCGCGCGGCGGCCGCCGAGGAGGTTCAGCGGCAGCCAGGCGGCGCAGTAGGCGGGGTGGCCGCCGTGGCAGTTGCGGCACTCGCCGCAGGAGGTGAAGGACAGCACGACATGGTCGCCGGGGGCCACGCCGGTGACGTTCGGGCCGACCGCCTCCACGACGCCCGCGCCCTCGTGGCCGAGGACGCCGGGCAGCGGGAAGGGCAGTCCGCCGCTCGCCACGCCGAGGTCGGTGTGGCACAGGCCGGCCGCCACCAGCCGGACGACCGCCTCGTGCGGGCCGGGCTCGTCGAGGACGACCTCGGAGAGGGTGAAGGGCGCTCCGGCGGACTCGACGACGGCGGCGCGTGTGGTGATGGACATCGGTTGAACTCCCTGGGTTCCGCGGGCGCGTTGTGCGCAGTGGTGCGGGCGACGGTGCGGGCGCGTTCAGTCGAGCGAGACGACGACGGACTTGACCTTGGTGTAGGAGGCGAGCGCCTCGGGGCCGTACTCGCGGCCGAATCCGGAGTCCTTCACCCCGCCGAAGGGGACGGCCGGGTCGAGCATCGCCCAGTCGTTGACCCAGACGATGCCGGCCTGGAGGCGGTCGGCGACGCGGTGGGCGCGCGCGAGGTTGCCGGTCTGGACGCCCGAGGCCAGGCCGTACGGCGTGGAGTTGGCGAGGGCGACGGCCTCGTCCTCGGAGTCGAAGGGCTGCACGGTGAGGACCGGGCCGAAGATCTCCTCCTGGACGACCCGGGAGTCGTTGGGCAGGTCGGCGATGACCGTGGGCTTGTAGTAGTAGCCGCCGTCGAGGTCGAGCCGCTCACCGCCGCAGACGATGCGGCCGCCCTCCTTGCGGGCGAGGTCGACGTACTCCTCGACCTTGCGCAGGTGCTTCTCCCCCGCCATCGGGCCGACGACGGTCTCCACCGCCCGGGGGTCGCCGACGGGGACGCCGGGGACGGCCTCGCCGAGGATGTTCAGCAGGGTGCCGTAGACCGGCCGGGCGACCAGCAGGCGGGGGCCGCCCATGCAGAACTGGCCGGTGTTGAAGACGAAGCCCTTGATGACCGCGCCGACGGCCTTCTCCAGGTCGGCGTCCTCGAAGACGATGTGGGCCGCGTTGCCGCCGAGCTCCATGGTGACCGGCTTGAGGTTCTCGCCGGCGATGCTCGCGGCGTGCCGGCCGATCGCGGTGGAGCCGGTGAAGGCGATCTTGTCGACGCCGGGGTGGCGCAGCAGGGCCTCACCGGCGACCGGGCCGCTGCCGGTCACGACGTTGACGACACCGTCGGGGACACCGGCCCGCTGGAGCAGGCCCGCCATGTACAGGGCGCTCAGCGGGGTCTCGTCGGCCGGCTTGTGCACGACCGTGTTGCCGGTGGCGAGGGCCGGGGCGATCTTCGAACCGGCCAGGATCAGCGGGAAGTTGAACGGGGTGATGGCGGCGACGACACCGATCGGCCCGCGCCTGGTGTAGGCGAGGGCGTTCATGGGGGTGTCGCGGTTGCCGCCCTCCAGGGAGAAGGCGAGCGTGGCGTAGTACTCGTAGTCGTTGGCGGCGTTGGTGACGTCGACCGCGTGGGCCAGGGTGATCGGCTTGCCGACGTCCAGGCTCTCCAGGCGGGCGATCTCGTCGGCCTCCTCGCGGATCAGCTGCGCCACGCGCAGCAGGACGCGGCCGCGCTCGCGGCCGCTGAGCCCGGACCACCTGCCGGAGTCGAAGGCCTCACGGGCGGCCCGTACCGCGGCGTCCACGTCGGCGGCGCCCGCCTCCGCGACGGTGGTGACGACCGCGCCCCGGGAGGGGTCGACCACCTCGGTCCGCGCTCCGTCCGCGGCCTCGCGCCACTGTCCCCCGATGAACAGCCGACCGGGGTCGGTCTCGAAGGTGGTCATCGCCACTCCTCAGCATCGTCGCCAAGATTTCAACCAACAGGATTCCTGTTGGTCCGCAGTCTCTTTACGGACAGGTTTCCTGTCAATGGTCTACGCTCGACTCATGGCCGGCACCCAGACGACCCAGGCAGCGGCACCCGCGCGTCCGCCGCACAAGGCACCCCCGTCCCTGCTCTACATGGTGAAGCAGGTGGAGCTCGTCGTGCGATCCCGGCTGGACGAACTCGTCAAGCCGTCCGGAATCACCGCCCTGCAGTACACGGCGCTCACCGTCCTGGAGCGGCACGACGGGCTGTCCGCCGCCCAGCTGGCCCGGGACTCCTTCGTGACCGCCCAGTCCATCGCCGATCTGGTGCGCTCCCTGGAGAACCGCGGACTGATCCGCCGGGAGCGCAATCCTCGCAACCGGCGCGAGCTGCTGATCCTGCTCACCGAGGAGGGGCGCACGCTGCTGGAGCAGTGCGCGGGGCCGGTGCGGGAGCTGGAGGAGCGGATGGTGCGGGAGCTCACGGCGCACCAGACGGAGCAGTTCCGCGCGGCCCTCTCCAAGGCGTGGCACGCCCTGTCGTAACCTGTCTCGCACCCCTTCGCTCACGACGCGAAAAAACTCGATCGAGACACGCCCGCAATTCGAAGACATATGTCAATCGAACATGCTGAAATTCACTCCATCGGGGGTACCTTGCTGGGGCGGGGAACTGCTGCGCGCTCCCCCGCCGTTGGAGGCTCCCGACCGGTGGAGCGGGTTGGAGGCGATGTCGTCGTGCAGCAGGAACCCGCCGCGGACACCCCGCATCTGCGTGTCCGGCAGGAGCGGGGATACACGGTGCTGGAGTTCCGCGGCGAGATCGACATCGTCGCGGCGACGGAGATCGGCCCACGGCTCGACGAGGCGACCACCGGACCCGCGCCACGGGTCGTCCTCGACCTGTCGCGGATCGAGTTCTTCGACTGCTCCGGGCTGCGCCTGCTGTACCGGGCCCGGGGCCGGGTGCTCGGCCAGGGCGGCCACCTCCACCTGGTCTGCACGCACCCGCTGACCCTGCGCATCCTGCGGGCCACCGGACTCCACAAGCTGCTGCCGCCCTCGACGACGCTGGACGCGGCCCTGGGACAGCCCGAGGCCACGTCCGGCTCGTTATGACCGCGCCGCTCCCCTCCGCAGCGGCGCTACTCGACGATCTTCGTGACCTGCCCGGCCCCGACCGTCCGCCCGCCCTCGCGGATGGCGAACTTCAGCCCCTCCTCCATCGCGATCGGCTGGATCAGCTCCACGAGCATGGTGGTGTTGTCGCCCGGCATGACCATCTCGGTGCCCTCCGGCAGGGTCACCACGCCCGTCACGTCCGTGGTGCGGAAGTAGAACTGGGGGCGGTAGTTCTGGAAGAACGGCGTGTGCCGGCCGCCCTCGTCCTTGGACAGGATGTACGCCCTCGCCTCGAACCGCGTGTGCGGGGTGACCGAGCCCGGCTTGATCACCACCTGGCCGCGCTCCACCTCTTCCCGCTTGATCCCGCGCAGCAGCAGGCCCACGTTCTCCCCGGCCCGGCCCTCGTCGAGGAGCTTGCGGAACATCTCCACGCCCGTGACCGTGGTCTTCGTCTTCTGCCGGTGGATGCCGACGATCTCCACCTCGCTGTTGACCCGGAGCGTGCCGCGCTCGATCCGGCCGGTGACGACGGTTCCGCGCCCGGTGATGGTGAAGACGTCCTCGATCGGCATCAGGAACGGCCGGTCCACGTCCCGCTGCGGCTCCGGCACCGCCTCGTCCACCGCGTCCAGCAGGTCCAGCACCGACTGCGTCCACCGCGGGTCGCCCTCCAGCGCCCGGAGCGCGGAGACCCGTACCACCGGCACCTCGTCGCCGGGGAACTCGTACTCGCTGAGCAGCTCACGGACCTCCAGCTCGACCAGTTCCAGGATCTCCTCGTCGTCCACCATGTCCGTCTTGTTGAGGGCGACGACGATGTACGGCACACCCACCTGCCGGGCCAGCAGCACATGCTCCTTGGTCTGCGGCATCGGGCCGTCCGTGCCGGCGACGACCAGGATCGCGCCGTCCATCTGCGCCGCGCCGGTGATCATGTTCTTGATGTAGTCGGCGTGGCCGGGGCAGTCCACGTGGGCGTAGTGCCGGCGCTCCGTCTGGTACTCCACATGGGCGATGGAGATCGTGATGCCGCGCTGCCGCTCCTCGGGGGCCTTGTCGATCTGGTCGAACGGGGTGAAGGGATTCAGCTGGGGGAACCTGTCGTGCAGCACCTTGGTGATGGCTGCCGTGAGGGTCGTCTTGCCGTGGTCGATGTGCCCGATGGTGCCGATGTTGACGTGTGGTTTCGTCCGCTCGAACTTCGCCTTCGCCACTGCGGGCCCTCCCTGGTCACATGGGTGACGACATGCGCGTTTCCACTCCTTCCTGTCTATTCGCTGCGGGCCGCGTCGAACAGGGCGCTGACGGACTCACCGTTGTGAATCCGGCGCACGGCCTCCGCCAGGGCGGGCGCGATGGACAGGATCCGCAGCTTGTGGGTGTGCTCCTCGGCGGGCACCGGCACGGTGTTGGTGCAGACGATCTCCAGGACGTCGGGCTGCTCGCTGAGCCGCTTCAGGGCGCCCGCCGCGAACAGCCCGTGCGTGCACGCCACCCGTATCGAGCGCGGCTCCAGCTCCCGCAGCCGGTCGAGGAGTTCGAGGACGGTACTGCCCTTGGCGATCTCGTCGTCGAGGACGATGACGTCCCGCCCGGTGACCTCGCCGATGACCGAGCTGATGGTCACCCGGTCGTCGGCGAAGCGCTGTTTGGCGCCGGCCGCCACCTGGGCGCCGATCATGCGGGCGAAGGCGGCGGCCTCCTTGGCGTTGCCGAGGTCGGGCGAGACGACGGTGGTGGAGGTGAGGTCGTAGCGGCGGAAGTGGGCGGCCAGCTCACGCAGGGCGTGCAGATGGTCGACGGGCATCGAGAAGAACCCGTGGACCTGCGGTGAGTGCAGGGTCATGGCGAGGACGCGGTGGACGCCGGCCGCCTCCATCAGGTCGGCGACCAGGCGCCCGCCCAGGGAGATGCGGGGCGCGTCCTTCTTGTCGGAGCGGGCGTAGGAATAGTGCGGCATGACGACGGTGATCCGGCCCGCGGACGCCCCGCGGGCCGCGTCGCACATCATCAGCAACTCGACCAGGTGCTCCTGCACGGGCCGGACCAGGGGCTGGACCAGGAAGACGTCCCGTTCCCGGCAGTTGGCCTGCAGCTGCACCTCCAGGCAGTCGTTGGCGAACCTGCTGACTCGGGTGGGACTCAGAGGGACCCCGAGGTGGGCACAGACCTCGGCGGCCAGCTCGGGATGGGCACTGCCGCTGAACACGGAGATGTCTCGCACGATCGGCTCCTCGCTGACCATGTCCGGGCGGGGTTCTCATGCTACGGACCACGCCTGTCCTGCCCACCCGCGGCGATCCGGCCTCGACGGCGTCGGGACGGCGTGAAACCGGTCACCGCCCGCCGGTGGCAGCGCCCCGGGGGCCGGACGGGGACCGCCCCCCGGTTCGCCGGTCCGGCGTTGCTGCGCATGGGTGAGCCGGGCCCGCCGGCCCTCGCGTCGCGCCCCGGGCGGGGCGGCGGGCGCGGCCGGCGGGGCCGGGTCGGCCGGGCGGGCGCGCCTGGCGGGCGCGCCTGGCGGGCGGGCCGGGCCGGGCCGGGCGGGCCTGGTGGGCCGGGCGGGCCTGGTGGGCCGGGCCGGGCGGGGCGGGCCTGGTGGGCCGGGCCGGGCGGGCCGGGCCGGGCCGCTCCTGACGGGCCGGGGCGCCCGCAGGCCGCGCCGGACTGTCACAAGACGTCAACAGCGCGGTCTGGCCCGGGCATTGGCGGGAATCCAGTCAGACAGGAAGGAGGGCCGTCGCCATGACGACTCCCGTCAAGAGCCTGCCGAAGCGGATACCCGGCTGGGCCAAGGTGCTCATCTCGGTCGTGGTCGTGCTCGTCGTGATGTTCGCCGGGATCCGGCTCAGTCTGCTGCCGGGACTGCGTGACTTCTTCGGCACCGAGACCAAGGACCGTTCGGGCCCCGCCCTGCTCAAGTCCATCCAGGACATGAGCCGTTACGACGCCGCCTCCGGCAACTTCCAGGTCGTCGTGGACCTGGAGAAGGACGCCAAGTACCTCCCGGACGCGATCCGCGGCACCCGCACCCTGTACGTGGGGGCCGGCACCGTGGACGCCTATGTCGACCTCGGCAAGGTCGGCGACAAGGACGTGACGGTCGACGAGGACCGTACGTCCGCCACGCTCCGGCTGCCGCACGCGCGGCTCGGCACGCCGGCACTCGACCCCGACCGCTCCTACGCGGTCTCCAAGCAGCGCGGTCTCCTCGACCGCCTCGGCGACCTCTTCTCGGACAACCCCAACGGTGAGCAGGCCGTGCAGAAGCTCGCCGTGAAGCACATCGGCGAGGCCGCGAAGGACAGCGAGCTGACCGCGCGCGCCGAGACCAACACCACCGACATGCTGGAGGGGCTGCTGCACTCCCTCGGCTTCAAGGAGGTCACCGTCACCTACGGAGCCTGACCAGCCGCCGAGCGCGCCCGGCAGGGTGCGCTCCCGGCCGCATCCTCCCGCCGTACGCGGGTAACCGGCTTACGTCGAAGGTAAGTTGAAGACTGGAGGACCGCGTGGCCCGCTCAGCCTCACGTCCGCTCACCGGGTTCCGCCTGCGCTTCACGAAGGGAGAGGAGCCACCCGGTCCGGCCGCAGCGGAGAAGAAGCCCGCGAGGAAGTCGGGGAGGGCACCTGGGAAGCGGAGCGGGAAGAACGAACCGGCGTCACCCGGCCGCCGGCCGCTGCCTTTCGTCCTGCGCTTCCTGGCGATGCTGTGCGCGTTCGCCTTCATGGTGGGGTTCGCCGTGGTGCTGGCGCGGCTGACGCTGGAGCCGTCGCCCGCCTCCGAGGCCCTCGTGCACTCGAACCTGCGTCCGGGCCGCTCGCTGCGGGCCTATCTGGACCAGCCGGAGCTGCGTGACGCGGTCAAGCAGATCGGCGGGAACCTGCTGCTCGGGGTGCCGTTCGGCCTGCTGGTGCCGGTGCTCGCACCGCAGGCGCGCGGGGTGCTGCGGGTGGTGCTGCTGACCGCGTCCGTGATGCTGCTGGTGGAGTTCGCGCAGGGGGCGCTGGTGACCGGGCGCGCCTTCGACATCGACGACGTCATCCTCAACACGACGGGCGCCCTGATCGGATACCTGCTGCTCGGACGCCGGGTGAGCCGCGCGGTGCACGCTCCCCGGCGCCGCTAGCGCGGCTTCCAGGTGTACCGGTCGCCGCCGACCCAGCGCACCACGTCGGGATCGTCGAGGTCGTGGACGGTGATGCCGAAGGCGGCGGCCGTCTCCAGGACGTCGGTGACGGCATGCGCCTCACCGACCACTTCGCCGTCGATTTCAACGATCCGGAACGGTGGCTTTCCCGGCTGCACACCGAGCACCATGATCCGCGGATGGGAGATGTAGGGGCTCGCGACTTCGGTCATGTAATAGAGCGTAAATCGCAACCGGCCGGTACGAATCGCCGGAGTCTCACGGCGACGGACCACCCGGGGGCCGGGCGCGGCGGGGGCGGGCAGGACCGGGCTCCTCGGGAAGGCGGGACGGGGATCCGCCGTACCCGGGTGTGCGTGGGACGAAACCGTGCCGCCCGTCGTGCGGGACGCACCGGCCTGGGGAACTCTGGAGCCAGGAGGTGACGATGGATCCCGTGGAGGCCCTGGACCGGATCGCCTTCCTGCTGGAGCGGTCCCTGGCGCCCACGTACCGGGTGAAGGCGTTCCGTACGGCGGCCCGGGTGCTGGCGCGGCTGCCCGAGGGCGAGACGGCCCGGCGCGCCGAGGCCGGGACGCTGGAGTCGCTGAAAGGTGTGGGCCCCAGGACCGCCCAGGTGGTGCGCGAGGCGCTCGCCGGGGAGACGCCGTCCTACCTGCGGAAACTGGAGAGCGAGGTGGGGCGGCCGCTCACCGACGGGGCCGGGGGGCGCCTGCGGGCGCTGCTGCGCGGCGACTGCCATCTGCACTCCGACTGGTCGGACGGCGGCAGCCCGATCGAGGAGATGGGCCGGGCGGCGGCCGCCCTGGGCCACGAGTGGGCCGTCCTGACGGACCACTCGCCGCGTCTGACGGTGGCCCGCGGGCTGTCGCCGGAGCGGCTGCGGCGGCAACTGGAGGTGGTCGAGGAACTGAACGCGACCTGGGCGCCGTTCCGGCTGCTGACCGGCATCGAGTGCGACATCCTCGACGACGGCTCCCTCGACCAGGAGCCGGAGCTGCTGGAGCGGGTCGACGTGGTCGTCGTCTCCGTGCACTCCAAGCTGCGCATGGAGGCCCGCGCGATGACCCGGCGCATGGTGGCCGCGGTGCGCGACCCGCACGCCGACATCCTCGGGCACTGCACCGGACGGCTGGTGACGGGCAAGGGACGGCCCGAGTCGGAGTTCGACGCGGACGAGGTGTTCGCGGCGTGCGCCGCGTCGGGCACGGCCGTGGAGATCAACAGCCGGCCCGAGCGGCTGGACCCGCCCCGGCGGCTGCTGCGCCGGGCCGTCGAGGCCGGCGTGCTGTTCTCGGTCGACACCGACGCGCACGCGCCCGGCCAGCTGGACTGGCAGATCCTCGGGTGCGCGCGGGCGGAGGAGTGCGGGGTGCCGCCGGAACGGGTGGTGACCACCTGGCCGGTGGACGGGCTGCTGGCATGGACCGGGGAAGGGCGTGTCCCGGCGGGCGTGGGGGGTGCCTGACGTGGTACCCGGGCGCCGCGAGAGAAAGGACCGCCTATGGAACGCGCCGCCGTCTTCGACGTCGACGGCACCCTCGTCGACACCAACCACCTGCATGTGACCACCTGGTGGGAGGCCTTCCGGCAGGCGGGCCACCGGGTGCCGATGCACGCGGTGCACCGGGCCGTGGGACTCGGCTCCGACGACCTGATCGCCCATCTGCTGGGCGAGGACCGCGACAAGGACGCGGACGCCGCACTGAGCGCCGCCCACAAGGCGCTGTACGGGCAGTACTTCGACCGGCTGCCCCCGATGGCGGACGCCGGCGCGCTGCTGAGGCGTCTGCACGGCGACGGCTGGACCGTCGTCCTCGCCACCTCGGCGAGCGGGGCCGAGCTCTCGGCCCTGCGCCGCGCCCTCGACGCCGACGAGGCCATCACCGCGACGGCGAGCGCGGACGACGTAGCCGAGGGCAAGCCCGCTCCGGAGCCGGTGGAGCACGCCTTGGAGCTGGCCGGGGTGCCCGCCGGGCGGGCGGTGTTCGTGGGCGACACGGTGTGGGACATGCGGGCGGGCCGCCGGGCGGGGGTGCGGTGCGTGGGCGTCCTGTGCGGCGGCATCCCGCGCGCCGACCTGGTGGAGGCGGGTGCGGAGATGGTCTACGACGATCCGGCCGGCCTGCTGGCGGCGCTGGAGGAGAGCCCGCTGGCGTGAGGGGGGCGTCCCGGCCGGCGCTTGACTTCGAGAGCACTCCAATCCGTAGCGTTTCGGGCATGAGCAACAGCGACACCGCACAGCACAAGATCGGCTCGGGCTTCGACGCCACGAGCACCGCCGACGACGTCCTGCGGGGCATCGACCTGACCGGGAAGCTGGCGGTCGTCACGGGCGGCTACTCCGGCCTCGGGCTGGAGACCACCCGTGCGCTCGTCAAGGCCGGCGCCCGTGTCGTCGTCCCCGCGCGCCGCCCCGCGACGGCCCGCGAGAACCTCGGCGGCATCGAGAACGTCGAGGTGGACGAGCTGGACCTCGGAGACCTGGAGAGCGTGCGCTCCTTCGCCGACCGGTTCCTCGCCTCGGACCGCACGGTCGACCTCGTCATCGGCAACGCCGGGATCATGGCCTGCCCGGAGACGCGGGTGGGCCCCGGCTGGGAGGCGCAGTTCGCGACCAACCACCTCGGGCACTTCGCGCTCGTCAACCGTCTGTGGCCGGCGATCGAGCCCGGCGGGGCCCGCGTCGTGAGCGTGTCCTCGCGCGGCCACCACTTCTCCGGCGTGCGCTGGGACGACGTCCACTGGCGCGCCGGCTACGACAAGTGGCAGGCGTACGGCCAGGCGAAGACGGCGAACGTGCTGTTCGCCGTCCACCTCGACGCACTCGCCCGGGACCGCGGCGTACGGGCCTTCTCCCTCCACCCCGGAGGCATCCTCACGCCTCTGCAGCGGCACCTGCCCCGGGAGGAGATGGTGGCGAACGGGTGGATCGACGAGAACGGCGACCCGGTCCCGCAGCCGGGCTTCAAGACCCCGGAGCAGGGCGCGGCCACCCAGGTGTGGGCGGCGACCTCGCCGCAGCTGGACGGCATGGGCGGCGTCTATCTGGAGGACTGCGACATCGCCGAGCCCGCCCCCGAGGACGGCGAGCGGGTCGGGGTGAAGGCGTGGGCGACGGACCCCGGGCAGGCGGCCCGGCTGTGGGAGCTGTCGGCGGAGCTGACGGGTGTGAACGCCTTCGCCTCGTAGGGCGTGCCAGGTGCCCGTGGGGCGGGTACTCGGTCGGTCCGCAGCACCGACCGCCGAGAGGAGCCGAAGGTGACCAGCTCAACGGGCAGCGACGTCGTCGTCACGGGGGCCACCGGCAACGTCGGAACGAGTGTGGTGCGCCTGCTGTCGCAGGACCCGGAGGTCGCCTCGGTGCGGGGCCTGGCCCGGCGGATCCCGGACTGGGCGCCGCCGAAGACCGAGTGGACCGCGGTGGACCTGGCGTCCGAGGACATCGCTCTGACCGAGGTGTTCGAGGGCGCCGACGCGGTGGTGCACCTGGCCTGGGCGTTCCAGCCGACCCACGATCCGGCGGTGACCTGGCGCACCAACGTGCTGGGGAGCATCCGGGTGTTCGAGGCGGTGGCCGCCGCGAAGGTGCCCGTGCTGGTGCACGCCTCGTCGGTGGGCGCGTACTCGCCGGGTCCGAAGGAGCACGCGGTGGACGAGTCGTGGCCGACGCACGGCTGGCCGGACGCCGCGTACTGCCGGGAGAAGGCCTATCTGGAGCGGACCCTGGACATCTTCGAACGGGACCATCCGACGGTGCGGGTGGTCCGGATGCGGCCGGCGTTCCTGTTCAAGCGGGAGTCGGCGAGCGAGCAGCGGCGGATCTTCGGCGGCAGGGTCCTGCCCGGCCCCGTCGCCCGGCCCGACCTGCTGCCGTTCCTGCCCGACATCCCGGGCCTGCGCGTCCAGGCCCTGCACACCGACGACGCGGCCGAGGCGTACCGGCTCGCCCTGCACACCGGGGTGCGCGGCGCGTTCAACCTGGCGGCCGAGCCCGCCGTGGACGCCGAGTTGCTGGGGGAGATGTTCGACGCCCGTCCGGTGCGTCTGCCGCGTACGGCGGCCCGCTCGGCGATCGCGGCGGCCTGGGGACTGCATCTGCTGCCGGCCTCGCCGCACCTCTTCGACGCGGTCCTGCGGCTGCCTCTGATGGACTGCACGCGGGCGCGCACCGAGCTCGGCTGGCGGCCGGAGCGTACGGCGACGGAGGTGCTGCGGGAGTTCCTGCGGGGGCTGCGCGGCGGAGACGGCGAGGCGACGGCGCCGATGCGGGGGCGCAAGGTGGGCTGAGCACCGCTCACGGCCGTCCGGCAGGCCGCCGCCGTCCTGCACACGCGTCCGTCGCCGGCCCGTCTCGTACGGGCCGGCGACGGACGCGTGTGCAGAAGCGGTGTCGGTTCAGGCCGAGGGCTCGTCCGGTACCGGCTGATCGGGGTGGGCGCCGGCCGAGTGAGGGGCGCCCCGGCGGCCGGTGCCCGCCTCGTCGGTGTCGGGGACGTCGGCGTCGGGCTCCTCGGGTCGCGGCGCGTCCCAGGGATCCTCGCCGGTGTCGGCCTGCTGGTCCGGCAGGTCCCGCGGGATCGGCGTGCCGTTCTCGCCGGGGCCCTCGTCGCGGTGGTCGGCCACGGAGTGCTCCCTTCCGGATGACGTTCGTGGGAGCGCGGGTACCTCCGCCGTGACCGGCCAAACCTCAGTGCGGGGCGCGCTCCTCCAGTGCCGTGCGCCAGGCGGGCTGCGGGCCGCCGGCCGGCGGCTCGGGGCGCCTGCCGCCGCGTGCGAAGAAGTCGGCGAGCGGGAGGATCGCCGCCCCCACGGTGACCGCGTCGGGGCCGAGCCGGCCGAGTTCGACGGTGACCTTCCGGGCGGGATGGCGCAGCGCGTACGCGGTGGCGTGGCGGCGTACGGCGGGCAGGAAACGGGCGCCGAGCTGGAGGCCGGCCCAGCCGCCGATGAGGATGCGCTCGGGCTGGAAGAGGTTGATCAGGTCGGAGAGCCCGGCGCCCAGGTACTCGGCGGTCTCCTCCAGGACGGCGCGGGCGACGGGGTCGGCGTCGGTGCCGTCGTCCGGGTGGGCGGCGGCGAGCATCGCGGTGAGCGCGGTCTCCTCGTCGGTGTCCGCGGGCGGATGTCCGCCCTCCTCGCGCCAGCGGTCGAGCAGCGCCTCGGCCCCCGCGTAGGCCTCCAGGCAGCCGAGGGCCCCGCACCGGCAGCGGCGGCCCCGGACCCGTACCGTCAGATGGCCCCATTCGAGGGAACGGCCCTGCTCCGCCTCGGGGGTGACGAGGCTGGCGCCGACGCCGGAACCGAAGAGGACCACCACGGCGTTGCGGGCGCCGCGCCCGGCGCCGAACCACATCTCGGCCTGGCCGAGGGTCCGGGCGCCGTTGTCGATGAAGTACGGGACGGTCGCCGGCAGCGGGGAGCCCTCGCGCAGCAGCGCCTCCAGCGGGACGGCGTCCCAGCCGATCGTCTGGCCGTGCACGACGGCGCCGCTTTCGGGGGTGTGCTCCACGATGCCGGGGACGCCGATCCCGACGCCGAGGAGCCGGTCCGGGGCGAGGCCCGCCGCCGTGAGCACCTCGGCGACGCCGTCGCGGATGTGGCCGACGATCCCCTCGACCTCGTACCGCTGCTGCTCCAGCGGGCGTTCCGCGCGGGCGAGTTCGGTGAGGGTGAGGTCGAACAGCTCGATCCGCACCCGGGTCTCGCCGACGTCCACGCCGATCATGTGGCCGCTGGCGGGGGCGACGCGCAGCAGGATGCGGGGGCGGCCGCCGTCGGAGTCGACGCTGCCGGCCTCCTCGACGAGTCCGTCGGCGACCAGGTCGGCGACGACGTTGCTGACCGAGCCGGAGCTCAGGCCGGTGGCCGGGCCCAGTTCGAAGCGGCTGAGGGGGCCGTCGAAGTAGAGTCGTTGCAGGACCGCCGTGCGGTTGGCCCGCCTGAGATCGCGTACCGTACGCCCGTTCCGCCCCGCCATGACGCTCCCTTCGCACCCTGCCCGAGCTGCAACATACCCTTATGGCCGGGACCGGCGCGACTTTCCTACAACCCTTAGTTCACGATGTGAGCTAAGCGGCCACGACGGCCCCCTCGGTCGGTCGACTCCGCGGCACCCGCACCCCCTTCCAGCGCCGGCGCTCACTGCCGGGGTGCGCGGTGAGGACGTCGTCGCGGCGGCGGGACGTCGCGGATATTCACTGGTTCTCCCTACTCCGGCTATTTACCCTAGGCGCATACCTAGAGGGCATAGGTTCATTGGTTTTCACGACGGCACCCGGAGACTCCCCATGAGGTCACTCACCGAGAGCGACATCCGCACCTCGTTCGTCAACTGCTCCAAGGGGGAGGCCAGGCGTCTGCCGACACCCCGCGATCTCGACCAACTCCCCTGGGAGGAAATGGACTTCCTGGGCTGGCGTGATCCGGGTGCGCCCGACCGGAGCTATCTGGTCGCCGAGCGGCGGGGCGGACCGGTGGGTGTGACCCTGCGCTTCCCGCCGTCGCAGCGCGGCTTCCTGCACCGCAGCATGTGCTCGCTGTGCCTGACCACCCACCCCGGCGGCGGGGTGTCGCTGATGACGGCCCGCAAGGCGGGCGCGGCCGGCCGCGAGGGCAACTCGGTCGGCCTCTACATGTGCACGGACCTGGCCTGCTCCCTGTACGTACGCGGCAGGAAGGTCCCGGAGCGCGGCGGCCGCTTCGAGGAGAGCCTCACGACCGAGGAGCAGATCGCCCGGACGACGGGCAACCTGTCCGCCTTCCTCGACAAGCTGTACGCCTGACGGCGCCGCGCCCCACGTCGGCGGGCCCGCCGCCACCGGCTGTCCTTCCCCACGCGGTGAGCGCACCCTGGGTACGGAAGGGACGTTCGGGCAGCGTGGGGAAGGGGAACTGGTCCGGGGATGGAACAGGTAAGTGAGCGAGCGGCGCCGCTCGTGCGGTTCGTACAGCGCCATCGGGAACCCGTGGTCGTCCAGGCCTTCCGCTCCACGGCGGCGGCGACCCTCGCGTACGTCGTCGCCCTGCGGCTGAGCCCCGAGGCGGCCCCCCTCACCGCGCCGCTGACCGCGCTGCTGGTCGTCCAGGTCACCCTGTACGCCACACTCACCAACGGCGTCCGGCGGGTCAACTCGGTGGTGGCCGGCGTCCTGGTCGCCATCGCCTTCAGCCAGCTGGTGGGCCTGACCTGGTGGAGCCTCGCGCTGCTGATCCTCGCGGCGCTGGCCGTCGGGCATCTGGTGCGGGTCGACGAGTACGTGCCCGAGGTGGCGATCAGCGCCATGCTGGTGCTCGGCGTCACCACCGTCGGGGACACGGCGTGGGCGCGGATCGTGGAGACCCTGATCGGCGCGGTCGTCGGGCTCGGCATCAACCTGCTGCTGCCGCCGCCGGTGTGGATCGAGGAGGCGGGCGAGTCGATCGAGGGGCTGGCCCGCCGGCTGCGCCAGCTGATGCTGCGCATCGGCGAGCAGGCGGCCGGCCGCCCGGCGGTCGAGGCGGCCGCCGCCCGGTTGCACGAGGCGCGCCGGCTCGACCACGACATCGTGGACGTGGACGCGGCGCTGCGGCAGGCCGAGGACAGTCTGCGGCTCAATCCGCGCGTGCGGGAGGGTCTGCTGCACCGGGTGGTGCTGCGCACCGGTCTGGACACCCTGGAGATCTGCACGGTCGTCCTGCGGGTACTGGCCCGCACCCTGACCGACCTCGCCAAGGAGCGCGAGCCGCAGCCGTTGTTCCCGGCCGAGACCGGCGAGGTCGTGGAGCGGCTGCTGTCGGAGATCGCCGACGCCGTGGTCAGCTTCGCGGTGCTGGTCACCACGCACGTCAGCCTGAACGCGGACGCCGCCGAGGCCCGGCTCACCGCCGAGCTGCGGCAGGCCGCGGCCACCCGCGACAAGCTGGCCCAGCTGCTGCTGGAGCGGCTCCAGCACGACGCCCGCCAGTGGCAGCTGCACGGCGCGCTCCTGACCGAGGTGAACCGGATGCTCGACGAGCTCGACACCGAGCACCGCTCGCGCCGTCTGCTGGAGGAACTGGACCGTGTGTCGGGCGAGCAGGGTGCCCGACTGCCGCGGCTGACCCGGCTGCGCGAGCGCCTGGGCGTGCAGGAGGAGCTGTGGCGGAACCGCACGGGCATCAGCAGGCGTTCTCCCTGAGAGGCGCCGGGACGGGGCCGGCGCGAGAGGGAGAGGGAGCGGGCCTGTGGCCGAGACCGCGGTACGGATCGACGGAGACACACTGAGGCTGCCGGGCGGAGTGGCGGTGCGGTTCATGCGGACGCTGCGGCTGCCGGAGAGCGGCACGCACGCCCTGCCGCCCGGGCTGGGGGTGTTCCCCGTCCGCCGGGTCGGCGACCACCGGGACACCGTGCCCGCCGACTGGCTGGCGCGCGGCGGCGTGATGCTGCCGATGTACCTGCGCGAGGCGATGTGGCTGAGCTTCGGGGGCTCGACGGAACCGGCCGCGCTCCAGGTCGGGGCGGGCAAGGTGTGCGCGGTCTCCGGCAAGCCGTGGAGCGGCCGGCTCTCCCGCGACCCGCAGAACTACGTCACGCTGCCGCGGCAGCCCTGGCTGGACGGCATCAATTCCGGGAAGGGCACGGTGCGCCAGTTCGTGGCGGTGCCGCTCGGCCTGGGCGCGACGGTGGAGGGCCAGGTCACCGGCGAGGAGGTGTGGGGCGGGGTCCAGCTGCAGTCCTTCCCGCTGAACGAGGAGAAGCGCGCCGCCTGGCGGGAGGCCGAGCGTCGGCGTCTGGCCCCGCCGCCGCCTCCCGCTTTCGGCGGCGGATACGGCGCCCCGCCCGCGCCGGGCGCGATGCCGCAGCCGGGCGCGATGCCCGCACCGGGCGCGATGCCGATGATGCCCGCCGCGGCCGCCGCCCCGGGGGGCGCGCCGCCGGCCCGGGCCGCCGCGATGGGCCTGGGGGTGGGCGGTTCGATGCGGCAGGAGGTCTACCAGGACGTCCGCCCGGTCTCGGACTACGCGAGGGAACCCGCGGGGCGCGTGTTCGTGCACCTCGTGACGCCCCCGGAGTGGCGCCGCATCACCGGCGAGGAGCCGCCGCCGTCCCCCGTGGACCGCGCCGCGTACACCAACGCCGGGCTGCCCTGGTACGACTACTACGACCAGGACGCGCAGGACGTCGCGCCCAGCGACACCCTGGCCGCCGTCAAGCCCGTCGGCGAGTGGCTGGGCACCGACCTGGACCCGTGGCAGCCGCCCGCGCCCGGCCAGGTGCACCACCTCAAGGACGCGCCGGGGAAGCCGGTGGAGGACGGCGACTGGTAGCCGCCGCTCCCCCGGGCTCCGGGCTCCCGCTTTGCGTTCGCCGGGCCTTCCGGGACAAGGTGCTGTGAACGGCGCGGGGCCAGGGACGATCCGAGGTGCGGGCATGAACAGTGGGACCGGAGCGGCGGGCGGCTGGAGCAGGCGGCGCTTCGTCGGCGTGCTGGGCGGTGCGGCGGTGGCGTCGGCGCCGGCCGGCTGCGCCGGCGACGGCGGCTCGCCGGCGGCCTCGACGTCACCGCAGGCCCCGCCGGCCCGGCGGCCGTCGTCCTCCACGTCGCCCGCCGCCCCGGAGCCCGCGCCGAGCCCCTCCGGCCCCCGGCCCCTCTGTCTGGGCACCTACACCTCCGCCGAGGGCGGGGGGAAGGGCATCGGCGTCGCCTCGTACGACCCCGCGTCGGGGCGGATCACCGGCCGGGGCACGATCACCGGCGTCCCCGACCCGTCGTACCTCGCGGTGCACCCGGACGGCGCCACGCTGTACGCGGTGAACGAGCGGGCGCGGGGCGCGGTGACCGCCGTGCGGCTGTCGGACCGGAAGGTCCTCGGCAGCAGGGCGACGGGCGGGTCCCACACCTGTCAGCTCTCCGTGCACCCCGGCGGGCGCTGGCTGCTGAGCGCCGACTACGGTTCGGGCAGCGTGACCGTGCACCCGATCGATGCCTCGGGCGCGCTCGGCGAGCGCACCGACCGGGTCACCCACACCCGCCCGGCCCCCGGGCCGGGCCGGGAAGGGCCGCACGCCCACCAGTTCGTCGCCGCGCCGGACGGCGGACACGTCCTGGCCGTCGATCTCGGTACGGACACGGTGTACAGCTACCGCCTGGACGAGAGGGCGGGCACCCTCACCGAGGTCGCGCAGGCGCACACCCGGCCGGGCGCCGGACCGCGCCATCTCACGTTCCACCCCGGCGGCCGCCACGCCTATCTCGCCAACGAGGCCGACGACACGGTGGCCGTGTGCTCCTACGAGGCGTCCAGCGGCCGGCTGACGATCGGCGCGCCGCAGTCCACGGGCGCGAAGGCGGATCCCAGCTATCCGGCGCAGTTCGCGGTCACCGCGGACGGCAGGTACGCGTACCTGGCCAATCGCGGGGACAACACGCTCGCGCGGTACGCGGTGGAGGCGGACGGGGCCCGACTGCGGCTGCTCGGCACGGTCCCGGTCGAGGGGGACTTCCCCCGCCAGATCGCCCTCTCGCCTGACGGCGGCCTGCTGTTCGCGGCGAACCAGCGCTCCGGCACGGTCGCTGTCTTCGAGGTGGACGGCCGGAGCGGGGAGCTGCGGCTCGCGGGCGACCCGTTCGCCTCACCCGTCGCGGTCTGTGCGCTGCCACTGTAGGGCGCCCGGGCAGGCCGCGGCACTCGCCTGGGTGAGCAGGACGTGCATGCGCTCGGTGAGCTGTCCGACGTCGTCGGCGGGCGCGTGGAAGGGCAGGCGTACGTCGCCGTGGGCGCGGACGCGCTCGATGCGCAGCGTCAGTCCGTGGCGGTCCACGGCGAGCGGCTGGACCCGTACGGCGCCGTGCAGGCTGTCATGCCGGACCAGCCGGGTGAGCCGCTCGACGGCGTCCGGGTGGGCGTCGGCCAGGTGGGTGAGCAGCTGGGCCTCGGCCGTGGCGAGGGGGTCGGGCGCGGCCGCGGCGAACTCGTCGAGGGCGACGACGGCCGCCCCGGAGGGGTCCCTCAGCACGACCCGGGTGGCGTGGAAGGCGAGGTGGTCGTCCTCGGGGGCGAACCAGCCGGCGAGCCAGAGCCGGGCCCGGACCCGGTGGCGTACGGGGACGGGCGCCACGTCGGCGAACTCCAGCACGGCGGACGGCTCCCCGCGGGGCGCGCAGATCGCCGCCGTGCGCAGCGAACTGTCCTCGGGCACGCGCAGGTGCACCCGGCCGTCCTCGTCGACGGTGTGCGCGCCGACGAACTCCTCGCGTCCGCCGTCCGCGGTGACCGCGCAGGACCACGCGGCGGCCAGCACCGAACGGGCCCGCTCGGCCGTACCGGGCACGGCCGTCCAGCTGTGGCTGTCACCCATCCCAGACCTCCTTAGGTAAGCCTTGCCTAACCTATAGGAGTTCACGGCGCGCGCCAACCGCACAGGTGATCCTTCGTGGCACCTTTCCGCCGCGACGGGACCGGCCGGCGCGCGCCGCGACCGTTCAGCCCGCGGCGATGACCCCGAGCAGCGCCCGCGCGCACAACTCCCGCACCTGCTCCCGCGTGAGGTCCGGACCCCGCAGCCACTCCAGACAGACGGCCGTGATGAACGCCAGCCAGCCACGCACCGCCAGGCGCACCTCGGGACGGCGCCCGAAGAGAGGGCCGAACTCCGGATCGGCGCCCAGCGCGGCCAGGATCTGCTGCTCCTGCGCGGCCAGGGCCCGCTGGTAGACACGGCGGACGGTCTGGTCCCCGGCCGCGTCCGCGCGGTGGAAGGCGCGGTAGCCGTGGGCATGGGTCTCGACGTATTCCAGATAGGTGTCGAGGCCCGAGGCGAGCTGTTCGCGGACCGGGACGCCCGGCACCGCCGCCGTCATCCGGAGCATCCGCTCGCTCTCGCGCTCGACGACCGCCGCGAAGAAGTCCCGCTTGGTCGGGAAGTAGTGGTAGAGCAGCCCGCGCGAGACCCCGGCGATCTCGGCGACCTGCTCGATCCAGACGTCGTCATAAGGACTCTCGGAGAACAGCCGCGCGCCCACCGACAAAAGTTGTTCCCTGCGCTCCCCGGTGCTGAGTCGGCGCCGGATGCGCTCGCCCTGGTTCGCGGCCATGCCCGCACCTTACTTGACGCCGGTTCGGCGGCAGGCCGACACTGGGCGCGTTATTGAACCCACGTACAACAGTTCCCACCTGCCGCTGCATCAAGGGAGATCGCGTCATGGCGGAGACGGCGACGACGGCCGGGGCCGTGCTGCCCAGGGGATTCCGGAGCGCGGAGCTCGGGTGGCCCGAACTGCACCGCATTCCGCATCCCCCGCACCGGCTCCCGCTGCTCGGCGACATCCTGGGCGCCGGCCGGCGCACCCCCGTGCAGGACTCCCTGCGGTACGCCCGGGAGCTGGGGCCGATCTTCCGGCGCAAGGTGTTCGGCAGGGAGTTCGTGTTCGTGGGGGGAGCGGAGCTCGCCGCCGACATGGCCGACGAGTCACGGTTCGCCAAGCACGTGGGGCTGGGGATCGCCAACCTGCGGCCGGTCGTCGGGGACGCGCTGTTCACCGCGTACAACCACGAGCCCAACTGGCAGCTGGCGCACGACGTCCTCGCTCCGGGGTTCAGCCGGGAGGCCATGGCGGCCTACCACCCGATGATGCTGGACGTCGCCGACCGGCTCACCGGCCACTGGGACCGTGAGCTGGCCGCCGGACGCTCCGTCGACGTGCCCGGGGACATGACCAAGCTGACCCTGGAGACGATCGCGCGCACCGGTTTCGGGCACGACTTCGGCTCGTTCGAGCGCGCCCGGCTCCATCCCTTCGTGACGGCGATGGTGGGCACGCTCACCTACGCCCAGCACCTCAACACCCAGCCGTTTCCCGCGCTGCTGCGGCGGGCCGCGCGGCAGAACGAGGCGGACATCGCCTATCTCGACCGCACGGTCGACGCACTCGTACGGGCGCGTCGCAGCGGGGGCGGCGGGGACGGGGACCTGCTCGACCGGATGCTCGACACCGCGCACCCCGCGACGGGAGAGCGGCTGTCGGCGCAGAACGTGCGCCGCCAGGTCATCACCTTCCTGGTCGCGGGCCACGAGACCACCTCCGGCGCGCTCTCGTTCGCCCTGCACTACCTCTCCCTGAACCCCCGGGTCGCGGCCCGCGCCCGCGCCGAGGTGGACCGGGTGTGGGGCACCACGGCGGTGCCCGGGTACGACCAGGTGGCCAAGTTGCGGTATGTGCGCCGGGTCCTCGACGAGGCACTGCGGCTGTGGCCGACGGCGCCCGCCTTCGCGCGGGAGGCCCGCGAGGACACCCTGCTGGGCGGGGACCATCCGATGCGGCAGGGCGCCTGGGCCCTGGTGCTGACCGCGATGCTGCACCGCGATCCGCGGGTGTGGGGCGCCGACGCCGACCGGTTCGACCCGGACCGCTTCGAGGCCTCGGCCGTACGGGGCCGTCCCCCGCACACCTACAAGCCGTTCGGCACGGGTGCGCGGGCCTGCATCGGACGCCAGTTCGCACTGCACGAGGCCACGCTGGTGCTCGGCCTGCTGCTGCGCCGCTACGACCTGCGGCCCGACCCGGCGTACCGGCTGCGGGTCACCGAGCGGCTGACACTGATGCCGGAGGGACTGCGGCTGCGCCTGGAGCGGCGTACGGCGCCCGCGGCACCGGCCGGGACCGGGCCCGAGCCGCAGCAGGCCGGGCAGCAACCGGCCGGGTCCGGACCGCAGGAAGCGGGGTCAGCGGTGCGCTGTCCAGTGCACCGGGCGGGTGACTGACCCCGGCAGCCTGGTGCCCGCGCTGCCCCGGGCCGCGTTCAGCTGCGGCTGGGTCAGGAAGAACGCCCCGGTCAGGTCGGCGTCGGTGAGGTCGGTGTCGCGCAGGTCGGCCCCGATCAGGTCCGCACCGCGCAGATCGGCGCCGCTGAGGTCGGCGGCTATCAGGTAGGCGCCCCGCAGGTTCGCGCCGCGCAGATCGGCTCCCCTGAGCCGGGCGCCCATCAGATCGGCGCCCCGGCGGTCCTTCCCGCGTCCGCCGGCGCCGGCCCGGGCGAGCTCGCTGGTCCTCAGCAGCAGGACGTTGACCTCCTGGCGGTGGGCCGGGACGTCCAGCGCGGCCAGCTCCTGCGGGGTCCCCCCGGTGAGCGCCTCGGTGCGCTCCAGGAGCCGGCGCAGTTCCGGGTGGACCGGGCGGGCGGCCGGCAGGGTGAGGGCCTCGCCGAGGTACCAGAGCAGCTCGTGCAGCTGGCGGACGACCGGGAACACCTCGAACATGAGCCGGGCGTGCTCGCGCGGGGCACCGCGCCAGTCCCGGCCGCCGAACGTGACCTGCGAGACCTGCTGGCCGGCGCCGAAGCAGTCGTAGACCGTGCAGCCGGTGTAGCCCCGCTGCCGCAGCCGGTCGTGGATGCCGCAGCGGTGGTCCTCCGCCAGGTTGGGGCAGGGGCTGCCCGCGGGCTTGTCGCGCGCGAAGTCCGCGGAGCGGGCGAAGGGCAGGGCCACACAGCACAGGCCGAAGCAGTTCCCGCAGTCGCCGCGCAGTTCTTTCCGGCCCGCTGTCTGGTCTCGCATGCCCTCCACCTTACTGACCTGCGCTCACACTCCCTCCGGGACGTCCAGGGCGGCCACGCGCTCGGGGTCGGCGAGGATGTGCAGGGCGACGATCCGGCCGTCGACGACGGTGACGCCCATGACCGAACGCACCTCGCCCTCGGGACCGTTGAGGATCCCGACCGCGCCGCCGACCAGCGCCAGCCGCCCGGCCGGCGCCAACTGCCGGAAGAACATGGCCTGTTCGGCGACCGTTTTCGCGCCGTGCACGACCTTGGAGGCGGCCGCGCCCCGCACCAGCGCCCCGGCGTCGGCCCGCAGCACCACATCGGGGTGGAGGACGGAGAGCAGCGCCTCGAAGTCCCCGGCGCGGGCCGCGGCCAGGAAGGCGGACACCACCTCGCGCTGACGGCCGGGATCCGGTTCCGCCGACGGCGTGGCGCCCTGGACCCGGCGGCGGGCACGGCTGGCCAGCTGACGGGTCGCGGCCGTGCCGCGCTCCACGATCGGGGCGATGTCGTCGAAGGGGACGGCGAACATGTCGTGCAGCACGAACGCGAGCCGCTCGGCCGGCTCCAGCGTCTCCAGGACGACCAGCAGGGCGAGCCCCACCGCGTCGGCCCGGAGCACCTCCTGCTCGGGGTCGGCCGGGTCGAGGGGTCTGATCACCGGGTCGGGCACGAAGGTGTCGTACCCCTCGTCGATGGGCTGTTCGCGGCGGGCGGTGCGCGAGCGCAGCAGGTCCAGACAGACCCGGCCGATCACCGTGGTCAGCCAGCCGCCCAGGTTGCGTACGTCCCCCACGTCGCTGCGGCCGAGCCTCAGCCATGTCTCCTGCACGGCGTCGTCCGCCTCGCTGAGCGAGCCCAGCATCCGGTAGGCGACGGCCTTGAGATGCGCGCGGTGCTCCTCGAAGCGCTCCGCCAGTACGTCCGTGTCGTTCACTCAGCCTCTCCCCCTGTCGGCCCTGGTCTCTATCGGTTGAACAGCTCGAACGCCGCGGCCGGCCGGCCGCCGAACCGCTCCCCCACCGACCGCGCGACCCCGGTCAGGAAGCCGCGGACGTACGTCTCCGGGTCCTCGTCGGTGAGCGCCTCCAGGTAGGCGCGGTGTTCGAGCAGGGA
Source organism: Streptomyces sp. NPDC000345 (assembly GCF_042898825.1). Lineage (NCBI taxonomy): Bacteria > Bacillati > Actinomycetota > Actinomycetes > Kitasatosporales > Streptomycetaceae > Streptomyces > Streptomyces sp. NPDC000345. The sequence continues at coordinate 101,980 of NZ_JBIAZE010000023.1, forward strand.
GCGCACCGCGCGCTCCAGGCCCGCCGAGGCGTCCACGGCGTGGGTGGGGGTGGCCGAGCCGGCGACCGCGACCCAGCGCACGCCGTTCCACGGTTCGAGCCCCTGTTCGGTGAGCTCCGGGAAGATCCAGCGGTTGCCGGCGTCCCCGGCGGCGTCGAGCACGGCGCGGCCCACGGCGACGTGGTCGGGCGTGTTCCAGGCGACCCCGCCCCAGGTGTCGCGGTGGTTCAGGGTGATGACGAGTTCGGGGCGGTGCCGGCGGACGGCGGCGGCGATGTCCCGGCGCAGGGCGGGGCCGTACTCGATCACCCCGTCCCGGTGGTCCAGGAACTCCACCGTCGACACGCCCACGACCGCCGCGCTCGCCCGCTGCTCACGCTCGCGCAGCGGGCCGCACTCGGCGGGCGCGATCGTGTCGATGCCCGCCTCGCCGCGCGTCGCCAGGACGTAGGCGACCTCGCGGCCGGCGTCGGTCCAGGCGGCGACGGCCGCGGAGCACCCGTACTCCAGGTCGTCCGGGTGCGCCACGACGGCCAGGGCGCGCCGCCAGTCCTCCGGCATGGGCCGGAGCTGAGTGATCGTCGGCTCGGTCATGCCTGAAGACTAATCGGTGACACCGACATCACACTTCGTCACGGACGAGGGCCAGCAGCCGGTCCAGGACCCGGGGGCCGCCGGCCCGGACGCCGTCGTGCTCGAACTCGTCGGTGACCCAGGTGCGCAGACCACGGATCGCGCGGGCGGTGCGCAGGGAGTGGGCGGTGTCGACGTACAGGTCGTCGTGGTAGATCGCGGCGGCCGCCGGTACCTCGTTGGCGGCGAGGCGGGCGGGGTCGTACAGCGGCGTCCAGTCGGTGCGGGCGGCGAGGAGTTCGGCGGTCTCGCGCAGCGGGCGCAGTGCGGGGTCGGTGTCGAACATCCAGGGGTGGATCGTTTCGCCGGTCAGCAGCAGCGGTCCGTCGCCGGTGAGCGTCTTCGCCGCGTCGAACTGCGGGAACTCGGCGCGCACCCGTTCGGCCGACCATGCGGTGGGACGGGCGTCCTGCCCGTAGATCGCCTCGTGGACGAGGGCGTACAGGGGGTGGCCGGCGAAGGAGAGCCGGCTCTGCGTCTCCTCCTGGAAGGCGTCGGAGAGCTCAAGGCCGTGCGGGGTGCGGACGAAGGCCTCTTCGAGGAGGTGGTGCAGCCGGTGGCTGCCCTCGCCGCCCCCGAGCATGATGCCGAGGGTCTGGAAGGCCTCGACGGTGAGCCGGTAGCCGTTCGGGAGGGTGACCTCGTGCCGCAGCAGGTGCTCGGCGATCCGGCGGACCCGCTCGACGTCCTGCGGGTAGCGGGCGTAGTGGGCGGCGGCCTTGCGTTCCATGCGCGGGTAGGCGGCGCGGTAGACGTCGTCGGCGTGGGCGTCGAGGGAGGGCAGGCCGCCGGTGATCAGGGCGGCGGCGAGGCCCTCGGGGGCGAGCGAGAGGTAGCTGACCGTGCAGAAACCGCCGAAGCTCTGGCCGAGGACGGTCCAGGGGGCGCCGCCGGTGACCTCGGGGCGGATGGTCTCGCAGTCGCGGACGATCGAGTCGGCGCGGAAGCGCGTGAGGTGGTCGGCCTGCTCGGCCGGGCCGCCGCGCAGCGGGAGCGTCTGGCGGTTGGCGGGTGTGGAGTGGCCGGTGCCGCGCTGGTCGAGAAGGAGGACGCGGAACTCCTTCAGGGCGCGCCCGAGCCAGGCCGGCCTGCCGACGAAGCGGTGGGCGCCGAAGCCGGGGCCGCCCTGGAGGTACAGCAGCCAGGGCAGGTCCTGGCCGGCCTTGTCGCTCGCGACGACCTCACGGGCGTACAGCTCGATGGTCTCCCCCGACGGGTCGGTGTGGTCGAGGGGGACGGTGAAACGGCGGTCGGTGAGTACGACGCCGGGCTGGCGGTAGCTGGAGGACAACAGGGGTCTCCTGGACGCTCGGTGTACGGGCCGCGTCCCACTTCAGCACATGTCCGGGCGCTTGCGGAGCCCGGGGGATCATGAACGGCTACTGAACGGCGGCTCAGCGCGCCGAGAGGCTCGAACGGCGCACCACCAGCTCCGGCTGGAGCACCACCCGCCGGTGCTCGTGCCTGCGGCCGCTCCCGCTCTCCTCGGTCTCCTCCAGCAGCATCTCGGCGGCCAGGGCACCCATGGTGACGGCGGGCTGGCGGACCGAGGTGAGCGGGACGGCCGCGGCGGCGGCGAACTCGATGTCGTCGTAGCCGACGATGGCGAGATCGTCGGGGACCCCGACGCCGGCCGCGTACATGGCCTGCAGGACACCGAGGGCGAGCAGGTCGTTGGCGCAGAAGACGGCCGTGGGGCGGTCGGCGAGCCCGAGCAGGCGGGCGCCGGCGTCCCGGCCGGCGGCCACGTCGAGCCGCTCGGTGGGCAGCTCGCGCAGGCACTCCGGGCCGAGGCCCGCCTCGGCGAGCGCGTTCAGGGCTCCGGTGCGGCGGTCGCGGACCTGGTTGAAGCCGGGCGGCCCGCTGACGTACGCGATGGAGCGGTGTCCGGCGTCGACGAGATGCCGTACGGCGAGCGCGCCGCCCGCCACGTCGTCCACCGACACCGAGCACTCGGTGGTGCCCTCGGAGACCCGGTCGACCAGCACGAACGGGATGCCGTGGCGGCGGAAGGACTCGATGTTGCGGCCGGTCGCGTCGGCCGGGGTGAGCAGCACGCCCCGCACCCGCTGCTCGGCGAAGAGGGAGAGGTACTCGGCCTCCTCGCCGACGCTCTCGGCGCTGTTGCAGACCATCACACCGAGCCCGGCGTCCCGGGCGGCCCGCTCGGCGCCGCGCGCGACGTCCACGAAGAAGGGGTTGCCCATGTCGAGGACGAGCAGCCCCATGATGCGGCTGCGGCCGGCCCGCAGCTGGCGCGCCGACTCGCTGCGGACATAGCCGAGCCGGTCTATCGCGGACAGCACCCGGGCCCGGGTCTCGGTCGCGACGGTGTCCGGGCGGTTGATGACGTTGGACACCGTGCCGACGGAGACTCCGGCGGCACGGGCGACGTCCTTGATACCCACCGACTGGGCCATCAGGCGGGGACCTCCAGGTGAGCGCGGTACGGCGGGACGGCCTTCACATTACCGTCACGGCGCCGCACCGCTGTCCGGGGCGCTGTCCGGGTCATGCGGGCAGCGCGAAATCGATGACGTGGAGCGCCGAGGGGGTCGTCCCGCTCGACTTCTCCTGGTACATGAACGACAGCGTGTTGTCGGCCTTGACCCGCAGCTCGTCGATCACGACCTCGCCGAAGGCGTTCAGCCCGCTGCCGTCGAACAGCACCGTCCAGTCGGTGTACCCGGAGGACTTCGAGGCGCCGGCGATCCGGCCGAAGGGGAAGATCGCGTAGGCGTTGTCGTACTTGTCCAGGATCAGCTTGGTGCGCTGGCTGGAGCCGAGGACGACGGGGATCTCCGTCTTCTGCCAGGTGCCCGAGGAGTTCTTGCGGACGTGGAAGGCGCGGCCGTTGGCGGTGCGGTCGCTGACGTAGTTGGTGGTGCACTGGCCGAAGCGGCCGGGGACGTAGCTGATGATCGCGTGCGGGCGGCCGGCGGAGTCGGTGAACTGGCTCTCCTGGTTCATCAGGGAGTGGTCCGGGTTGAGCGGGTCGACGACCAGGCCGCCGTCGGTGACCGTCACCTTGTCGGAGCCGCCGGTGGTGCCGACGACCGTGCCCGCGTTGTTGCGCCAGGTGCGGCCCCGGTCGTCGGAGTAGACGTATCCGGTGTCGTGGTTGGTGATGCCGCCGCTGTTGCACATGACGGCGGCGTTCTGCTCGCGCCAGGTGAAGAAGGAGTGCAGCCGGCCGTTGACGTCGTAGTCGATGCCGTGGAGGTACATGTTGCGGGCGGTCGAGGAGCCGTGCTCGCTGGTGTAGGTCCCGGTGGCGCTGGTCCACTCCCCCAGCGCCGTCCACGTCGAACCGTCGTACTCGGCGAGGGCGTTGCGGCCGTTTCCGGAGACGCCGACCCGGTAGCTGAGCTGGAGCCTGCCCTCGGGAGTGGAGACGAACTGCGGGTACGTGAACTGCGTGGTGAGGGAGAGGCCGTCCATGGTCGTCTGCACGGCGCCGAAGACGGACGACGTCCAGGCGGTGGAGGCGGGGTTGTCCATGAGCCCGGCGACCGACTTCACGTAGAAGTAGCCGTTGCTGTGGGAGTCCATGTTGAGGTGCAGCCGGCCGTCGATCCTGGAGACGCCCATGGAGATGACGTTGTGGGAGTCGCTGGCCTTGAGGACGTGCGGGAGGGTGACGGTCGACCAGGTGCCGCCGCCGAGGACGCGGCGGCCGACGACCGCGTTGCCGGTGGAGGTGTACCAGGTGGCGTACTGGTAGCCCTTGTAGGTCAGCAGGCCGTTCTTCTGGAACGAGTTGTTGTTGACCAGGCCGTCGTAGGAGACGAAGAAGAGGGCCGTGGCGTCGAGTTGGGTGGTGCTCTTGCGGGTGACCGAGGGGCCGGGGTCGGCGGCGCGTGCGGTGCCGGTGGTGAGGGCGGGGGTCAGCACGGCCGAGGCGAGGGCGGCTCCCAGGAGCGTACGTCTCTTCATCGCGGGGGACTCCATTGTCGTACGAGGAAGGGGAGAGGACGAACGGGGTCAGGCGAGGTGGAAGACCTCGGTGAGCGGTGTCATGGCCTGGTCGGGGCGGGCTCCGTCGAGGGACTCGAAGAACGGCGCCATCTCCGCCTGCCAGCGGGCGTTGACGTCGGTGGCCTCCATGCCGGCCCGGGCGGCCGCGAAGTCGTCGGTCTCCAGGTAGCCGACGAGCAGGCCGTCGTCTCTGAGGAAGAGGGAGTAGTTGTGCCAGCCGGTGGCCGAGAGAGCTTCGAGCATCTCCGGCCACACGGCGGCGTGGCGTTCGCGGTACTCGGCGAGCTTGTCCTGACGGACCTTGAGCAGGAAGCAGACGCGCTGCATGAAGTACCGCTCCTTCGGATCAGAAGTTGAACTGGTCGATGTTCTTGGCGTCGAACACGGTCGGCTTGCCGAGGCTGATCACGCCGTCCTTGCCGATGGTGTAGGTGGTGGAGCCGGCCTTGAAGGTCTCGCCCTCCTTGCCGGTGATCTGGCCGGAGACCAGCGCGACGGCGGTCTGCGCGGCCAGCGCGCCGAGCTTCGAGGGGTCCCACAGCTCGAAGGCGTCGACGGTGCCGTTCTTGACGTACTTGCGCATGTCGTTGGGGGTGCCGAGGCCGGTCAGCTTGACCTTCCCCTTGTACTTGGAGCCCGAGAGGTACTGGGCGGCGGCCTTGATGCCGACCGTGGTCGGGGAGATGATCCCCTTCAGGTTCGGGTACTCCTGGAGCAGGCCCTGGGTCTGCTGGAAGGACTGCTGGGCGTCGTCGTTGCCGTAGGCCACCTTGACGAGCTTGACGTCCTTGTACTTGGCGTCCTTCAGCTCGTCCTTCATGAAGTCGATCCAGGTGTTCTGGTTCGTCGCGGTCTGCGCGGCGGACAGGATCGCGATCTCGCCCTTGTAACCGATCTGCTCGGCGAGCAGCTGCACCTCGGTGCGGCCCAGGTCCTCGGCGGAGGCCTGCGAGACGAAGGCGTTGCGGCAGCCGGCGTTGGTGTCGGAGTCGTAGGTGACGACCTTGATGCCGTTGCTCATGGCCTGCTTGAGCGCGGTGCACAGGGCGCCCGGGTCCTGCGCGGACACGGCCATCGCGTCGACCTGCTGCTGGGTGAGGGTGTTGACGTACGACACCTGCCCGGAGGTGTCGGTGGCGCTGGACGGGCCGACCTCCTTGTAGCTGGAGCCCAGCTCCTTCAGGGCCGCCTCGCCGCCCTTGTCGGCGGAGGTGAAGTACGGGTTGTTGACCTGCTTGGGCAGGAAGCCGACGGTCAGGCCCTTCTTGGTGGCCGCGTTCGGGTCGGCCTTGCCGGTGGCGGCCGCCGAGGCGCCCTCGCTCTTGACGTCCTCCTTGGTGGTGCCGCCGCAGGCGGTGGCGGCGAGGGCGAGGGAGGAGACGGCGGCGAGGGCCGCGCAGGCACGACGGAGGGAAGACTTGCGCATCACGGGGTTCCTTTTTACGAAGGTGAGCGAAGCGGGGTTTACGCCGTCGGGGTCGAGGCTGCGGCCCTACGGCCCGCCCGTGCGACGGAGATCTGGCGTGCGACCCGGGGGCCGAGCACGGAGACGACGAGCAGGACGCCGGTGACGACGATCTGCGACTGGGCGGAGACGTTGAGCAGGCTCATCACGTTCTGCAGCGCGCCGAGCAGGAAGACTCCCGCGATCGCGCCGCCGAGCGTGCCCTTGCCGCCGTCGAAGTCGATGCCGCCGAGGAGGACGGCCGCGACGACGGAGAGTTCGAGGCCGGTGGCGTTGTCGTAGCGGGCGCTGGCGTAGTGCAGGGCCCAGAAGATCCCGGTGAGGGAGGCCATCAGGCCGGTCACGGTGAACAGGATCAGTTTCTGCCGCTTGACGCGGATGCCGGCGAACCGCGCTGCCTCCTCGCTGGCGCCGATCGCGAAGAGCGAGCGGCCGAACGGGGTGGCGTGCAGGACGACCACCGCGATCGCGAGCAGGACCAGGAAGGGCAGGAAGGCCTGCGGGAGGAAGCTGCTGCCGACCCGTCCGGCCGCGAAGTCCAGGTACGGGGAGGGGAAGTCGGTCACCGCGTCGGAGCCGAGCACGATCTGTGCGATGCCCCGGTAGGCGGCGAGGGTGCCGATGGTGACGGCGAGGGAGGGCAGCCCGAGACGGGTCACGAGCAGGCCGTTGACCAGCCCGCAGACCACACCGAGCAGCAGGCAGATCGGGATGATCGTCTCGATGGTCATGCCCTGGTTCCACAGGGCGCCCATCACCGCGCCGGACAGACCGGCCGTGGAGGCGACCGAGAGGTCGATCTCCCCGGAGACCACGAGCAGGGTCATCGGCAGGGCGATCAGCGCGATCGGCAGGGTGTTGCCGATCAGGAAGGACAGGTTCAGCGCGTTGCCGAAGCCGTCGACGAAGGAGAAGGAGAACAGCAGCAGGACGATCAGGAGGGCGCTCACCACGGTGTCCCAGCGGACCACGCGATGCACGAGGGTTCCGGACTCAGGCACGTGCGTCCCCCTTCACTGCGGCCGGCTTCACGGACGCCGGCTTCTTCTTCAGGGCGAGCGCCACCCGCAGGGCCACGATCCGGTCGACCGCGATCGCCAGCAGGAGCAGGACGCCGTTGATGGCGAGCACCCAGACCGAGCTCACGCCGAGTGCGGGCAGGACGCTGTTGATGGAGGTCAGCAGCAGCGCGCCGAGTGCGGCGCCGTAGACGCTGCCGGAGCCGCCGGTGAAGACGACACCGCCGACCACGACCGCGCTGACCACGGTGAGTTCGTAGCCGTTGCCGGTCCCGGAGTCGACGTTGCCGAACCGGGCCAGGTACATCGCGCCGGCGAGGCCGGCCAGGCCGCCGCAGAAGGTGTACGCGGCGAGGATCCGCTTGCGCACCGGGATGCCGGCGAGGCGGGCGGCCTCCGGGTTGGAGCCCAGGGCGTACAGTTCGCGGCCGCTGCCGAAGTGCTTGAGGTAGTACGCCGTGGCCACCAGCACCGCCAGGGCGATCAGCGCGAGATACGGCACGGCCGAGATGCCGCCGGAACCGAAGTCCACGAAGCCGCCGGGCAGGTCGGCGGCCGTGATCTGCCGGGAGCCGACCCAGATGGAGTCGATGCCCCGGATGATGTAGAGCGTGCCGAGGGTGACGACGAGGGCCGGTACCTGACCGAGGCTGACGAGCAGGCCGTTGAGGAGCCCGAAGCCGATGCCCAGCAGCACGGCCAGCGCGATCGCGATCACCGGGTCGCCGCCGCCGTGCAGGTAGGTGCCGGCGGCGAAGGCGGTGATGCCGAGGGTGGAGCCGACCGACAGGTCGACGTTGCGGGTGATGACGACCAGGGACTGGCCGGTGGCGACCAGGACCAGGATGGTCGCGTTCAGCAGCAGGTCCTTGATGCCCTGCTCGGAGAGGAACTCGCTGTTGCCGGCCTGGGTGACGGCGATCATCACCAGGAAGACCAGCAGGATGGCGAGTTCGCGCATCTTGAAGACGCGGTCGACGAGGCGGGTGCCACTGGACCTGGGCGCCTCGGCGACGGGGGCCTGTTCGGGAGCGGTGACCGTCATGCGGCGGCCCTCCCGGTGGCTGCGGCCATCACGGTTTCCTCGGTGGCGTCGGAGCGGGGGATCTCGGCGGTGAGCCGGCCCTCGTGCATCACGAGCACGCGGTCGGCCATGCCGAGGATCTCGGGCAGGTCGGAGGAGATCATCAGGACGGCGACCCCGTCGGCGGCCAGCTCGCTCAGCAGCCGGTGCACCTCGGCCTTGGTGCCGACGTCGATGCCGCGCGTGGGCTCGTCGACGATCAGCACCTTGGGAGCGGTGGCCAGCCATTTGGCGAGCACGACCTTCTGCTGGTTGCCGCCGGAGAGCGTGTTGACGGTGTCGGCGATCCGGGCGTACTTCACCTGGAGCTTGACCGCCCAGTCGAGGGAGCGGCTGCGTTCGGCGCCGCGGTCCATCAGGCCGGCCCTGACGGTCGTGCGCAGGCCGGTGAGGCCGATGTTGCGCTCGATGGACATGTCCATCACCAGGCCCTGGGCGCGCCGGTCCTCCGGCACCAGGGCGAGGCCCGCGGCCATCGCGGTGGAGGGGGCGCCGTTGGTGAGCGGGCGGCCGTCGACCGTCACCTCGCCGGCGTCCCAGCGGTCGATGCCGAAGACCGCCCGGGCGACCTCGGTGCGGCCCGCGCCGACGAGTCCGGCGAGACCGACGATCTCACCGCGCCGGACCTCGAAGGAGACGTCGGTGAAGACGCCCTCGCGGGTGAGGCGGTGGACGCTGAGGGCGACCTCGCCCGGGGTGACGTCCTGTTTGGGGTAGAGCTCGTCGAGGTCACGGCCGACCATACGGCGGACCAGGTCGTCCTCGGTCATGCCCTCGACCGGTTCGCTGGCGATCCAGGAGCCGTCGCGCAGGGTCGTCACCCGCTGGCAGATCTCGAAGATCTCCTCCAGGCGGTGGGAGATGAAGAGGACGGCCGCGCCCTGCTCGCGCAGGGCGCGCACCACGCCGAAGAGGCGGGCGACCTCGCTGCCGGTGAGGGCGGCGGTCGGCTCGTCCATGATCAGGACGCGGGCGTCGAAGGAGAGCGCCTTGGCGATCTCGACGATCTGCTGGTCGGCGATGGACAGTCCGCGCGCCGGGCGGTCGGGGTCGAGGTCGACGCCGAGCCGCGCCATCAGGGCGGTGGTGGCGGCGTGGGTGGCCTTGTGGTCGATCCGGCCGAGGGCGCGCCGGGGCTGGCGGCCCATGAAGATGTTCTCGGCGATCGAAAGGTCGGGGAAGAGCGTGGGTTCCTGGTAGATCACGGCGATGCCGGCGTCTCGGGCGTCGCCGGGGCCGTGGAAGACGACGGGCTCGCCGTCGAGCAGCACCCGGCCGGCGTCCGGTCGGTGCACCCCCGCGAGGGTTTTGATCAAGGTCGACTTGCCCGCGCCGTTCTCGCCGGCGAGGGCGTGCACCTCGCCGGGGAACAGCTCCAGGGAGACGCCCCGCAGGGCGCGTACGGCGCCGAAGGACTTGGCGACGTCCCTGAGCGCCAGCACCGGGGCCGGTCCCGTGTCGGACGGGTGGGTCATGGGTGGCTCCTCGACGACCGCTGCGGACCGTTCCCATCGGGGCGCCACAGCGTCGTGAAAGGTTTCAACTGGATTGCCGGGACGTTAGGCATGCGGGGCATGTCACGTCAATGGGTCCGTCTCGAAAATCTTTCGATAGCCGAAGGTCACGCGGCGGTCACGAAAAGGGTGCGCGGACGAAAGGGTTGACACTCCTGCCGTGGCCTCATAGCTTCCCGTTCTGAATCGTTTCATCCGGCCCTGGTGCCGGACCGATGTCACAGGAGCCCGAAGTGACCGACCTCGCCGCGGTGAAGGCCGCGCTGAAGACCCAGGCCGTCGAGACGCCGTCGTGGGCGTACGGGAACTCGGGGACCCGTTTCAAGGTGTTCGCGCAAGCGGGTGTGCCGCGTACCCCGCAGGAGAAGCTGGACGACGCGGCGCAGGTCCACGCGGTCACCGGCGTGGCCCCGACGGTGGCGCTGCACATCCCGTGGGACAAGGTGGAGGACTACTCCGCACTTGCGAAACACGCCGAGGACCTGGGGGTGAAGCTGGGGGCGATCAACTCGAACACCTTCCAGGACGACGCGTACAAGCTGGGCAGCGTCTGCCACCCCGACGCGGGGGTGCGGCGCAAGGCCGTCGACCATCTGCTGGAGTGCGTCGACATCATGGACGCGACCGGCTCCGCGGATCTGAAGCTGTGGTTCGCGGACGGCACGAACTATCCCGGCCAGGACGATGTGCGGGGCCGGCAGGACCGGCTGGCCGAGGGGCTGGCCGAGGTGTACGAACGGCTGGGCGACGGGCAGCGGATGCTGCTGGAGTACAAGTTCTTCGAGCCGGCCTTCTACACCACCGACGTCCCGGACTGGGGCACGGCGTACGCGCACTGCCTGAAGCTGGGGCCGAAGGCGCAGGTCGTGGTCGACACCGGGCACCACGCGCCGGGGACCAACATCGAGTTCATCGTGGCCACGCTGCTGCGGGAGGGGAAGCTCGGCGGGTTCGACTTCAACTCCCGTTTCTACGCCGACGACGACCTGATGGTGGGCGCGGCGGATCCCTTCCAGCTGTTCCGGATCATGTACGAGGTCGTGCGTGGGGGCGGGTTCACCTCCGAGGTGGCCTTCATGCTGGACCAGTGCCACAACATCGAGGCGAAGATCCCGGCGATCATCCGGTCCGTGATGAACGTGCAGGAGGCCACCGCGAAGGCGCTGCTGGTCGACCGGTCGGCGCTGGCCGCCGCGCAGGCGTCCGGGGACGTGCTGGAAGCGAACGCCGTGCTGATGGACGCGTACAACACGGACGTGCGTCCGCTGCTGCGTGAGGTGCGGGAGGAGATGGGGCTGGACCCCGAGCCGCTGGCCGCGTACCGGCGGAGCGGGTGGGCCGAGAAGATCGTCGCCGAGCGGGTGGGAGGAGAGCAGGCCGGCTGGGGCGCGTGAGCGTCCGCCTTGTTCTGTGTCGTTGCGGGGTGCGGGCCGGATGTGGGCGGTCGCGCCCACGCGGCGGAGCCGCACATCAATACAGCCCCGTGCCCCTGGGGAAATGCACCCACCCACGTTCGAGAAGTAAGGAATCTCCATGTCCACCCATCCCGAAGCCGCAGCCCTGCTCGCCCGGTCCCGTCGGCTCGGCTCCGATCCCCGTAACACGAACTACGCCGGCGGCAACGCCTCCGCCAAGGGGACGGACACCGACCCCGTCACCGGCTCCGACGTAGAACTGATGTGGGTGAAGGGGTCGGGAGGCGACCTCGGTACGCTCACCGAGAGCGGGCTCGCCGTGCTGCGGCTGGACCGGCTGCGGGGACTCGCCGACGTGTATCCGGGCGTCGAGCGCGAGGACGAGATGGTCGCCGCGTTCGACTACTGCCTGCACGGCAAGGGAGGGGCGGCGCCGTCCATCGACACCGCCATGCACGGGCTCGTGGACGCCGCCCACGTCGACCATCTGCACCCGGACTCCGGGATCGCGCTCGCCTGCGCCGCCGACGGGGAGAAGCTGACCGCCGAGTGTTTCGGGGACCGTGTGGCGTGGGTGCCGTGGCGGCGGCCGGGGTTCCAGCTGGGCCTGGACATCGCCGCCATCAAGGAGGCCAACCCGCAGGCCATCGGCGTGGTCCTCGGCGGGCACGGGATCACCGCCTGGGGCGACACCGCCGAGGAGTGCGAGCGCAACTCGCTGCACATCATCCGGACCGCGGAGAAGTTCCTCGCCGAGCGGGGGAAGGCCGAGCCCTTCGGGCCGGTCGTCGAGGGCTACGAGGCGCTGCCCGAGGGTGAGCGGCGGGAACGGGCCGCCGCGCTCGCGCCGCACGTGCGGGCGATCGCCTCGCAGGACCGGCCGCAGGTCGGGCACTACAACGACTCCGAGGCCGTGCTGGACTTCGTGGCGCGGGCCGGGCATCCGCGGCTCGCCGCGCTGGGCACCTCCTGCCCGGACCACTTCCTGCGGACCAAGGTGCGCCCGCTCGTCCTCGATCTGCCGCACACCGCTCCGCTCGAGGAGGCGATCGCGCGGCTGAAGGAGCTGCACACCGCCTACCGGGAGGAGTACGCCGCCTACTACCGGCGGCACGCCGAGGCCGGCTCCCCCGCGATGCGCGGCGCCGACCCCGCGATCGTGCTCGTGCCGGGCGTGGGCATGTTCTCCTTCGGCAAGGACAAGCAGACCGCCCGGGTCGCGGGCGAGTTCTACGTCAACGCCATCAACGTGATGCGCGGGGCCGAGGCGGTGTCGTCGTACGCGCCGATCGAGGAGCGGGAGAAGTTCCGCATCGAGTACTGGGCGCTGGAGGAGGCCAAGCTCCAGCGGATGCCGAGGCCGAAGGCGCTCGCCACCCGGGTGGCCCTGGTCACCGGGGCCGGCAGCGGGATCGGCAGGGCCATCGCGCACCGGCTGGTCGCCGAGGGCGCCTGTGTGGTCGTCGCCGATCTCCACGCGGAGAACGCCGCCGCCGTCGCCGAGGAGCTGGGCGGGTCCGACAAGGCCGTCGCCGTGACCGTGGACGTGACCTCCGAGGAGGGCATCGCCGACGCCTTCAAGGCCGCGGTGCTCGCCTTCGGCGGAGTCGATCTCGTGGTCAACAACGCGGGGATCTCGATCTCCAAGCCGCTGCTGGAGACCTCGGCGAAGGACTGGGACCTCCAGCACGACATCATGGCGCGGGGTTCCTTCCTGGTCTCGCGTGAGGCGGCCCGGGTGATGATCGCGCAGGGACTGGGCGGCGACATCGTCTACATCGCCTCCAAGAACGCCGTGTTCGCCGGGCCCAACAACATCGCCTACTCCGCCACCAAGGCCGACCAGGCGCACCAGGTGCGGCTGCTGGCCGCGGAGCTGGGAGAGCACGGGATCCGGGTCAACGGCGTCAACCCGGACGGCGTCGTCCGCGGTTCCGGGATCTTCGCGGGAGGCTGGGGTGCCCAGCGCGCGGCGACCTACGGGATCGAGGAGGAGAAGCTGGGCGAGTTCTACGCGCAGCGGACGATCCTCAAGCGGGAGGTGCTGCCCGAGCACGTCGCGAACGCCGTGTTCGCGCTGACGGGCGGGGAGCTCACGCACACCACCGGGCTGCACGTGCCCGTCGACGCGGGCGTGGCGGCCGCGTTCCTCCGGTGACGGCCGTGCGGTCGTACGCCGCGGTCGACCTCGGCGCGTCCAGCGGACGGGTCATGGTCGGCCGGGTCGGCACCGACTCGCTGGAGCTGGCGGAGGCGCACCGGTTCGTGAACCGGCCGGTCCGGGTGCCGGAAGGGCTGCGCTGGGACATCCTCTCCCTGTACGCCGGTGTCCTGGAGGGGCTGCGGGCGGCGGGTGCCCTGTGCGGTGGACGGCTCGACTCGGTCGGCATCGACAGCTGGGCCGTCGACTACGGCCTGCTGGACGCCGACGGGGCCCTGCTCGGCAACCCGGTGCACTACCGGGACGCGCGGACCGAGGGCGTCGCGGAGAAGGTGTGGGCCACCGTGCCGGCGGCCGAACTGTACGCGGCGACCGGTGTCCAGTACGCGCCCTTCAACACCCTCTACCAGTTGACCGCGGCAGCCGGTTCGGCCCAACTGGGCCACGCCGAGCGGCTGTTGCTCGTCCCCGATCTGCTGTCCCACTGGCTGACCGGCGAGCAGGGCACCGAGCTGACCAACGCCTCCACGACCCAGCTGATCGACCCCCGCACGGGCGACTGGGCGTACGGCGTCGCCGCGCGCCTCGGTATCGACCTGGAGCTGTTCGCGCCACTGCGGCGGCCCGGTGACCCGGCCGGCGTGCTGCGCGCGCAGGTGCTGGAGGAGACGGGGCTGACCGGGCCCGTCCCGGTGACGGCCGTCGGGTCGCACGACACGGCGTCCGCGGTGGCGGCCGTGCCGGCGACCGGGGAGCGGTTCGCGTACATCTGCACCGGCACCTGGTCGCTGGCCGGTCTGGAGCTGGACGCGCCCGTGCTCACCGAGGAGAGCCGGGCCGCCAACTTCACCAACGAGCTGGGGCTGGACGGCACGGTCCGGTATCTGCGCAACATCATGGGGCTGTGGCTGCTCCAGGAGTGCGTACGGGCCTGGGGCGACCCGGAGCTGGGTGCCCTGCTGCGGGAGGCGGCCGCCGCTCCCGCGCTGCGGTCGGTGGTGGACGCGGGGGACGCCGCCTTCCTGGCGCCGGGGCGGATGCCGGAGCGGATCGCCGAGGCGTGCCGGGCCACCGGACAGCCGGTCCCCCGGACGCCGGGTGAGATCACCCGGTGCATTCTCGACTCGCTCGCCCTGGCCCACCGGCGGGCCGTCGAGGACGCCCAGCGGCTCGCCGGCCATCCCGTCGACGTCGTGCACATCGTCGGTGGCGGCACCCGCAACGCGCTGCTCTGCCAGCTCACCGCCGACGCCTGCGGGCTGCCGGTGGTGGCCGGGCCGACCGAGGCGGCCGCGCTCGGCAACGTGCTCGTGCAGGCCAGGGCGCACGGACTGGTCGGGGACCGGTCCGGCATGCGGCGTCTGCTCGCCCGTACCCAGCCCCTCACCCGCTACGAGCCGCAGGGCGGCGCGGGGCGGTGGCGGGAGGCGCAGGCCCGGCTCGCCCCGCGGTGAGCCGGGGTCTCCCCCGCGACCCGTGCCGGACGGCCTCCCCCACTACGCTGAACGCGTGTGGGTGGGACCGCAGCACTCATCCGATGATCAACCCCGAGGAGCCGCGATGCGTGTCGCACTGTTCCTGACCTGTGTCAACGACACGCTCTATCCGGACACCGGCCGTGCCGTGGTGAAACTGCTGACCAGACTGGGCGTCGAGGTCGACTTCCCGATGGCGCAGACCTGCTGCGGACAGGCCCACTACAACACCGGCTACCGCCATGAGGCCGAACCGCTCGCCCGGCACTTCTCCGATGTCTTCGGCGAGTACGAGGCGATCGTGACCCCCTCCGGGTCCTGCGGGGCGATGGTGCGGGAGCTGTATCCGCGGATGGGTGAGCGGGCCCGGGCGGAGGGGCGCGGGGACTCCCTCGCCACGGCCCTGGCGCCCGTGGTGCCGAAGACGTACGAGCTGACCGAGTTCCTGGTGGACGTGCTCGGGGTGACGGACGTCGGCGCGTACTACCCGCACACGGTGACCTACCACCCGACCTGTCACGGGCTGCGCGGGCTCGGGCTCGGGGACCGGCCGCGCCGGCTCCTTCAGGCGGTCAGGGGCCTGGAGCTGGTGGAGCTGCCGGGGGCGGAGGAGTGCTGCGGGTTCGGCGGCACCTTCGCCCTGAAGAACGCCGACGTCTCGGCGGCGATGGGCGCGGACAAGGTGCGCAACGCGCAGGCGACCGGCGCGGAGGTGCTGTGCGCGGCCGACAACTCGTGTCTGATGCACATCGGCGGGACCATGTCCCGGCTGAAGGCGGGCCTGCGGCCGGTGCACATCGCGGAGATCCTGGCGAGCACGGAGGACGAGCCGGCCGGCTCGCGCGAGGGGGCCGCCGTATGAGCGGGACCTTCGTCGGGATGCCCGCGTTCCCGGAGGCCGCGCACGAGGCCGTCAACAACCCGACCCTGCGCGGGAATCTGCGGCACGCCACCCACACCATCCGCGCCAAGCGGGCCAAGGCCGTGGCGGAGGTGTCCGACTGGGCGGAGCTGCGGGAGGCCGGCAAGCGGATCAAGGACCATACGCTCCGTCATCTCGACCGGTACCTGGTGCAGTTGGAGGAGTCGGTCACCGCGGCGGGCGGGACGGTGCACTGGGCCGCCGACGCCGACGAGGCCAACCGGATCGTGACCCGTCTGGTGAAGGAGACGGGCGAGTCGGAGGTCGTCAAGGTCAAGTCGATGGCCACGCAGGAGATCGGGCTCAACGAGGCCCTCGAGGCGGAGGGCATCCGGGCGTACGAGACCGATCTCGCCGAGCTGATCGTGCAGTTGGGCAAGGACCGGCCCTCGCACATCCTCGTCCCCGCCATCCACCGCAACCGGGGCGAGATCCGGGACATCTTCCGCAGCGAGATGAGCGCGTGGGGGCGCCCGGCGCCGGAGGGCCTCACCGACACGCCCGCCGAGCTCGCGGAGGCGGCCCGGCTGCACCTGCGGGAGAAGTTCCTGCGCGCCAGGGTCGGCGTCTCGGGCGCCAACTTCATGGTCGCCGAGAGCGGCACCATGGTCGTCGTGGAGTCCGAGGGCAACGGGCGGATGTGCCTGACCCTGCCCGAGACGCTGATCTCGGTCGTCGGCATCGAGAAGATCGTGCCGACCTGGCGCGACCTGGAGGTCTTCCTCCAGACGCTGCCCCGCTCCTCCACGGCCGAGCGCATGAACCCGTACACGTCGACGTGGACCGGTACGACGGACGGCGACGGTCCGCGGACCTTCCACCTGGTGCTGCTGGACAACGGCCGCACCGACACCCTCGCCGACGAGGTCGGCCGCCAGGCCCTGCGCTGCATCCGCTGCTCGGCCTGTCTGAACGTCTGCCCGGTCTACGAGCGGGCCGGCGGCCACGCCTACGGCTCGGTCTACCCGGGCCCGATCGGCGCCATCCTCAGCCCCCAGCTCCGGGGCACGGGCAGCGAGATCGACGCCTCGCTGCCGTACGCCTCCTCCCTGTGCGGGGCCTGCTACGAGGTGTGCCCGGTCGCCATCGACATCCCGGAGGTGCTGGTGCACCTGCGGGAACGGGTCGTGGAGGGCGGGCCGGTGACCCGGGAGGGCAACAAGGTGGTGCTCAAGCCCGCGAAGGGACACGCGGCCGAGCGGGCGGCCATGCGCGCGGCGCGCTGGGCGTTCTCCCACCCCGGTGCCCTGCGCGGCGGCCAGCGGCTGGCGTCCCGCACGCGCCGCCTGCATCCCCGTACCCTTCCCGGGCCCGGCAGGGCGTGGAGCGGCACACGGGACCTGCCGGCCGTGCCGGCGGAGCCGTTCCGGGACTGGTGGCAGCGTACGAACGGCGGGAACAGCGGCAAGGGGAGCGCCAAGTGAGCGACAGGGAAAGGATCCTGGGGCGGGTGCGCCGTGCGCTGGCCGATGTGCCGCGGGACGACGCGCCGTACGAGCAGGCGGTCCCCCGCGCGTACGTGCGCGAGCACAAAGGCCTGGGCGTCGCGCAGACGGTGGAGCTGCTGGCCGAGAACCTGGCGGACTACCGGGCGCTCGTGCACCGGTGCTCGGAGGACGAACTGCCGTCCCTGATCGGGCGGTTGCTGGCCGAGCACGGGGCGAGGTCGGTGGTCGTGCCGCCGGGGCTGGACGCGGGGTGGCTCTCGGCGACGGATGCCGACCGGGTCGAGGATCTCGCCGGGAGCACCCCGGACGAGCTCGACCGGGTCGACAGCGTCGTCACCGCGTGTGCGGTGGCGATCGCCGAGACCGGGACGATCGTGCTGGACGGCGGCCCGGACCAGGGTCGGCGCCGGATCACGCTCGTCCCCGACCACCATGTGTGCGTGGTGCGCGTTCCCGGGCAGGTGGTGGCGTCCGTGCCGCAGGCGCTCGAACGGCTCGATCCCGCCCGCCCGTTGACGTGGATCTCCGGCCCGTCGGCGACCAGCGACATCGAGCTGGACCGGGTGGAGGGGGTGCACGGTCCGCGCACCCTGGAGGTGATCCTGGTGGGCTGAGAGGCCGACGGGTGCCCTCGCGGGCCACCGCGACGGGTGCCCTCGTCGGCCGCCGTGCCCTCCGGGCCGCGGAGGTGTCAGGGCCGGCGAGCCCGGTCCTCACAGTTCCCTGGGCTGGAGGGGATCGATCGCCGGTCCCTGGATGACCCCTCCGTGGACGTCGAAGCGGGAGCCGTGGCACGGGCACTCCCAGGCGCGTTCCGCGCGGTTGAACGCGACCAGACAGCCCAGGTGGGTGCAGCGCGCGGAGACGGCGTGCAGCTTTCCGTCGTCGTCGCGGTGGACGGCGCAGCGCTCGCCGGAGACACGGACGACCGCGCCGTCGCCGGGGGCGATGTCGTCCACCGACGGACCGGACGGCGCCGGCAGCCGGTCACCGACGAAGTGGCGGGCCACGTCGGCCTGGTGCTTGAGGAACGCGGCGCCCTCGCGCACCACGGAGGCGATGCGGCGGGGGTCGTACAGCTCGCTCCAGGCACACGGGCGGCCGTCGATCCGGTCGGCGAGCAGACGGCCGGCCATGATGCCGCTGCTGAGGCCCCAGCCGCCGAAGCCGGTGGCGACGTGGACATGGTCGGTGCCGGGATGGAGCGGGCCGACGAGCGGGACGGTGTCGGTGGAGTCGTTGTCCTGCGTGGCCCAGCGGTGGGTCGGGGTCAGGTCGCCGAAGTGGTCCGTCGCCCAGCCGAAGAGGCGGGCGAAGCGCTCCTCGACGTCGCCTCCCGTGCCCGGCGTGAAGTGCTCGCCGGTCACGACGAGCAGCCGGTGTGCGTCGTCCAGGGGCGCGGTGCGCAGGGAGCGGGTGTTCCGCTCGGGGGTGATGTACATGCCGCGCGGAGCCTCGGCGGCGTCGACGGGGGCGGCCACGACCAGTTCGCGGCGCGGGGAGAGCCGGCTGAAGAGCAGGGCCCGGTCGAAGACGGGGTAGTGCGTGGCGACGACCACGTGCCGGGCGGTCACCGTCGTCGCGGACGCGGGCGAGCGTGCGGTCAGCACGCAGGGCTCGCCCTCCACGAGGTCCGTGACCCGGGTGTACTCGTGGATCGTGCCGCCGAGCCGCCGGATGCCGTCGGCGACGGCCAGCAGGTACTTGCGCGGGTGGAACTGGGCCTGGCCGGCGACCCGCACCGCGCCCGAGACGGGGAACGGCAGCTCCGTCTCGGTCACGAACTCGGCCGGCAGTCCGGCCTCCCGCGCGGCCTCCGCCTCGGCCCGCAGGTCATCGGCCCGGGCGGGATCCTCGGCGTACGTGTAGGCGGCGGTCTCCTCCCAGTCGCAGTCGGCGCCGAGCAGGTCCGTGATCTCCTTGGCCCGGCGGACGGCCTCGGTCTGCGATCGGGCGTAGAGCCGGGCCGCCTCCGGGCCCCGGGTGCGGCGCAGCCGGTCGTAGACGAGGGTGTGCAGGGCGGTCAGTTTGGCGGTGGTGTGGCCGGTGACGCCGGCCGCGATCCGCCCGGCCTCCAGGACGGCCACCGAGTGACCGCCCCGGGCCAGCTCCCACGCCGTACTCAGTCCGGCGATCCCCGCGCCGACGACGGCGACGTCGACGGTGAGCGGCCCCTCCGGTGGCGGTGCCGGATTCCCGGGCGGGGCACTCTGCAGCCAGTACGACCCGTGAAGACGCGCCTGCTGATCCATGCGCCCCGAGTTCCCGCGACCGCCCGGGTCACACGGCGGGGCGGGAGGGACGCGCGGGCCAGGAGGGAGAGGCGTGAGGGCCGGGCAAGAGAGACACGCGGGCCGGGCAGGAGAGACACGCGGGCCGGGCGGGAGAGGCGCGAGGGCCGGGCGGGAGAGGCGCAAGGGCCGGGCGCGGCACTCGCGGGCCGGGCGGGGGAGGCGCGCGGGCCGGGCGTTCGCCCGCCCTACCGGTGCGGTTCGGACGCGCTGATGTCGACGAGCGCGGATTCCGTGTCGCGTTCGACGGCCGGGTCTCCCAGGGCGAGGGTGCCGGCCGGGTGGCCCTCCTCGACGACGCACGGGGCCGGCGGCGCACGGCGTGCTCGCGCCTCAGCCGGACCCACGTCCAGGCCGTCGTCGGAAGCCCACGGTGACCAGGCCGTCGCCGCGGGCACCGGCGACCGCGCAGCCGCTCGCCGTCGGCCACCAGGACGGCCCCGATTCCCTGCGGGCGGGAAGCGGGCCGCGGCCTCCGCCGCGGTCAGGAGTACGTCAGCGCGCTGCCGTACCGCAGCGCGTACTGGGCGGCCCGCAGGTACACCGCCGTGTAGAACGCGGTGGGGAGGTCGTCGGCCCACGGGCCAGGGCGGGTCGCCGCGGCCTTCTCCGCCTCGCCCTCCAGGAACCACACGGTCAGTTCGAGGTCGCCGAAGGTCGCCGGTATCAGGTCCAGGGGCAGGCCGAGCGCTCCGGCGAGCCGCTCGGCGAGGGCGAGGACGTACGGCGCTCCGACGACCAGCGTCTCGTCCGTGTACGCCGAGCCGACGGGCAGCAGGACGCCCTCCTCCAGGGCGAACGGGACCAGGAGCGACCAGCTGAGCAGGTCGTGCCGCTCCTCGGGCGTCAGCCGCTCCCTGCACAGCGCGTCGAAGCCGTCCATCGGCGGGCTCATCTTCTCCTCGAACCAGCCCGGGGCCTGCGGGCCCTTCGGCCGGTACGGCGGCAGCCCGCGCCGCTCCAGCTCCGTGTTCAGCGCCGAGGCGAGGTCTCCGTGACCGTCCTCCCCCGCCGTCGACCAGTCCTGCGCGCTCACGCTCACGAGATACACACCCATGAGCGCACCGTAGCCGCCGCCACTGACAACATCGACAAGAGCACTGAACAAGCGCTTAGATATGTGCCCGGACCCGCCCACCGCGATCGACTGCCGGAGGCCCACGTTGTTCTCATCCGTCGACGAAGTCTCCGCGCGCCTCGCCGAGACCGGCTATCTCGCCTCCCCCGCCGTCGCCACGACCGTCTTCCTCGCCGACCGGCTCGGCAAGCCGCTGCTCGTGGAGGGCCCGGCCGGGGTCGGCAAGACGGAACTCGCCAAGGCCGTCGCACAGGTGGCGGGAGCCCGGCTGGTGCGGCTGCAGTGCTACGAGGGCGTGGACGAGTCCCGGGCGCTGTACGAGTGGAACCACGCCAAGCAGCTGCTGCGCATCAGCGCCGGCCGCGACGAGACGTGGGACGAGACCCGCACGGACATCTTCAGCGAGGAGTTCCTGCTCCCGCGCCCGCTGCTGACCGCGATCCGCGGCGACGAGCCGACGGTGCTGCTGATCGACGAGACCGACAAGGCCGACGTCGAGGTGGAGGGCCTGCTCCTCGAAGTGCTCAGCGACTTCCAGGTCACCGTCCCGGAGCTGGGCACGATCACCGCGACACGTCGGCCCTTCGTCGTCCTCACCTCCAACGCGAGCCGCGAGCTGTCCGAGGCACTGCGCCGCCGCTGCCTGTTCCTGCACATCGGCTTCCCCGACGAGGAGCTGGAGCGCAGGATCGTCCGCCTGAAGGTGCCCGGCATCGACGCGGCCCTGGCCGACTCGGTGGTCCGGGTGATCGCCGCGCTGCGGGCGATGGACCTGCGCAAGGCGCCGTCGGTCGCCGAGACCGTCGACTGGGCGCGCACCCTGCTCGCGCTCGGCGCCACCACCCTCGACGAGACCGTCGTCCGCGACAGTCTGGGCGTGATCCTCAAGCACCAGGACGACGTCCTGAAGGCCGGGGCCAAGCTCGACCTGGACGCCGTGTGAACGGCGACGCCGCCGAGCGGCTGACCGGTTTCGTGGCCGCGCTGCGGGCGCACGGCGTGCGGATCGGCACCGGTGAGACCGTGGACGCGGCCGAGGCGGCGGCGGTGCTCGGGTTCGCCGACCGCGGGCTGCTGCGCGAGGGGCTCGCCGCGACGCTGCTGCACACGACGGACCAACGGCGCCTGTTCGACACCGTCTTCGACCTGTACTTCCCCTACGGCGTCGGCGCGCCCGCAGGCGAACCCGGCGGCCGGGAGGAACTGCGCGACCGGCTCGCCGAAGCCCTGGCCGTCAATGACCCTTCCCTGCTGGGCCGGTTGGCGATCGAGGCGGTCGACGGGCTTGGCGGCTACGGGAGTTCACCGGGGGCGGACGGCTGGTCGTCGTACCAGACGCTCGAACGGCTGCGCCCGCAGACGTTGTTGGCACAGGTGCGGGACGACATGCGCCGCCGGGGCGGTGCCGACGGATTCGCCGACCGGCTCCTGGAGGACGAGATCCGGCGCCGCATCGAGGCCTTCCGCGCTCTGGTGGCGGCGGAGACGCGGCGCCGGGTGGCGGAGCGGCGCGGGCGGGACGAGATCGCGCGGCGCGCGGTGGCGCCCACCGCCGACCGGGTGGACTTCCTGTACGCGGGGCGGGACCGGCTGGCCGAACTGCGGCGGACGGTACAGCCGCTGGCGCGAAAGCTGGCCACCCGGCTGGCCGCGCGCCGCCGCCGTGCCGCGCGCGGCACGATCGACCTGCGCCGCACCCTGCGCGGCTCGCTGTCCACGGGCGGGGTGCCGATGCGGCCCGTGCTGCGCCGACGGCGTCCGGCCCGTCCCGAGCTGGTGCTGCTGTGCGACGTGTCGGGCTCGGTGTCCGGCTTCTCCGACTTCACGATGCTGCTGGTGCAGGCGCTGCACGACCAGTTCAGCAAGGTCCGGGTGTTCGCCTTCGTCAACCGGGTCGACGAGGTGACGGGGCTGCTCCAGCGCGGTGCGGCCGACCCGGCGGGGCTCGGTGCCCGTATCCGGGCCGAGGCGCGGCTGACGGGCTATCACGGCAGCAGCGACTACGGTGTCGCGCTCGGCGAGTTCGCGCAGCGGTACGGCGGCGCCGTGGGCCCCCGCACGACGGTGTTCGTGCTGGGGGACGCGCGGACGAACATGAGCGACCCGAACCTGCCGGCGGTCCGGGAGATCTCCGGACGGGCCCGCCGCACGCACTGGCTGAACCCGGAGCCGCGTGCGCTGTGGGGCACGGGTGACTCGGCCGCACCCGAGTACGCCGAACTGGTCGCGATGCACGAGTGCCGCAACGCTCACCAGCTCGGCGTTCTGGTGGGCAGGTTGCTTCCCATCTGAGCGGACCGGCCTAGCTGCCCTGGGACTTGGCGTACTCCTTGGCCATCGATCCCTGGAAGTCGTAGACCACGCACTGTTCGTCGCCCACGACCCAGGCGTCATGTCCGGGCGAGACCACGAAGACGTCGCCGGGGCCCACCTCGGTCTCGCCGCCCTCGTCCATGGTGACGTGCATACGTCCGCTGACCACATAGCCGTTGTGGTGGATCTGGCAGCTGTCGGTTCCCGCTATCGGCGCCACCGACTCCGTCCAGCGCCATCCGGGCTCGAAGGTCGCCATCGCGAAGTCGAGCCCCGTCATGTGGACGGCTTCGATGTGTCCTCGGGGAAAGTCGCGCCGCTCGTCCGGCTTGTCGAGCGTCTTCACTTCCAGCATGGCGCTTCTCCCTTCCGGCCGTGTTGCGCCACGGCCCGGGCCGGCCCCCCGGCGGCCCTGGACGTCACCGGGAGAGGCCGCACCCCACCCCTCCATCGTCCGTCCGTCCACCCGGGGCCGCCATTCGGGCGATCCGCTCAGGAACCGCCGCCGCACAGCTCGGCGAAGCGGCCGGTGTCGATGTTGCCGCCGGAGACGATCACTCCGACACGCCGGGGCAGGGCGCCGACGCGCCCGGCGAGCAGGGCGGCCAGCGGGGTGGCCCCGCTCGGCTCCACGACGATCTTCAGCCGCTCGAAGGCGAACCGCATGGCGGCGCGGATCTCGTCGTCGGAGACCAGGGCGATCTCGTCGACGAGCCGGCGGTTCACCGAGAAGGTAAGTTCGCCGGGCGTGTGCAGGGCCTGGCCGTCGGCGATGGTGTGCGGCACCGGGATCTCGATCCGCCGGCCCGCCTCCAGGGACCGCTTGGTGTCGTCGCCGGCCTCGGGCTCGATGCCGACGATCCGGATGCCCGGCTGCAGCCCCTTCGCCGCCGTGGCGCTCCCCGCGATCAGCCCGCCGCCGCCGACGGGGGCGAGAAGCGCGTCCAGCTCCCCCGCCTCCTCCATGAGTTCGAGGGCGGCGGTGCCCTGTCCGGCCATGACGTGCGGGTGCTCGTAGGGCGGGATCAGCGTCAGCCCCCGCTCGGCGGCCAGGGCCTCGGCGATCGCCACCCGGTCCCCGGTGTAGCGGTCGTACGTCACGATCTCGGCGCCGTAGCCCTCGGTCGCCGCCCGCTTGGAGCGCGGCGCGTCCTCGGGCATGACGATCACCGCGGTGGTGCCCAGTTCGCGCGCGGAGAGGGCGACCGCCTGGGCGTGGTTGCCGGAGGAGTAGGCGGCGATGCCCCGGTCCAGCTGCCGGGGGGTCAGGCGGGAGGCCGCGTTGTAGGCGCCGCGGAACTTGAAGGCGCCGACCCGCTGGAAGTTCTCGCACTTGAGGAGCACTTCGGCGCCGACGGCCTCGTCCAGGGTGCGGGAGCGCAGCACGGGCGTGCGGTGGGCGACGCCCTTGAGGCGGGCGGCCGCGTCACGGACGTCGCCGAGGGTGATCGGCGGGGGTGTGGTCGTCACGGGTGTGCTCCCTCGGAGGTGTCGTGGGTTCGGGTGCCGCCGGGAACGACCGCCTCGCGCGCTCCCGTCCCGGCCGGGCCGCCGGCCGCCGGTGGCACGCCGCTCTCGCCCGTCGCAGCCCCGGCCGCCGGTGGTCCGGCCTGTGGCTCGGGAGTCTCGCCCGGCGTCGGTGTTCCGGCCGTCGACCTGGCCTGGGACAGGTAGTTGTAGGCGGAGGCGCGGGAGATGCCGAGGCGGCCGGCGACCTGTTCGACGGCGCGGCGCACGGCGAACACCCCGCGTGCGTCCAGGCCGCGGAAGAGCGCGAGGCGACGCGTCCGGTCGAGGCCGGCCCAGGTCTGGTCCTGGCGCCGCAGATGATCGTCGAGCAGGGCGTCCACGACGGAGTCGATGTCGTCGCCGAAGGTGGTCACCGGCGTCTGCTCCGGCCCTCCCGCGGTACCCGCGAGCGCGGCCAGCAGGCCCTGCACCCGGTCGACCTCGGTGACGTCCACGTTGACGCACAGGGCGCCGAACACCGCGCCGGTGAAGTCGCGCAGCACCATGGTGGACGACTTCACCAGCTTGCCGGCGCCGGTACGGGTGACGTAGTTCAGCTCGTCACGGGCGTCGTCACCCCGGGCGAGAACGCGCATGCCGATCTCACTCATCGCCCCGCCGACCGTCCGCCCGGTGACCGAGCCGGCGACGGCGACGACGGACCTCTCCGGCTGCCGGTAGTCGTGCAGGACGACCTCGCACACCGGCCCGAACGTCGCGGCGATCCCGTCCACGACGGGGGCGAGCGCGCGCAGGACGGCGTCCCGCTCCGCTTCCCTGGAATCCATACTCGATTAGACCATACGTCCAGAGGCTGGACCAGCAGTCCAGCACCCTCTCTCGGAGGCCCACCTTCCGTGGAACCGTCGATCAAGGGGTGGTGTGGCCAATTGCCGTTTCCCTAGGATGTGTTGTCAACCGCGACGCAGCGGGTCGCGGCTGGGAGCTGGGGGAAGACATGCAGTCTGGAAAGCCTCTGTCCACGAAGATCGATGCCACGGTTCCGACAGCCGCGCGCATGTACGACCACTATCTGGGCGGCAAGGACAACTACGCGGCCGACCGGGCCGCCTGCGAGGAGCTCGACAAGGTCGTCCCCAGCACCCGGGCCCTCGCACTGAACAACCGGCGCTTCCTGCAACGGGTCGTGCAGACCCTGACCCAGGACTTCGGCATCCGGCAGTTCCTGGACCACGGCTCCGGCCTGCCCACCCAGGACAACGTCCACCAGGTCGCCCAGCGCGTCGACCCCAGCGCCCGCGTCGTCTACGTCGACAACGACCCGATGGTCCTGGTCCACGGCCGTGCGCTGCTGGAGCAGGACGAGCGCACCACGGTCATCCACGCCGACCTGCGCGAGACCGAGGCCATCTTCACCCACCCCGACACCGAGCGGCTCATCGACTTCTCCCAGCCGGTGGCCGTGCTGTTCAACTCGGTCTTCCACTGCATCCCCGACAGCGAGGCAGACGGCCCGCCCGCCGTGGTGCGCCGGGTGGCCGAACGCCTCGCCCCCGGCAGCTTCCTGGTGATGTGCCAGCTGGTCAGCGAGGACCCGAAGGTACGGGAGTTCGTCACCGACTTCATGGACCAGGCCACCCAGGGGCACTGGGGCCGGGTGCGGGAGGAGAAGGACGTCGCCGAGTGGTTCGAGGGGCTGGAGATCCTCGAACCGGGACTGGTGGAGGTATCCACCTGGCGGCCCGACAGCGAGGTCGCCCCTCGCCAGCTGACGCAGGAGTGGATCGAGTTCGGCGGCGTCGGCCGGCTGCGCTGACCCACCGGGCCGGCCCGGGTCACACCGGCCCGGCCCGGCCGTCAGGCGTACCGCTGCCGTATGGTCCCTTCGATCAGCCCGAGGGACTCGCGCGGCTGGAGCGCCTGGTCGGCCAGCCGGTCCAGGGCGACCCGGTACTCCTCCGTCTCGTCCCGGTCCTCCAGGAACGTCGCGCTCCTGATCTGCTCCAGATAGACGACGTCGGGCAGATCGGCGCCACCGAAGCGCAGGTAGGTGACGGGTATGGCCGGCGCGGAGGCGTGTGTGACGTCCAACGGGACGATCTGCACGGTGATATGGGGCAGCCGGGCCAGCTCCACGAGGTGCTCGAGCTGTTCCCTCATCACCTCGCGGCCGCCCAGGACGCGCAGGAGCACCGACTCGTCGAGGATCGCCCACACCCGTGGGGCGTCGGCGCGGTGCAGCAGTTGGGCTCGCCGGGTCCGCAGCTCCACCCGGCGCTCCACCTCGCGGGCCGAGGCCGAGGGCAGCCCGCGTTCCACGACCGCGCGGGTGTAGGCGGGGGTCTGCAACAGGCCCGGCACGTACTGGATCTCGAACGTACGGATCGCGGTCGCCGCCTCCTGAAGTCCGACCAGCCGGTCGAACCACTCGGGCATCAGCCGTTTGTCGTACCGCTGCCACCAGCCCGGCTCACCCGCCTGCCGCAGCAACCGCAGCAGCACGGAGGCCTCGTGCTCGTCCGCGCCGTACAGCGTCAGGAGCGCGCGGACGTCCGCCTCCGTCGGGGGACGGCGTCCCTTGCCCGCCTCGATGCGCGACAGCTTCGCCGGACTGAAGCGCACGGCACGCGCGGCCTGGTCCTGGGCGAGGCCGGCGTCCTCCCGCATACCGGCGAGCTGGACCCCGACCAGCATCTTGAGCAAGGTCGGGGCGGGCTCGGCCCGGTTCAGATACGGTTCGAGGCGGGAGACTCGAGGTGACTCGGCAGACATCCTGTGACTCCCCACGGACCGGCGGACGACAGAGCCCATTATCGCATCCTCCGGCCTGCAACCCTATGGAGCACGGGAATTGAACCGTGCGGCGTGCCGGACGACACCCTCACAGCAGGTGGTCGAACTCGCCGTCCTTCGCCCCGGCCAGGAACGCCGCCACCTCGGCCGGCGTGTAGACCAGGGCCGGCCCTTCGGGGTCGCGGGAGTTGCGCATCGCCACACCTCCCCCGCCCAGCGCCGCGACCTCGACGCAGTTGCCCTCCGCGTTGCTGTGACTGCTCTTGACCCAGCGGACGCCCAGCGAGCTCGCCCGCACTCCGTTCGGCACTGGACCCGGCACGGACTCCGGCACTGCGTTCGGTACTGACGACACGGCAACTCTCCTCGCTCTTACGCGCAATTTCCCGTGAAATTGCACGAGGACATCGTCAGCGTGGATAATAACCATGCCGTCAAACGCACTTCCGGCCCGCCGTCCTGACCTCGCCTCAGGGAGATGCCCCGTGTCAGCACCTGCGCAGTTCCGGAGCCACGAGTCCGTTCGCGACTCGTCCAGAACCGCAATCCTGCACCTCAAGGGCAGCCGGGAGGGATTCGCCGAGGCACGGGACTTCACCCACCGCGCCCTCGACGCCTGGTCGCTGGAGCACTGCGTGGACGACGCGGTCACCGTGGTCACCGAACTCGCCGCCAACGCGGTGCTGCACGGCCTTCCGGACCCCTCGACGGACCAGTTCGACGTGCGGCTCAGACTGACCCTGCGCCGCGCGCACCTGATGTGCGCCGTCACCGACCCCAGCGACAGCCCGCCCCTCTGTCCGCACAGCGGCGACGACCTGCTGGAGCACGGCCGCGGACTGCACATCGTCGACGCCCTCTCCGAGCACTGGGGCTGGACCCGCCGGTCCCCCGTGGGCAAGACCGTCTGGGCCATGCTGCCGACTCGCACCGCCCCTTTGACATGACCGCCACGAAGAGCACCCCGCCCCTGAAGGACCTGGGACACGTCCCGTGGCCCGAGATCCAGGACGCCACCGGATCCGCGGCCGGCATCCCCGCCCTGCTCACCGCCGTCGCCCTGGGCGACGCCGACACCGCGAGGACCGCGCTCGGCCAACTGCGGCGCCGTATCTGCCGCTACGGCTTCGTCGTGGACCAGGCGACCGCCGCGACGGTCCCCTTCCTCTGGGAGCTGGTACGGCTCCCGCAGGTCACCTGCCGCGCGGACATACTGCGGCTGCTGAAGAGCATCGCGGACGCCCGCCAGTGGGAGACCACGGCCGAGGCGTACCCCAAGCTGCTGCGTCACCCGGGCAACCATGTGACCTGGGAGCGCGAGGCCCGCCGCGCCGTCCGCGCCCAGCGCGGCCTTCTGCAGGACGTCCTCAGGGACCGCGACAGCGAGATCGTCGCGGCCGGCCGGGAACTCGCGGCGACGCTGAACGACTGAAGCCCGGGCCCCCGGTCGGCCCACCCGGCGCGCCCGACCGCTAGGTTGACCGCATGAGCAACCTTGACCGTGCGCCCGTGCCGAGCCTGTGCGGCGGGCGCGGATTCGTCGTCGCCGAGCCCGTCCGCGAGCTGCTGAGCCCCCGGAAGGTGAAGCTCGGCGAGTCGACCGAGGTGCGCCGGCTGCTGCCGAACCTGGGCCGGCGCATGATCGGTGCCTGGGCCTTCGTCGACCACTACGGCCCCGACGACATCGCCGACGAACCCGGAATGCAGGTCCCGCCGCACCCCCACATGGGCCTGCAGACCGTCAGCTGGCTGCACGAGGGCGAGGTGCTGCACCGCGACTCGACGGGCAGCCGGCAGACCATCCGGCCCCGGGAACTGGGGCTGATGACCTCGGGGCGCGCGATCAGCCACTCCGAGGAGAGCCCCAGGGCGCACGCCCGGTTCCTGCACGGCGCCCAGCTCTGGGTCGCGCTGCCGGACACCCACCGCCACACCGAGCCCCGCTTCGAACACCACGCCGAACTGCCGACGGTCACCGCTCCCGGCCTCACGGCGACCCTGATCCTGGGCGACCTCGACGGCTCGCGCTCCCCCGGAACGGCGTACACCCCGATCGTGGGCGCCGACCTCGCCCTCGCCCACGGGACGGACGTACGGCTGCCGCTCGTGCCCGACTTCGAGTACGGCGTGCTGTCGATGTCCGGCGAGGTGCACGTCGACGGAGTGCCGGTGCTGCCGGGCTCGATGCTCTACCTCGGCTGCGGCCGCACCGAACTGCCGCTGCGGGCCGAGTCCGACGCCGGCCTCATGCTCCTCGGCGGTGAGCCGTTCGAGGAGGAGCTGATCATGTGGTGGAACTTCGTCGGCCGGACCCAGGCCGAGATCGAACAGGCCCGCCAGGACTGGATGACGGGCACGCGGTTCGGCGAGGTGCGGGGCTACGACGGGGCTCCGCTGCCCGCGCCGGAACTGCCGCCCACGCCGCTGAAACCCCGGGGAAGGACGCGCTGATCCGTACCTCTCCCGCCCCGCAGGGCCGGAAGCCGGCGAGAGGGTGTGGCGGCAGTGCGGCAGACCGCGGGCCTGGCAGGATGACGGCATGGAACGTGTGCTGGGAATCGGCGGATACTTCCTGCGGGCCACCGACCCGGCGGCCCTGAGAGCGTGGTACCGCGATCGCCTGGGCCTGGACCTGGATGAAGACGGCCTGTGGCATCCGCAAGAAGGGCCGACGGTGTTCGCGACGTTCGCGTCCGAGACCGACTACTTCGGGTCCCGCGCCCAGCACACCATGCTCAACTTCCGGGTCCGCGACCTGGACGCGATGCTCGCGCAACTGCGCTCCGAGGGAGCGGACGTGGCCGAGGAAACGCAGGACATGGAGGGTGTCGGCCGATTCGGCTGGGTCACCGACCCGGAGGGCAACCGGGTCGAGCTGTGGCAGCCCGCCTGACCGCGTCCGCACTCGGTCCGCCGTGCCTCACCCCGTGGCGTGCCGGGCGGAAGGCCGCTCCACGGCGTTGTCCAGACGGGTGACGACGGCCGGCGGCGCCGTCGGACAGCCCCCGGTGAAGGGCCGTACGGACCTCGACGGTCCCTGTCGGTACAGCGCCGCGCAGTACCCGGCCCGGTCGGCTCCGCTCGCTTATTGGTTTGCCACCGGCCGAACGGTCGGATAGGAAGCTTGCATGCTCAAAGGCAGCAAGGTCGGGCTCAGGGCCCGGCACGAGGACGACATCCCGATCCTTCAGGCCCACCTCCACGACGACGTGGTCACCCACTCGCGGGCCGCGGGCCGGCCCTGGCGGCCGATCACACCCGGCTCGAAGGACTCGCAGTTCGCGGTGGACGACACGGAGCAGCAGCACGTCCCGTTCTCCGTCGTGGAGTTGGACGGCGGAGAACTGGTCGGCACCGCGACGCTGTGGGACATCGACAACCACAACCGCTCCGCGCACATCGGGCTGGGGCTGCTGTCGTCCTCCCGCGGCAAGGGCTACGGCAGCGATGTGGTCGCGGTGCTGTGCCACTACGGTTTCGTCGTGCGCGGCCTGCAGCGGCTGCAGATCGAGACGCTGTCGGACAACGCCGCGATGCTGCGCTCGGCCGAGCGCAACGGCTTCGTCCGCGAGGGCGTGCTGCGCTCCTCCGCCTGGGTGATGGGCGAGTTCCTGGACGAGGTGCTGCTCGGTCTCCTCGTCCAGGACTACAAGCCCGATGCGCAAGGCTAAGGCCAGGGGCACCGGAGGAGGACGGTTCCCGGCGGGAACACCGGCGCTGACACCGGCCGCCCGCGCGTGACCGGCGCTCGCCCGGGCGAGCGGACTCGGCCGGTCAGGAACCGTCCGGGGCCGTCAGCAGGGACAGATGGGCGAGGTCCCCCGGCGGCGGCGTGGTGACCGACCACAGCGGGGCGGGGGAACCGTCGGCGATCGCGGCCGGGGCGTCGGTCAGGTTCATCCGCTCGCGCAGCCGGCCGTAGAAGTCCATCGGGCTCAGCCGGACGGCCCGCAGGCGGCGCGGGGCGGCGTACACGCCGACCCAGTCCCCCGGGTCGAGCACGCCGCGCAGCTGGCCGTCGATGCTGACCGCGGCCGGACCCGACCGTTCCAGGAGACGCAGCCCGACGGGCTCGTCGGGGGCGGTGACGACCGAGCGGTCGAAGGCCATGTGCGGGGCGACCGCCGTGAAGACGAGGGCCTCCGCACGGGGCGAGACGACGGGCCCGCCCGCCGCGAAGCTGTAGGCCGTCGAGCCGGTCGGCGTGGCCACGAGCAGCGCGTCGGCCGAGTAGGAGGCGAGGAGCCGGCCGGAGATGTAGACCCCGACCGACACCTGCCGGTCCCGGACCAGCTTCTCCACCACCACGTCGTTGAGCGCCGTCACGTCCAGGGGAATGCCCCAGTCCTTGTCGGCCTCGCAGTCCTGGCGCACCTGCGGCGGCGGCAGCAGGGGCCCCCGGCCGTACTCGATGAGGGACTCCATGCCCGACGGCACCTCCAGCCGGCGCGAGGCGCGCAGGGCGAGCAGCATGCGGGGGTCGACCTCGAACCGGTCCTCCCGCACCGCGTCCAGCGCCGCCCGCACCGCGGCGGCCGACACCTCCGTCAGAAAGCCCACCCGGCCCAGGTCGACACCCAGGACCAGGGCGTCGTTCGCGGCGGCCAGCCGGGCGCCGCGCAGGAAGGTCCCGTCGCCGCCCAGGGTCACCACGAGGTCGGGGTCACCCGCCGCCTCGAGCTCCGCACGGGCGGCGCGCCGCCCGCCGCCCTGCCAGACGTCGATGTCCGAGCAGTGCACGGCGTGCTCCCCGCACCACGCGCGGACCAGTCCGGCCGCTGCCACGGCCTCCGGACGGCCGCCGTGCACGACCAGGCCCAGCCGGTTCACTGTCACATCCGCCTCCGGACGATCTCGGTCACCAGGTGGTGGCCTCGGTGCGCAGCAGACCCAGGTGTCCTCCTTGCGAACGTAGTCGGTGGCCGGTCACGGCCGCCAGCCGGCAGGGATGCGCGGGGAGCCGTGTTCCCGGGTGAGGCAGGGCACCTCCGGCCGCCTTCGCCCTGGTCACCCGGCTGCCGGCGAGCTCGCCGCCGTCGACGCGCTCGACGTGCTCGACACCGGCGTCCGCGGCGGCCGGGCCGGCGGCGTCAGCCGTTGTCGTCCCCGTCACCGGTGGCGGTCTTGGAGAAACCGTCCTGCCAGGCGGCCTTCGCTCCGGAGTCGCCGATCCGGTACACGTCCACGACGGCACCCGCGGCGACCACGAGGGACAGCACCGCCGCCACGACGCGCACGACCGTCGCGGACCGCGACGCGGTGGACCGGGACCGCTTCCCGGGGGCCGCCTCCGTCGCGGCCCGCCCGCGGGTAGTCCACCAGATCACCGTCGCCAGCACGAAGAGGCCCGCGGCCCAGGGAAGCAGCCCGTCGCCGAGTGCGGCGTGCCGGCGCACCAGGGCGTTGCTGTCGACGTGCTCCTCCAGCCACTCGCCGGCCTCCGCGGCCAGGGGGACGCTCGCCAGCGCCACCAGGGCCAGCACGGGCAGCACGATCCCCATCCGTCTGGCGGCACCCGGCCACAGCGCGCCGGCCACGACCGCGAGCGCGCTCAGGGGAACGAGCACGATGACGAAATGCACGATCAGGATGTGTGCGGGCAGACCGTTGACCACGGTGAGGCTCATCGAATCTTCCTTCAGAAGGCGGAACTGAGGAATCGGCGCTCGCACGGTCGCCCGTGCCGGCCGGTGGGCGCGTCAGCCTTGCACAGGAAGTTCTCAGCTTCTTCTGAACCCCGTCTCCCTTGGAGGGTGGGGGGATTGACCGCGCTTTGCCTGGGAGGCAAATACCCCCTGGGGTATTTGACGTGCGTCTCGCGGCCGCCGTAGCCTCGCTCCAAGATACCCCCTGGGGTAATTGAGGAGGCAATCAAGTGGCTCGTCGAACACCGCAGGAGGCGCCCGGCTCTCTCGCGCCGGCTCCGGGCCGCCACCGCGTCGTCGTCGTCGGCGGCGGCAGCGCCGGCGTCAGCGTCGCCGCCCGCCTGCGCCGCGCCGGCGTCACCGACATCACCCTGGTCGAACCGTCCGACACCCACTGGTACCAGCCCCTGTGGACCCTTGTCGGCGGGGGCCAGGCACCCCTGCGCACCACACGCCGCCCCCAGGGTTCCGTCATACCCGACGGGGTGCGGTGGCTGCGAGGCCGCGCCGTGGCCGTCGACCCCGAGGAACGCACGGTGACCTTGTCCGGCGGTGCCGAACTCCCCTACGAGCACCTGGTCATGGCGCCCGGTCTCCAACTCGACTGGGACGGTGTGCCGGGCCTGGCCGAGGCCGTCGGACACGGCAGGGTGAGCAGCAACTACGCGCCCGAGTACGCCCCGCGCACCTGGGAGCTGATCAGAGGGATGCGCTCCGGCACCGCCGTCTTCACCCATCCCGCCACCCCGCTGAAGTGCGGCGGCGCCCCGCAGAAGATCGCCTACCTGGCGGCCGACCACTGGCGCAGGCAGAAGGTCCTCGGTGACATCCGGATCGTTCTCGTCATCCCCGACGCGGCCCTGTTCAAGGTGCCCGCGTGGTCACAGGTCCTGGAGAAGGTGGCCGCCCGATACGGCATCGAGGTGCGTCTGCGCTCGGAGATGACCGCCGTCGACGGCGACGCCCGCGAGATCACCGTCACCGACCACGCGACCGGCACGGAGGAGACCATCGGCTACGACCTCCTGCACGCCGTGCCGCCGCAGAGCGCGCCCGACTGGGTCAAGGCGAGCCCGCTGGCCGACCCCGCGAGCGCCCAGGGATTCATCGCCGCCGACCGGCACACCCTCCAGCACCCGCACCACGAAAGCGTCTTCGCCGTCGGCGACGTCGCGAACCTGCCCACCTCCAAGACCGGTGCCGCGATCCGCAAGCAGGCCCCGGTGGTGGCCGGAAATCTGCTCGACGTCATGAACGGCCGGTCCCCGTCGCACCGGTACGACGGTTACACCTCCTGTCCGCTGGTGACCGCGCGCGACCGGATGCTGCTCGCCGAGTTCGACTACGACCTGCGCCCCACACCCACGTTCCGGCCGCTCGACCCCTTCAAGGAGCGGCGCACGATGTGGCTGTTCAAGCGGTACGGGCTGCCGCCGGTGTACTGGCACGGCATGCTCACCGGCCGCCTCTGACCGGCCGGCCCGGGCTCCCCCGACCCGGGCCGGCCTCCCTCGCCCTCGCCCCAGGCGGACATGCTTCTCGTCCGACACGGAGGTCAACCACCCATGTTCTTCACCCAGTACTACCTCGACTGCCTCTCCCAGGCGTCATACATGATCGCCGACGAGACCACCGGCAGGGCCGT